>NZ_BAAGRN010000027.1:0-213381 GCF_054782935.1 Nesterenkonia suensis | reverse complement strand
ATCACGAAGCTCAACAGTCGCAGTGCCCTCCGGGGTGTAACCCTCACCAGTCACCTGGGTCGAGTCACCAGCAGGAACCTCATCCGGGTCAACCGCCAGCTGCGGGTCAACCACCGGGTCCTCATCAGACTCAGTGATCACCAGCGTCTCGGAGATGTCCTCACCGGTGGTGTCGTCCGTGGCGACCACGGTGTAGTCGCCCGGCTCAGCATCAGCCGGAGTCGGCAGCTCAGTGGTGAAGTCACCGTTCTCGTCGGTCGACACCTGGATCGGGTCACCCACGTCGTTACCGTCCGGGTCGACCAGCTGCACCGTGGCGGTGGAGTCCGGAGTGAATCCGTCACCAGTCACCTGAGTGGAGTCACCGGCAGGAACCTCAGACGGGTCGACCAGCAGGCCGAGCTCCAGCTCATCCTCGAAGAGACCACAGGCATCGATACGAGCACCTGCGTTGCCGAAGTTCAGACGAGCGCCCTCACCTTCGAACAGCCCGATGCTCAGGGCGGAGACCTCCAGGGACTCCGTCAGCACGGAACCGTCAGGAGCCTCGCAGAACTCCTCCACCTGGTGGTTCAGCTGCACCGAGACCACAGTGGCCAGGGTCTCGATGAACGGCTCCAGGGCCTCACGGATCGGCACCGTGATGGCACCGGTCTTGATGTCCCGGATCAGCAGGTCGAAGAGCTCCTGACCGGCGTCACCCACCAAGAAGTCCCGCACCGGAATCAGCGCGGTCTCCACGGCTGGCTCGATGATGGTGTTGAAGGTGGTCGTCAGCGTCGTGCACAGTGCTGCACCACCGAAACCAGTGGACTCACAATTGAACGGCTCCAGCTCGTCACCCATGAGGTTGACGCTCCAGGTGCCGGTCGCCGTCCCAGTCGCCCCACCGTCGAGAGTCATCTCGAAGTCCAGCGTGATGCTGCCCAGTGCACCCTCGACCGCGCCGAGCGTGATGTTGGTGACCTCTTCCATCAGATCGTGGACGGTCTCCGCGATCATCGGGTAGAGCTCATCATCGATCAGCTCAGTATTGGGGTTCTGGTTGTTCATCCCAGTGGGCTGATCCGGACGCAGCTCCCCTGAGAGCAGCTGGTCCAGGTGCAGCTCCGCAGTGCCGGTGGAGAAGTCCACCGTGAGCACCTGGTTGTTCGTGGTGATCGGCTCCGCCAAGATGGCGGCGAAGATCTCTTCCTGCATCTCCGAGGTCACCGTGACGTCCAGCGAGGTGTCCCCCGGCAGTGCATCGATCAGGTCGGTCAGGTCGAGGAGGTCGTTGACGGTCTCCTCGGCCAGATCGTCCATCTCACCGATGGTGTCGTAGATCATCCCCGCGGCCTCTTCGATGGCCGGTGAGGCGAAGAGCACGCTGGCCTCGCCCACCCGGTACTGGCCCAGGCCGCCGACACCGTCCTGGTCGAGGAACTCACCGTCTTCGGCGATCACCTCGGCACCACCAAGACCGAACAGCAGAGTCGCCTCAGAGACGATGTCTTCCGTGATGCCATCAACACCTGCTGCGCTGAACAGCGAGAGCAGGTCCAGCTCAGCAGCACCGAAGCCGGCGTCATCACCGTCCAGGGTGACTGAGCCGTCCCCTCCGGCGATGCCGGAGATCGCCCGGGCGTCCACCGGGCCGGTCGTCTCAGACTCTGAAAGCAATACTCCAGCCTGACCGAAGTCGAGGATCTGATCCACCGGCACTTCGATGTTGCCGATCCCGATGAGCTCATTGCCCAACAGGTCGACGTTCAGTGCCTCGTTGTTCGGCCCCGGGTTCCCATCCCAGAAGGCTGTCGTACGCCCAGCGCCGGCCAGATCCAGGCCAGCCAGCGTGGAGTCGACGTTGCTCGCTTCAGCCTCGGCTGGCGCGTCAGGATGATTGTCGACAGCGGCGACTGCCGGTACTACGTAGGCGCCGACAGAGATCGTCGAGGCCGCGCCGATCGCGAGGGCGCGTTTGAGCGCCCTTTTCCAGGGGGGCCGCGATTTGCCCCCACTTGCATGATGCATGGATTCCCCTTGCATGCCTTCCTCTCCATTCAGGTGGTTGGCGAGAGACCGACTCTCCGGCGCGCAGGCCGGTCGGGTCCCTGTATCAGCCAATCCAAATGAGAGGGTCGTGTCAAGGCCTTCTTCAGGTTCTTTGAAGGACCGCCGTGGAGCTTTTCTTTCAGATCTGAAACGGCGGAGAAGGCCTCATCAGGAGTGGTTGCGCCGCCCAACGACCAGCGCCTACTATGGGGTCTGCATATGCCCGAGACGGAGCCCCTCCAGGATTCACCGGGGTTTCACAGGTCGACTCCCCTGGAAACACGGCCTTGACCGGCCTCTCCGTCACCTGCGGGAACGGCGCCCGCCGACAACCATGCATATGAAGCGGTTCTTTCATGACACATGGAGGACATCCCACGGCGTCCTTTGTGCCACCTGTGCCGAAGCTGTGAATTCTCTGGACTCTGCTGTGTGACACCAGGGTGAGCAGCCCCGCAGACGGGACCTCCCTGGACATCCAGCCGGACACACAGAAAGCCCCGGGCCGGAGATCCGACCCAGGGCTTTCCCTGACTGTGGAGCCTAGGAGATTCGAACTCCTGACATCCTGCTTGCAAAGCAGGCGCTCTACCAACTGAGCTAAGGCCCCGCGATCCTATGAACGTGTCACAGCTTCCTGGTCCTGTGGACGTGATCAGAGGGAGTCCGTCGCCCCGTGCCATACTCGGCGACCCTCTTCGCTCTGCTTCCAGCGTCGATATCCGAGGATGCCCACCACCAGCAGGGCAGTCACCGCTAGACGTCGCATGGAATGCTCCTCCCGATCGCCGAACGATCGTGGATTCCGTCTGTGCTCACAGACCAGGAGTGGGCGTACGAGGACTTGAACCTCGGACCTCATCGTTATCAGCGATGCGCTCTAACCGCCTGAGCTATACGCCCTGGAACGCCGTCACCGAGGGATTCAGCCCATCCGGGCCTCGCCTCCTCAGGACGACCACTCCACATTACATCAGCTGCAGAACTGCTTCCAAATCGAGGACTCAGTCATCGGTGAGAGTCACACCGACCCCGCCCACCAACGAGGCGGAGAGGTTGTAGAGCACCGCTCCGAGCATGGCCAGCACGGTCAGCAGCACCACGTTGATCACAGCGATGATGGTCGCGAAGGACGCGACCTGACCCAGCGTCACCATCTGCTCCACGGCGAAACCCTCGCCCTCTGTGCCCAGCACCTGAGCCAGCAGGTCATTGACCCGATCGAAGATGCCGGTCAGATCCATGACCGACCACAGCATCACCGCACACACCACCGTCATGATGCCCAGCGCCACGGAGAGCAGGAAGCTCATCTTCAGCACCGACCACGGATCCATCTTCGAGATCAGCAGACGCGCCTTGCGAACCTTCGCCTTCGGCGTCGGACGCACCAGACCCGGCTGACGAGCTCCCCCACGAGGAGCCTGCGGGCGCGCCGGGCGCCCCCCTGCGCCTGGGGCAGGACGCGGGGCCGCCTGGGGACGCCCCCGGCTTGCCGTCGGACGCGGTGCGGCACCGCCCGCGCCCGACGACGGCCGAGACGCGGTCACAGTGCTGCCGTCCTCGGCAGACCCGGAACCCTGGGCACGCGGACGGGGCGCCGGAAAACGGTTCGTCTGACGTGCCGAGGAGGAGCCTGTCTGGCTCTCAGGGGTGTTCGCGCTCACTGATGACCTCCATCGCTGTCAGAGTCCAACGCTACTCCATCGACCGCATCAGACCCCTGCACCGGCGCGACATCGCCCTCCGGTGTCGTCTCCTCGGAATCCTGGCCCTCCCCCGTGGCGGCCAGGGCCGCCCCCGAGCTCCGCGCCACCTTGATGATCCGGTCCTTCCCCCGCGGCTTGGCGAAGATCACACCCATAGTGTCGCGACCCTTGGACGGCACGCCCTCCACTGCGGAGCGCACCACGTTGCCCGACTGCATCACCACCAGGACCTCGTCATCGTCCTCCACGACCATCGCACCGACCAGGTCCCCGCGATCCTCGACCAGCTTGCCGACCTTGATGCCCAGACCACCACGGCCCTGCACCCGATACTCATCGACATGTGAACGCTTCGCGTAACCGGCCTCGGTGACCACGAAGACGTAGGAGTTCTCCGTGATGACATCTGCGGTGAGCAGCTCGTCGTCCTCGCGGAACTTCATGCCCGTCACTCCCGAGGTCGCCCGACCCATCGGGCGCAGCGCCTCATCGGTGGCGGTGAACCGCAGAGACTGCCCCCGCCGGGAGACCAGCATCAGATCATCCTCGGAGGAGACCAGCTTCGCCGAGACCAGCTCGTCGCCGTCGCGCAGGTTGATGGCGATGACGCCCGCCTGCCGGGGAGAGTCGTAATCGGTCAGCGGAGTCTTCTTCACCAGGCCGTTCCGTGTGGCCAGCACCAGATACGGCGCATCCTCGTAGCTGCGCAGCGGCAAGACTCCGGCGATGGTCTCATCCGGCTGGAAGGCCACGATGTTGGCCACGTGCTGGCCCTTGGAGTCACGGCCGGCCTCCATCAGGTCATAGCACTTGGTGCGATACACCCGCCCCAGGTTCGTGAAGAACAGGATCCAGTGATGCGTGGTGGTCACGAAGAAGTGCTCCACCACATCATCGGCACGCAGCTGCGCACCTCGGACGCCCTTGCCCCCACGGTGCTGGGCCCGGTAGTTGTCGATCCGGGTCCGTTTCACGTAACCGTCCCGGGTGATCGAGACGACCACATCCTCCTCGGGGATGAGATCCTCCATGGACATGTCCCCGTCGTAGCCGCGCACGATGTGGGTGCGCCGCTCGTCACCGTGCTTCTCCACGATCCCGTCGAGCTCATCGGAGATGATCTGACGCTGCCGCACCTCGTCGCTGAGAATCTCCTTGTACTCGGCGATGCGGCGCATCAGCTCGTCATACTCCTGCTGCAGCCGCTGACGCTCCAGAGCTGCCAGCTTGCGCAGCTGCATGTCCAGGATCGCCTGCGCCTGGTCATCGTCGATGTCCAGCAGGTCCTTCAGGTTCTGCCGCGCTGCCTCCACCGTGGAGGACTCGCGGATCGTGGAGATGACCCGGTCCAGGTCATCGAGGGCCTTGAGCAGACCCACCTTGATGTGCGCCTCCGCCTCGGCCTTCGCCAGACGGAACTGTGTGCGCCGGACGATGACGTCGATCTGGTGGGTCACCCAGTGGTGGACGAAGGCGTCCAGGCTCAGCGTGCGCGGAACCCCGTCGACCAGCGCCAGCATGTTCGCCGAGAAGTTCTCCTGCAGCTGGGTGTGCTTGTACAGGTTGTTCAGCACCACCTTGGCCACGGCGTCCCGCTTCAGCACCACCACCAGGCGCTGACCGGTGCGGCCGGAGGACTCATCCCGCAGATCCGCGATGCCGCCGACCTTGCCGTCCTTGACCAGATGCGCGATCTTGATCGCCAAGTTGTCCGGGTTGGCGTGGTACGGAAGCTCCGTGATCACCAAGCAGGTCCGGCCCTGCAGCTCCTCCACGCTGACCACCGCCCGCATGGTGATCGAGCCACGGCCGGTCCGATAGGCCTCCTCGATGCCGCGGGTGCCCAGGATCTGCGCCCCGGTGGGGAAGTCCGGTCCCTTGATCCGCTCCAGCAGCGCCTCCAGGAGCTCCTCCCGGGAGGCCTGCGGATTCTGCAGATACCATCGGACACCGGCGGCGACCTCCCGCAGGTTGTGCGGCGGGATATTGGTGGCCATGCCGACGGCGATGCCGGAGGAACCGTTGACCAGCAGGTTCGGGAAACGGGCCGGGAGCACCACCGGCTCCTGCTGCTTGCCGTCGTAGTTGTCCTGATAGTCGACGGTATTCTCGTTGATGTCCCGGACCATCTCCATGGCCAGCTGGGCCATCTTGGTCTCGGTGTACCGCGGGGCCGCCGGACCGTCATTGCCCGGGTTGCCGAAGTTCCCCTGGCCCGCGGCCAGCGGATAACGCATCACCCAATCCTGGATCAGACGCGCCAGCGCATCATAGATCGCCGAATCACCATGCGGGTGATAGTTGCCCATCACGTCGCCGACCACGCGCGCGCACTTGTTGAAGGACCGGTCCGGGCGGTAGCCGCCGTCGTACATCGCGTAGAGCACACGCCGGTGGACCGGCTTGAGCCCGTCACGGACGTCAGGCAGCGCGCGCCCCACGATGACAGCCATCGCGTAGTCCAGGTAGGACCGCTTCATCTCCGTCTGCAGGTCCACAGCCCGGACCCGGTCGGTCATCACGGTCCCCTCGACGCCCGCCTCAGGCTGCGGCTGGTCGGGGTTCTCGGTGTTCTCGCTCACGTGTGGTGCTCTCCCTTGGGAAGGTGACGATCAGGCGATCAGATGTCGAGGAAGCGGACATCCTTGGCGTTCTGCTGGATGAAGCCACGCCGAGACTCGACGTCCTCCCCCATCAGGATGGAGAAGATCTCATCCGCAGCGGCGGCATCATCCATGGACACCTGCAGCAGGGTCCGGTGATTCGGGTCCATGGTGGTGTCCCACAGCTCCCCATAGTCCATCTCCCCCAGACCCTTGTAGCGCTGGATGCCCAGGTCCTTGGGCAGCTTCCGACCAGCGGCCAGGCCCTCCTGCAGCGCCTGATCCCGCTCCGCGTCGGTGAAGACATAGTCATGGGGGGCGTTCGACCACTTCAGCCGGTACAGCGGCGGCTGGGCCAGATACACGTGGCCGTGCTCGATGAGCGGACGCATGTAGCGGAACAGCAGGGTCAGCATCAGCGTGGAGATGTGCTGGCCGTCGACGTCGGCATCAGCCATCAGCACGATCTTGTGATACCGCAGCTTCGAGATGTCGAAGTCCTCACCCACACCAGTGCCGAAGGCGGTGATCATCGACTGGATCTCCTGGTTGCCCAGGGCCTTGTCCAACCGGGCCCGCTCCACGTTGAGGATCTTGCCGCGCAGCGGAAGGATCGCCTGGGTCTCCGGGTTCCGGCCACGCTTGGCCGACCCTCCTGCCGAGTCCCCCTCCACCAGGTAGACCTCACACCGCGAGGGGTCCTTCGAGGAACAGTCCGCCAACTTGCCCGGCATGCCCAAGGTCTCCAACGGCGACTTCCGCCGGGCGTTCTCCCGGGCCTTGCGGGCCGCCATGCGCGCCTGGGCGGCCGACTGGGCCTTGCGGACGATGTCCCGGGCCGGACCGGGGTTGCGCTCCAACCAGTCGCCGAGATGTTCGGTGACCACCTTGTGCACGAAGGCACGGGCCTCAGTGTTGCCCAGCTTCGTCTTGGTCTGGCCCTCGAACTGCGGCTCCGAGAGCTTCACCGAGATCACCGCGGTCAGCCCCTCGCGAATGTCTTCACCGGTGAGGTTGTCGTCCTTCTCCCGCAGGATCTGCTTCTCGCGCGCGTAGCGGTTGACCAGACCGGTCATCGCCGCACGGAAGCCCTCCTCGTGGGTACCGCCCTCATGGGTGTTGATCGTGTTCGCATAGGTGTGGACCGACTCCGAGTAGGTCATCGTCCACTGCATCGCCAGCTCAGCGGTGATGCCGCGCTGGTCGTCGTCGGACTCGAAGGCGATGACGTCCTCATGGACGTCCTCCGCCTTCTTCGCGGAGTTCAGGTGGTTCACATAGTCCAGCAGTCCGTGGTCGTACTGGTAGACGACAACACGCCCGGCCCGAGTCTCCCTGACGACGTCGGTGGCCTCGCCCGGCTCCGACGAAGAGCCCTCCTCCTCTTCGGCCTCCGCGGCGGCGTGCTCTCCCTCGACGATCTCGTCAGAGACGATCCGGTTGGCCTCGATGCTGCGCTCATCGGCCAGCGTGATCCGCAGCCCCTTGTTCAGGAACGCCATCTGCTGGAAGCGGGCCCGCAGCGTCTCGAAGTCGAACTCGGTGCTCTCGAAGATGTCCGGGTCCGGGTAGAAGATCTGCGTGGTGCCGGTCTCCTCCGTCCCCTCCCCGCGGCTGAGCTCCTTGACCGTCTTGCCCCCGTCGGCGAAGGAGATCGACCACTGGTGGCCCTGGCGCCTCACGATGGTCTCCACCCGGGTGGAGAGCGCGTTCACCACAGAGATGCCCACCCCGTGCAGACCGCCGGAGACCGCATAGCCGCTGCCGCCGAACTTCCCTCCTGCGTGGAGGACCGTCATGACGACCTCGACCGTCGGGCGGCCTTCGGTCGGATGCATGTCCACCGGGATTCCACGGCCGTCGTCGCTGACACGCACGCCGCCGTCGTCCTGCAGGGTGATCTCGATGTGCGAGCAATGCCCGGCCAGAGCCTCGTCGACGGAGTTGTCCACCACCTCATAGACCAGGTGATGCAGGCCCCGCTCGCCAGTGGATCCGATGTACATCCCTGGGCGCTTGCGAACCGCCTCGAGCCCTTCCAGGACAGTGATGTCCGAGGCGCCGTAGTCCCCGGACTGTGCCGGGATCGCGGGTGAGACCGGCTGGTCAGGCTGCTCGGCGTCGGACGGGGGGATGTTCTCTTCCGAGGTCACGGGCTCTGCCGTCTCCTTTATCACCAGGGGCGCGGCCGCACGAGGCGACCGGGTCATGACATGGACTGACCCGAGAACCAGATGCGCTCGGGTCAGGCTCCCATTCTACCGCGTCATCGACTGAAATCCCGATTCCCCGGACGATACGGACACGCCGAAATCACTCCCTAAAGCCGTCGACGGCTGGTGGAGCGCCCTGGAGGACCCACAGATGAGGACCTGTTCCACCTGCGGGCTGTGGACGCGGCAGGATCGCATCTGAGACCCCGGCCGTCATCGCCCCGTCCTGGGCCCCCGATGTGGAGGACTCATCCGTAGGTGTCCCGGGGGCCCGGCCCACGCACCGACCACCGGCCCTTCTTCCAACTGGGCGCCTGCGGCCCACGGATGCGCAGCCCCGTCACGATCCCGCGGCCCAGCTCCCGGGTGAACATCTCCATCAGCTGCGGCTGCATGAGCTTCAGGTTCGTCGCCCAGGCCGTGGAGTCGCAGACGACGTCGACCACCCCGTTCTCGAAACGCTCCGGTCGGCAGTGCGCCGCCACCTGGGCGCCGACCAGCTGGTCCCAGCGCGCGATGACCGAGCCCACCGCCACCGGTGAGGACCAGCCACGGGTGTTGATCAGCCCGTCGACCACCGAACCCAGCAGGCTCGGATCGCGGCGGTCCCCTGCTCCGGCCCGCCGCGAGGTCTCTTGCGGGGCCCCCGCCTTGCGCGGATCACCGGCCAGGGAGGACCCCCGAGGCAGGCCCCGCATCCGGTGCTCACCGCGGGCCTCCGCCGCCCGCCTCATCCGAGCCAGGATCAGCGCGGCGGCGTCCTCCACCTCATGAGCCGGGACACCGTCAGGGCTGGGCTCCAGCTCCGGCGTCTCCTGGCCTCCAGCTCTGTGCTCCCCACCGCGTGGCCCACCACGGCTCATCGCGGCACTCCTCCCGGCGGATCTTCGGCCGCATCGAAGGCGCTGATCCGACTGAGCTGGTCGACTGACTCCACACGCAGAGCGTGCTGCAGCAGAGACTCGGGGACGTCGTCGTCGACCGCGGCGGTGACGATGAGCTGTTCCGCCTCGCCGGCCAGTTCGGCCAGGCGGCGACGCCGACGAGCATCCAGCTCGGCGAAGACATCGTCGAGGATGAGGATCGGCCGGGCACCGTCGGCGGGATCATCCTCGACCATGGTGCGGTAGGCGGCCAGACGCAGCGCCAGCGCGAAGGACCAGGTCTCCCCGTGGGAAGCGAACCCCTTGACCGGCACATCGTCAAGGTTGAAACCGATGTCATCACGATGCGGCCCGACCAGCGTCTGGGCCCGATCACGTTCCTCCCGGCGGGCATGCTCCAGTCCACGGAGCAGCATATCGGCCAGCTGACTCCGCTCGGCGTCCTCCAGCGCCGAACGGTCACCTGCAGGGTCGGCGTCCTCTCCCCAGGTCTGGCCGGCCCCATCCTGCAGCCCGGACTCATAGCGCAGGCGGGCCGTGCGCACGCTGCCCGAGAGCTGCCGATAGGCCTCGGCCACATGGGGACGCAGCGCAGCGAGGACCTCCAACCGCGCCTGCAGCAGCCGGGAGCCCGCCTCGGCGAGCTGCTGGTCCCAGACCGCGAGCGTCGACTCATGGGTAGGGGTGAGGCCCTCATGCCGGATGGACTTCAACAGAGCGTTGCGCTGCCGGAGCACCTTCTCATAGTCCAGCCGCACACGCCCCAACGCCGGGCGCAGCTGCACTGCCAGATCGTCGAAGAGCCGGCGCCGGACTCCAGGAGAGCCTTTGATCAGCTCCAGATCCTCCGGCGCGAAGAGCACTGTGCGCAGGATCCCCAGGACCTCCGTCGCCCGCACCGCGGCACCCCGATTGATCCGCACCCGGTTGCTGCGCCCCGGGGTGATCTCCAGCTCCAGCATCGCATCTTGGGAACCCCGATGCGCCTGGGCACGGATGATCGCCCGCGGCTGACCATGGCGCACGAGCGGAGCGTCATGGGTGACTCGGTGCGAGGACAGTGTGGAGAGGTAGCCCACAGCCTCAGCGATGTTGGTCTTGCCGACCCCGTTGAAACCCAGCAGCACGTTCGGGCCGGGCTGCAGAGTCAGCTCGACGTCGGCATAGCTGCGGAAATCGTTCAGGGTGAGGGTGGAGAGCCGCATCGCCGGAGGCAGGCTACTGGTTGATCAGCCGGACCGGCATCAACAGGTAGCGGAAGTCGGTGGAGTTCTCCCCGTCAGGGGTCTCCTGGCCGGTGATCATCGCCGGCTTCGGAGCCGAGACGAAGGAGAACCGCAGGTACTCCGTGTCGATGACGTTCAGGCCCTCGTTGAGGTAACTGGGGTTGAAGCCCACGGTGATGGGTTCGCCGGTGAGGTCCGCGGAGATCACCTCGGAGGCGGCTGCGGCGTCGTCGGCCCCGGCATCCAGGATGACCTGCCCCTCCTCGGTGAACTGCAGCCGCACGTGAGAGTTCCGCTCCGCGACCAACGAGACGCGCCGCGAGGCCTCGATCAGCTCCGCAGTGCGCACCACGGCGTGGATGGGGGTCTCCTCCGGGAAGAGCTGGCGGATCTTGGGGTAGTCTCCGTCGACCAGCACACTGGTGGACCGGCGTCCGCCCGAGCTGAAGCCGACCAGCTCGGCCTGCTCGCTGAGCGCGATGGAGAGTTCCCCGGAACCCGCCAGCGATTTGGCGACGTCGTTGAGGGTCTTCGCCTTGATCAGCGCTGAGGTCGAGATGTCGGGCTGGGCCGGCGCCCAGGTGATCTCACGCATGGCCAGGCGGTAGCGGTCCGTCGCCAGGAAGGTCATCGTGTCACCTTCGAACTCGACCTTCACTCCGGTGAGGATCGGCAAGGTGTCGTCCTTCGAAGCCGCGGTGATGACCTGTGAGACGGCACGGGCGAAGGCGGCGCCGTCGACCGTGCCGGCAAGCTCCGGAAGCCCGGGAAGCTGCGGGTACTCGTCGACCGGCATGGTGGCGAGGGTGAAACGTGAGGACCGACAGGTCACCACCGCTTTGGAATCGACCAGCTCGATGGTCACCGGAGCATCCGGCAGAGCCTTGACGATGTCGTTGAGGAGGCGACCGGAGACGAGCACAGTGCCCTGCTGCTCGACATCGGCCTCGATGTGCAGTTGCGCTGAGATCTCGTGATCGAAGCTGGCGATGGAGACCGTCTGGTCCTCGGCGGTGATCAGCAGACCCGAGAGGACCGGGGCCGGAGGCCGGGGGGAGAGGGAACGAGCCGTCCAGGAGACCGCCTCGGTGAGGACGTCACGCTCCGCAGTGAACTTCACTGATCTCCGCCTTTCGGTGCTTCCGGTGCTCACCAGCCGTGAAGGACCCGTCCTGTCAGACCGATGGAGTGCCTGAGGAGCGGATGTCAAGCATCACGGCTGCTGTGTCGAAAGTCGAGCTTACCTGCTGGTCCGCTCTTGATGCCACCGGGGTGACCACGATATATGCCCACGATGGTGAAGATCAGAACCACATCTTGTAGCAGGGCGTGTCTCAGGGCTGTCTGCGACAGCCACCGTCATGTGCATGTCGTGTGCTGGTCGTGGGTGGGTCGGATGCGGGTCACCTCGGGAGGTCAGGCTCGGCCCTGTAGATGTTCTCTTTTTCTCAGTAGGGGAGTGGAGCAGTGTTAACAACAGGTGTGGATTCTGTGGATAACCCGATGCATCGGCGGATGCGCCAGGATCATGCTGTGCACTCCGTGGTGAAGTTCCGCCGCTTGCGCTGTGGGCGTCCGGTGGAGTTCCACGAGGGGGTCCATCCCGTTCTCCGCAGGCCAGGGCGGATCGTCCCCAGGATCTGGGCAGTTCTTCACCGGTCTCTCCACCTGGTTTTCCACAGGTGTGAGAACGGCCGTGGAGAAACTCCACCGGTGCCTGTGGATATGTGGGAAAAACTGTGGAATACGGGGACGAGCGAGGAGCCGGATCCCGCTGATCCAGGGAAACTACATCCGTGTGAGCTGTGCATGAACTCGTCGTCCACAACCGTGGACCACGGACTTGACACCGGTCCCGCTCAGGATCAGCGCTGCTGCTTGATCTTGTTGGTCAGCTCCGTGACCTGGTTGAACACCGCACGACGCTCGGCCATCAGCTCCCGGATCTTGCGCTCGGCATAGATCACAGTGGTGTGATCCCGGCCGCCGAGCGCCTGGCCGATCTTCGGCAGAGACATCTCGGTCAGCTCCCGCAGCAGGTACATCGCGATCTGCCGCGCCGTCACCAGCGTGCGATTGCGCGACTTCGACATCAGGTCTTCCACTGTGAAGCTGTAGTACTCCGCGGTGGCATCGATGATCTGCTCGGCGGTGATCTCCTGGACGTGATCATCGGAGATCAGATCCCGCATCACCTGCTCGGCCAGCGGAAGGTCCACCGGCTGCTTGTTCAGGGAGGCATAGGCGGTGACCCGGATCAGCGCCCCCTCCAGCTCACGGATGTTGGTGGAGATCTTCGAGGCGATGTACTCCAGGACGTCGTCCGGGCAGGAGAAGTTCTCCGCGGTGGCCTTCTTGCGAAGGATCGCGATACGGGTCTCCAGATCCGGGGGCTGAATGTCGGTGATCAGTCCCCACTCGAACCGGGAGCGCAGACGCTCCTCGAACCCTGAGAGCTGCTTGGGCGGCAGGTCCGAGGTGATCACGACCTGCTTGTTGTTGTTGTAGAGCGTGTTGAAGGTGTGGAAGAACTCCTCGACGGTGCGCTCTTTGTCCGCGAGGAACTGGATGTCATCGAGCAGCAGCACATCGACGTTGCGGTACAGGTGTTTGAAGCTGGCACCCTCGTCGTCACGGATGGAGTTGATGAAATCGTTGGTGAACTCCTCCGAGTTGACATAGCGGACCCGGATCCCGCTGTAGAGCCGCTGGGCGTAGTGGCCGATCGCATGCAGCAGGTGGGTCTTGCCCAGACCGGAGTCCCCATAGATGAACAGCGGGTTGTACGCCTTGGCCGGGGCCTCGGCCACGGCGTTGGCCGCCGCGTGGGCGAAACGGTTGGAGGAGCCGATGACGAAGGTGTCGAAGGTGTAGCGCGGATTCAGCCGCGAGGTCTCGAAGATCTCGCTGGACTGCAGTCCCGAGGTGGCCGGAGGGATCGTGCCGTTGTCAGCCAGCCCCGACGGCGGCACAGGCACCTCGGCCGGTGCGCGGGGAGGCCGGGCCGGGCTGTGACCAGGCAGGTCCTGTCCGGCATGGACCCGCGGGCCGCCATGGGCCTGGCTCGGACCCGGGTAGACGTCGTCGACGGCGGTGGAGGAGGCTGAGGACGCCGAGGTGGCCGACGGAGCGGCGGGTTCGCCACGGTCCTCGGCGGCAGGAGCTTCGGTGGACTCGGCCTTCTGCCGAGCGGCGAGATGAGGGTCGATCACATAAGCACAGAGGATGTCCCGACCGAAGACGCTCCGCAGTGCCTCGGAGAGCTGCTGCTGCAAAGTGGACTGCATCAGCTCGCGCACGCGTTCATGCGGCACAGCCAACAGAAGGGTGTCTCCGATGAGCTGGTCGCCCTGGGGCACGGCCCGGCCGACGTCGGTCAGCTTCAGCCCGGTGATGCCATGGTTCTCGCGGAGTTCCGTGAGCACCTGCTGCCACTTGACCGGCACGTTGACTTCCGAGTCGGCAGACACGCTGCTCCTCCCTGCGACGATGATCAGTTGACGACGGGAGAGCATCTCCGACGCCCGCCCTGTGCCCTCGACTGTATCGCGCACACCTGTGGATTTCCGCGTCCACCATGTGAAGAAGCTGTGCAGTCGATGTGCACTCTGCCTGGGCGGAGCGTGTCAGCATCGCGGCCGGGCAGTGGGGCGAGTCTACTGCCTGCGCAGCCGCCACGTCAGGCCGGGATCCGGGTCACATCCCCTGCCATGACAGGGGAAGCGGGGCGTTATCACGGATCTGCCGCCCGAGCTGGAGCCGGGGCCTGGCGCCCGGTGAGGAGGGCTCTCCCCCGGGCTGCGGACGCGGTCGCCGCCCACTGTGGAGCCCTGAGTCCCCAGCCTGTGGACAGTGTTGTGGAAATGTGGACGATCCGCAGTCAGCGCGGATCGACCTCCCGGCCTCGCCAGCCCACCAGGCCCACTCCGATTCCGGCGGCGCCGACGCCGAGGAGCCACAGCAGCGGTGTCAGCGCCACCGCCTCCACCGGAACCTGTGCCAGATGACCGAACAGGTTCAGCGCCAGGACAGGCTCCGGCAGCTCGAGCAGCGGGCCGAAGTTCGTCGCGATGCCGGCGAAGGCGATCATCACCCAGCCGAGGGCCCCGGCGATCCTCGGCACCCAGCCGAAGAGGGCCACCACCAGTCCCACCACAGCGAACACCGCAGGGAACTGATGCAGACCGGCCAGCAGCAGATCGCCGGTGAGAGAGGCATCGCCGAGCGCCGCCGCCGCCCCCACAGCGGTGCCGAGTCCGATCAGCAGCAGCATCACCACCAGGCCGATCAGCAGCACGACCAGATGCGCCGCCAGCCAGCGGACGCGGCTCAGCGGCAGCGAGAGGACGAGCTCCGCGCGGCCGTGGACCTCCTCACCGCGGAGGACCTGCATCCCGCTCACCCCCGCGGCGGCCACGAAGATCGCCAGGAACAAGGACATGTACGCCAGGTAGCCCAGCATCAGGTCATCGCCGCTCATGAGCATCGCGACCTCCTCAGGCAGCCCCTCGGCGGCGTCGACCATCGACTCCGCGTAGCCGCCGAACATCATCGCGGCCAGCACCAGGGCCACTGCCCAGCCACGCAGCACCCCGCGCAGCACCCGCAGGGCCAGTCCCGTCGCCGTTCCCAGGGACGGCCGCGCGGTGGCCCGGCCCAGCCGCGGAGGCAGCAGGCTCGCGCCGACGTCGCGGCGTGCACTCAGCCACAAGCCCAGCGTGATGAGCGCGGCCGCCGAGCACAGGGGCAGCAGCAACGGCCACCATCGATCCTCGACATAGGGTGCGGTCTGCTGGGACCAGGCCAGCGGGGAGAACCAGGACAGCGCGCTGCCGCCCTGCTGAACCATGTCCCCACCCAGACGGATCAGATAGGCCAGCCCCAGCACTGCACCGGCCATCGCGGAGGCGCCGCGGGAGGACCGCGTGATCTGCGCCGAGACCGTCGCAGCCCCCAGGAAGAACAGGCCGACGGCGAATCCGCCCGCGGCCACCAGGGCGGACCCGACGGCGTCGTAGCCGGCGAGCGGCCCGGAGGCCGTCCAGACCAGCACCGCCACCACCGCGTTGGCCGCAGCGGTGAGCAGCAGTGCGGCGGTCAAGGTGGCGTGCCGGCCCACCGCCGTGGCTCGGATCAGCTCGACCCGGCCGGCCTGCTCCTCCGCTCGGGTGTGCCGCACCAGCAGGAAGATGCTCATCAGCGCGATGAGCAGGTAGACGAAGAGCACGTACCCGGCGGAATAGAACCGTGCGAAGGAGGGCGCGTCCATGCCGAAGGCGGGTCCGGTCATCATCCGGCCGACCGGATCGCCGAAGAGCGTGGCCATCTGCGCGAGTTCGGTGACGTCGTCGGCGATCATCTGGATGGCGGTCGCGAAGTACAGGGCCAACACCCCGATGCCGAGCACCCAGATGCTCAGCCGGAGCCGATCACGGCGGAGCATGAACCGGATCAGGGCACCGGTGCGAGCCCACGGGGAGGTCTTCGCCGGGACCGGGGCGGCAGTGGAGGTGGCCGGGGAGCGCGTGTCAGCCATCGGTGCTCACGCTCTCGGGGCGCTGTCGGTCGGGGCGTTGTCGGTCGGGGCGCTGTCGGTCGGGGCGTTGTCGGTCGGGGCGCTGTCGGTCGGGGCGTTGTCGGTCGGGGCGCTGTCGGCCGTCCCCGGGTGGGCGAGGTCGTCACCGTCGTCACCGTCGTCACCGTAGTGGCGTATCAGCAGCTGCTCGAGAGTCGGAGGATGGGCCACCAGCGACCGGACCCCTAAGGGGGCCAGCCGGTGGACGAGATCCTCGACGTATTCGCCGTCGACCTCGAAGACGACCCGGGCGCCGTCGGTGCGGAGATCGTGGACACCTGGGATCTCAGCGAGCTCGTCAGCCGGGCGCGCAGTCTCAGCCTCGATGGTCGTCCGGGTCATGTGGCGCAGCTGAGACAGGCTGCCGGATTCGACGATCCGTCCGGCCCGGATGATCGAGATCCTGTCCGACAGCGCCTCCACCTGCGCCAGGATGTGGCTGGAGAGCAGTACCGAGCGCCCGTTCTGCGTCGCGTCGGTGATGGTCTCCTGAAAGACCATCTCCATGAGCGGGTCGAGCCCGGAGGTGGGCTCATCGAGCAGCAGCAGGTCGACATCGGAGGCCAGCGCGGAGATCAGGGCCACCTTCTGCCGGTTGCCCTTCGAGTAGGTGCGGGCCTTCTTTCGCGGATCCAGCGCGAAACGGTCGATGAGCTCGTCACGACGCCGCGTGGAGTACGGGCCGCGCAGGCGCAGGACCATGTCGATGACCTCGCCCCCGGTCAGGGTGGGCCACAGCTCGACATCGCCTGGGACATAGGCCAGGCGGCGATGGAGCTGCACGGCGTCCCGCCAAGGATCCCGTCCGAACATCTCCACCGTGCCGGAGTCGGCCCGAAGCAGGCCCAGCAGCACGCGCATGGTGGTGGACTTGCCCGCGCCGTTGGGGCCGAGGAATCCATGGACCTCCCCCGGGGCGATGGTCAGGTCGAGTTCGTCGAGGGCCGGTACGGTGCCGAAACGCTTGACCAGTTTCTCGGTGCGGATGACGGGGTGGTCCTCACGCATCACGCATGCTCCTCTCGCCGGGTCCCGCAGGTGGCGGGTGGTGCGTGGTTCCCCGGCCGGTGGGGTCGGGTTCGTGGTGGCGGAGCTGCTGGGCGAGCTCTCCGTACACCTGCTCGTCGAGGAGCGGGCGGGTGTAGAGCTCCAGGACTGTCGACATGTACGGGGCGAGCTCCTCGGGTGGGTCGTCCACCGGAGAGACGCCCAGCAGACGCTTCATCTGCTGATGGAGCATCAGCGCGCCGAAGGACTGCAGAAGGAGCACGATCGCCCTGTTGCGGGGATTCTCACTGGAGTTCATCAGGCCGACGCGCTCGGCCTCGGCGGTGTACTCCAGGAAGTCCTCCAGCAGCCGGTCCATGAGCGCGTCGATCTCCTCACCGCCGGCGAGCAGGGCCTGCAAGAGGTACCGGATGAGCGGGCCTGAGGCATGGAGGGCCTCCATGACGTGGTGTCGGGGCAGAGCCGGCTGTGTGGCGGTGTGTGCAGGGGTGTCCGTGGCGGGGTGAGATGCGGCGATCGACTCGCTCTTGAGCTGATGGACCAGATCGGCGACACGGATGTCGCAGGCTGTGCGCAGACCAGCCTTGGAGCCGAAGTGGTGGATCACCAGAGGGGCCGAGACTCCGGCCCGATCCGCGATGGCCTTCAGACTCGTGCCGGTGAAGCCCTGTGCGCCGAACAGTTCGATGGCCGCCTCCACGATGCGGTCAGCCCCGGAGGGACCCAGCTTCGGAGGACCCGTCGGGTCCGCCGGGACGCTTGCCGGGGTGCCTGCCGGGGTGTCGTCTGGTGAGCTTCGTGCGGGACGGGCCATCGGGGTCTCCTGATCAGTGCGCGCTCTGCCCGGTGCTGCTGAACGGCCGTTCAGCCAGAGAGGACCAGGCTAACTTAACGTTCATTCAGCCACCAGGGGTGCGGGCCGCAGAGCCGTGGGAGGCGTCATGGAATCTCGGATCCCGACCCTGGTGCCCTGTCACGGCGGTGGGCCGGGTGTGGAGGACGTTGAGTTCTGCACAGGTTTATTCACAGCAGTGGATAAGTCGTGTAGGGTACGCGCGCCAGGCGGGGACAGGGGGAGACCCTGACGTCGGAGGAGGACCCTGACTTGACGACGCGCCGAGTCGACGTCTAGTGTTGACAGGTCGCTCTCCAAGCGCATGCCCTCTGGCGTGCCCAGCGGGGCGAAAGACCGACTCAGCGCAGCGGACGATGCCATCGCCACGCTGCCGACGGAGCCGACCAGACGGTTCGGACTCCACGCCGACTTCGAACCATCCAGTGGGAGTACACAGTGAGCAAGCGGACTTTCCAGCCGAGCAACCGCCGTCGCAGCCGCAAGCACGGCTTCCGTTCTCGTATGCGCACCCGCGCCGGCCGTTCCATCATTTCGGCCCGTCGCAGCCGGGGCCGCAAGGCGCTCTCGGCCTGAACCACGCCAGCTGAGCCGCGCAGCGGCTCCCGGCGGTGCCTGGAGGCAGGCACTGCCGCACCTACGGCCCGTCCCGCTTGAGGGTACGGGCCGTTCGTGCATCTGCGGGCCCGTCACATTTCGGGCCACACCTGATCGCCAGCACCACCTGACCGACCGGAGGACCACGCGCACATGCTTCCCCGCCGGCATCGTGTCAACGCGGCGAGGGACTTCCGTGCCATCACGCGCAGTGGTGCGCGGGCCGGAGGCTCAGCAGTGGTGCTCTCCGCGAAGCTCGTGCCGATCGACCCCGCCGCTGACCCGGATCCCGCGACCTGGCGCAGCGGATTCATCGTCTCCAAGGCGGTGGGCAACGCCGTCGTGCGCCACCGGACCCAGCGCAGACTGCGCCACATCCTCTGGAGCCTCATGTGCGAGGAGCCCCTGAGCCTTCCGGAGGGGACACGCGTCGACGTCGTCGTCCGGGCCTTTCCGGCTGCCGCCGAGACTGCCCATGACGAGCTCGCCGCCGAGGTGCGGTCCACTCTGCGCCGCGCGGTGCGGAAGGCGCGCCGCCGTCGTGAGGAGCCCTCCGATGGGCGCTGACCAGCGGCGTCAGTGGGTGAGGCACGCCGACTACTACGTCCCTGCTGGCGAGACGCCCGGGGTGCCGAGCCGGCAGCCCGACGCCGAGGAGCTGCGTCGCCAGCACTGGGGGCCCCTGCGCGGGTTCGCCGCGCTCCTGCTGGCCACACTGCTGAAGGCCTACCGGAAAGTGATCTCCCCGCTCTACGGGCAGGTCTGCAGCTACTACCCCAGCTGCTCGGCCTACGGCCTGGAAGCGGTGACCGTCCATGGGGCGCTGCGCGGATCCCTGCTCACCGGCTGGCGGATCCTGCGGTGCAACCCCTTCACCGGAGGCGGAGTGGACCATGTGCCGGTGGGGCGACGGATTTGGCCCGAAGGGTCAGCACCGTCGATCATAGAGACAAACCATCCGCCGATACCCCTGGACCACGACTGCGCCCATGACGACGACGGGCGCCCACCGAACGATGCGGAGGCGCCCGCAACGCTCGGCGGCAGTGCGCGTCCGGCAGACACCGAGCAGCGCTGACCACGCTCGGCACGACGACTTGAGAGACATATGGGCTTCTTCGACACACTGATGACGCCGTTCACCTGGGCGGTCTCCTTCATCCTGAGCATGTTCCACACGGGGCTCACCTTCCTCGGGCTCGATCCTGAGTCCGGTGCGAACTGGACCCTCTCGATCATCCTGCTGGTGATCGTCATCCGTGTGATCCTGATCCCACTGTTCGTGCGGCAGATCAAGTCCCAGCGGGGGATGCAGATCATCCAGCCGGAGGTGCAGAAGCTCCAGGCCAAGTACAAGGGCAAGAAGGACCCCGTCTCTCGCCAGGCGATGGCCCAGGAGCAGCAAGCGCTGTTCAAGAAGCACAAGGTCAACCCCTTCATGACCTGCCTGCCGCTTCTGGCGCAGATGCCGATCTTCTTCGCGCTGTTCTGGATGCTGAACCGCATGCGGCAGGAGCAGTATCAGCAGGAGGGATACGGGGCGCTCAGCGCCAGCGAGGTGCAGAGCTTCGACGGCTCGGAGATCCTCGGCGTCGGGATGTCCGACATCTTCCTGCCCTCCTTCCAGGCCGAGCCCACGCAGTGGAACGTCGTCATCATGACCTCGATCATGATCGTGGCGATGGTGCTCACCCAGTTCTTCACCCAGAAGCAGCTGATGAGCAAGAACATGTCTGAAGCAGCGCTGCAGGGACAGTTCGCCCAGACGCAGAAGATGATGCTCTACATGCTGCCGCTGGTCTTCGTCATCGGCGGTGTGAACTTCCCCGTCGGTGTGCTGATCTACTGGACCGCCACGAACTTCTGGACGATGGGCCAGCAGTGGTGGGTCATCCGCAACAACCCGACGCCCGGCTCGCTGGCGGAGAAGGAGCTCAATCTCCGCCGCGCCGCGAAGGGTCTGCCCCCCGTCAATGAGAAGCCCGAGCCCACGAAGGAGGAGAAGCCCAAGCCGACCGGCAAGCACCGTGGTCAGCAGGCACAGCCCTCCAAGAAGAAGAGGAAGAAGAAGTGATGAGCCAGACCCAGACTGAGCACCCCATGGAGTCCGAGGACGTGCCCAACGAGCAGGCGCAGGTGGACGCGCAGGAGGCGGCCCAGGAGACAGAGGCGGCCCCTGCCTCGGAGCAGGTCGTCAGCGGGCCGGAGCAGGGCCAGGACGGCGTCGCCTCCAGCCAGGAGGACGACGGCGACAGCGACGGCGGGGACGGAGGCGACGGTGACGGCGAGGAGGCCCCCGCGGTGGACACCGATGAGGGCGACATCGCGGCGGACTACCTCGAGGAGCTGCTCGACATCGTCGACCTCGACGGCGACATCGACATCGAGATCCGCGGTGACCGGACCTTCATCTCCGTCGTCGCCGAGGAGGGTGGCGACGAGCTGAACGACCTGGTGGGCCCGAAGGGCGAAGTCCTCGATGCGCTGCAGGAGCTCTGCCGACTCGCCGTGCTGACCGCCACCGGTGACCGTACCCGCCTGGTGCTCGACATCGCCGGGCACCGCGACCGTCGACAGACCGAGCTCAAGGAGCAGGCCGATGACGCCGTCGCCCAGGTGCGCGAGCACGGCGAGGACGTCCACCTGGAGCCGATGGGGGCCTACGAGCGCAAGATCGTTCACGACTTCGTGGCCGAGGCCGGCCTCGTCAGCGAATCTGAGGGTGAGGGTAAGCGTCGACACGTGGTGGTCTCGGCCTCCTGAGCGCAGCAGAGCAGACGAAGCATCGGCCGGGAGGCCGGCAGATTCACGAGGGGGCGGACCATGAGCGGACAGCAGCAGGAGAACGACACGGGCGAGCAGAGTGCCGTGGAGCGGGCCGAACAGCCCGCTGCGGCCGCCGAGCAGGCCCAGCGGGACGAGCCTGTCCTGTCCGCGGCGGGAGAGGACCTCGGGTCGGCGCAGGAGGCCCCGAGGATCACCCGTCAGGAGCGGCGTGCCGCCGAGACGCTCTTCGGTGAGCGGCTGCCGCTGGCCGAGCGTTTCGTGGACCACCTCTGCAGCACCGGTGTGGAGCATGGCCTCTTGGGTCCTCGGGAGGTGCCGCGGATGTGGTCCCGGCACGTGCTGAACTGCGCGGTCCTCGGGCCTGAGCTTCCTGCCGGGGGCACGGTGGCCGACGTCGGTTCCGGCGCGGGACTGCCCGGCCTCGCCCTGGCGCTGGTGCGTCCGGACGTCGACTTCCAGCTGATCGAGCCGATGGAACGCCGCATCCAGTGGATGGACATGGTGGTGAAGGATCTGGGCCTGCAGAACGTGGAGCTCATCCGAGCCCGGGCGGAGGAGGTCACCGACGAGGTGATGGCCGATGTGGTCACCGCACGGGCGGTGTCAGCACTGAAGAAGCTCCTCCCCCTGACAGCTCCCTTGCTCGCCGATGACGGTGAGCTCCTGTTGCTGAAGGGCCGCAGCGTGGATCAGGAGATCACCGCGGCCCGCAAGGCGTTCTCGGCGCACCGCCTCGGCCGCCCGGAGGTCCTCCAGCTGGGCGAGGGGCTGCTCGAGGAGACCACCACCGTACTGCGGTGCCCCCGCCGCTGACCGGTCGGCTGCCGGTCTGCTGGCTGATGGCCTCCTTGCGGGAGACCACTCCGCCGCGGAGGGGTTTCCTCGACCACACCTCGAAGTCGCAGATGCCCGCTGTCAGGCCGGTGTCCTAGACTGCTGGGGGTGCCCTTCGGCAGAGGCCGGGGGCCGACGAGCAACGGATCCTACGGAGGGATGACCTGTGGCGAGCCAGGACAAGACACGAGGCACGGGTGCCTCGACGGGCGAGGCTGCTCAGCAGGCCGCCGACACGGCTCGAGATTCGTCGATCCTCGACGGGATGGACGCCTCCTCCCCCTTGGCTGCTGAGCTCGCCGATGAACGCCGACGTCGACAGGTCCTGTCCACCACGGAGCTTCAGCGACCCGAGACCACCCGGACCATCACGGTCTCCAACCAGAAGGGCGGGGTGGGGAAGACCACCACCACAGTGAATCTCGCGGCCGCGCTGGCCAGCCAGGGATTCAACGTCCTCGTCATTGACATCGACCCGCAGGGCAATGCCTCCACCGCATTGGGAGTCCAGCATTCGGCGGACACCGACTCCATCTATGACGTGTTGATCGATGACCTCAGTTTCGCCGACGTCGTGGCCGACTGCCCGGACCTGGAGAGACTGCAGGTGGTTCCCGCCACGATCCATCTGGCCGGGGCGGAGATCGAGCTGGTCTCTTTGGTGGCACGCGAGCAGCGCCTGCAGAGGGCCCTCGATGAGTATCACCGTTATCGGGCCGAACAGGGCCTGGAGCGCCTGGACTACGTCTTCGTGGACTGTCCCCCGAGCCTCGGCCTGCTCACCGTGAACGCTTTCGTGGCAGCACGAGAAGTGCTGATCCCCATTCAGTGTGAGTACTACGCGCTCGAAGGCCTCAGTCAGTTGTTGAACAATATTCAGATGATTCAGAAGCATCTGAACCCGCCCCTCACGGTCTCGACGATTGTGTTGACGATGTACGACGGACGGACTCGCTTGGCGTCGCAGGTGGCGGAGGAGGTCCGGGAGCACTTCCCCGAGGCTGTGCTGGACACGCTCATTCCCCGGAACGTGCGGATTTCGGAGGCGCCGTCCTATCAGCAGAGCGTCATCTCCTATGACCGCTCCTCCACCGGAGCGCTGGCCTATTTGGAGGCAGCGGCCGAGATCGTCACGCGCGGAGGCCCGGCCGCAGACGACTGAATGCGGCGGCGGGTGGGATCCGGCCGACCGCTACGGGTCCACGAGTCAGGGGACCGATCCATGGATCGGTCCCCTGACTCGTCTCTGGATCCCTTGCTTGGGCATCCCGGGACATCCCGGGCATCTCGGTCGGATTGTGCTCTCCCGGTGGTGTTTCACGTGGAACTGCGGGCAGGGGCAGACGGCGTGATGAGATTCTGTGCCGAGTCAGGGTGGGCTTCGATCTGTGTGTTGCCCGAGAACATCACAGGACACCACAGGGCACCGCAGGGCACCCCAGGACATCCGAGGACGCCGAGGAACGCCCAGGGACGCCGTGGAGACGCGGTGGAGACGCGGTGGAGACGCGGTGGAGACGCGGTGGAGACAGTGGCCCATGCGGCACTGACATCCAGGTGACTTTCCGTCCCGTCTCGCGGGGGCGCGTCTAGGTGGAGAAGAGTCCAGTGTTTCACGGGAAACCCCCTGGGGCCTGCTGCCCAGAGATCGGGGTGGATGGGGAATGCTTCCAGGATTGGCGCAGGGGTTGCTGTCCACGACTCACCGGTGGGTTTCTGCGCGCAGCACGCGTACTGGATCTCGGCCCTGGGGTCGGTAGCTGCATCGGTCGTCGTGACGATGTACGTCGGAGTGGATGGTGCCGCCCTCTGGGGCATAAGACAGCTGATCAGAAGGGTGACCTGCCGCGTTTCACGGGAAACCTCGACGGGATGAACAGTCTGCCGGTGATAGGACTCCGGATCGACAGGGAGCCTCCCGACGCGGCATTCAGCAGTGCCGGCTGAGGTCACGTGGCCCGGCCGACACGCGACGTGCGCTGGGCCTGACACGTGACGGGCCCTGAGGGCGGAAGGCACCCTCTCGGGGTGGAGAATGAATGCTGGTCGGTGACCTGTCGGTGGGGAACGGAAGCAGTGTTTCACGTGGAACAAGCTGAGCCGGATCGGGCCACGTCCATCGCTCGGGATCTTCGTAAGGGAACCGCGTCCATGCGATGCGCCAGTTCCTCGTCCCGTTCCACGTGAAACGCAGGGTTGAAGGTCACCGCAGCTGGAACCAGCTCGCGCCGTAGAATGGTCTTCGGTTGAATGTCGGATGGGTCCGACAGATGAGGAAGGTGGCTCGATATGGCGGAACGTAGACGACGGGGGCTCGGGCGCGGTCTCGGCGCGCTGATCAACAGCGATGCCCAGGAGGAAGAGGCCTCCGGGGCGACCGCTCATGCGGTTGCTGCGGGTGTTTCACGTGAAGCAGTCGACGAGCAGGACTCGTCGGCTCCAGAAGAAGGGGATCGTGACCTCGCGGCAGCCCCGTCGGATGCGTCGAACGGTGGAGCAGGTGGTGAATCGTCACATGCGGAGTCACTGAGCGGCCCAGTGGGTGCCCGCTCCGAGGAGCAGGCTGTCAGCGCTGACGGTTCCGCGCAGGTCTCCACAGAGGACGATGAGGAGGTCCTGCGCTCCTCCCCCACGAGCGTGGAGGACAGCTGGCAGCACGTTGCCGGGCAGACCGAGCCGGAGGAGACCGAGCCGGAGGAGACCGTCGAAGCGTCGGATACCCCGAGTCAGCCCGCGGAGAGCACGCCAGACGGTGAGGAGAGTGGCGACGCCGCGCAGGAGCAGACCACAGAGCAACCCGCCGAACGTCCGATTGATGTGTTCTTCTCGGCGAAGTCCCATCTCGGGACGCATCGTGTTTCACGTGGAACCCGGACCGTGGGGAAGAGTTCGACGACGAGTCGGCGCAACGGGACGGGCCGGGCTCAGATGCCGGACTTGTTGAGCGAGCGGTCGTCCGTTCGCTCCGCAGCCTCGGCGTCCTCGCCCGTGGTGGGCTGGGAGGCTGCGGAGCAGGATGTGAGTGAGGGGCCGTCGGTGGTCGAGCCTCCCGCCTCAGACGCCGAGGAGACCTCGGCAATCCAGGGAGACGTTGCGGAGAGTCCGAGCACCCCCGAGAACAGCGCGTGGACGGCTGGTGTCACCCGGGCCGAAGGAGGAGGCACCGTGGAGGGCGCTGAGTTCCGGGCTGTCCCTGTCGAGGCCATCCAGCCCAATCCCCGTCAGCCGCGTACCGAGTTCGACGAGGATCATATGGCCGAACTGATCCATTCGGTCCGGGAGATCGGGGTACTGCAGCCGATCGTGGTCCGTGTGGTCGGAGACGGCGAGTATGAGCTGGTCATGGGTGAGCGCCGCTGGCGAGCGGCCAAGTCGGCTGGGCATGCCGAGATTCCGGCCATCGTGCGTTCTACGAGGGACGACAACCTGCTCCGCGACGCCCTCTTGGAGAACATCCACCGTTCCCAGCTCAACCCCTTGGAGGAGGCAGCGGCATATCGCCAGCTGCTCGATGACTTCAACTGCACACAGGATGAGCTGGCCGAGCGCATCGGGCGGTCTCGCCCCCAGATCAGCAACACCCTTCGTCTGATGAAGCTCCCTCCGGCAGTCCAACGACGCGTGGCCGCCGGGGTGCTGAGCTCTGGACATGCCCGTGCCCTGCTCGGGCTGACCACTCCTGAGGAGATGGAATCACTGGCGACGCGTATCGTCGCTGAGGGGCTCTCTGTCCGGGCGACGGAAGAGGCTGTCACCATGGCTCAACAGAAGGACAACGAGAATGGGGTTTCACGTGGAACGAACCGGCTGCCGTCGACGGCCCGCTACCAACAGCTGGATGAGTATGCGGAGGCGTTGACCGATCGTCTCGACACTCAGGTGAAGATCACCTTGGGGGCGAAGAAGGGGCGGATCGCCATCGACTTCGGCTCGATCGAGGATCTGCATCGGTTGATGGAGCTGATAGCCCAGGAGCAGCGCGTCAGCTGAGAACACAGGGGACGTTTCCCGTGAAACATCCCCTCGGGACGGCAGAGAAGGGCCCCGACAACCTGAAGAGGTTGTCGGGGCCCTTCTCTGTGTGCTCACCCGCCATTCCACCGGGCGGATGGACGATCAGCTCAGGAAGTCGGAGAAATCGGACTCCAGGGCCTGCTTCGGCTTGGCGCCGATGGAGGAGATCACGTGCTCACCGTCCTTGAAGCCATAGATGGCGGGGATGGAGGTGATGCCATACTTCGCCGCGATGCCAGGGTTCTCATCGACGTTGACCTTCACGACCGAGACCTTGTCCTGGTTCTCGGAGGCCAGCTCCTCCAGGACCGGGCCGACCATGCGGCAGGGGCCGCACCATTCTGCCCAGAAGTCCACGATCACGGGCTTGTCCGACTGCAGCACATCCTGCTCGAAGCTTGCATCGGTGACACTCTTGAGCTCTGCCATGGTGTCTGTCCTTTCCTACGGGGAATGAAGGGTCTGGGAATCAGGAGGTGGACTCGGCCGCAGCGCCCACCAGCCCGGCGGCATCGGCGGCGTCGGACTCAGCGTTGTCGGCCAGCCAATGTTCCACGTCCAGGGCGGCGACGCAGCCGGAACCGGCCGCCGTGACGGCCTGCCGATAGGTGGGGTCCAGCACGTCGCCGGCGGCGAAGACACCCGGCAACGTGGTTCGTGAGCTGCGTCCCTCGACCCGAACGGTCCCCTCCTCGGTGAGCTCCAGCTGGTCCTCGAAGAGCTCCACCCGTGGGTCATGACCAATAGCAACGAACAGACCTGTCACCTCAAGCGATGACTCGGTGCCGTCCACGGTGTTCCGCAGGGCCAGGCTGGAGAGCTTGGAGTCGCCCTTGACCTCGGTGACCTCGGTGTTCCAGATGAACTCGATCTTCTCGTGAGCCTTGGCGCGGTCCGCCATGATCTTGGAGGCCCGCAGCTCGTCCCGCCGGTGGACGACAGTGACCTTGGAAGCGAACTTGGTCAGGAAGAGCGCCTCCTCCATGGCGGAGTCGCCACCGCCGACGACGGCGATGTTCTGCTCGCGGAAGAAGAAGCCGTCGCAGGTGGCGCACCACGAGACGCCGTGCCCAGAGAGCGCCTTCTCCCCGGGCACGCCCAGCTCGCGGTAGGCGGAGCCGGTGGCCAGGATGACTGCCCGGGCGTGGAGCACCTCTCCGGAGCCGATGGTGATCTCCTTGATCGGTCGGTCCAGTCGCAGCGCCGTGGCGTCCTCACGGCGGATGTCGGCGCCGAAGCGTGCGGCCTGCTCCTCCATCTTCATCATCAGGTCCGGACCCATGACGCCCTCGGGGAAGCCGGGATAGTTCTCCACGTCAGTGGTGTTCATCAGCTCGCCACCTGTGGTGACGGAGCCGGCCAGCATCACCGGGTTCAGGTTAGCCCGGGCGGTGTAGACGGCGGCAGTGAAGCCGGCCGGGCCGGAGCCCACGATGACCACATCGTGGACCTGGTCGGGAGTCTGTTCAGTCACGTCTGCAGTGTCCTTCTCGTCGAGAGGCCTCCGGCGCGGTCTGCCGGCGGCTGGCATCGGTTCCGAGTGGTGAAACCACCCGGAGGGGATGAAAATTCCGCACGACGGCACCGGGGGGGCGTCCCGCGGGCTACGACCCAGGGGTCATTCCAGGACGATCTGGGCGAGCTCCAGGCCGTAGGGCAGGTCAGGGTTGTCCGGGGCCAGCCGCTCAGGAAGTGCGGTGGTGTTGATGATGACGTACTGGCCCTCGGCGTCGTCGAGCTCCACAGTGGTCTCCGTCCAGTTCCATGTGCCCGCACCGATCTGCTCGGCACCGTCCAGGCTCGGTGAATCATTGACCAGGACCTGGAAGGATCCGCCCTCGACCTGCCCCTGCTGCGTCAGCGTCACCGCTGACACCGGCGAGGACTCCTCCAGCTCCACCACGAGGGCGAACTCGGAGACCAGACCGCCGAACTCGGCCGAACCGTACAGGAACGAGTTCCAGGTGGTGGAGGTGTCGCCGTCGAAGGTGTTGGACAACTGGCCGTCCGTGGCCTCGTTCAGCTGCGGGCTTTCCGGAACCAGCCGGGTGACGGCGGTGATCGGCGCCGGTCCGTCGGCCTCCGCCTCGTCTTCGTCCTCCTGGGGCTCGGTGTCTGCCTCGGGCTCCTCCCCGGGCTCCTCCTCGGGCTCCTCCTGAGGAGCCGCCTCGGTCTCAGCCTCCTCGGGCTGAGTCGTCTGCTCATCATCGGCGGCCGGCGCGGGCTCGTCGCCACCGCGCAGCATGAAGAACCCGGCGACGGCCGCGAGCAGCACCACCACGGCGAGCACACCCACACCGATCCAGCGCCCGTTGCCCGAGCGCCCGGCCACCGGCGCTGATGCCGGTTGGTCGTCGGCGTCGTCGGCGTCGAGGGCAGGCGCGTCAGCGGCCGTTGCCGCGTACGCGCCGCCTGAGGGGCCGGCGGGGAAGGCGCTGCGGCGTTCCTCGGGGACGGCGGAGATCAGGCCGGTGAAGCTCGGGCCCGCCACAGCACCCAGCCCAGCGGACGGGGAGCTGCTCTCGGCAGGGACCGGCTCATCCGGCGGGTCGTCGATGACCTCTTCGCCGTCGTCCTCATCGGAGATCGTCGGGCGCTGCGGGGCAGGATCATCCAGTGCCGGGCCCTCCGCCGGACGGTCCTCGACGATCGCATCCTCGTGCGCGTCCGTCGCGCCCGCAGGCGAGGATCCGGCATCGGGGCCGACGACCGTGCTGACGGGGCGCCACTGCCCGGCCTCATCCAGAGCGACGCCGAACTCCTCACCGGCGTCGGCCTCGGGACGCGGCTCGACGATCTCCCGGTCGGCGTGCAGATCCAACCCGCCGTCGGCGCTCTGATCGAAAGGGCCTCCCGCGGAGTCCGGAGAGACCGCGCCGGGCTCCGCCGCGCCGGAGAACACAGCGCCGGAGGGCGAGACATCCGTGGAGGACGGCTCAGCGGGCGACCCCTCGGCCGGAGAGGCCCCAGCGGGTGCCTGCTGAAGCCGATCCGCATCACGATGGGTGCCCAGTCGGCGGTTCAACGACTCAGAGACCCGGCCCAGGAAGGCGGGACGCCGCCGGCGCGACGGAGCCTCGGAGTCTCCCGGCTCCTCCTCCGCCCCGGGGGCGACCTCCTGCAGGCCGGCGTAGTACTCGGCGTCATCATGGAAGGTTTCGGGCTCCATCACCCGGGACTGCCCGAACAGCTCTGAGCCCAGCGAATCGGTGAAGAACGGCTCCACATAGGGGGCTGCGTCCGGGACCACCAGATCCAGCAGGTCATTGGGGTGCGTCAGGGTGGAGATCAGATAGGTGCGGTCCTCCGCCAGGCCGAGGTCCAGGACCTGCACCTCGGAGCTCCGCTCACCGGTGGCCAGCTCCTTCGCGGAGGTCGCCACCTGCTTCGCGTTCTGCGTGGAAGCCAGCAGGATGCTGACCTCCCGATTCAGCACCTGGTCGATACCCTGAAAGACGATGTCCTGATCCGCAGAGGTCACCACATGGTGGGTGATGCGGTAGCGACCTCCCACCACATCCCCGATGCCGAACGGCTGGGCCACGAATCCTCCTGCGTCACTGATGCTCTCGTCGAGCGGTCCACTCGGGCGCCGTCGTCCGGGCCGGCCGTCCCCTGCGGGCATGCTGGCAGCCGGACGCAGACGCCCTTCTCGGGGCCAGCCTACCGGCTCAGGCGGGCCAGAGCCGGGATTCTGCGGGACAGCGGCCCCATGACGTCGGCGAACTCCTGAACGCGCATCACCTTCAGCATCACCACGAACACCACGCCCATGACGGCGCCCACCACGGCGCAGGTCAGCAGCGCAGTCAGGATCGACTGCCAGGCGAAGCCCCAGGAGTACCCGCCCATCAGCCACAGCACCGCCGAACCCACCAGTCCGGCGACGACGGCGGCCCAGCCGGAGCGCGCGTAGGCGGCCACCACGGAGCTGAAATCGAAGCTCCCCCACCGGCGGACCACCCACACATGGCACAGCACGTACTGCACCACATGGAAGAAGGAGAACAGACCGATCACCAGGTAGGGCAGCGCCTCATTGGGCAGCACCAGGGCGCCCCCGTAGGCGCAGCCCAGGCACAGCACGGCGATGATCGTGTGCACCAGCATCGGGGTGCGGGCGTCCTCCGCCGAGTAGAAGACCCGCATCAGGTAGAAGTTCGCCGAACGGAACGGCATGCCCAGGGCCAGCAGGATCAGCAGCTGGCCGATGGCCGCCCCGGAGAGGTGCGCCGTCTCGGCGGAGCCGCCGAACAGCCGGCCCAGCGGACCCGCCAGCACGATCACCGCGACCATGGAGAACATCACCGGGATCGCGAACATCCGCAGACCCTCGTTGATGATCTCCCGGGCACGGCCGTACCGACCCAGATCCATGGAGCGGGCCAGCTGGTTGAACAGCACGGTGGCCAGCGAGAGCACGAACACCGAATGCGGCAGCACGGTGATCAGCTGGGCAGTGTTGGCCGCATACTCACCGGGGATGGAAGCGCCGCCGTCGGCCATCTGCTCACGACTGGCCGTGGCCCCGGAGATCAGTCGCATGTAGAGCAGGTTGGCGATGTTGCTGATCAGCATGGTTGCCAGCGTCCAGGCGGCGATCTGCCCGGTGGAGCGCAGACCCATGCCTCGCCACCCGAACTTGGGGCGGATCGGGAACCCGATCTTCATCAGCGGCCAGATCAGGATCACCGCCTGGGCGACGATGCCCACCGTGTGGCCGGCGGCCAGCCAGATGGTCTGCTGGGAAGTCCATTCGGTGGCCTGGTCGGTACCGGCGGTGTACCGGCCGAACATCACGATGTAGCTGCCGATGACTCCGATGGCGATCAGGTTGTTCAACACCGGCGCCCACATGTACCAGCCGAACTTCGCGTTCGCGTTGAGGATCTGCCCGATCACCGCATAGAGGCCGTAGAAGAACACCTGAGGCAGGGTCCACACGGCGAAGGCGGTGCCCAGGGCGAGCATCGGCTCGGTCCAGTCCTTGGTGAGCGCGACCATCAGCGGGTAGGCGGCCAGAGTCAGCAGGACCGTGAAGGCCCCGAGCACGATCACCGACAGGGTCAGCAGCCGCGAGGTGTAGTCCGCCCCCCGATCCCGGCGTTTGGCCGCTTTGATCAGCTGAGGAACCAGCACCACGTTGAACATGCCTCCGGCCAGCAGCATGTAGATCACGTTCGGGATCGTGTTGGCCTTCTCGAAGACGTCGGCCACCAGGGCGGTGGAGCCGATCGCCACCGCCAGCAGCGCGGTCCGGATGAAGCCCAGCACGCGGGAGAGCATGGTCCCGGAGGCCATCAGGGCGCTGGCCCGCGCCATCCCACCCTGCGGGATGTGGGTGTCGGGGGGCCTGTCGCCGTCGTGCTGGCGGCTGTCCTGGTCTTCGGAAGTGTGCGGCATCGGCGATGACTATAACGTGTCCGCGATGACCTGCTTGGCAGCGTTGACGATACGTCGCTCGTTCGGGAAGGACAGCGTGCGCTCCAGATCGTCCAGATTCACCCAGGCGACGTCCACCGCCTCGTGGTCCGGATCGTTCTCCGTGGTGAGCTCCCCGCCGACGGCCTCCAGCAGGAAATGATGCACCGTCTTGTGGACCCGATGGGTGGGGACGGTGAACCAGTACTCGATGCTGCCCAACGAGGTCAGGATCGCCCCGGCGATGCCGGTCTCCTCCTCCACCTCACGGACAGCGGCCTCCTCATGGCTCTCGTCGTTCTCCGGGTGCCCCTTGGGCAGACACCACTCGAGCCGGCCGCCGCGGTTGTAGCGGGCGATGATCGCCACCTCGAATCCCTGCACCGCGGGGCGGATCACCACGCCGCCGGCGCTGACCTCCTCGACAGTGGGCAGACGGCCACCGCCACGGGGAGGCTTGGGGACCGGCACGCGGCGAGACCCCATCGACACCGTCAACGGGGTCTGGGGTTCGTCGCCGGTCTCCGATCCGTTCATGATCACTACTCTAGCGGGAAGCATGCCCTGTCCCGATCGCGCTCGACCCGCTCCCTGGACTGTGGGGAGGAGAGCCGGATCGGCCTGTGGGAAACTGTCTCTGTCATGCCTTATCTCCCTGCTGGATTCCCCAACGGCGCGTGGCTGCCCGACGTCGTCGTCGCACTCGGTGAACAGTTCGCCTCCCACGGCCATGAGCTCTCTCTGGTCGGTGGGCCGGTCCGCGACCTCTTTCTGGGGCGGACCTCCCCCGACCTGGACTTCACCACCGATGCCACCCCGGACGAGATCATCGCCACCGTCTCCGGCTGGGCGGATGCCCACTGGGACATCGGCCGCGACTTCGGCACCATCGGCATCCGCAAGGGCGAGGCCACCATCGAGGTGACCACCTACCGGGCCGAGGCCTACGATCCGGCCTCCCGGAAGCCGCAGGTGCAGTTCGGGGACAACCTCGCCGACGACCTCGTCCGCCGGGATTTCACCGTCAACGCGATGGCGCTGCGACTGCCGTCCTTCGAGCTGGTCGACCCGCACGGCGGGGTGAAGGACCTCGTCGCCCAGCGGCTGCGCACCCCATCCACGCCGGAGGAGTCCTTCTCCGACGACCCGCTGCGCATGATGCGCGCCGCGCGCTTCGCCTCCCAGCTGGGGCTCGACGTCGCTGACGACGTCCGGACGGCGATGACCGCCATGGCGGAGCGGCTCGAGATCGTCTCCGCCGAGCGGGTCCGCGAAGAGCTGATCAAGCTGATCTGCGGGGCGCATGCTCGCGCCGGGGTGGACCTGATGGTGGACACCGGCTTGGCCGACGTCGTGCTGCCTGAGGTGCCCGCGCTGAAGGCCACTGATGACGAGCACAGGCGGCACAAGGACGTCTACCAGCACTCGCTGCAGGTCATGGAGCAGGCCGCCGACCTGGAGACCGACGCCGACGGCCCGGTCCCCGCACCGGACTTCATCCTGCGCTTCGCGGCTCTGATGCACGACGTCGGCAAGCCGAAGACCCGGCGTTTCGAGCCCGGCGGCGGGGTGAGCTTCCGGCACCACGACGTGGTCGGAGCGAAGCTCACCCGGAAGCGCATGCAGGCGCTGCGCTTCGACAAGGACTCGATCAAAGCCGTCACCCGGCTGGTGGAGCTGCACATGCGCTTCTACGGCTACGGCGACGCCGGCTGGAGCGATTCCGCCGTGCGTCGTTACGTCACCGATGCCGGGGATCAGCTGGAACGCCTGCACCGGCTGACCCGCTCCGACGTCACCACCCGGAATCGGCGCAAGGCCGACCGGCTCGCCCACGCCTACGACGACCTCGAGGAGCGGATTGCGGAGCTCGCCGAGCAGGAGGAGCTGGCCAAGATCCGGCCGCATCTCGACGGCGAGCAGATCATGGAGATCCTGGGGATCTCGCCGGGCCCGACGGTCGGTCAGGCGTACCGGTTCCTGTTGGAGCACCGCATGGAGCACGGACCCGTGGAGGAGGATGAGGCCGTCCGGGTGCTGAAGGAGTGGTGGGCCGAACAGGACTGAGCCTGGTGTGGTGGTGACTCGTGCGGCCAGCCCCGGTTCACAGATGGTTTCCTTTGTGGGAACCTGACCATGGAACTGGTATACCGCAAGAGGGGAGTCGGGCCATGAAGAAGGCTCTGATGGGAGTCGGGCTGTCGGCGATGCTGCTGGCCACCGCCTGTGCCGCGGAGAACGGACAGGCAGCCGCCGAGGAGGATGCCGACGGCGAGGAGGCCGCGGAAGATTGCGACGTCCGGGAGTTCGCGATGGCTCTGCGGTGGCAGCAGCAGAGCGCTGAGGCCAAGACGCTGCAGACCCAGACCTTCCGGCTCGCCGCCGAGCGCCTGGAAGAGCTCGTCGACGAGGCTGACGGGGAGGATCTCGCCCTGATCTCCGACCTGGACGAGACTGCCGTGGACAACACGGAGCTGCTCGCCCGGGACATGGCCGAGTGCCATGGCTACTCCGATTGGGAGACCTGGGACCACTGGGAGCGTGAAGGCACCGCACGGGTGATCCCCGGGGCCCTGGAGTTCTTCGAGCGCGCCGACGAGCTGGGCGTGACGATCTTCTACCTCTCCGACCGTACGGAGGACAACTTCGACGACACAGCGGCCATGCTTCAGGAGCTGGACTTCCCGCAGGCTGACCAGGAGGACCAGATCCTGCTGCTCGGCCCGCCCAAGCAGGAGCGCCGGGAACTCGTGGAGGCCGACTACGAGCTCCTCATGCAGCTCGGTGACACGCTCCACGACTTCCACGACGGCTACGCCGGAGCCGACCTCGAGGAGCAGCACGAGCTGATCGAGGAGCACGCCGACCGGTGGGGCAACGACTGGTTCGTCTTCCCCAACCCGACATACGGCACCTGGGAAGAGGCGGAGCTCGACGAATGGGACGCCGAGATGGAGTTCGGGACCTACGACGAAGAGGGCAACCACTGAACACCTCGAGGTGCTGAAGACGCAGAAGACCGGGGGCGGTCCGCTGGTGCGGACCGCCCCCGATCGGTGTCACCAGGGGCCGCCGGAGCGTGGACGACGTCCGGCTCGTCAGGGGGCGGAGCTGGACTCCTGCGTCGAGCCGGATGACCCAGGCGAGGTGCCAGTGGGCGTGCGGATCTCCTCCAGTGGGGTCACTTCGAAGATTCCCTTCTTCATCACGAACTTCACCCAGACGACCGAGTAGATCGCGGTGATCCCCAGGAGGATCAGGACGGTGGTGTAGATCTCTGCTGCCTGCTCCGCATCGCCTGAGATGTTCGCCATCACGAACACCATCCCCAGGATGCCCACCACCTGGAAAGTGAGGCCCAGCGGTGAGCGGAACGGGCGATCGGCATGCGGGTGACGGATCCGCAGGACGATGACGTTCAGGTGGGCGATGATGTAGGCCAGCACCCAGCAGAACACGCTTGCCAGGATGAAAGTGATGATCGACTCGCCGTCGGTGAAGCCTGTGATCAGGAAGAGCACGAACATCACTCCGAGCACCAGGACTGCGACCCAGGGGGCGCCGAAGCGGTTCCGGCGAGCCAGGATCGAGGGCATCTCGCCCTCCTCCGCCTGCGCGGCCAGCATACGAGGGATCGCAATCATCAGCGTGTTGAGGGTGCTGGCCGTGGCCAGGAAGGTCATGATGCCCATCCAGAGGACCCCGACGGGACCCGCGAGGGCCTCAGCCGCCAGCAGATGGGGATTCGGACTCCCTGCCAGCTGCTCAGGGAGCAGATAGTTCAACGCGCCGAAGCCGAACAGGATGTCAGCGGCGAAGATGACCACCAGGCCCAGGATCATCGCCAGAGGCAGGTAGAGCCGAGGTCGTCGCAGCTCCTCGGCCAGCGGCGTGATGAACTCGACGCCGATGAACAGCCAGAACGCCAACGCCGTCAGAGACAGCACTCCGACGCCCAGGGGATTGATGGGCAGTTCCGTGGTGACCGGCTCCCCCGCGCCGAGGCCGGTGAGGCCGATGACGCCGAGGACTGCGATGGAGAGGATCAGCGCGGTGGCCAGGACGATCTGGACTCCTCCGTAGACCTTGACGCTGAAGATGTTGACCACCACCAGCGCGGCCACGAAGAGCAGCGAGATCAGCAGCGGGTCTGCGCCGAGACCGAACACGTCGGTGACCACCAGACCGGCGATGCCGGCCTCGGCGCTGCCGGCGAAGAGAGTGACGAGCACGTAGCCGCTGATCACAGCGATCATACTCACGGTCGAGCCCAGCGCGGGGGCTGTGTACCGGTTCAGCCCGCCGGCTCGGGGGATCATTCCCGAGAGCTCGGCGAAGGAGAACGCGACGCAGAGGTTCAGCGCGAAGGCGGCGACCATGGCGATGATGAACCCGCGTCCGCCCAGGCCGAAGCCCTCGCCCAGGGAGACCATGGCGCTCGAGCTGACGACGATGCCGACCGCAGTGGCGATGGCGGCCCACAGGCCGATTTTCCGAGTGGGGGTGGTTGACATGCTGTTCCTCCCAAGAGGCAGTCGGGACGCGGCGGTGCTTCCGCGTCGCTCATGGAGCCCGGGCAACGGTCCGCCGGTGCGGTCAGGCATGTCGCGGGAGGGCTGCGAGTGTGATGCTGTGGAGCAGTCCCGATCGATGACCTGCGGGCTCACTGCCAGTGTTCTCCGTGATCACGCTCACTTCAAACATCAGAATATGAGCTGATTCATCAGGTGATGTGATGGAGGTCGCGAATCGATGCCGGGCCCCTGCGGGCCGGGTCGAGCCGGGCAGGCGGGACGGCCTGTGTCTGCGCCGAGGTGGTCAGCCCTGGTCGGCGCTGCTGTCGAACACGGTGCGGCACGTGGTCAGGAAGGCCTCTGCCTTGCGTGAGAGCTGTTCGTCAGCTCGATGCGCGACGCCGATCTTCAGGCCGGACGGGACGCCGTCCAGAGGAACCGTGACGAGTCGTCGCCCGTCATTGGTCAGGTCATGGGCCGGACTCTGATTCAGAATCGTGAATCCATGGCCGCGAGCGACCATCGAACGCACCACTTCGAAACTCTCGAATCGTTGGTGGATCCGAGGCTGCAGATCGGCCGCGCGGAACAGGGAGAGGAAATAGTTGGAGCTCTTGCCCAGGTCCAGCAGGACCAGGGGCTCATCCACCAACTCCTGGAGTGTCACCGAGTCCCGCTCTGCGAACGGGCTGGTGGTGGCGACTGCCGCGTAGATGGGTGCATCGCACAGTGGATCGAAGGTGACCTCGCGGCCGTAGTCGAAGCTGTAGGTGAGTGCGATCTCGAGCTCTCTCCGCTGCAACATCGGTTCGATCTGGTCTGCGGTGACCTCTTTGAGTCGTATGGCGAGCTCCGGGTGACTCACTCGGAGGGCATCATGAACCGCTGGGAGCCAGAACGGGGCGAGAGTGGTGAAGATTCCGGCTGTGAGTTGTCCGGTGATGACCTCCGGGTGCACCGAGTTGACGGCATCATCCAAGGTGAGCATGACCTCGAGGACGCCATGGTAGAAGTTCTTGCCCTGTTCGGTGAGCACCACACCACGGGAACGACGTCGGATCAGCAGCTGACACCCCAAGGTGTCCTCCAGCTGGGCGATGGCGGTGGAGACCGCGGACTGTGCCACGTAGAGCTCACCGGCGGCCTCCGTCATGGACCCGAGCTCCGCCGTGCGAAGGAAGTAGCGGATCTGCGAGACGGTGATGTCCTGCGTGGACTTCGGCATGGTCGGAGGCCCTTCGTCGGACTGCGCACCAGATGCGTGGGACCGCATGGCTGGGTGATCGATGCTCGACTCCATGATAGGGGCTTCACCTCACCTGCTCAGATGAGACGGATGCCGTCGGCGTCGTCACCCGGCTGACCGGGGATCACCAGATGGCCGTCATTCCGTCCTCGTCGGTGGACCTGCATAGTCCAGCGCGGTGAGAGCCAGGGCCGCGGCACCGTCGACGATCGCCTTCTCGGCGGCAGCTCCGACGCAGTGCGCCGCAAACGCCGGCTGATGGTTCGACACCGGATAGGTGCCCAGACCGATGTAGGGATGGATCGCCGGCACGACCTGGGAGATGTTCCCCATGTCTGTGGAGGCCCGGTTCATGGTCGCGTGCTCAGCCGGGGCGTCGAATCGACGTCCCAGCGACTCGGCATGGGTCCTATAGAGCGCCAGCGCCCGCTCATCGGTGCGGAACTCGGAATAGGGCTTCGATTCGGGGGTGATCGTCAGGTCGCTTCCCGTGGCATGGGCTCCTGCCTCGAAGCAACGCTCAACCCGCTCCTGCAGCCCCTTGAGGCTCTCCAGCGTCTCGGCACGGACGTACCAGCGCCCTTCGGTGCGCTCTGGGATCGCGTTGGGCGCCTCGCCGCCGCGAGTCTGGATGCCGTGGACCCGGGTCCCGGCCGGAAGCTGCTGACGCAGCAGCCCCAGGGCCATCTGCGCGATGAGGAACGCGTCGTTGGCGTTGACTCCCTGCTCCGGATAGGCGGCTGCATGGGCTGCGCGACCGCGGTACTCCACGTGAGAGTGGGAGACGGCGTAGGGCTTGGCTTCGGCGGAGTCCACTGGTCCCGGATGAGCCATCAGGGCCAGATCCAGGCCGGCGAAAGCACCACGTTCGAGCATCTCGATCTTTCCGCCGCCCCCCTCCTCGGCGGGGGTGCCGTAGACCTCGATGGTGAGATCCTGTTCGGCGGCGAACTCGGCCAGCGCCAGAGCGGCGCCCACGGAGATGGCGGCGATCAGGTTGTGTCCGCAGGCATGTCCGAGGCCGGGAAGGGCATCATATTCGACCATCAGTCCGATGCGTCGGGATCCGGAGCCCCGTTGCGCATGGACGGCCGTGGCCAGACCGAGGTACTCCCTGGTCACGTCGAATCCGTGGGCAGCGAGCAGCTCAGCGGTCCATGCGGCGGCGCGATGTTCCTCCCAGGCGGTCTCCGGGTGGGCGTGCAGCCGGTCTGCGAAATCGATCAGGGAGCCTCGGTGCTCGGCGACAGAATCCAGCACACGGGTCCGGGCCTCAGCGGCACCGTGCTCACGGGGGGTGTCCGGGTTCATCTCAGCGCTCATCCCCCGGCACGCCGTAGCCGACGGACGCGTCGGGGTCGAGCGCGCGGATCACGTAGTCCTCGCGTTGGGGGAGCCAGACCTCCAGGAGTCGGCCCAGCTCTGCGATGGGGGTCTCATGCCAGTCGACGCGCAGATCGGTGTCCCTCCACCCGTGGCCGGAGACCACCGAGAGGCCCGCTGAACGCACCGGGCCAGCCTCTCCGCCGGCGTCGAGGCCGGCCCGCAGTCCTGCCAGGAGGCGAACCTCGAGCTCACCGGAGGTGGTGGTGAAGGCGTCGCAGACGGCATCGGTGACGGCCGGTGAGGAGAGCATGTTGCCCGCGGCGACGCAGTCAGCGCCCTGCGCGGAGGCATGCACGCCCAAGGTCCCGGAGCCGCTGAAGACCGCGGAGCGGCCGACCGCATCGAGGACCACCAGCTGGCGGTGATCCCGCGTGGGCTCCTGGTCGACGATCTCCTGGAGCGCCTCATCAGCGCTGCGACCGCCAGCCAGGAGAGAGAGCAGCGCGGGGCCCAGCCGCGGGTCCGTGATGTTCTGTGAGCTCACGGCACCGATCCCGTCGGCCAGGTGGATGCAGCGGGCGGCGACGGCTGGAGAGGAGGAGGAGACGGCGATGCCGAGGCGACCGGCCTCGTCGCGTCCGGCGATGCTGAAGGTCACTGATCCTCACCCCCGGAGAGCACGGCGGTGGCGTCGATCTCGACGAGCCACTCCGGCCGGGCGAGTGCAGCCACCACCAGCCCCGTGGAGACCGGGTGCACGCCTCGGAGCCAGCGCCCCATGACCCGGTAGACGGGTTCCCGGTACCGGATGTCCGTCAGGTAGACGGTGACTTTGACGATGTCCTGAAGGTCACCGCCGGCCTCGTCCATGAGCATCGCGATGTTCGCCATCGCCTTCTCCGCCTGGGCCTCCACGTCGCCGATGCCGACCGATTCGCGGGTGTCCAGATCCTGGCCGATCTGTCCGCGCAGGTAGACGACGCCTCCGGCCACGACGGCTTGGCAGAGGTCGTTGTCGAGATTCTGCTCCGGGTAGGTCTCAGCGGTGTTGAAAGGTCGGATCCGGGTGTGTCTCATGGCAGCTGTCCTTCTCTCAGGGGATGTCTCAGGGGGGGGTCCGGGGAACGTGTGGTCAGGTGACGGTCGGCGCCGTGGCGGCGGAGCGATCCGCCTTCTGCTGCGGCGTGTACGCCAGGTAGGCGCGCTGGATCCCGATGTGCTCGGCCAGGTGACGAGCGTCGTGCCAGACGCCCCAGATGAAGCTCGAGCCCCGGCGGGACTGCCAGGGCAGCCCGAGGAAGTGCACGCCGGGCTCGGAGGACACGCCTCGTTGGTGCTGTGGACGGCCGTGCTCATCGAAGGCGTCGACCTGCAACCAGCTGTAGTCCACGGTGAACCCAGTGGCCCAGATGATCGTGGTGATTCCGGACGTGGTGAGGTCCAGTTCGCGCAGTGGACTGGTCACGCAGTCCGGAAACGGCCCGAGTCGGTGCGCTTCCGGCTCCTCCGGGAGGTCCAGGCCATTGCGCTCGACGTAGGAATCAGCCTCCTGGAGCAGGGCCAGGTAGTTGGCGTCGCCTGCCGCGACGTTGCGCTCCAGGTCGTCGGCGAACCTGACGGTGCCGTCGTGGTACGCCTCAGCCCGACCCACCAGGTGGATGCCGGTGGCGGCCAGGTCGCGGAAGTCCACGGTGCGTCCTCCGTGGGCGCCGGAGACGGCGATGGTCACATGGCTGGTCTCCGGGGAGGGAGCCGTGGCCTCCCATTTGTTGAGGACCCCCAGCCACCACACGAAGTCACGCCCGCGGTAACGGCGCGGCGGGCGGTCGTGAGGGCCGATGGCCAGGTGCACCTGGCGGCCGGACTGCTGCAGCTCCTCGGCGATCTGCACGCCCGACGAGCCCGCTCCGACGACCAGCACGTTCCCCGCCGGCAGTTGCTGCGGATTCCGGTAGCCGCTGGAGTGGAGCTGATGGACGCCTGAGCTCTCCGGGACGAGGCTCGGAATCACCGGCTTCTGGAAGGGTCCGGTGGCGGCCACCACGTGGCGGGCCAGCACAGTGCCCTCGGAGGTCTCGGCGACGAACCCCGGAGCACCGTCACGGCGTTGCACCGAGGTCACCTCGACACCGCAGCGGATGGGTGCCTCGAAGGTCCGGGCGTAGGAGGCCATGTAGTCGGCGACCTGATCCTTGGTGGCGAACTCGTCGGCGCCGACCTCGGAGAACTTCAGGCCGGGGAAACGGTCGTGCCAGGCGGGGCCGTTGGCGACCAGGCTGTCCCACCGTTCCGTGCGCCAACGCTCTGCGATCCGATGGCGCTCCAGCACCAGGTGGTCGATGCCCTGCGCGGTCAGGTGTTCGCTCATCGCAATGCCGGCCTGGCCTGCGCCCACGACCAGCACGTCGGTCTCCTGTGTCACTCTTCCGCCTCCACTTCCGTCAGCCGGTGGGTTCGGACTCTCGTGGCTCCCGATGTCTCACGCTGCGCATGATGAGCGGTGGGCTCACGGCCGATCCCGTCGACGCCAGCTTCCAACCCGGGGACGAGAACATCAAATAGTCGCTCCTGCAGAGCGATATCAGTTCTGATGATGCATCTCGAGATTCGCTGTGGCGGGACGCCGCTGACGCGCCGTGAGATCACGGACGTGACGATCATGGAGTGCTGAATCTGATTTTTCGATGATCCTCTCCATATCCCAGCGATTGATGTGCCGATCGCATCTGCGTAGCGTCGCGGACAGGAGTCGGATCGAGGCCGCCGCGAGTCGTGGGGAGTGACGCCCCACCCGATTCCGGACGTTCTTCGAGAGACGACGCGAGGCCGTGCCTCATCCGGTGACTCAAAGACGAAGGAGAGAACAGTCATGGCTCTGCCACAGAACATCGACGGACGCGCCTACATCGGGGGTCGGACCCCCAGCTCCGACGGCGGCACCACCGTGGACGTCAGCCCCGTGGACGGAGGGACACTGGCTGAGGTGGCCTCCTGCACGCGCAGCGACGTCGACCGGGCGGTCGCGCTGGCACGGCAGAGCTATGACGCCGGACTGTGGAGTCGGGCGGACGCCGGGGCCAGGAAGACCGTCCTGCTGCGTCTGGCGGAGCTGATCGAGGAGAACGCTGAGGAGCTGGCCCGTCTCGAGACCGTAGACATGGGCAAACCGCTGGCCCAGTCCACGGCTGTCGACGTCGCGGGAACCGCCGAGATCTTCCGCTGGTACGCCGAGCTGGCGGACAAACTCCTCGACGAGATCCCTTCCACGCCCGGGGACTCCATCGCCCTGGTGCAGCGGGAGCCGCTGGGCGTGATCGCCGCCGTCGTGCCGTGGAACTACCCGCTGGAGATCACCACGTGGAAGCTCGCTCCCGCTCTGATCACGGGAAACTCGGTGGTGCTGAAGCCGGCGACGCAGTCTCCGCTGACTGCGCTTCGACTGGCCGACCTGGCCGCCGAGGCTGGACTGCCCGACGGCGTGCTCAGCGTGGTTCCGGGGCCGGGCGGAGTCACCGGCGATGCGTTGGCTCGCCACATGGAGGTCGACATGCTGACCTTCACGGGGTCCACGGCGGTGGCCAAGCGGCTGCAGATCGCCTCCGGGGAGTCGAACCTGAAGCGCCTCGCTCTGGAGGCCGGGGGCAAGAGCGCGAATCTGATCTTCGCCGACACTCCGGACCTGAAGAAGGCGGCACAGATGGCTGCCTTCGGCGCCTTCTACAACAACGGACAGGTCTGCTCCGCCAATTCACGGATCCTGGTGGAACGGACCGTCCACGAGGAGTTCGTCGAGCTGCTCGTCGAGGCTGCTGACGCCTTCCGTCCGGGGGATCCGCTGGATCCGCAGCATCAGGGCTGTGGAGCCGTGGTGGACGCCGGCCACGCCGATGACATCATGGCCGCGGTGGACGAGGCTCGGGAGGCGGGGGTGCTGCGCAGCGGAGGGCAGCGTCTCGAGATCCGAGGCTCGGACTGCTACATCGAGCCGACGATCGTCACCGACCTGCCGGTGGAGCATCGTCTGCACCGCGAGGAGGTCTTCGGGCCGCTGGTCACCGTGACGCCCTTCGACACGGAGGAGGAGGCCGTGGCGATGGCCAATGCGACCGACTACGGGCTGGCCGCCTCGCTGTGGACCAGCGACGTCGGCCGGGTCCACCGGGTCTCACGCAGCCTGGTGGCGGGGACCGTCTCCGTGAACACCGTCGATGCCCTCGGCCCGACGACGCCCTTCGGAGGGTTCCGTCAGTCAGGCTTCGGCAAGGACCTCTCTGCCCATGCGATCGAGAACTACACGGAGCTGAAGACCACCTGGATCCAGTTCGGCTGACAGTTCCGCCCGAGGTGCCCCGCCATGCCAGGATGGAGCGCATGCCCAAGAAGGTCGATCGACGGCAGCGTCGACGGGAGATCGCCGAGACGTACGTGAGGATCGTCGCGCGCGACGGCATCGAAGCAGCCTCGACACGGGCGCTCGTCCAGGAGTTGGGGACCTCGACCGGATCGCTCTGGTACTGGTTCGACTCCTTCGACGAAGTGCTCTCGGAGTCCTTCCAGCTGACCTTCGCCCGCACCAACGAACGTATCGCAGACCGTGTGGCCGGGCGGAGTGGGCTGGCGGCTCTGGTGGCGATGCTCCGGGAGATCGCGCCGCTGGACCCGGTGGCGACGTCGGAGGCGCTCGTCGTCGTGAGTTTCTGGGGCCGGGTGGTCACCAATCGTGCGATGGCCCGGCACCAGATCGCGGTGGTCTACGAGTGGGGGCGTCAGTTTCGCCTGCGCCTGGAGGAGGCCAGGGAGCTCGGTGAGATCGTGCCGGAGGCCCCGGTGGAGACGCTCGCGGAGACGCTCCTGGTGCTCACCGATGGTCTCCAGATCGAGTCCGCCCTCGGGGCTCCCCTGGCGGAGCGGGAGAGGCAGTGGCGCCTGCTGCGCGGGACACTCTCATCCTGGGTGACGCCTCATGGGCAGGAGCTGATCCCCTGACCATGTGATTACGGTGCCGATCGCCCGGTGATGAGGCTGTGGGCGAGGGCGCGACCAGCACTGAGGCCCCGCAGGCATCGCCGCGGGGCCTCAGTGCTGTACGGGCGGAGGCAAGCGTCGGGTGATTCAGTCGCAGCTGCAGTCGGAGGCGTCGTCAGATGCTGCGTCGGCCGGTGCTGACCAGTGCTTCGACGCTGGAGGCGGCACGTCCAGGGTGGGGTTGCGGTCGAAGAACCCGCTGGGCAGAAGCGTGAAGCCCGCATAGTCGACAGGCATGATGGGCCAGTCCTCGGGGCGCGGGTAGTGGGTCAGGCCGAAGCTGTGCCAGAGCACGATGTCCTCTCCCTCCACGGGCCGGTCCCCGGCGATGTATCGGGGCAGGCCGTCATCCCCAGGGTTGAGGTTGACGAGCCGTCCGGCCGGGTGGAGCTCGTCCTGAGCGTTCTGGGTGACCCAGAGGTGATGGGAGGCGAAGGCGGCCCGGCGCTGGACGGACGAGCCTTCGGCGGCGAGCAGGGGAGGAGCGTCGGTGGGGTGCAGCTCATAGGCCGTCGGCTGGCCCAGGCGATTGGTGCGCTCGGTGCTGGAGACCCGCCAGATGCGTCCCAGCGAGCCGTCCGCGTCGCGCACGGCCTGCTGCTCCGTGGTGAGTCGGGTGGTGGATCGCGAGAACACGTTCCCCCATTCGTTGCCCGGCCCCTGGGGGACGCGGGCCACGTCCAGCTCGTCCACTGCGTTGGCGGTGCCGTCGACGTCCATGTCCAGGCGGGCGCAGAACATGTGCTGGTGGATCGGAGCCCCCAGCCCCGGGGCAAGTTCGGTGACCTGGTCGGTGCCGCCGTCGGGGAGGCTGGCGGTGAACACGATGCCGGTCGCCTTGCACTCCAGTTCGATCTTGCCGTCCAGGTAGAGGTGCCAGTAGAAGCCGTAGTCGTAGTTGCCCACAGTGACGAAGAAGGAGATCACCAGGCGGCGCTGGCGTCGCACCTCGCTGGAGTTCGAGTAGTCGTCGGTGTGCTTCCAGAGGATCCCGTAGTCCTCCTCATGGATGCAGATGGCGTTCTTCAGGACCTTGGGGTGGCCGAAGTCATCGACGACCACGGCATCGGCGTAGGTGATCTCGCCCAGACAGTCGCAGCCCAGCTCCAGGGAGTTGGCGAGCCGACCGAACTGGTATTCGCCGACGTCGAAGTAGTTCTGCCAGGCGTGCACCGGGGAGGGGTCGGCATAGTTGACGACCATCTCGGCGATGGAGCCGCGGTGCATCACCGGACGGTCCTCTCCGCGGTCGGTGAAGGAGAGCTGGTGCAGGGTCAGGCCCTCCCGGCCGTTGAAGCCGACTCGGACCTTCCAGTTCTCCCAGCTCAGCAGGCCGTCCTCCAGCGTGAAGCTGACTCCCTCGGGCTGGGTGATGGAGATGGGCTTCAGCGAGGTCCGGTGCTCACCGCGTACAGCAGGATCCAGGTAGTCGCCGGACTCCTCCGGCACGTGGGTCACCTCGGTCTCGATCACTCGCAGCACCTGCTGGCTGGTGAGGTCGACATGGGCGACGACGCCGTCGATCGGGTGGGCCCAGATGGAGTCGGTGGGGTGGTCCTGGCGGAAGGCCAGGGCGCGGACCATCCGGCGGCCGATCTCGTCCTCGTAGTCGAAGACCCCGGCGGAGAGGCTGATGACCACCACCTGGGAGAGGTCGGTGATTCCGCGGCGCTCCAAGGCAGCGATCCATCGAGGGTCCTTCTCCAGCAGCGGGGCCGCGGCTCCGTAGTCGCCGTCGAAGACCGGGGCGGTGCCTTCAGCGGCGGGATCGACGAGGTGCTCGTGGACGATCGTTCCCGCGGTGATGTCGACGATGATGTCCCGCAGCGTCATGGTCTCCAGATCGGTGAGCAGCAGGCTCGCTTCCCGCGGCAGCGGATCCTCCGGGGTCCACGCAGACAGGTCTGCTTTGGTGGGCTCGCGGAGGGCCACGTAGGAGAACCGCGTGCTCTCCGTGACCAGGCCCTTCGTGCGGAGCAGCTCACGCAGCGCATCGATCTCGTCCACGGTGAGCGGAGCGAGCGGATGGGGGACTTCGCTCGTCGGGGTCTTGTGCGACATGACGTCTCCTTCGTATTCTTGAGCAATTGCTCAGAAAAAGTATGGCATACATCACGAGGGCGGGGAAGGGTGCGCTGATGGAGACCAGGCAGAGGGAGGCCGGACCGTGGCCCACGGCTGTCCGGGGCACGGCAGGGTGTCAGGTGCGGCGTCGTCGTCAGTCGGCGGGTGACGGGGAGACCCGCTGTGCGACCTTCGTACGGCGAGGAGCAGCCGTCATGGCACTCGTGTCAGCAGGGCTTCACCTGCTGATGATCGGTCACGGAGGGTTGCTCTGGTCCGCTGTGATGATGGCTATGGCGCTGGCCTGCGTGCCCTGTGCGGTGCACCTGTGGCGGCGCGAGGGGATCCTCTCCTGGCGGCTGATCGGACTGATGAACGGGTTCATGGTGCTTGTGCACCTGATCCTGCTCGGTGATCCCGCCGCAGCCGGAGCACTGCTCGACACGAGCCAGGTCGACGGTCACGCTGTCCACGGAGGGGCGCTGCATGGGGGGCAGGAACCATCACACCACGGCGGGAGCCATCCGACTCAGACGGTGTTCATCGCCGCGACGGTCGTTGCGCTCGTAGAGGTTCTCCTCGCGACATGGCGCGGATGGCTCCGGGGCCTGGTGCGCAGGATCCGGAGCTGAGGGCCGTGGTGCTCACCGTCGATCCAGCATCGGGGGGTCCCTCACCACGTCGCGCTCCGGCCGGTACATGTCCCGCACGACCACAGCCATGATCCATGCGGTGGCCGTCATATGCCCGAGCACCGCGAGCACGTAGACGGCATCGGCCATGGTGTGCTGCGGCGCGGCTTCCCCGACGTGACCGGCCAGGTACATCCATACCGCCCAGAAGTGCAGCACCTGGGCCGCCTGCCAGAGCAGCACGTCACGCCACCGGGGAGCGGCCAGAGCGATCAGCGGGACCAGCCAGATCATGAACTGCGGCGAGTAGACTTTGTTCACCAGCACGAAGCACGCCACGATCAGCAGCACCAGCTGGATCGCTCGGGGCGACGTCGGGGCTTTGAGTCCCAGGACCAGCACTCCGAAGCAGCAGGATACGAACAGCGTCAGGCTCAGCGCGGAGACCAGCTCCGGCGTCGGCCCAGTGCCGCCCTGGCCTTCCGCCAGCACCTGCCAGATATGCCAGATGGAGGAGTATCCGGCGCCGCGCTCGGCAGAGAACGCCCAGAACTGGGACCAGTTCTCCCAGCTGATGAGCATGGCCGGGAGGTTCAGCGTCACCCAGGCGACGACGGCGGCGCCCAGAGTGCGCCCGAACGCGTTCCAGGGGAGGTCGTCGCGGCGCACGGTGAGCACGAACACAGCCCCCAGCAGGAACAGCGGGAACAGCTTGAAGGAGACCCCGACGCCGATCAGCGTTCCTGCGGTCAGGTGCTGTCCGCGCTGGTGCGCCAGCAGTGCCAACACCAGGGCGGCCGTGGCCCAGAGGTCCCAATTGATGCCTGCTCCGAAGACGATCGCCGGGGAAGCGGCCACGATGGCGGCGTCCCAGGGGCGGTGCCCGGCGGCATGCATCACGGCCAGCACCAGCAGGAACCACGCCAGCAGTGCGCCCGCGAAGGTCACGTCCCAGTACAGCAGGGACAGTCGGTCCTCCCAATAGGCCAGCCCGGGTACGGTCGAATCGACGACACCGTCCACTCCGCGGGTCACCAGAGCCGCCAGAGAGGCCAGCAGAGACGTCAGCACCGGGTACTCGAACCACGCCCCGTCCACGAACGGCGCCCACGGGTCGGCGTCGAGCCCTCGTTGCACGTACAGCGCCGTGACGTCCGAGTAGCAGCCATGGTGGTAGAGCGAGACCCCGATCCAGCCCTCGGCGCGGCAGTGCTGCATGGACACCACCGACACGAGTGCAGCCACAGCGGTCATTGCCAGCAGCACCCGCGGGGTCGTCCAGAACCGCCGCGCCAGGGACGACCGCGCGCCGAGGGGGCCGCCCAGTCGGTCGGAGAACAGGCGCAGCAGCGGATCCGAGCGAGTCGGGACGACAGTGTCGGACCGGTCCGAGGGAGCTGGAGTCATCGACACCACTCTAAGTCTGCCGCCGCCCCGGTGAGCGTGCCGGTGGCGCAGTGTTGATGAGGAATAATGGCAGGTTGGTGAACGTCGACTGACGGGATCGGCCGACGGCGACACCGACGGAGCTGCTGTGTGATCCGCACCCGTCCCTGAGACCTGAGAACCAAGGAGTGAACACGTGGCCACCAACCCCATCCGCGTCGCCGTCGTCGGCGTCGGAAACTGCGCCGCCTCGCTGATCCAAGGCGTGGAGTACTACAAGGACGCTCCGGCCGACCAGCAGGTCCCCGGTCTCATGCATGTTCAGTTCGGCGATTATCACATCTCCGATGTGCAGTTCGTGGCGGCCTTCGACGTGGACGAGGCCAAAGTGGGTCTGGACCTCTCCAAGGCGATCGATGCGAGTGAGAACAACACGATCAGCATCGCCGACGTCCCCCCGACCGATGTGATCGTCCAACGTGGACCCACCCTCGACGGGCTCGGCCGCTACTACCGGGAGACCATCACTGAGTCCTCCGCGGAGCCGGTGGACGTCGTCGCGGCGCTGAAGGCCGCTGAGGTCGACGTCGTCGTCTGCTACCTGCCGGTGGGCTCGGAGGAGGCGGCCCGACACTACGCGCAGGCCGCGATCGACGCCGGTGCCGCCTTCGTCAACGCGCTGCCGGTGTTCATCGCCGGCACCGAGGAGTGGGCGCAGAAGTTCACCGAGGCCGGAGTGCCGATCGTCGGGGACGACATCAAGTCCCAGATCGGGGCGACGATCACTCACCGTGAGCTGGCCGCGCTCTTCGAGTCTCGCGGGGTCATCCTGGACCGCACCTACCAGCTCAACGTGGGTGGCAACATGGACTTCAAGAACATGCTGGAGCGGGACCGGCTGGAGTCGAAGAAGACTTCCAAGACCCAGGCGGTCACTTCCAACACCAGCGCAGACCTGCAGACCGAGGATGTGCACATCGGTCCCTCGGACTACGTCCAGTGGCTCGACGACCGCAAGTGGGCCTATGTACGTCTGGAGGGCCGCAATTTCGGTGACGCCCCGGTGGCGCTGGAGTACAAGCTGGAAGTCTGGGATTCTCCGAACTCCGCCGGAGTCATCATCGATGCGGTGCGGGCGGCCAAGATCGGCCTGGACCGCGGCATCGGCGGACCCCTGATCTCGGCGTCCAGCTACTTCATGAAGTCCCCACCCGAGCAGTTCCATGACAGCGTCGCCCGGGATCGCGTGGAGGCCTTCATCCGCGGAGAGGTGGAGCGCTGAGGGGTCAGCGGTCGGATCATCCTTCGGAGGGATGAATCCGGAGGGCAGGCTTCCTAGGCTGAGTGCCATGAGCGGACACCAGCAGGAGGGCACAGTGGGTGCGGAGCAGTCCGTCGATGACGGCGGCTCCAGCCTGCCCCGGCCGACCACCACCCAGGTCGCCCGGCCGCCCCGGCTCGTCGCGGTCGACGCGCTGCGGGCGGTGGCGCTGCTGGGCATCCTGGCGGTCAACATCTGGTTCTTCGCGGAGCCCGGGCAGCTGACCACCGGTGAGTTCCACCGGGAGATCCAGGGCCCCGGGGACCAGCTGGCGGCCTTCACCGCTACCCTGCTCTTCGAAGCGAAGTCCTACGTGGTCTTCTCCTTCCTCTTCGGGCTGTCCTTCGTGATGCAGTGGGCCTCCGCCCACCGGGCTGGGGTCTCCGAAGTGGGCCGCTCGGTGCGGCGCTTCATCGCCCTGGCTGTGCTGGGCATCCTGCACGGCATCCTCCTCTTCGTGGGCGACATCCTGCTGGCCTACGCGTTGCTGGGCTTCGCACTGCTGGGCATGCGGCGCATCCGCACCCGCACCGCGCTGATCCTCGCTGGCGCGCTCTACGGGGCGGTCGCCCTATTCCTGTTCGGCATCGCGGCGCTGGTGCTGCTCGCCGAAGGGACCCCCGGCTTCGACGAGGCCATGACGCTGCCCGGTGACGCCGACGCCGCCGTCGCGGCCTACACCGGGACCGTCGGCTCGTATCTGGGCTTCCAGCTGGAGGCCTACGCCACCATGGCGCCCATGATCATCGTCGGGCAGGGACTGATGGCCCTCGCCGCATTCCTCATCGGACTGGTGGTGGGGCGCTCGCAGCTGCTGGAGCGCATCATCGACCGGGGTGTGCCCACCGGCCGCCTGGTGGCGATCATGGTGCCGGCACTGGTGGTGGGACTGCTGATCTCCGGGATCGCCGCCTGGATCGACTGGGGCGCCCCCGGCTCCGTCCCCGCCGAAGAACCCGGCATGGGGGCGATGCTGTTGGCCCAGGCCCTCACCCTGGCCGGCGGACCGATCCAGTCCCTGGGCTACGTGATCCTCGCCCTGCTGGTCTTCCGCAGCCCGGCCTTCGGGTGGCTCACCGCCGCCCTGGCCCCGGCCGGACGCATGTCGCTGACCAACTACCTCGGCCAGTCCCTGGTGCTCGCCCTGGTGTTCTCCGCACTGGGCCTCGGCCTGGCCGGCGAGCTCACCGCGCGGCAGATCGGTGGGATCGTGATCGGGCTGTGGCTGCTGCAGCTGCTGCTCTCCCGGCTCTGGATGGCGGCCTTCCGCATCGGGCCGATCGAGGCCCCGCTGCGGGCGATCACCTACGGCCGGGCTCCCCGCTGGCGGTGAGGCGGGAATCCCCGGGTACGCAGGGGGCTCCGCCGGAAGGATGACCCGCCCGCCGTCGTCGCGGACCGGGGACGCAGAAGATCACCCCACAGGCTGAAGCCTGCCACCCCACCGGCCCGTAGCGTGAGAGACACCATCACCATCACCAGGGAGGGTCCCGATGATCACCGCCGAGGCGCTGACCAAGGTGTACCGGACAGGACGGTCCGGACCCCACCGGGCTGTGGACGGCATCAGCTTCACCGCCGAGCCCGGCCGGGTCACCGGATTCCTGGGCCCCAACGGTGCGGGCAAGACCACCACCATGCGCCTGGCCATGGGGCTGGACCGCCCCACCTCGGGCAGCATCACCGTCAACGGCCTCCCCGTCGGCCGGCATGCCGCCCCGCTGCGACAGGTCGGAGCCGTGCTCGACGCCGGTGCCACCCACCCCGGCCGCACCGGACGCCAGCACCTGCGGATCCTGGCCGGCACCCATGGCATCGGCCGACACCGGGTCGACGAGGTCATCGAGATGGCCGGGCTGTCCTCCGTGGCCGGACGCCGCATCAAGGGGTACTCCCTGGGGATGAATCAGCGGCTCGGCATCGCCGCCGGACTGCTGGGCGACCCCGCCACCCTGATCTTCGACGAACCGGTCAACGGCCTCGACCCCGAGGGCGTGCGCTGGGTGCGGCAGCTGACTCGCCAGCTGGCCGCCGAAGGACGCACCGTGCTGCTCTCCTCCCACCTGATGTCGGAGATGTCGCAGACCGCCGACCACCTGATCGTGCTCGGCCGCGGGAAGATCCTGGCTGACATGCCCCTGGCAGACTTCATCGACTCCATCGGCGAGACCCGCGTGCTGGTGCGCACCGAAGACGCCGCCGAGCTGATGAAGGCCCTCTCTGCGGCCGAGGTGACCGTCACCGGACGGGACGCCGAGACCTTCGAGGTCACCGGACTCGACACCCGCGCCATCGGCCGCCGAGCCCGCGACATCGGAGCGGTGCTGCATGAGCTCACCCCGCTGCGCAGCTCCCTGGAGGACTCCTACCTGCGGCTCACCCATGAGACCGTCGAGCATCGCAGCGGCGGGCTGGCCCCCTCACCTCCGGCACCCCCGACCGCGGAGCCTCTGCCGGCCGTGACCGCACCTCGAGGAGGACGCTGAGATGACACCCGAGACGCCCGCACCCTCCGCCGCCCAGGACTTCCAGGACGCCCAGCGCCCCCGGCTGAACACCTGCACCGCCACTGCCCCGCACGGTGCGCCCCGCGGATACGAGGTCGACCCCACGCTCCCCGGCCTGAGCTTCCTGCGGGTGCTGCGCGGTGAGCTGCAGAAGCTGATCTGGCTGCGGACCACCTGGTGGCTCGGTGCCAGCACGCTGGTGCTGGTGCTGCTCTTCGCCTGGATCTCCGCGATCAGTCTGAACAGCATGATCCGCTGGCAGCAGGAGGACCCCGCCGCCGGGCTGCCCGAATCGGCCATGCGTGACATGGTCCTGGAGACCCCGCTGGCCGGGCTGCACTTCGCGGTCATCCTGCTCGGCTGCATCGGGGTCATCGCGATCACCTCTGAGCACGCCACCGGCTCCCTGCGCTCCTCACTCTCTGCGGTGCCGCGCCGAACCCTGCTCTATGCGGCCAAGGGGCTCGCAGTCGCCATCGTGCTGGGCGCCCTGGCCGTGGTGATGATTGCCGGGATCCTCGCGATCGCGCTGCCCTTCGCCGCCGGGCAGGGCCTGGTCCCGGACTTCACCGCAGCAGAGACCTGGCATCGGCTGGTCACCCATGGGGCGGGAGTGGTCCTCGCCGGGCTCGTCGGCTTCGGACTCGGGGCGATCCTGCGCAGCACCGCCGGCGGGATCGTCACCCTGGCGATCCTGCTGTTCGTGATGCCCATGGCCCTGGAGATCGTGGCGTCCGTGACAGAAGGCTCCCAGCTGGTGATGACCCTGCACCGGTGGCAGTTCGCGCATCTGATGAGCAGCTTCACGGTCCCGGGTCCGGCATCGGTGGACGGGATCAGCTCCTTCGCCGCCGGGGTGGGGATGCTCGTCTGGACTGCCGCCGCCACTGTCGTCGGCGGGGTGCTGTTCCGTCGGCGGGACGCGTGAGCGCCGGGCAGTAGGCTCGTCCCATGAGCACGACGACGGCGGCGGAGACCTCCGACCAGCGGGCGGGCAGCCAGCAGCCGCCGGGCTGGCACGATCTGGGGATCGTCCGGCGTCGAGGTCTGCGCGGCTGGCTGCGGCGCCATCCGCGGACGATGAACGGCATCGTCGCGGCCATCTATCTGCTGTTCTGCGCCTGGACCCTGCCCAGTGCCTTCATCGACATGGGCTCCGCCGCCTGGTGGCTGGCCGGTGTCCAGGTCCTCATCGCCGCGGCCCTGCTCTTCCGGCACCGGTGGCCGTTGGGCACCACGGCTGCGGTGCTGTGCGCGGAGGCCGCCGGCGTCTTCATCTATCCCTGGCAGGGTTCGCAGATGCTGGGACTGTGCTTCGTGGTGTACTGCATCGGGCTGCACCGCGGGCTGGTGTGGGGGCTCGGGGTCGGGCTGCCCGCCACTGTGCTGGCCTATGTGCCGCTGCTGCGGGTGGACACGTGGCTTCAACGCCACGAGTTCATCTACTGGGCCGAGTTCTTCGACATGTACTCCTCCCCGCAGGAGTCCTTGGTGCCGCTGGTGATCATCATGGTGCTCTCGGTGGGCATCGCCGGCGGCATCGGCGCCGCAGTGCGTCGGGGCCGCAGCCATGAGCAGGAGGTCCTGGAGTGGGCCAGCCGCACCCATGAGCTGGCTCAGATGGCCGAGCGGAACCGGATCGCCCGGGAGATGCATGACGTCGTCGCCCACTCGCTGTCGGTGATGATCTCCCTGGCCGACGGCGCCCGGGTGGTGGTCCGTCGGGACCCCGAGCGGGCCGCCGAGGTGCTGGAGGAGGTCTCCGGCACCGGGCGGACCGCACTGGCGGACATGCGGCGGGTCATCGGCGTCCTGAAGCAGGGTGATGGGGTGGAGCAGGCGCTGCGGCCGGCCCGCGAGTCGCTGGAGGAGCTCTACGAGGGCTTCCGGCAGGCGGGGATGCCGCTGACGGTGGTCACCCAGGGCCCGGCGCTGCCCGATGACGCCGCCTTCGGGCTGACCGTGCATCGGATCATCCAGGAGTCGCTGACCAACGTGCTGCGCTACGGACGGCAGGTCACCGCCGTTGAGGTGCGGATCGAGCATCGGCCGGGCAGCTCCGAGGAGGAGGCTCAGGCCCTGCGGGCCGAGGGTCTGGAGGAGGATGACCAGGCCGCCCTCGGCATCACGCGCGCCGGGCAGGTGGTCGTGACGGTCACCGACGACGGCCTCCCCCGGGAGCCGGGAAGCCCCATGGAGTCCATGGGCTCCGGGCAGGGCATCCGCGGCATGAACGAACGGGCGGCCTTCTACCATGGCTCGGTCTACGCTGGACCGGGACGGCATCGTGGCTGGGTGGTGCGGGCGGTCCTGGAGCCGCCGGAGACCAGGACGTCGGCGGGACCGGAGGAGACGAGGGACGCATGATGAGGGAGAGCATGGAGGACGAGAGACCCAGCACTGACGCGCTCGAGCATTCGGAGCCCCAGGGGGCGGAGCGCCTCGGGCCCATCCGGGTGATGCTGGTGGACGACCAGCATCTGCTGCGCATGGGGTTCCGGCTGATCCTGGAGGGAGAGGACGATCTGCAGGTCGTCGCGGAGGCCGCCGACGGGGTCGAGGCGTTGGAGCTGATGGACACTCTGCCGCAGGACCAGCTGCCCCAAGTGGTGCTGATGGACGTGCGCATGCCGCGGATGGACGGCATCGAGGCCACTGGACGGATCGTCACGGAGCACCCCTGCGCCCGGGTCATCATCCTGACGACCTTCGACCTGGACGAATACGCCTTCTCCGGGCTGCAGGCGGGCGCGAGCGCCTTTCTGCTCAAGGACGTCGCCCCGGAGGACCTGGTGGGCGCGGTGCGGGTGGTGGCCGAGGGCGACGCCGTCGTCGCGCCGCGCATCACCCAGCGGCTGCTGGAGACCTACGTGCGCCCGCCCCAGGGGCGGGATGAGCGGCCCGGAGACCGAAGGGCCGGAGCCACATCGGCGGGCCAGGCGCGGTCGGCCGCACCGGGGAGGCCCGCCCGCACGGACCGGATGCCCCCGACCGGGGCAGGCCCGGCAGAGCAGGACTGGGCGTCGGGAGGTTCGGCGTCAGGAGGTTCGGCGTCGGGAGCGCTCCCGTCGGGGGAGCAGATCGCCGCGGCGTTGGACGACGGTGTGGTGCGTGAGCCGCTCACCCAGCGGGAGACCGAAGTCCTCTTCGCCGTCGCCGAGGGGCTCTCCAATGCAGAGATCGCCGGACGGTTCTTCCTCTCCGAGGCCACGGTGAAGACCCATGTGCGCCGCATTCTGACCAAGCTGCAGCTGCGCGACCGGGTCCAGGCGGTGGTCTACGTCCACCAGGCCGGGCTCGCGGGGTGAGTGGGTTCGCGCCGGGCAGATCACGGCGCGGCCCGTCTCGGCTCAGGCGATTCAGCTCAGTGACGAGTCCACTATCCGCCCTGCCTGGACCACCGCCCGCAGGTGCCGGGCCGGGTCGGCCAGGACTCCCGGGTCTTCCAGGGGATCTCCGTCCACCACCAGCAGGTCCGCCGCCGCACCCGGTGCGACGACGCCGAGCTGTCCCTCCATGCCCAGCAGCCGGGCGGCGGTGATGGTGGCGGAGCGCAGGACCTCGTGGGCGGGCATGATCTCGGAGCGGATGCGGAACTCCAGGCTCTGGTGCGGATGCATGGCACCCAGCAGGTCGGTGCCGAACACGATGTCCACCCCGCCCTGCCAGGCGCGGTCCAGGGCCCGGAGTCCGGCCTCGAGGACCACGTCCACCTTTTCCTGGCTCGCCGGGGGCAGACCGGCGGCCGCTCCCTCCGCCTTCAGCCGGTCATAGGTCACCAGGGTCGGCACCAGGAAGGCGTCATGCTCCCGGAACAGCGTCACGGACTCGTCGTCGATCAGGTTGCCGTGCTCGATGCTGCGCACTCCCAGCCGCAGCCCGCGATTCACTGCGCGGGCCGTGTAGGCGTGGCCGGCCACATAGCGGTTCGCCGCCTGCGCCTCGTCCACCACGGCACTGATTTCGGCGTCGCTGAACTGCAGGGAGTCCACGCGGTCCGTGGGGGAGGCGACCCCTCCGGAGAGCATGACCTTCACATGGTGGGCGCCGGTGCGCAGCTGGTGGCGGGCCGCGCGGCGGACCTCGGGTTCGCCGTCGCAGACCAGGCCGATGTCACAGCAGGTGTCATCGGTGGAGAACCGCGACGGCGCACGCCCGTCTCCGTGGCCCCCGGTGGGTGAGAGCGCCCGGCCGCCGAAGACCACCCGGGGTGCCTCCCAGAGTCCCTCGGCCACCGCGCGGCTGACCCCGTGATCGGCGCCGCCGACGTCGCGCACCGTGGTGAAGCCGCGTGTGAGCATGGCTCGCATGATCTGTGAGCCCTGGGCCGCCAGATAGAAGGGGGACTCCTCCGCCTGGCGGAACAGATCCGCAGAGCCGGCGAGCACGTGCACGTGGGCATCGATCAGCCCCGGGATCACCACACGGCCGCCGGCAGAGACCTCGCGAGCACCGGAGGGCACCGCGGGGGAGGAGCCGATCTCCTGGATGAGCCCGTCGGCGATCACCAGGGTCTGGGACTCCGTGCGGGTCCCATCGGCGACGTCGGCCACGGTCGCCTCACGGATGACCAGGGGTTCTGTTCCGGCGGGGGCTCCGGGCACCTCGGGCATGGTCAGCTCTCCTTCGTCGGGTCCACCTGCGGGTCGGTCTGCGGGTCGGTCATGTCCTCGGCGAGCTCGTCCGGCAGGGCCTCCGCGCGCGGAGTGGTCAGCAGGCTCACCGCCAGCAGGGCGACGACCGCCACCGGCAGCGAGATGATGACGGCGTTGAGCTCGCTGTCCACAGCCTGCTCCCAGACGATGGTGACGATGACTCCGAGGGCCATCGAGGTCAGCACCCCGGGGGTGGTGGCCCGCCGCCAGAAGAACGCGGCCATCAGCGGCGGCACCAGCGCGACTCCGTAGACGGTGTAGGAGTACATCTGCAGCTCCAGGACCGTGGGGAAGAAGGTGCCGAGCACATAGGCCAGGGCGGCGATCACCAGGATGGTGATCCTGTGGATGATGAGTCGTCCCCGATCGGAGAGCCCACCGCGGGTGAAGCGGGCGAAGCCGTCATAGACGATGTTGCTGCCCACCGAGAGCAGGAAGCTCGAGCCGGTGGTGATGATGAAGGCCAGGGCGCTGGCCAGGATCAGGCCGCCGAGCACGGTCGGCACCAGACCGGCCGAGGCGAGCCCGAGGACCGCGTCTCCCGGTTCCGCCTCGGGCATCAGGGTGATGGCCGCTGTGGCCAGCACGATGACCGGGAAGTAGATCAGGAATGAGGCGAAGAACATGCCGGCCATGGCGCGCCGAGCCGAGGCCGGGTCTCGCGAGGCGCCCAGCCGCTGGTACATGTTCTGGTCAGCGATGATCAGCAGGAAGGTCGGCAGGAAGTAGCCGAGCAGGGCCAGGGCGCCGAGGCCTCCGGAGAGGGTGGTGGCCTCCGTCGGCAGGTCCTCCCACCATCCGGTGAATCCGTCGGTGCGGCCCAGCACGATCGGCACGGCGATCAGCAGCCCGGTGACGATGATCCCCGCGGAGAAGAAGTCAGACCATGCCACCGATTTCAGGCCGCCGCCCAGGGCGAGGAACGTGATGATCAGAGTGGCGATGATCGCCCCCTGGCCGGGGGTCAGTCCGGTCACCAGGGAGATGATGTTGCCGCCGCCGGTGAACTGGTAGGCGACGATCCCCACATAGGCGAGGATCGTGATGGCGGCGGCCAGCATCCGCACGGAGATGCCGAACCGCATCTCCAGGATCTGCGGGACCGTGTAGGAGCCGGAGACGCGGATCCTGCGGGCCAGGACATAGAGGACCAGGATGCCCAGCGGGGTCCCGGCGAAGAAGATCAGGGAGGCCAGGGGCCCGTAGCTGTAGACGAAGCTGGCCCCGCCGATGATGGTCCCGGAGCCCACCCAGGTGGCCACCAAGGTGCCCACCATGACGATCGTCGGCAGCTGGCGTCCGGCGAAGATGAAGTCATCTCCGGTGGCGACCTTCTTGGTCCGGCTGAACCAGAGACCGGTGGCGACCAGGCCCACCAGGTACAGGATCAGGATCGTCACGTGCACCAGGTTCATCGTCGCTCCTCGGCTTTCTCGACGGCGGTGTCGATTCTCACGTGACGACTGTACGGGGGGATCATCCCGGATCGGCTGAGCGCCACCCGGGGCGAGCCAGTTGACCCGACAGTAGGATGACACCATGCCTGAGACCTCTGACACTTCCCAGTACACTGTGCTCACCGCGGACGCACTCATCGAGGACCTGGCCTCCTATGTGGGCTCCGCGCCGTCGTCCTATCACGCCGCCGCGGTGGCCGCCCGACGTCTTGCGGAAGCGGGTTTCACCCCATTGGGCGAGCATCAGGACTGGCCGGCCGCGCCAGGACGCTACGTGGTGGTCCGCGACGGCGCCATGTTGGCCTGGATCGTCCCGCAGGGCGCGACGGCGACCACCCCGCTGCGCATCCTCGGCGCCCACACCGACTCCCCGGGATTCAAGCTGAAGCCGAAGTCCACCGTGGTCAGCCACGGCTGGGTGCAGGCCGGTATGGAGGTCTACGGCGGCCCGCTGCTGAACTCCTGGCTGGACCGGGAGCTGCGGCTGGCGGGCCGGCTGGTCACTCGCGACGGCGCCACCCACCTGGCCGCCACCGGACCGGTGGCGCGCATCCCGCAGCTGGCCATCCACCTGGACCGTCAGGTCAACGACGGGCTCACACTGGGCAAGCAGGCCCACACCGCACCCATCCTGGGGCTGGCCGGGGCGCCGGAGGCCGCCGCGGAGGCGGATGTGCTCGCTGTGGTGGCCGAGGCGGCCGGGGTCGATCCGGAGCAGGTGGACGGCTATGACGTCGTCGTCGCCGACGCCCAGGCTCCGGCCCGATTCGGTGCCGGGCGCGACGGTGCCGGGGATTTCCTCGCCTCCGGCCGACTGGACAACCTCTCCTCCGTCCACGCGGGGCTCGTCGCGCTGGAGCAGGTCGCGGCCTCCGCTGACGGCGGCACGGTGATCCCCATGCTCGCCGCCTTCGATCATGAGGAGCTGGGGTCCGCCTCCCGGTCCGGCGCCGCGGGACCGTTCCTCGAGGAGGTCCTGGACCGGCTCTACGAAGGACTCGGGGCGACCGCGGGGCAGCGGGCCCGGGCGTTCGCCGCCTCCTGGCATCTGTCCTCGGACGCCGGACATGCCGTGCACCCCAACTATGCGGAGCGCCACGACCCGGCCAACCGCCCGCTGCCCAATGCCGGCCCGCTGCTGAAGATCAATGCCAACCAGCGCTACACCACCGATGCCCCGGGGGCGGCCATGTGGGCGCAGGTGTGCCGGGCCGCGGAGATCCCCAGCCAGGAGTTCGTCTCGAACAACGACATCCCCTGCGGTTCCACCATCGGGCCGATCACCGCCACCCGGCTGGGGATCCGCACCGTCGACGTCGGGATCCCGCTGCTGTCCATGCACTCGGCCCGGGAGATGTGCGGCGTCGACGACGTCGCCCACCTGCGGGACGCCGTCGCGGCGTTCTTCACCGCGGAGCTGACGGCGTGATCCTCGCCCGTCCTCCTGTCAGAGGAGCCGGTTAGTGTCGGAGACGCAAAGCCGGTAGCATAGTGCAGGTTGTCTGACGCTGGTTCAGTGTGCCCGCCCGCGGGTCGACGCCGGAAGCCTCCGGCCGTCCGAGCTGGCCTGCGCAGACACGCACGCAATGAACCTCCTGTTACGGAAAGCCCGTGACCGCAAGACCGAAGGAGGTGGGTTCACACATGCGTCACTACGAACTGATGGTGCTCGTCGACCCCGAGGTGGATGAGCGCACTGTGGAGCCGACACTCGGCAAGTACATGGAGATCGTCAAGAAGGACGGCGGCTCCGTCGAGGAGATCGACATCTGGGGCCGTCGTCGCCTGGCCTACGAGATCAAGAAGAAGACCGAGGCGATCTACGCCGTCGTGAACTTCCACTCCACCCCGGACTCGGCTGCCGAGCTCGACCGACTGCTGCGCCTGAACGAGACGATCATGCGCACCAAGATCATCCGTCCTGAGGACCAGCGCATCGCCTGATCCTCTGGTGGAGGGCCGCGAGGCCCGAACCTGTCAGGCATGAACCCATAGGAGCTGTATATGGCCGGCGAGACCATCATCACCGTTGTCGGGAACCTGACCGCTGACCCGGAGCTGCGCTTCACCCCCTCGGGTGCGGCCGTGGCCAACTTCAGCATCGCCTCCACGCCGCGGTTCTTCGACCGTCAGGCGAACGAGTGGAAGGACGGGGAGACCCTCTTCGTCCGCTGCTCGCTCTGGCGTGAGGCGGCGGAGAACGCGGCGGAGTCGCTCACCAAGGGCACCCGCGTGGTCGCTCAGGGTCGACTGAAGGCCCGCACCTTCGAGACCAAGGAGGGTGAGCGTCGCACCTCCTGGGAGCTCGACGTCGACGAGATCGGCCCCTCACTGCGCTTCGCCACGGCGAGCGTGCAGCGTCAGGGCCGCGGCGGCGGAGGCGGCGGCTTCAACGGCGGCGGAGGCGGCTTCGGCGGCGGTGCTGCCGCTGGCGGCGGCTTCGGCGGAGGGGGAGACTCCTTCGGCGGTGGCGGCGGCCAGCAGAGCTCCGGCGGCTGGGGCGGCGACTCTGCCGGATCCGGCGGCCCCTCCGACCCGTGGGGCGGACAGCCCTCCGGCGGCGGTTGGGACACCCCTGACACCAACGAGCCTCCCTTCTGAGGAAGGCTCCGCACAACATTCTGTTCACCATCCCGCAGGAAGCAACTGCGGGCTCCGATCTAGAGAAGGAGCACCACGATGGCAAAGGCTGAACTCAAGAAGCCCAAGCCCAAGGCGAACCCGCTGAAGGCTGCTGACATCAAGGTCATCGACTACAAGGACACCGCTCTGCTGCGGAAGTTCATCTCCGACCGAGGCAAGATCCGTGCTCGCCGCGTGACCGGCGTGTCCGTCCAGGAGCAGCGCAAGATCGCCCAGGCGATCAAGAATGCTCGTGAGATGGCTCTGCTGCCGTACTCCGGCGCGGGTCGCGGCTGATCCAGGCTGTCTGGGAAGGAAAGGAACTCATCTATGGCAAAGCTCATCCTGACTCAGGAAGTGTCCGATCTGGGTGCCGCGGGCGACATCGTCGAGGTCAAGGACGGCTACGCACGCAACTACCTGCTTCCGCGCGGCTACGCCCTGGCGTGGACCAAGGGTGGCGAGAAGGACGTGGAGCGCATCCGCGCAGCCCGCAGGGCTCGTGAGATCGCGACCGTCGAGGAGGCACAGACCATCGCCGAGACGTTGCAGTCGCAGCCGGTGAAGGTCACGGTGAAGACCGGCGACTCCGGTCGCCTGTTCGGCACCGTCGGCCCCGCGCAGATCGCCGAGGCTGTCGAGGCCGCAGGTCTGGGCTCCATCGACAAGCGCACCGTCGAGATCCCCGAGCGGATCAAGGCTGTGGGCAGCTACACCGCCACGGTGAAGCTGCACGCCGAAGTCACCGCCGTGCTCGACCTGCAGGTCGTCGGCGGGAAGTGACCCGCGGGGTGCGCATCGGGCCTCGCTGAGGCTCCGGACACGGACGTCGCATCGCCACAGGGCCCCGGGAGGAGATCCTCCTGGGGCCCTGTCGTGTGTCAGGGGGTGTCCGGGCACGGGTGGGGAGCCGCACGGTGCGCGCTCACGTGCCTCCAGGGGTCACTCTCCGTCGTATCGCGGAGCGCTGACGCGCGTCACCACGGGTGGGATGCACAGGAGCGTGACCCCTGGACGTTGGAGCAGGCGCGATGAGGGGGCGCAGGGTGAAAGCACAGTGCATGTCGAATGCGGGTCACCCGGCGTGGAGTGTCCTCAGGGGGCTGATCGGATCGCCGGGGAGCGGCAGAATCACGACGACCATGCAGGACACCTGAGAGGCCGTGCCACCGCCCACGGCGGAGCGTCCAGCGCCCTCGATGGCCCCAGGGTCGTGATTCCCTTCCCTGTGCCGGTCTCCCGGCGACCCGATGCAGTTCTCGCCCGATCCCCGGACGGGCGCCGTCGACAGACGGCCACCGTCGCACACTCGCACGATGACGTTGTTGCCGTCATCTCCAGACCCACCCAGGGTGGATGCGATGCTGACACGTCGGGCTGCGGTGAACTCGAGCCGGCCGCGAAGCTCCGCTCGGCCCGATGCTCGAATCCGATCAGTCTGGCAGGTCAGCGAGTGGACGGATGCGCGCAGGCGGAGCCAGCCAATACCCGTCCTACGAGTGGGGGACGCCTCACACCATATGGTGACTTCCGGCCAGTAGCAATACCCCCAGCCAGCCAGGGTGTGGATAACATGTGGACTGTGCGGCGTGTCCTGTGTACTAGGTGGGGGAAACATTGTGGATAATCATCCACAGCATCATCAGATATCTTGCTGACCTGCGATGATGTAGCGACACACCTGTGAATTCAACTTTTTTTCGGGGCCCTGACTCTGGCTGATCCGCGGTTTGCCGGGGGCTCCATCAAGGGTGTATAGAGCGCGTCACCCCCAGTTATCCACAGTGCCTCCACAGCGTGATCGCGTCCGACTCGGGGTGCTCGACGAACCCGCAGGTCAGGTGGTGGGCGCCGGACGAGGCGCACGCCCTCGTCCCGGAGGTGGTGAGGGAATAGGGCGGCGTGCCCCGGGGTTGGATCGGAGGCGTATACTTCAATTTTGAAATACGGGGTGGAAGTGCCCGTCCACCCCAGGGCTCGGTGCCCCCAGACTCCAAGGAGCGGACATGCAGTTCGGCATCTTCAGCATCGGCGACGTCACCCCCGATCCCACCACCGGTCGGACCCCCACCGAACATGAGCGGATCAGGGCCACTGTGGAGATCGCCAGGAAGGCCGAAGAGGTCGGTCTCGACGTCTTCGCCATCGGCCAGCACCACAATCCGCCCTTCGTCGCGCCGGCGAACCCGCCCATCTTCATGGCGCATGTGGCCGCCCAGACCGAGCGCATCCTGCTCTCCACCGCCACCACGCTGATCACCACCACCGACCCGGTGCGGATCGCCGAGGACTACGCCTACGTCCAGCACCTGGCCGAGGGACGGATCGACTTGACCCTGGGGCGTGGCAACACCGGCCCGGTCTACCCCTGGTTCGGCAAGGACATCCGTGCCGGGATTCCGCTGGCCGTGGAGAACTACGCGCTGCTCCACCGTCTCTGGCGAGAGACCGACGTCGACTGGCAGGGCCGCTACCGCACGCCGCTGCAGAACTTCACCGCCACACCGCGTCCGCTGGACGATGTGCCGCCGTTCGTCTGGCACGGCTCCATCCGCAGCCCAGAGATCGCCGAGCAGGCCGCCTATTACGGCGACGGCTTCTTCCACAACAACATCTTCTGGAACAAGGAACACACCGGCCGGATGGTGGACCTCTACCGGGAGCGGTACGAGCGCTACGGTCACGGCCCCGCTGAGCAGGCCATCGTGGGTCTGGGCGGCCAGGTGTTCATGCGCCGGAACTCTCAGGACGCGGTGCGGGAGTTCCGGCCCTACTTCGACCGCGCCCCGGTCTACGGAGGCGGCCCGTCGCTGGAGGAGTTCACCGAGATGACCCCGCTGACCGTGGGCACTCCCGAGCAGGTCATCGAGAAGACGCTGAGCTTCCGGGAGTACGCCGGCGACTACCAGCGCCAGCTGTTCCTCCTCGACCACGCCGGACTGCCGTTGGAGACCGTGTTGGAGCAGGTCGAGCTCCTCGGCGAGGAGGTCGTGCCGGTGCTGCGCCGTGAGGTGGCGGCCCGGACTCCCCAGGACACTCCCGAGCCGCCCACACATGCCTCCCTGGTTCGGCGTGGGGAGGAAGGGCGCGACCCCATCCCGGGTGGGACGACGGACGACCCTGAGAACTCCGGCAGCTGAGGGAGCGGTGCGCCCGGTGATCATCTCGCCCCGTCAAGATGTCCGATCCCCACGCATATTGGTGGGGCTCAGGAATCTTGACGGGGTGAGATGGACCAGATGAGGCGGGAGCACCTCAGGCCGTCTCCCGCAGTCGGGTCTCGAGCGCGTCCAGCCAGGCCGGCATGGTCACCCGGGCCTGGGGAGTGTCGGGGTAACGGCACCGCAGGTGCAGCCCGGTCTCATTGATCACGAACCAGATCATCACCCCGTCGGTGCTGATCACCGCGCTCACGTGCTGCGGACGCAGAGCCTCGCCGACGGCGATCGGCAGCCGGCGGTGGTCCAGCCACGACATGGCGAACATGCCCGGCTCGGCGGGCATGCCGCCGTAGGGCCGCATGATGGGGGTCAGCGGGTGACTGCCCAGCCCGATGGCCTCCTTCACGGCCCGGTGGCTGGCCTCCAGGGAGGGGTCGTCGTTCTCCAGCACCGCATTGGTGATGAACCAGCCCACCGAGTCGAACCAGCGCCGCTCATCCCGGGAGTGCACCGGGAACACGGTGCGCAGCGGCTGGTCGCCCAGCTCGGCGAACAGCGCGGTCATCACCGAGACCGCCACGGAGATCAGCCGCACCCCGTGAGCGCCGGCGTGGGCCTCCAGGCGGGCCAGCTGGGCGGGGTCCAGGACGTCGCGGACCTCCACCACTTCGGGCCGGGGGAGGGACAGGTCGCCCAGCGGCAGGGGGAAGCGGGGCATGACGCCGCCGCCGGCGTCGAGGATCTGCCGCCACCGGTCCACCACCGGCTCCGGGGCCGCGGGCCGGGCCTCCAGGGCTGCGGTGTGGGCGGCGAAAGGCTCCGCCGTCGGCAGCGCAGCCCCGGGAGGTCGACCCGCACGCAGGTCCTCCAGGCAGGCGGTGATGTCCCGGATGATGATCAGCAGGGACCAGGCGTCCACATGGGAGTGGTCGGCGCCGATGACCACCTGAGGCGGGGAGCCGTCCGTCGGCTCGACCAGGCACAGTCGGTGCGACGGCGCGGCGAAGGGGTCGCAGACGGCGTCGAAGTGGGCGCGCAGCGCCTGGCGGACCTCCTCGGCGGTGAGCACGCCGTCGTCAGGGGCGGTCGAGGCGGTGGGGGCGACGGCGGTGCTCCCGGCGCGCAGGCTGATCCCGGCGCCAGGGCGTGCGTGGGCCGGGGGCAGCTGCTCCCAGCCGCCGGGGCCGATGTGCACCGGGTCCAGCTGCAGCTCGGCGTCCGCCCAGCTGAACGTGGTGCGCAGGGTGCCATGACGTTCGATGACGGTATGCCAGGCCGCCGCCACCTCGTCCCGGCCGGCGGAGTGCTCCAGGGTGAAGGCCGCCGCCATCCAGGAGCCGGGCCGGGATCCGAAGCTGACATGGCGGTTCTGGTCGAAGGAGACCGGCAGGGGTGCGCCCTCGGCGGCGGAGACCGCCACCGAGTAGCTGGAGAGCCTCCCCGGATGGGTCTCCATCCGGGTGACGTTGGTCAGCCGCATAGGCGTAGTCTAGAGGGACATCCCTCCGCCCGGGACCTTTCGCCCGGGACCTTTGGACGGGGACCGTGGGGAGACGCGTGCCGGCAGGCGACGACAGCGAGGTGAGGCAGGAGCAGTGGGCATATTCCGGATCGACGGTGCGTCGCTCAGCTACGATCTCAGCGCCCCCGAGCCCGGAGACGCGGGGACCTTCGTCCAGCTCCACGGCCTGACCTCCTGCGGATCGCGCGAGCAGCGGGCCGGCCTCGATATGGCCGGCCTCCTGCCGGGCGTGCGCGTGCTGCGCTACGACGCCCGGGGCCACGGCTCCTCCACCGGCCGCGACCACGCGGAGGACTACCGGTGGCCGCGTCTGGCCGAGGATCTGCTGGCCCTGCTGGACGCCCTGGCGCCTGGTGAGAAGGTCCATGCCGCCGGTCCCTCGATGGGGGCGGCCACGCTGCTCCACGCCGCGCTGGCCGAGCCGGACCGTTTCGCAACTCTGACGCTGCTGGTCCCGCCCACCGCCTGGCAGACCCGCGCTGCCCAGGTGGAGAACTACCGGCGCTCCGCCCAGCTGGTGGAGGACCACGGGATCGGCGCCTTCGTGCGCATCGGCGCCCAGGTGCTGCCCCCACCGGCTGTGGCGGACCGGCCCCGCGAACGGGTGCCCGCCGTCAGTCAGGAGCTGCTGCCCGCGATCCTGCGTGGCGCGGCGCTCACGGACCTTCCGGCGGGCGATCAGATCGCCCGGCTGCAGGTGCCCACCCAGATCCTCGCCTGGGAGGACGACCCCTCCCATCCGGTCTCCACCGCAGAGGAGCTGCACCGACTCATCGACGGCTCCACCCTGGGCGTCGCCGCCACCCCGGAGGATCTCGCCACGTGGCCGGAGCGCACGGCCGCCCATGTGGAGGCTCATCGGGCCCGTTCGGCCTGCGGTCTTTGGGGCCGTGAGCAGGGGCGGCCAGAACGGTCAGCTCGGGGTGAGAAGATGGTCTCTGCCGATCCCCGCTGAGCCCGCTTCGCCTCGATCGCGACACCCCCGGGCCCCTGCGCGGGGCCGATGACACCCTGTCCTCAGCACGATCACCCCCTTGGAGGATCCCCGGTGAGCCTGGAAGCCTACGACGCCCCACCGGCGGCCGAGTCCCGCACTCCGCCGCAGGACCTGGTCGCCGAACAGTCGGTGCTGGGCGGCATGATGCTCTCGAAGGACGCGATCGCCGACGTCGTCGAGATCCTCAAGGGCGTGGACTTCTACCGTCCGGCCCATGAGCTGATCTACGACGCGATCGTGGACCTCTACGGACGCGGCGAGCCCGCCGACGTCGTGACGATCTCTGACCACCTGACCAAACGCCAGGAGCTGCAGCGGGTGGGCGGGCCCGCTTACCTGCACAATCTGGCGCAGTCGGTCCCGACGGCGGCGAATGCGGCCTTCTATGCGGAGATCGTCCGCGAGCGGGCCATCCTGCGGCGCCTGGTGGAGGCCGGCACGAAGATCGCCCAGATGGGACACACCGCCGACGGCGAGGTCGAGGCCATCGTCAACGAGGCGCAGTCCGAGATCTACAACGTCGCGGAGAACCGCCAGAGCGAGGACTATGTGGCGCTCTCCGACGTCCTGGTCCCCACCATCGACGAGATCGAGACCAACGCCAGCCACGACGGCGGCCTCACCGGCATCCCCACCGGGTTCCGGGACCTGGACGATCTCACCCATGGGTTCCACGGCGGGCAGATGATCATCGTCGCCGCCCGACCCGCGATGGGAAAGTCGACCCTGGCGCTGGACTTCGCCCGGGCCGCCTCGGTGGGACACGGCATGACCTCGGCGTTCTTCTCCCTCGAGATGGGGCGCAACGAGATCGCCATGCGACTGCTCTCCGCCGAGGCGAAGATCCAGTTCCAGGACCTGCGCAAGGGCGACATCCGTGACGAGGACTGGGACAAGATGTCCCTGGCGGTGGACAAGCTCAATGAGGTGCCGCTGTTCATCGACGACTCCCCGAACATGTCCCTGATGGAGATCCGGGCCAAGGCCCGTCGGCTCAAGCAGCGCCATAACCTGAAGCTGATCGTGCTGGACTATCTGCAGCTGCTCAGCTCCGGCAAACGGGTCGAATCACGTCAGCAGGAGGTCAGTGAGTTCTCCCGAACCCTGAAGCTGCTGGCCAAGGAGCTCGACGTCCCCATCGTCGCGCTGTCGCAGCTGAACCGCGGCTCCGAACAGCGCACCGATAAGCGCCCCCAGGTCTCGGACCTGCGCGAGTCCGGATCCATCGAGCAGGACGCGGACATGGTGCTGCTGCTGCACCGTGAAGAGGTCTACGACAAGGAGTCCCCCCGCGCCGGGGAGGCCGACATCATCGTGGCCAAGAACCGTAACGGACCCACCAAGGACATCGTGGTCGCGTTCCAGGGCCACTACGCCCGCTTCCAGGACATGGCCCAGGACCTCTGAGGTCGTTGGGCAGCTGGAGGGAGGATCACGGCCGGCGACGGAGTCCTGCCGACCGGGGGGCCTGCAGCGTCATGTGCGAACCTGCCCGCCCACAGAGTCCACGGCCCCAGGGTGAGGGTGATGCAGATGCCGGTCCCGGCCACCGCGGGGATCATCCTGTGGTGATAGCTGGCGACCATGGCACCAGCGAGCGAGGCGGTCGCGAGGCCTCCCAGTGCGAAGGCCCGCAGGTCAGAGGTGGGGTTCCGGGTCCAGTCCTCCTCGCCCAGGATCGCTCGTGTGGCGAAGGATGTCGTGTCGATGGAACATACGCGTGGAGAGGTCATCCGCGGGCGTCATCGGACCAGCGTGGCATCTGGGGCTCTTCGGGCCGAGGGCGTCCGGCTCGCTCCGTGCCGGGCTCACTCCGTAGGCGGCCGGTTCCTGCGCTCCAGCAGTGGAGCGACCAGCTGAGCGACGGTGATGCCGCGACGCTGAGCCTCCGCCTGCAGGGCGGCGATCGTCTGTGGGTCGACGCCGGTCGGCTGCGCCGGTGCCTGCGGCGCCGTCGTCGGGGGCTCAGGCGCTCCGGGTGCCGCCCGACGGCGCAGCGCCGAGAGCAGGGGTGTGACCACTCCGGTGAGGACCGCCAGGATCAGCACGATCCCGTAGAACCGGCCGAAGGTCTCGCTCTCCCAGGTCTCCGACCAGATCAGCACCAGGGTCAGGGCTGTGGCCAGCGCGATGAGTCCGGCCGCCGCACCGAGCATCCAGCGGATCACGGCGTCTCGAGAGGAGGTCATCGTCAGCATGAGGCACAGGAAGCTGGCGGCGACGGTCAGCGTGACGCCGGTGAGGAGCACCTCGTAGGCGTCCCAGATCCAGCTGCTCTCCGCCCAGACCATCACCAGGGACCACAGCATGCTGAGTGCCGCCACGAGGACACCGACGGCGCCGACCAGCCGTTCGGCGCGCCCGAAGACTGCGGCGCAGCACAGCATGGCCAGACTGTAGAGGCCCACCACCACCGTGGTCAGCAGCACTCTGCCGCCGGTGTCGTCGAGGCTGAGCCCGAGCAGCGCCAGGATGCCGGCCCCGGCGGCGAGCGTGAATGACACGATCATCGCCCAGAGGAAGACCCTCCGGGCGACCTGACCGGGATCCTTCGGAGTCATGAGGGGTCCCCCCGTCGGGACGACTGATCTCGTCGAGCCGCGAGGAGCGGTTCGACGTCGGTGACGGCGAACAGGTCTGTGCTCGGTGAGCGATCGGCGTCGCCACGCATCAGCAGAGAGATCTCGTCATCGACGGTGGCGACGAGCCACCACGACTCACTCTCCTCCCACAGCCTCGCCTCGATGGACTCGCCGTCGACGAGGATGCGGATCTCTGAGGCGGCGGCCGGGTCCCCGACGGGCGACTGCCGATAGGTGGTGGTCCCGCGGTGGAGCAAGGACTGGCCATGCATGCGTCGCAGGGCTCGCACCCAGTCGAGACCGTGGTCTGTGCGGACCGAGACCGCGGGAGCCCCGTCCTCGCCCAGATGGTCGACCTGGGCCTTGGTGGCATCAGCTGACCAGTCCGCCAGAGCAGAGACACCGGGCCAGGACGCGACGTGCCAGAGCCGGGTGCGGGGGAACTGCTCGCGGACGAGCTCATCGGCGGCATCGATCTCATCCTGGCGGAACGGCGCGTGGTCGTCTGACATGTCTCCGAGCCTACCCAGCCACGCCCCGCTCAGCGGTAGGAGTCGACGTCGAGCTCCTCCACCGGGGTGTCTTCCATGGCGATGATGAAGCTCCAGGCGTCGGGCCGGGATCCGTCGACGTCGGTGAGGTCATAGTGCTGCGCCAGCTCGAAGGAGCTGGTGGAGCACGCGTTCCACCGGGATCGGTCGGGATCGGCGGCCAGAGCGGTGATGCCGCGGGCGAGCATGGCAGGGGTCTCGGAGATCACGAACTCATAGGGCGGGACCACGTCGCTGCTCCCACGGTTCGCCTCGGCGGCACTGCGCCACGTCTCTTCGGTGACGCTGAAGCCCTCGAGCATCATCTCCGAACGCAGCCACCCCGGCGACACCGAGACCGCCGTGCCGCCGCGGGCGGCCAGCTCGTGGCCCTGCGCATAGGCGAGCCGGTCCACCCCCGTCTTGGCCAGGTCCAGGAACACCGTCTCCCGGTAGTGGGTGGCGTTGTACGCGCGGGTCCCGTCGGTCACCTCCACCACCAGTCCACCCGGATTCCGGATGAGCAGCTCCAGGGCGCAGGCGCTGGTGTTCAGATGGGTCAGCAGCGCAGCGTCGAGCAGGCGCCGGCCGGCGTCGAGGTCGTATTCCCACAGCGGGGCATCGAACTGCACGTAGGCTTCGCCGCCGATGTCATTGATCAGGATGTCCAGCCTCCCCTGCTCGGCGTCGATCCGCGCCACCAGGGCCCCGACGGCGTCCACGTCCAGATGGTCGACGACGATCGCGTGGGCCGTCCCGCCCTCGGCGGTGATCAGCTGCGCGGTCTCCTCGATGGTCTCGGGGCGTCCGTAGTCCGACGGCGCCCCTGAGGTGGAGCGTCCTGTGCAGTACACGACGGCGCCGGCTCGCCCGAGCTCTCGGGCGATGACCCGGCCCGCCCCGCGGGTGGCGCCGGCGACCAGGGCGATGCGACCGGTGAGATCGGGGACAGTCTGCGATGCGGTCATGGAGTTCTCCTGAGCGTCCTGTGCTGCGGCGGTGCGCGCCGCCGCCCGCTGATGGTGCGTCACCGCGAGCATCGCATCCATTGACGACACGTGATGTCGCCAATGGGAAGGATCACTGCGTAGGCTGAGCCCATGCGCACCTCCCGCCTGGTGGCTCTGCTGCTGGAGCTCACCCGGCTGCGGCGCACCACGGTGGCGGAGCTGGCCGGTCGGCACGGCGTCTCCGCCCGCACCATCCAGCGGGATCTCGCGGTCCTGCAGGAGATGGGCGTGCCGGTGTGGACCCGCACCGGGCCCGCCGGGGGAGTGGGACTCGTGGAGGGCTGGCGCTCCCCGCTGACCGGGATGCTCGCCGCCGAGCTGCAGGCCCTTCTGCTCGGGGAGGCCGGAGCTCGGGAACTCGGCCTGGCGGCGGACTACCAGGCCGCCCGGATGAAGATGCTCGCTGCCCCCGGGGCCGACGCCCGGCAGCAGGCCGCAGTGGCTGAACGATTCCACCTGGACCACGGCCGCTGGTTCCATGATCCGGAGCGCCCGGCCGTACTCGCCGACGTGGCTCAGGCGGTCTGGTCCGGCCAGCGGATCACCATCCGCTACACCCGCTCCGATCGGGCCGCCCCGCCGGTCAGCCGACTCGTGGACCCGCTGGGCCTGGTGCTCAAGACCGACCGCTGGTACCTGGTGGCCGCCCATCGGCGCTCCGTGCGGACCTACCGCCTCTCCCGGATCGCCACGGTGGCCGTGCACCCGGAGGAGACCGCCTGGCGTCCACCAGGATTCTCCCTGGCCGAACACTGGCGCCAGAGCCGCGCCCAGTTCGAAGCCTCCGTGGTGAGCCTGCCGGTCCGGCTCTCCATCCCGCAGGCCTCCACCGAGGCGCTGCGCGCAGCGCTGCCCGGGACTCAGATCGACACCGCACTCGAGCAGGCCCGGCGGAATCCCGCACCGAGCGGTGAGTCCGGTGGTCCGACGCGGCTGGAGGTCAGCCTGATGACCGAGGCGCTCGAGATCGTCAGCGTCCAGCTGCTCGGGGTGCCCGGAGTGGAGGTGCGCGAGCCGGCCGCACTGCGCAGGGCTCTGCACGCGCGCGGACGGGATCTGATGACCAGCAACGGCCCCTGAGGCAGTGCCCCACTCCGATAGGATCGCCGCTGTGACCACCGACCAGCACCCCGCTCCCTCCAGCCCCGCTCCCTCCAGCCCCACTCCCTCCAGCTGTGCTGAGCCTGGACCCTCCGGTCGTACCGAACCGGCACCGCCGCAGTTGGTGGCCTTCGACATCGACGGCACCCTGTTCGACTCCACCAAGCAGCCTCAGCCCGGCACGCTGCGCGCGATCGCCGGCCTGCGGACCGCCGGCACCCGGATCATGCTCGCCTCCGGCCGCCCCATCCCGGGTCTGGAGGCGCTCGCCGCGCGGCACGGTCTGGGTCAGGACCTCATCTTCGCCGGTCTCAACGGCTCCGTCATCGTGGACCAGGCCACCGGCCGCACGCTGGCTCGCCACCCGGTGCCGGCAGAGCTGGCCCGGCCGCTCATCGCCACCGGTCTGCGCCATGGCGCGTTGATGATGCTTCCCCATGATGAGGAACTGATCGTCGCCGACGACGCCGCCCCGCAGGCCGTCCGCGAGGCCGGCGGCAACGGACTGACCCTGCGGGTGGTCGAGGACATCAGCGCCCCCGACGTCGAACCCACCAAGATCCTCTACTGTGCGGAACGTCCCCAGCTGGAGATCCTCGAGGCCGAGCTGCGCGAGCGATTCGCCGGGCAGATCGAGCTGACCTACTCGTCACCGATCTACCTGGAGGCCACCGCCGCCGGCGTCGACAAGTCCACCGCGCTGCTGGACCTGTGCCGCACCGAGGGGATCGACCCAGCTGAGACCATGGCCTTCGGCGACAACGGCAACGACGTGACGATGCTGCGCGCCGCTGGAACAGGTGTGGCCATGGGCAACGCCATCCCGGAGGCGATCCAGGCCGCCGACATCGTCACCACCAGTCACGACGACGAGGGCATCGCCAGGGTGCTGGGCCGCTGGGTGGATGTGGGGGAGCTGGCGCCGGCGCGCACCTGAGATGCGGTCCGTCTGCTGAGACGGCGATCGCACTGTTGCCAGGCGCTTTCTGCATCCTGCATGGTGTGCGAGTGGAGTGTGATCCACATCACCTATCTCGCCCATCAGGAGTTCCACCATGAGTTCGAACAGAGTCGTCGTCTACAAATCCCCAGGAGAGGTCGCCGTCGAGCCCTTCGACTACCCCTCCCTGGAGGTTCCTCAGGAGGTGGCGGACCACTTCGGCATCACGAAGAAGGCGCCCCACGCGGCCATCCTGAGGATCGTCACCACCAATATCTGCGGTTCCGATCAACACATGGTCCGTGGGCGCACCACCGCACCCCAGGGCCAGACGCTGGGGCATGAGATCACCGGAGAGGTCGTGGAGACCGGGGAGGATGTGCTGTTCCTCCGTGAGGGGGACATCTGCTCGGTGCCCTTCAACATCGCCTGCGGGCGCTGTCGCATGTGCGACGAGGGCAAGACCGGCATCTGCCTCAATGTGAACCCCGCCCGTGCAGGAGCCGCCTACGGCTATGTGGACATGGGTGGCTGGATCGGCGGGCAGGCGGAGTACGTCATGATTCCCTACGCAGACTTCAACCTGCTGAAGTTCCCGGATCGGGACCAGGCCCTGGAGAAGATCCTGGACCTCACCATGCTCTCCGACATCTTCCCCACCGGATACCACGGCGCCTACACGGCCGGGGTCACCACCGGATCCACCGTCTATGTGGCCGGAGCCGGACCCGTGGGGCTGGCCGCCGCCCACTCCGCCCAGCTGTTGGGGGCCTCCGTGGTCATGGTCGGGGACATGAACAAGGACCGCCTCGCCCAGGCCGAGAGCTTCGGCTGCGTGGGAATCGACCTGACCGCCGAGGGGGAACTGGCGGAGATGATCGCCGAGATCATCGGTGACCCGGAGGTCGACGCCGCCGTAGACGCCGTCGGTTTCGAAGCCCGTGGCCATGGGGAAGGTGCCGGGGAGGCGCCGGCCACCGTGCTCAACGACTGCATGACCGTCGCCCGCGCCGGGGCCGGGATCGGGATCCCCGGACTGTATGTGACCGGTGACCCCGGAGCCGTGGACGACGCCGCCCAGGAGGGCACCCTCGGTGTCCGCCTGGGGCTCGGCTGGGCGAAGTCTCACTCCTTCGCCACCGGTCAGTGCCCGGTGAAGCAGTACAACCGGAAGCTGATGAACCTGATCCTCCATGATCGGGCGCAGATCGCCCAGGCGGTCAATGCCACCACCATCAGCCTCGATGACGCACCACGCGGCTACCAGGAGTTCGACGGCGGCGCGGCCCGGAAGTTCGTCATCGATCCCCACGGGATGGTGCCCGCCTGAGCCTGCGACGCCCCGTGAATCGCTGGGGCGGCCTGTCGAGGAGGACAGGCCGCCCCAGCGATGATCAGACCAGCCGCGCCGGGGTGCCGTACGTGGCGACCATCCGGTCGGAGATCAGCAGGGTGACGCCTTCGGAGCGCGCCTGGGCGACGGGCGGTCTGGCGAAGAAGGGGTCTCGATGATGCTGCGGAAGGTCATGCACGGCGGCGGTATGGACTCCTGTGACAGCGAGCTCGCCATCATCGGCTTCGAGCAGGCCCCGGCGCGGGGGAGGCTCCTCGGTGTCGATCCTCACGAGCCTGACCATGGGGCGCCCAGCTTTGGCGATCGTCACCTGCTCCCTCGCGACGCGCAGGGGAAGACTCGAGCCGTCCTGACGGGCGGCGCAGCGGGGCGACAGCTCGCCGGTTCACAGGGCGCCGAGGATTCGGTCCAGCAGAAGGAATCCGAGTACGCCGTAGAGCAGGCCGATCCACAGGGCATGGGTGAGGCTGCGCCAGAACTGCCCGGTGGCGATGAGCAGTCCGAAGGCGGCCGGCACACAGGCCAGCCCGTAGCCGCCGACCAGGAACCACAGGCCGGTGAACTCGCCCAGCGCCACCATGTAGGCCCCGACCCCGATGGTCCAGAGCATGGTGAACTCGAACAGCAGTGCGGCGATCACCACGGCAGTCACCACCGCCCAGAGATACCGGCCCCACGAGTGCCGTCTCTGGCGCCGGGAGTGCGGCGAGGTGTCGCCCTGCGGAGAGCGGCCGCCGGAACGAGCTGCAGGCGGGGGTCCGGACGCGGCTCCGGACCGGCCTCCGGGGCGCCCTCCCGAACGGGCGGTCGACCGGTGTGACGACTGGTGTGACGACCGGCCCGAGGGCGCGGTGCGGCGGGGCTTGCGGCGGGTGCTCACGGCAGTCAACCTTACCGCGCCCCCATGACAGGGCTCGGCCGCACCGAGCTCACTGCACGTCCGCGTCCGGGGGGCTGATCCGATGCTCCTGTTCGCGATCCACTGCCACGACACCCTCGACGGCGGAGAGGGCCTCCCACTGGTCCGGCCGGGCTCGGCCGTTGATCATCCCCAGGGAGGTCAGCACCCGGTTGACCCGCAGCCCGGCGGCCTGCAGCTCGGAGACCACCTCGTCCAGGCGTGCCGCGCTGGGGGCGTCGACGGTGATGATCCAGCCGATCGTCTCTCCATGGGGGGACTGCATGTCGTCAGGGTAACGGTCCGGACCGGATCACAGACAGCCCTGGTCACCGGCACGTCCCGCGGTCACCTGCTCTCCTCGGCCGGTGGTCCCACCGTCAGTCCGGACCCGACATCCACGGAGGGCAGCTCCAGCCGCACCGCCTCCTGGACGATCTCGGCCCACAGCTCACGGGCGCGGAAGCCGGTGGCCTCGGCCAGCAGTGCGGCCACTCCGGAGACGTGCGGGGTGGCCATAGAGGTTCCGCTGATGCTGCGGTGCCGTTCGGCACCGACCCAGGAGGACAGCACGTCCACTCCAGGCGCGGCGACATCGACCTGTCCACCCCGCCCCGGAAGGGTGCGGGCGGAGAAGTCCGCGATTCCCCTCTCGGAGTCGAGCGCACCCACGGCCATGACGAAAGGGCTGTTCGCCGGGGCGCCGACGAACCCGTTCTCCCCGGAGCTCCGGCGGGCGTTGTTCCCCGCGGCGGCGATGATCAGCGCACCCTGTTCCAGGGCCCGGCGCCCGGCGGCCACATAGGGCGGGTGCACCTGGCGGACATCGGCGCCGAGCGACATCGAGATCACCTGGCAGTCATGGCGCAGGGCCCAGTCGATGCCGGCGAGGATCGAGGAGTCCGAGCCGGAGCCGTCGTCTCCGAGGACCTTTCCGGCGAAGAGCTCCGCCTCCGGCGCCACCCCGTAGCCCGGACCGTCCTCACGGCTGCGGGGACCGCCGACGGTCCCGACGCAATGGGTGCCGTGACCGTGGCCGTCCTGGGCGGTCTCGCCGTCGATGAAGGACTCCGCGCTCAGGTGCCGTCCGGCGAAGTCCGGGTGTTCGAGGTCGAATCCGGTGTCCAGCACGGCGACCCGGATCCCGGCCCCGGTATACCCGGACTCCACGGCGCGCACCGCCTGCAGGCCCCAGGTGAGTTCCTCGGTGTCGGTGAAGGAGGCAGGCTGGGCGGCCGGGCGAGCCGGCGTCGTGGGTCCCAGCACGTGATATGTCTGCTCGGGCAGCACCTGCACCGGGCGGCGGTGGTCCTGGCAGCGGTTCCGGAACGCGGCGAGGCGTTCGTCCTCGCCGTCGACCACGGCGATGCCCAGCCGGGGGAAGTAGGAGTCGGTGGAGAGCCCTTCGGCGCTGAGCAGTCCGGGGGCGTCGTGATCCCGGACCTGGAGGTCCGGGGTGTCGAAGACGACCACGTAGCGGCCCTCGCGGGTGGTGGTGGTCAGGGTGTGCTCGGGGATGTGCATGACTGCCTCCTGCCTGTCGGACGCCAGTGGTCAGCGCCTGGTCCCAGAGTAGGCGGCGGTGGTGACATCGGTGATATCACTGCAGGGTGAGGATCCCGGATCCCGGTGAGGTGTGCGGACCGGACGCGAGACTCCGGGGCGGTTCAGTGCAGGGTCCCGCCGGGGGTCGCCGTATCGGGCCCGCCGCGCAGCGCCTCCTCCAGCACGATCTCCACCGCCTGAGCCGCCTGGCCCAGACTCACCGGTGACTGGGGGTCCCGCAGATCAGGGATGTGGACGAATCCGCCGGGAACCTGCAGGCCACGGTCGCGGAGGTCATGCAGCAGCGCATAGAGCACCTCATTGCAGACGAAGCTCCCGGCGCTGAGCGAGATCTGCACCGGGATCCCGCAAGCGGCGATCCGGGACTGAGCCGCCTTGAGGCGCAGAGTGGAGAACAGGGCAGCTTCGCCGCCGGGGACCACGGGCGCATTGGCCGGCTGGGTGCCGTCGTTGTCCGCGATGCGCGCATCGCGGAGGTTCAGCCCGACGCGTTCCAGCCGCACCGCCTCGGTGCCGGCGGCCAGACCGAGGGCGACGACGGCGGCCGGCGCCTGTCCCTCCGTGACGGCGGCATCCACCGCGTCGGCGAGCAGCCGAGGGGCTCGACCGAAGGCCACCGGCAGACAGAGGGCCCGCACCTGCGCTCCCGCCCGGGCCGCGACAGCGGAGTCGCCCGCGTCGGCGCGCGCGGCCACCGCGGAGGCGAGATCCCACGAGGGATTGTGGGGCATGCCGCCGAATGGCTCGAAGCCGGTGACGATCACCAGCGGACCGGCGGAGGTCGGGTCGGTCGTCGTGTCGGAAGTGGCGGCTGACATCGGTGGATGCGTTCCAGCGGTCAGGCGGACTCGCGCACCACGACCTCGGCCTCGCCGATCAGCAGAACGTCCTCCTCGGCGAGGCCCTGTTCGGCCGTGCGGCGGCGTGGGTCGTCGTCGACGGCGGCGATGACCGTGTCGGCGATCAGCGAGGCGATCACGGACTCGTCCCAGTGGACGGTGGTGAGCCGTGGACGGGACCATTCGGCCAGTGAGACGTCGTCATAGCCGACCACGGCGATGTCCTCGGGGCAGGAGATGCCCTCGTCCTGCAACGTGGCCAGCAGCATGAACGCGATGCCGTCGCTGAAGGAGCACAGGGCTGTCACCCCGGCCTCCCGCGCCTGACGGACGGCCTCGACGGCGTCTGCGCCGTCGACGGCGACCGACGTCACCACCGGGACCTCCAGGCCCAGGTCCTGGGCGACCTTCTGCGCAGTGTGGGCGCGCCATTCGGAGATCTCTGCGGCGACCGGACTGGCGGTGCCCACGAAGCCGATCCGGGTGTGGCCGGCCTCGGCGAGGTGCTGCACCTGGGCGGCCACTCCGGCGTCACGGGCGTTGTCCGGCAGCTGCGTCGCGGGCATCAGGGCGGTGCCGTCGGCGACGGTCTCATCGATCCACGCGGGCAGTGCGCCGAAGAGCGGGAAGATCATCTGCGGGGCGAGATCCTGGACCAACGCGGTCAGCGATCCGTGGTCGGAGGATTCGAAATGCACCGCCATGGAGTAGCCGCGTCGGCTCAGTTCTGCGGTGAGCATGCCGATCAATGCGGTGGCGGGCTCACCCAGCTGGGTGCGCGGCACCACGCAGACCAGATTGGTGGACTTCCCGGAGGCCAGGGACTTGGCGTTCCGGTTCGGGTGATAGCCCAGGGTCTCCGCCGCGTGGAGCACAGCACGCCGAGTCTCCTCGGAGATCGTCTGGCCAGGAGTGTTGTTCAGCACGAAGCTGACCGTGGCACGGGAGACGTTGGCATGGGCGGCGACGTCGGCACCGGTCGGGCGGCGACGTCGAGTGGGGGCATCGGCCACGGTGCGCGCGTCAGCGGGCGGGGGCTGCGGGGAGTCTGAGGCAGGCATTGTGATCAAGGTAGCAGAGCACGGCGCTGTTCAGGGGAGATCAGACACGTGGAGAAAAATGCATTGTTCTGGCGCGATTTCCTCCGTGGGTCAGGGGATGTGGGTCAGGGGATGTGGGCCAGGAGATGAGGGTCAGAGGATGAGGAGGAGCCCGCCGACCGCGAGCACGGTGATCGAGGCCCCGGTCCACAGCCCGTGCAGCAGTCCGCGGCGCAGACTTCCGGTCCCCACGGTCACTGCCGCGACGGCGGGCAGGCAGGCCAGCGCGAAGCCGCCCAACAGCCATCCCGCCCAGGGGCGATCCGCGCCGAAGGCCACCAACGCCAGGAACACCATATGGAAGACGGGGTAGCCGACCAGCAGGGAGAGGGCCACCCCGACGCCGATCGCGAAGCGTCGACGACGCCGGGCAATCTTGGCCGCATCGCCGTCGAGATCGGCCGGGGAGAGCCGTCGTCGTCGGCTCTCAGGTGAGGTCGTCATGGACGGAAGAGTAGACGTGGAGGTGCGAGCTGGCCAGTCCGGTCGGCCGCGGGCCGAGGCGGCTGACTATGGCGCCCAGCGCGCATTCCACGGGGTCCGGCGCGTCTTCCGCGGTGGCCGCAGCGTACTCTCGGGTCACAGAGTCCACCTGGTGAAACGCCGCTCACCGGAGAACGTCGTCGTGCCGTACGCTGGCCTCCACGGTCTAAAGAAAGTACTGACCACTGCGACGGTGCGAACGCCGACGACCTCGGCGCGCACGGCAGCGCACGGCCGGAGCGCATGGTCCACCCGACGATGTGTGGAGCTCCCGCGGGATCCGCGATGCGCCGTGCCGACCTGATCAGACACTTTCCAGGAGTCATCCGAGATGTCCATCATTGACACGACCGCCCCCATCACCGACGACGAGGTCTTCGCCTCGCACGAGGGCGGCAAACTCACCGTCGAGTCCACGATGCCGCTGGAGTCCAAACGGGCGCTGTCCATCGCCTACACCCCCGGGGTCGCGAAAGTCTCCCGGGCGATCCACCAGGACCCCGCCCAGCACGCCACCCACACCTGGGCCTCCCGGCTCGTGGTGGTGCTCTCCGACGGCACTGCCGTGCTCGGGCTCGGCGACATCGGTGCGGCCGCCTCCCTGCCGGTCATGGAGGGCAAGTCCGCCCTGTTCCGGGAGTTCGGCGGGCTGAACTCGATCCCGCTGGTCATCGACACCACCGATGTGGACGAGATCGTCGAGACCATGGTCCGGCTGCGGCCCAGCTTCGGGGCGGTGAACCTCGAAGATGTGGTCGCCCCGCGCTGCTTCGAGCTGGAACAGAAGCTCATCGAGGCACTTGACTGCCCCGTCATGCATGACGACCAGCACGGCACCGCCGTGGTCGCGCTCGCCGCGCTGACCAATGCCGCCCGGCTGACCGGGCGCCGCTTCGCCGACACCCGGGTGGTGATCGCCGGAGCCGGAGCCGCCGGCATCGCCGTGGCCGACATCCTGCACGAGGCCGGCATCGGCGACATCATCCTCACCGACTCCCAGGGCACTGTGCACCGGGACCGGGACGACCTCAACGCGGTGAAGGCTCGGGTGGCCGGGTTCACCAACCGGGAGAACGTCATCGGAGGGATCGCCGAGGCGCTCGACGGTGCTGACGTGTTCATCGGGGTCTCCTCCTCGCAGGTTCCGGAGGAGGCGGTGGCCCGGATGGCGCCGGAGTCCATCGTCTTCGCCCTGTCCAACCCGGACCCGGAGATCATGCCGGAGGTCGCGGCCCGCCACGCCGCCGTCGTCGCCACCGGGCGCTCCGACTTCCCGAACCAGATCAACAATGTCCTCGCCTTCCCGGGCATCTTCCGCGGGGCTCTCGACGCCGGCGCCCGGCGGATCACCCCGGCGATGAAGGTCGCGGCGGCCACCGCGATCGCCGACGTCGTCGGCGAAGACCTCAGCGCCGAGTACATCGTGCCCTCCCCGCTGGACGAGCGGGTCGCCGTCGGCGTGGCGGCGGGGGTGATCGCGGCAGCCCATCAGGACGGGGTGACCGCGGCCGCCGACGACGCGGTGGTGTGACCGGGACTGTGTGACCGGCGTGGTGTGACCGGCGTGGCGCTGGTCACCCCTGTACGGGGCGTCCCGTACTCCGTTCCCAGGCGACGACTGCGCGTCCTGCCTCCTCTGCCGCCCGTCGCAGGGGTGGCAGGACGCGGTCCCGGGTCTGCTCCGGGGTCTCGAGCCCGGCGGAGACGGAGATGTTGATCGCGGCGACCACGCCGCGGTCGGGATGCTCCACCGGCGCCGAGACTGACCGCAGACCGGTCTCCAACTCCTGGTCCACCAGGATCCACCCCTGTTCGGCGGCCGCCTGGATGATCTCGAGGAGCTCGTCGACCACGGTTCGGGTGACCGGGGTGAGGGCGGGCCGGTCCGCGGCCTCCAGGAGCCGACGGCGATCGGGCGCGTCCAGCCCGCCCAGCAGCACACGTCCCATGGAGGTGGCGAAGGCGGGGAGCCGGGTGCCGACGTCGAGGTCCATGCGCATGATGCGCCGGGTGTGGGCGCGGGCGATGTAGACGACCTCGTCGCCCACCAGCACCGAGGCGGAGCAGGACTCGTTGAGCTCCGCGGCCAGGGACCGCAGCAGCGGCTGGAGCACATCGTGCAGGCCGTTGCCGGACCAGAATCCGACGCCGAGGCTGAGCACCTTCGGCGTGAGGACGAAGAGCCGACCATCAGTGCTCGCATAGTCCAGATGGACCAGCGTCTTGAGCATGCGCCGCGCCGCGGCGCGGGAGAGCCCGGTGTGCCGGGCGACGTCGGAGAGCGTCATCGCCTCCTCGGCCTCGGCGAAGGACTCGAGCACTTTGAGCCCGTTGGCCAGCGACCTGACGAACTCCTCCTTGTCCGGGGCTGCGGTGCCGATGTCGTGGCCGTCCGGCATGTCGCGGGGTGCTGCGTGATGATCTGCCATGGCGTCGAGCGTATACGGCGCTGCTGCTCCGTACTCAGGGCCGGGGTGGTGCCGATCCGCCGGCCTCGATACACTAAGAGCGAAAAGCGAACAGTCGTGCGCGTAGCGAACATCAGGGGGTGTCAGTCCTGATGGAGGAGGAGCCATGCAGGGTGCCCAGGAGGTCTTCATCTATGACGGGGTGCGCACGCCCTTCGGCACGGTCGGCGGAGCGCTGGCCGGGCAGCGCCCGGATGATCTCGCGCAGCTGGTGATCAGTGCGCTGGTGGGCCGGGCCCCGGAGGTCGATCCCGACGCAGCGGCCGAGGTGGTCGGCGAGGTCATCCTCGGCAATGCCAACGGGGCGGGGGAGGAGAACCGCAACGTCGCCCGCATGGCCTGGCTCCTTGCGGGCCTGCCGGTGGAGGTCCCGGCCACCACCATGAACCGGCTCTGCGGGTCCTCCTTGGACGCCGCGATCGCCGGTGCCCGGCAGATCGCCCTGGGGGAGACCGACGTCGTGCTCGTCGGCGGCGTGGAGTCGATGTCCCGGGCGCCGTGGGTGCTGCCCAAGACCGACCGGCCCTTTCCCCTGAAGAACCTCGAAGCGGTCAACACCACGCTGGGCTGGCGACTGGTCAACGACCGGATGCCTGCCGAGTGGACCGTCTCCCTGGGAGAGGCCACCGAGCAGCTGCGCGAGCGCCACGGCATCAGTCGTCAGCGGCAGGACGCCTTCGCCGCAGACTCTCATGCCCGTGCGGGCCAGGCCTGGTCTGAGGGTCGCTTCGTCGAGATGGTCGTCGACGTCCCCGGCGTGGACCTGCCCCGGGACGAGACCATCCGCGACGGCGTGACACCCGAGTCGTTGGCCGGGCTGAAGACGGTCTTCCGGCGTGAAGACGGCACAGTGACCGCTGGCAACGCCTCGCCCATGAACGACGGCGCCTCGGCCGCCTGGCTCGGATCCGCCCGCGGCGGCGAGCTGCTCGGACTCGCTCCACAGGCCCGCATGGCCGGATGGGGCACCGCAGCGAATGAACCGCAGTTCTTCGGCTACGCCCCGGTGGAGGCGGCGGACCGCGCGCTGGCGCGGGCCGGGATCAGTTGGGCCGACGTCGGCGCCGTGGAGCTCAACGAGGCCTTCGCCGCGCAGTCATTGGCCTGCCTGGACGCCTGGGGCTTTGGGACCGAGCACGATCCGACGATCGTCAACGCCTGGGGCGGGGCCATCGCCATGGGTCACCCGCTGGGGGCCTCCGGCACTCGGGTGCTGGCCACGCTGGCCCGCCGGATGCAGGCCGAGGGCGCCCAGTGGGGCGTGGCGGCGCTGTGCATCGGAGTGGGCCAGGGGATTGCTGTCGTGCTGGAGCGCGCGGACTGAGCTGTGTGGGAGACCGCAGATGGAGGAGGACGAGGATGATCACGGTCGCGGAGGATGCCGCCGGGGCGGTGGGCCAGGTGCAGGACGGATCTACGGTGCTGCTGGGAGGTTTCGGCAACCCGGGGCAGCCGATGGAGCTGATCGACGCGCTGCTGGACTCCGGCGCACGGGACCTGACCGTGGTGAACAACAACGCCGGCCAGGCCGACGCCGGACTGGCGCTGCTCATCAAGGAGCGGCGTGTGGCGAAGATGATCTGCTCCTTCCCCCGGCAGTCGGACTCCTGGCACTTCGATGAGGCCTACCGGGCCGGGGAGATCCAGCTGGAGCTGGTGCCGCAGGGAAACCTGGCGGAACGGCTGCGCGCCGCCGGGGCCGGCATCGGGGGATTCTTCACCCCTACCGGGTACGGCACCGTGCTGGCTGAGGGCAAGGAGACCCGCGTCATCGATGGACGCGGCTATGTGCTGGAGCAGCCGCTGCCTGGGGACATCGCGCTGATCAAGGCGCTGCGCGCCGACGAGGCCGGCAACCTGGTCTACCGGAAGACGGCCCGGAACTTCGGGCCGGTCATGGCCGCGGCGGCCGCCCGCACTGTGGTCCAGGTGGATGAGCTCGTGCCGGTGGGCGGCATCGATCCCGAGCATGTGATCACCCCGGGCATCCACGTGGACACTGTCACCGTCATCCCGACCGCCTCCGGCGAGGCCGCCCTGAAGGAGATCGCATGACCGCCCAGCAGACCACCGGAACTCATGACTCGGCCCGTCTGGGCCGGGACGACCTCGCCCGGCTCATCGCCTCCGACATCGCTCCGGGGTTCTCTGTGAATCTCGGGATCGGGCAGCCCACGCTGGTCGCAGATCACCTGACTCCGGAGGGCGGGGTGACCCTGCACACCGAGAACGGCATGCTCGGCATGGGGGCGCAGGCTCACGGCGACGATGTGGACCCCGATCTCATCAATGCCGGGAAGATCCCGGTCACCGAGCTGCCGGGCGCCAGCTACTTCCACCACGCCGACTCTTTCGCCATGATGCGTGGTGGGCACCTGGATGTCTGCGTGCTGGGGGCCTTCCAGGTCTCGGCGGCCGGCGATCTGGCCAACTGGTCCACCGGGGCCCCGGAGGCGATCCCCGCCGTCGGCGGCGCCATGGACCTGGCCGTGGGCGCGAAGCAGGTCTTCGTGATGATGACGCTCTTCGCCAAGGACGGCTCGCCCAAGCTGGTGCCGGAGTGCACCTATCCGGTGACCGGGTTGGGGTGCGTGAGCCGGGTGTACACGGATCACGGGGTGTTCCTACTGGACCGCCGGTCGGACGGGAGCGTCCGGCTGGTGCTGCGGGAGGCTTACGGGATCACCGTGGAGGAGCTGCGGGAGCGACTCGAGGTGCCCTTCGACGTCGCCGGGTGAGCCTGGTCTCTCGATGCTCAGGAGCTGCTCTGCTCCTCGGCGATCACTCGCTGGCCGATGCCGAAGGCGACGTTGGCCGCCGGCACGGAGCAGTAGATGGCCGCCTGGAGGAAGACTTCCTTGATCTCGTCGGCGGTCATGCCGTTGCGCAGGGCGGCGCGGATATGCATCTCCAGCTCCTCCCAGTAGCCGCCGGCGATCATGGCGGTCAGCGTGATGGCCGACCGTGTGGTGCGCGGCAGGCCGGGGCGGGTCCAGATGCTGCCCCAGGCGTAGCGGGTGATCAGCTCTTGGAAGTCCTCGGTGAAGGCGTCCTTCTTCGCCTCCGCCCGGTCCACATGCGCATCGGAGAGCACCTCGCGGCGCACCTCCATGCCGGCGGCGTAGGGGTCTTCAGCGGGCGTGGGGCGGGGCTCAGTCATCGAGCAGCTCCTCCAGGAGTCGGGCCGTGGCCTCGGGGGCCTCGGCGGGGGCCAGGTGGGCGACGCCGTCGAGCGTCACCGCCCGCACCGGCACGCAGCCTGCGGCCGCGCCGTCGGCGATCGCGGCGGCATCCGCCGGCGGACACACGGTGTCCTCGGCGCCGTTGATCACCACCAGAGGGCGGGTGAACCGGTCCAGCCGGCCGGTGAGGTCATGGGTGCCCAGGGCGTGGCAGGCGTGGGCATAGCTGTGGCGGTCGGCGTGCTGCAGGGACTGCAGCAGGGAGGTGGCCACCCGGGGGTGCTCGGCCATGAACCCGGGGGCGAACCACCGTTGGGCCGAGCCCTCCACCATCGTGGGGGTCCCCGCCCGGGCCACGAGCTCGGCCCGCTCGGCCCAGCTCTGCGGGGTGCCGATGCGGGCGGCGGTGCAGATCGCCGCCAGCCGGTCGATGCGGGTCCCTGGCCGCTGGGCCAGGGTCAGAGAGGTGGCCCCGCCGATGGACACCCCTGCGGCGAGCACCGGGGTCGACGACGGCACTCCGTGTTCGGTGACCGCTCCCGCCAGGATCTCCTCCACGCCGTCGGCCAGATCCTGAAGGGTGAACGGACCGTCGGAGGGCTGTCCCTCCCCGTGGCCCGGCAGATCCCAGCCGATGACGACGAACCGCTCACCCAGCCATGGCAGGGCGGGGCCCCAGAGCGCCGAGACGCTCGTGCCCAACGAAGGCCCCACCAGCAGCAGCGGGCGCTCGCCGGAGGCCAGGTCCTCGAGGCGGCCGGCGAGCAGGGTCGGAGTGAGGGTGAGGGATCCGTGGGTCTGCGTCATCGACTCTTCCTGAGGTGGCTGGCCGGTCAGTGGTGTGTGGTGGGTGGGGTGATGCCGAGGCATCGGGGCGGAGCTGGCGGGGCAGTGGCGTCGGGGGCAGTGGCGTCAGGGGGAGAGCCCCGCCCGCAGCTCGGCGAACCGGGCCCGTGCGGCGTCGATCAGCTGCGCCGAGCGGCCCAGGTACAGGTGGGGGTCCAGCGTCTCGGCCAGCTCGTCGTCGCTGATCGTCTCGGCCGGGAGCTCCTCCCGCAGCCGGGTGGTCAGGTCGGCCTCATCACGCGCAGCCTCCGCCAGCAGCGCCTTCAGCCCGGCCGGTCCGCCGGGGTGGGCCTCACCGAGTCGGGCCAGCAGCCGTTCGCCCAGCACTCCCGGGCCCGCGGCGTCCAGGTTCTGACGCATCGCGGTGGGGGACACCTGAAGGCCCTCGCACAGCTCCGCGGCCCGGGCGGCCGCGCCCCCGGTGAGGCGCAGCAGTTCGGTCAGGGCCGGCCATTCGGCGTGCCACGCGCCGTCGGGCCGTTCGTCCACGGCGGCACCGGCGGCCTGGTGGAGCGCGGCCAGATGTCCGGGTCCGGCCAGGGCGGCGGAGCGGATCAGCACCGAGAGCACCGGATTCTGCTTCTGCGGCATCGCGGAGGATCCTCCGCGGCCCGGGACGGTGGGCTCGCGCAGCTCTCCGACCTCCGGGCGCTGCAGGGTGAGCACGTCGGAGGCCAGCGTGCCCAGCGCGGCCAAGGCCTCGGCGGCGGCGGAGGCCGCCTGCAGCACGGGGCCACGGCGGGTGTGCCAGGGCATGACCGGGAGCGCCAGGCCCAGCTTCTCTGCCAGCCGGGCGGTCAGCTCCTCGGCCCGGGCGGGGGAGCCGGCGAGCTCCACGAGCGCGGCCTGGGTGCCGACGGCCCCGCCCCACTGCAGGGGGGCGGCGCCGGCGGCGGCGTGCAGGCCCTCGGCGGCGTCGCTGAGCGCGGCCAGCCACTGGGTGGCGCGGAGCCCGAAGACGGTGGGCAGCGCGGGCTGGGTCAGCGACCGGGCGACGGCGAGCGTCTCCCGATGGGCGTCCGCCGTCCGGCTCAGCGCCTCCCCGGTGCGCAGCAGATCCGCCACGACCTGGTCGATCACCCGACGCACCACCACCATCAGGGCGGTGTCCAGCACGTCCTGGCTGGTGGCTCCGCGGTGCAGCGCGGCATCCGAGGCTCCGCGCTCGGCCAGCAGCCGGCGCACGTCGGCGAGCAGCGGGATCACCGGGTTGCCGCCGCCGGTGGCGGCCTCGGCCAGCACCGCCGGGTCCGGGTGTGCTGCCTGGTCCCGGCTGAGCTCCCGCAGGGTTTCCGCGCTCTGCGCAGGAGCGAGTCCCGCCTCGGCGAGCACCTCGCCCCAGGCGGCCTCCACCTCCAGGAGCGCGGCGACGACGGCGGCGTCGGAGGTCATCGACGCTGCGGCGGTCCCGGCCCAGGCCGGGTTCAGCAGGCCGTGCTGCCCGGTCGCGGGCCCAGCAGGGTGGTCGTGCAGGGGAGACGTCATGGACACTATCGTGTCAGTCCACCGGACCGGTGACCTGCGGGGTGTTCGGGTAGGCCAGGAACACCGTCTCGTCCTCACCCTGGAGGCGGATGTCGAAGCGCAGCCCGCCGTCGTCGCCGCGGGAGGCGATCAGCGTGCGGCGGCGCTCGGCCGACACGGAGGCCAGCAGGGGGTCGGCGGCCAGGGCTTCGGTGTGCTCCGGCAGGTACGCGCGGGTGAACAGTCGGTCCATCAGCCCGCGGGCGAAGACCGTGACCAGGATGAACGGTGCCGCACCGGCCGACGTCGGGCCCGGCTCCACCGTGGTGAAGCTGTAGTGGCCCACTGCGTCCACGGCGGCCCGGCCCCACCCGGTGAAGGTGTGGCCGTCACGGTGCAGGGAACCCGGCTCGGCGGGGATGCGGCCCTCGCCGTCGGGCTGCCAGATCTCGATCAGCGCGTCCGGGACGGGGGCGCCGTCGCCGTCGTAGACGGTGCCGTGCAGCCGCACCGCCTGCGGGTGGGAGCGGTCCACCAGATCCGGCCCGCCCTCATAGGGCAGCGCGAAGCCGAAGAAGGGGCCCACCGTCTGGGCGGGGATGGGGGTCAGGTCGGCGGGGGTGCGGGCCATGGTCAGTGCTCCTCCTGCTCGGACCAGGTGCGGTTGCTGCCGGAGAGGACGATGTCCCAGCGGTAGCCGGTGTTCCATTCGTGCTGGGACACCGAGTGGTCGTACTCGGCCACCAGACGGTCGCGCGCCTGGGGGTCGGTGATGGACTGGTAGATGGGGTCCAGGTCGAAGATCGGGTCCCCGGGGAAGTACATCTGCGTGACGATCCGCTGGGTGAAGTCGGTGCCGAACATCGAGAAGTGCAGATGCGCCGAGCGCCAGGCGTTGTGGTGGTTCTTCCACGGGTAGGGAGCGGGCTTGATGGTGGTGAACGTGTATTCCCCGTTCGGGCCCGTCAGTGCGCGGCCGACGCCGGTGAAGTTGGGGTCCAGCGGGGCGGGGTGCTGGTCCCGCTTGTGCATGTACCGGCCGGCGGCGTTGGCCTGCCACATCTCGATCAGCTGATTCGCCACCGGGCGGCCGTCGCCGTCGAGCACCCGCCCGGTGACGACGATGCGCTCGCCGATGGGCTCACCGTGGTGCTGGATGGTCAGGTCCGCCTCCAACGGGGAGACGTCCTGGTGGCCGAAGGCCGGGCTATGGAGCTCGATCTCCTCGGGGTCCGCGTGGTGCAGCGACTTGGTGGGGTGGCGCAGCAGTGAGCTGCGGTAGGGCGGGAAGTTCAGCCGGGCGCTGGTCTCCTCCCCGTCGGCGGCCTGGCGCGACTCGTAGTCGCGGTGGATCTGGGCGATCTCGGCGTCGATCTCCTCCTGGGAGGCCGCCGCCGCATCCGGATCGGTGGGCTTCTCCGCCATGGATCCGCTCCTTCGCAGGTGAGACCGGGCGCTCCCTCAGGATGCCGGTGGGGACGGGTGCGTCCTCAGTCTGCGGGGCTCTCCGGGGGCCGCACCACGGATGTCTCATTCAATGGCACGGTCGGCTGGGGCATGGCGCGGCTGATGCCGCGGGCGGCGGTCTGCAGCGCCATGAGGAACTGCGGGATCTCGGGCGAGTCCCGCGGTACGACGACGGTCAGCGCGGCCAGGGCGCGTCCGCGAGGGTCCAGCACCGGCACGGAGAGCCCTGCGGTCTCGGTGTTGATGACGCCCATCAGCAGAGCGTGGCTCCGCCGGCGGGCCTCGGCGAGCTCCCGGCGCAGCCCCGGCCGGACCGCCTCCGCGCGGTCCCCGTGCTCGGCCCACCAGCGCTCGGCGGTGCGCGCCGGAGCGAAGGCCAGCAGCACATGCCCCATGGAGGTCAGATGCGCCGGCATGGTGGTCGCCACCTCCGCCGGGTTGACCACGGCACCGTGCCGGGAGAGCCGCTCCACGATCAGCGCACCATCGTCGGCGAGCACCGAGAGCTGAGTGGTCTGCCGGACCACCGCATTGACGTCCTGCATGTACGGCAGCGCCGCGGTGCGCAGCTCCCGGTGGATGGGGGCGTGCTGGGCGATCTCCCACACCCGGCGCCCGACGACGATCTCCCCGCCGTCGGTCAGCGCCAGCAGACCGCGCGTGCGCAGCTCCCGGATGAGCCGATATCCGGTGGTCCGGGGCAGGCGTGCGGCGGCGACGAGGTCGCCCGGGGTCTGAGCCGGCTGCTCCTCCAGGGTGGCGAACAGCCGCATCACGCGGTCCAGGACGGCGTCGCCGCTGGGGGAGTTGGCCATGGGATCAGGGTATCGGCCACCCCTTGCGCGTGTCCTGTTCAATGGGATTGTCCTGGTGTCTCGCCCCTGCCGTCGCCACACTGATCGTGTCCCGGAACACACCAGCGGGACCACACCAGCGGGACCACACCAGCGGGACCACATCAGCAGGGAGAACGAGTGAGCGCACACATCAGCCGTGTCGACGTCGGCATCGTGGGCGGTGGGCCGGCCGGCCTGATGACGGCGCTGCTGCTCACGCGGCGCGGGATCAGCGCTGCCGTCGTCGAGCGCCGCAGCCAGGAGACCATCCGTGCCACTCAGCGGGCGGGCATCCTCGAGGCTCCGACGGTGGACATGCTGGTCGACGCCGAGATCGGCTCCCGGGTCCTGACCGAGGGTCACGAGCACGAGGGCACGGTGCTCAGCTTCGACGGGGTCCAGCACCGCATCGACTTCCAGGCCCTGGTGGGCCGCTCGGTGTGGCTCTACCCGCAGAACGAGGTCTTCCATGATCTGGCGACCGCCTGGGAGGCCGAGGGCGGCGAGATCCACTGGGAGGTGGACGACGCCGCCGTCGAGGGGCTCGAGGGCGACTCCCCGGCGATCACTTTCACGGATGCCTCCGGCGCACAGCGGCGGATCGAGGCGGAGCTGATCGTCGGCGCCGACGGGTCCCGGTCCATGTGTCGGAAGCTCATTCCTGACGACGTCCGCACCGATTACCGCACCACCTACCCGTTCGCCTGGTTCGGGATCCTCTGCGAGGCTCCGCCCACTGCCCCGGAGCTGATCTATGCGAACTCCGAGGTCGGGTTCGCGCTGATCTCCCAGCGCAACGAGGACATCACCCGCATGTACTTCCAGTGCGATCCGGACACCGACCCCGACGACTGGAGCGACGACGCCATCTTCGACCACATCCAGCAGGTGCTCGGCGGGGAGGACGTGGTGGCGCTGAAACGTGGGCGGATCATCGATAAGACGGTGCTGCCCTTCCGCTCCTCCGTGTGCGACCCGTTGACCTACGGGCGGCTCGTCCTGGCCGGCGACGCCGGGCACACCGTGCCGCCCACGGGCGCCAAGGGACTCAACCTCGCCTTCTCCGACGTGCGGGCCCTGGTGCCGCGGATCGAGGAGTTCCTCACCGGCCTGAGGCAGGGCGTCGAGGGCGCCGCCGACGTCGACCCGGAGGCCGTCGCCGAACCACTGCGCCGCTATTCGAAGACCGCGTTGGACCGGGTGTGGAAGGCCCAGAACTTCTCCTGGTGGGCCACCAACCTGCTGCACCGCCGGCCCGGGGAGGATCCCTTCGCCCACCAGCGACGCCGCGGTGAGTTCGACGCCATCACCGGATCAGTCCACGGGCAGGCCTACTTCGCGGATTCGTACACCGGCTGGGCCGACGCCTGACGACCTGAGAACCTGACCACCTGAGAACCCACCACCGGACAGACCACCACGAGAGAGGCATCGATGACGCTGCTGGACTCCACCACCTGGACGGGCAAGATCCACTCCACACGCTGGACGGAGGGCTCCGACGGAGCGATCACCGTCCGCGAGCCCGCCACCGGCGAGACTCTCGGGGCCGTGGGTGCCGCCTCCCGCGAGGATGTGCTGGCCGCCTCCCGCGCGGCTGCGGCCGCGCAGAAGGACTGGGCCGCCCGACCCCCGCGGGAGCGGGCCGCCGTGCTGCACCGGGCCGGACGGTTCTTCGAGGAGCACGCCGAGGAGATCCGCTCCTGGATCGTCTCCGAGACCGGCGCCATCCCGCCCAAGGGCGGGCTGGAGGCCAGGATCGCGGCTGACGAGTGCCACGAGGCGGCCGCGCTGCCCACCCACCCGCACGGTGAAGTGTTGGCCACCGACGAGGATCGCTGGTCCCAGGCGCGGCGCCGGCCCGCCGGAGTGGTCTCCGTGATCGCCCCGTTCAACTTCCCGCTGATCCTCTCCATCCGCTCCGTGGCGCCCGCCCTGGCGCTGGGCAATGCCGTGCTGCTCAAGCCCGACCCGCGCACCTCCGTCTCCGGGGGTGTGGTGCTGGCCCGCATCTTCGAGGAGGCCGGCCTGCCCGAGGGGCTGCTGCATCTGCTGCCCGGCGGCCGAGAGACCGGCGCCGCCGTCGTCGAGGCCCCGGAGGTGCGCGTGGTGGCCTTCACCGGTTCCACGGAGGCCGGCCGCAGCATCGGGGAGACCTGCGCCCGGCTGCTGAAGCGGCCGCATCTGGAACTCGGCGGCAACAACGCGATGATCGTGCTCCCCGAGGCTGACCTGGACCGGGCGGTCTCCGCGGCGGCCTTCGGCTCCTTCATGCACCAGGGACAGATCTGCATGACCACGGGGCGGCACCTCGTCCACGAGGACATCCATGACGACTACCTGGAGCGACTCGCCGCGAAGGCCGAGAGCCTGCCGGTGGGTGACCCGGCCCGGGAGCAGGTGGCCCTGGGGCCGATCATCGATGAGAACCAGCTCAAGCGGGTGGACTCCATCGTCCAGGAGACCGTGCTCCACGGCGGCCGCGTGATGGCGGGCGGCACCCATGACGGACCGTTCTACCGGCCCACGGTGCTCACCGACCTGACCGAGGAGAGCCCGGCCTGGGCGCAGGAGATCTTCGGGCCGGTGGCCCCGGTGATGCGGTTCCGCACCGAGGAGGAGGCCATCGCCCTGGCCAACGGCAGCGCCTACGGGCTCTCCGCCTCCATCCTGGGCGACGTCGGCGCGGCCATGCGGATCGCCGACCAGCTCGCCTCTGGGAAGATCCACATCAATGAGCAGACCGTCTCCGATGAGGCCTATGCCCCCTTCGGAGGTGTCGGCGACTCCGGCAACGGGAGCCGGGTAGGAGGCGCGGCCGCCAACATCGAGTCCTTCACCGAGCTGCAGTGGCTGACCCTGCGCCCGGAGATCGCCCAGTACCCGTTCTGACACCGTCGGTTCTGACACTGTCCGTCCCGACGCCGTGTGGCCCAACACCGTCCCGGCCGACGCCGACGCCAGCGCCGGCTCCGGCGTACTCTGAGCAGGAGTGAGAACACGTCAGGAGGTGCGAGTGCGCAGAGGTGAGCCGTCACAGGGGGGCGCATCGGGCCGCGAGGGTCCCGGGATCGGGCTGCTGGCCGCGCTGCTCGGTGCGGTCGGGATCGGCCCGGTGCTGCTCTACGGGCTCAGCGCCACCAGTGAGCTGGTGATCGCCGACCTCGACATCACCGAAGCCCAGTTCGGACTCTTCGCCACCGTCTGCTTCGCCTGCGCCGCCGTGGGCAACGCGTCTCTGGCCAGGCTCTCGGACCGGCTCTCCGACCGTGTCCTGATGAGCCTGATCTTCCTGCTCGCCGCGCTCGCACTCGGCCTGGCCGCCGTGCCGGGAGGCTACGTGCTGGTGCTCGTGGCCGCCGGGCTCTCCGGGCTGGCCCAGTCCTTCCCCAACGGGGTCACCAACAGGATCCTGCTGCAGCGCGTGCCTGCCCGCCGACGCATCGGCTGGGCCGGAATCAAGCAGTCCGGGGTGCAGGCCAGCCAGCTCACCGCCAGTCTCGCCTTCCCCGCCCTGGCGGTGTGGATCGGCTGGCGCGGCGCGTCCCTGCTCTCTGTGCTGCTGGCCCTGAGCCTGATGGCGCTGACCTTCCGCGCTCTGCGGGCGGCACCGCCGCTGAGCGCCCCCGATCCTGGTCACTCCAGGCCGACCTCGGCCTCGCCGGGTGCGACGCCGGAGGCCCCCGGCGCGTCACCGGCCGTGGCCGGTGGACCGGAGGGGGCGTCGTCGGGATCGCGCCTGCCGGGTGCGGTGTGGGCGCTGACGCTCTTCGGCTTCCTCAACGGGCTGGGCGTCCAGGCGACCAACGTGTACCTGCCGCTGTTCGCGGTGCGGGAGCTGGAGTTCAGTCTGCTCGCTGGCGGCATGACCGCCGCGGCCGCCGGCGCGATCGGTGTGGCCGCCCGCGTGGGATGGGGCCGGGTGATGTCGCGCGGCGCCTCTGCACCGAGGCTGCTGCTGGCCCTGGCGCTGATGGCGCTCGCCGGGGCCGGGACGTTCCTGCTGGCTGGGGCGACCGGCTCGGCGGCGCTGCTGTGGCTGGCCGTGGCGCTGCACGGAGCCTCCGCATTGGGGGTCTCCGTGGTGATCATGGGCGCGCTGCTGCGCCGTATCCCCGCGGAGAAGATGGCCTCGGCCACCGGGATCGCCACTGCGGGGATGTTCGCCGGATTCACCCTGGGTCCGCTCGTGATGGGGCTGCTGATCGGCGCTACGGGAGGATTCCAGGCGGGGTGGCTGGCCGCGGCCGGGACCTATGCCGGTTGTGCGGTGCTCGCCGCCGCGCTGGTCGCCCGGGCCCGCTGACGTCCTGCTGCGTTGCCGCCGGAGCAATCGTCACTAAACGTCGCTTCAGTGCCTGGATTCCGGCCACCGCTCCGGAGCCAAGGGTCTCAGCCGTCGTTCTCCTGTTCGTTCTCTTCACGTTCGAGGAGCTCGGAGGGCCCGGGGTTTCTCTCTCGACGTTCCTGGCGGTGTTCTTCGGCGAAGCGTTCCCGGATTTCTTGCATGGTGTGGTGGTCGGAGCAGCGCGTCTTGTAGTGGACTTGGATTTTGGAGTCATCGCCTCGGACGCGGAGGAACCGGCCTTCAGCGCTTCCTGACCCGAAGGATGCGGGGCGGCCCATGTCGGCGGATCCTTCGTCGGTGTTCTCCAGTGGGGTCAGGCCGAGTTCTGCGGTGATGGCTTCGCCTGCGGCGTAGACCTCCTCGCGGGGGAGGCCGTGGGAGTGCTCGAAGATGACGCGGTACCGGTAGGAGTCTCCGGTGCAGGCGACTGGTCGGATGTTCTCGTGGTGATCTTCCAGGGTGCATGTGTTGCCGTTGGGCAGGAGGTAGTCCTGGCCGAAGCGAGCTTCCATGGCCTCAGCGACTTGGCCGAGCTCTTTGAGCTGTTCGGGCTGGGTGTAGCCGGCGTCAGTGGCGATTGAGGTGGATGAGGTGGGGGCGGGGTCCTGCCTGTCGGCTGTGGGGTGCAGGCGGTCAGGAGGAGTCCCAGGGCCAGGGTCGTGGCGGTGAGGGATCGGTGCGGTGTGCGGTTCACTCGTCCGCGTCTTCGTCGGGTCCGAGCCCGGGAGGGGGAGAGTATTGCTCCCGGAGTTCCTGGCGGTGTTCTTCGGCGAAGCGTTCGAAGGTCTCCTGCATGGTGTGGTGGTCGGAGCAGCGAGTCTTGTAACGGATTTCGATCTTGGATTCGTCGCCTCTCACGCGGAGGAGCCGTCCTTCAGAGCTTCCCGAGCTGAAGGACGCGGGGCGGCCCATGTCCGCGGAACCTTCGTCGGTGTTCTCCAGTGGGGTCAGGCCGAGTTCTTCGGTGATGGCTTCTCCGGCGGCGTAGACCTCTTCGCGGGGGAGGCCGTGGGTGTATTCGAGGGTGACACGGTATCGGTAGGCCTCGCCGGAGCAGTGGACTGGTCGGTAGTCGGCGTCCTGGTCGTCAAGGGACCATTCTTGGCCGTTCGCCCTGCGGAAATCGTCACCGAGGTGGCGTGACATGGCCGCGACGACCAGGCCGAGCTCCTCGATCTGCTCGGGCTGGGTGTAGCCGGCATCAGTGGTGATCATGTCTTCATCCTCGCGATCTGGTTCGCTGGACTGGCCCTCCGTATCAGCGGACTCTGATCCGGCAGGTGCTGATGGATCGGACTCTGGGCTGCATCCTGTCATGACCAGAGCAGCCACGAGGGCAGCTGTCGGGAGGAGGCGCGGAGGAACAGGAAGGGCCCGGGACGGGCCCCTGCTGCAAGCGGCGGTGATAGGCGTCATTCACTTTCCTCACTCCAGGGCAGATGTTCTTCCAGGTCTCGGCGGATTGAACTTCTGTCCCATCGTCTCCAGAGGTACGAGTGCTCCGGATCCCACTGACCTTCGTCCTCTGGTTCGGCGACCCAGTCGATACGGTCGTGCTGCCCATTGAGAATCTCCATCATGGTGATGAACGCTTGGGCATCGTCGTCCAGATAGCCGGTGCCATCATCGTCGCCGTCGTGTCGACTGTGACCAGAGACGCCATTGCCCTCGATCTGGGAGCCGTCGACGTACTGCCCGGTGCCGTCGGAATCGAAGATGTAAGCACCCGCATCCGGGTCAGCGGGGTTGAACGAGTTCTGGCTCCACAACCCCCGCCCGACGTTCGAGGTCCAGTCCCAGAACCCGTCGGTGGCGTAGACGGCGGGATGACCGTCCCCTGTCTCCCTGACGTGCAGATCGGTCAGGTCGTTGTCTTCCACCAGGACGTCAGGGTATCCCGAGGATCCGAAGGAGATGAAGCTGTCCACATCATGGGCGGTCCGAGTCAACGCGTGGATGGACATATTGGTGCCGTAGGAGTGGGCCATGACATCGAGCCGAGCGTCAGGATTGTCGCCTGCGGCTGTGGTGGCGCGGTGACCGTCGAGGGCATGGGCGAAAGCCCAGGATCCTGCGTCGGCACTGTCGGACCGGAGGACGGACTCCTTCTTGAGTGTCGTATCGCTCTGCGGCGCGTGGTAACCGACCCAGGCGACCACGGCGGCGTCGGCCACGAGCTCGTCGTAGACATCCTGCGCGTGCTCGACCTCGCCAGGTTCATGGACCTTCGTCATCTGGTCCGTCCCGCTTTTCATGCCTGGCGAATTGAAGACCGTCTGTTCGGCATCATCCGGATTCCCGACTGAGACAGAGGCCAACGGCGGATGCTCGTCCACGCCTGTCACGCCCACGTTCAGCGACAGCAGAAGCCGTTCGCCGGAGCTGTCCTCATCTCCTGTGAGGCTGTCTTGGATGTTCTCCAGGTAAGGCAAGTGTTCGTCCGGTGTGGAGGGGGAATCCAGCAGTCCGATCAACGTGCTCTTGTTCGCCTGGTCACGGACCTCGTACGGTACGCCTTCGGTATTTCCGACGATCACCGGCAGGTCAGACGTCAGTGCCTCCTGCTGCTCCTCATCGAGCTGCTCATGCCACCACTGGGCGCCGTCAGGCCAGCCGTCCAGCTCCTCCTGACTGCTCGGGGTGGGCAGGTTGCCGCGGTTGACCTGGGGATTCTCCCGGGAGAAGTCCTTGATCTCATCTGCGGACATGGCCGTCAGGTGGTCATAGAAGTCGCCGACGTCCTCCACGGTGCAGTTCGGGCCGGTGGCCGCCTCGTAGAGGTCTTCAGCCCGCTCGACAGGATCCCTCTGCAGGGTGGACAGCACCGCGGCCAGTGCGAAGCCGGGCGCGAAGCCCCGTGAGGATGCGGTCGTGCCCGGGCCGAAGACGGCCGCGGAGGCGGTACCGACGTTGAAGCTCAGACGGCCCCCGGAGTACGTCGGGCCCACACCAGGGGCCAGGCCGGAGCCGCCGTCGGCATAGGCGGTGGGGATCGACTCTTCCAACCCGCCGTGGCTCTGCAGCGCCTCCAGCTCCTGTTCCGTCTCGGACTGCAGGATCTGCCACGCCTGGTTCAGCTGGACCACGGCCTGGTTGTGCTGCTGGACCTGCTTGCGCAGGAACTCCTCCGCGGCCGAGCCGTCGTCGTCAGCGCTCGAGGAGAGCCCCGTGGTGGACAGCTGCCCCTCCAGCTGGACCGCCTGTGCGGCGAGGTCATCGGCCCGCCGCTGCAGGGGGCGCCCGGCGAGGATGAAGTCGTGCAGCGTCCGCGCGGCCAACCCCCAGACTCGGGCCCAGTCATCCGAGTCGTCCGGGACGCCGTCGAGTGCGGACCACAGCTGCTCCTGAGTCTCCGGCTCGGAGTAGTGGAGCCGCACCGTCTCCCATGCGGTGGCCGCCTCGCGGAACGAGGCCGCATGACGGTTCGACTCGTCAGCCATGCGTTGAGCCGCATCGTCGAGGTCCGTCCAGGGGACATCGATGGCCGCTGGGCGGAGGACAGCATGACCTGTCGCGGACAGGAGCGCCGTCCCGGCTCCGTGAACACCGAGCCCCGTCATCCGCGGCTCCCCGGACTGTCGAGCGGCCTGACGTTCGCGGAGGCGGCCTGGGCCTCGGCGGACATCTCCTCGTCACCCGTGTCGACGATCAGCGCCACCTGCTCCAGCACGTCGGCACACCCCTGGCCATAGGAGGCGGCCTTGGTGCCGGTGCCAGCACGCGGCGCGATGAGCCGGGACAGCGCGGCCGCCACACCGTCGGCGGTCCCGCAGAGCTCCGTGGATGCGCGAGCGGCCGCCGCCGCCTGCATCCCCTGGGCGCGCGCCGCCGTGGAGTGCAGACGTACCGACGTCGCCACGCTGGTCAGCCCAGCGGTCGAGATGTCATACCTGATGTCCCCCACAGGTCCTTCCTCGTCAGTCGCGCTTCAGCAGAATCGCCGACCACATCATCAGAGAAATCTGGACAGGAGCTTGACGGGGATGAGTATGACGCCGGCACGCGGTGCCGCCGGAGGGACTGGCGGAATGTGTCCACTGACGCGAGGTTCAGCGACGATCGCTCCGCAGGCGTCCCGAGGAGGGGAGAACGTGGCAGACTCGTGGTGGCGCAGCCGGCGGGTGAGGCCGTCGCAGAAGCGGCATCGACGAGGTGCTGAGACAGGGAGGAGCGCATGGCAGAGTCCACGGATCGCGGGTGGCTGGAGTCCAAGCTGCTCGCCGAGGGCGAGGAGCCGGACCCCCGGTTCACCCTGGCCAATGAGCGTACCTTCCTGGCCTGGATCCGCACCGCTCTGGCGTTCCTGGCCGGCGGCATCGCCCTGGAGGCGTTCGCCGCCGACGTCTTCGCCGACCCCTACCGGACCATCATCTCCGTGCTCACCATCGGGGTCGGGCTGCTCATCAGTCTCGGCGCGGCGGCCCGCTGGCTGCATGTGGAGCGCAGCCTGCGCCGTCGTCGTCCGCTGCCCATGCCGCTGATCATCCCGGTGCTCAGCTTCGCCTCCGGGGTGGCGATGGCGGTGGTCATCCTGCTGGTGGTCATCAGCTGATGCCGTCCACCCCGGCCGCACTGCACGGCGACCCCGGGCTTCAGCCGGAGCGCACTGTGCTCTCCTGGGGCCGCACCATGCTGCTGTTCGCCCTCATCGGGGCGGTGTTCCTGCGCTGGATGCCGCACTACGGGCTGTGGACTCTGCTGCTGACACTGGTCTGCGCCGGTGTCGCGGCCGGCATCTACCTCACCCAGCGCCTCCGCTACCGGCGCCAGTCCCACGGCGTCCAGCAGGAGAAGGTGGAGGCCGACGTCGCCGCGGTCCTCGCCACCACCGGTGCCGTCGTCGCCCTGGGCGTGTTGGGTCTTCTCGCGGTGCTCGTCGCCTGAGCGGAGGCGGACCGCACCTGCCGACCCCGCCCCGGACGGGAGTCTGGGGCTGAGTGCGAGCTGGACGAGGCCTGGGGCTCCCGTTGTGTCCTGTGTGCTACGTTGCGCGCTCGTCCACGATTAGGAGGTGCTTGTCATGTCGAAGAAACTGCTGACAAGCTGTGCCCTGGCCGGAGTGCTGCTCGGCATCGCCGGCTGCGGCGACGCGCCCGACGACGGCGCCGAGACCGAGAATCCCGCGGAGAACCCCGCTGACACCGAGCAGGGGGCCGAGGGAGACGCCGGACCGGAGGGTGAGGCCGGCGCCGAGCCCGAGATGCCCGAGCCCGACACGTCGGACATCCCTGAGGTGGTCGCTGAGGTCAACGGCGTGGACCTTTCGGGGGATGACTTCGTCGCCCTGTACGAGTCCCAGTTCCAGCAGATGGCCATGCAGTCCCAGATGTCGGGCCAGGAGGTCGACGAGGAGGCGATCAGGGAGCAGTCTCTGGAGGCCATGGTCTCCAATGAGCTGCTGATCCAGGACGCTGAGGACTCCGGGATCGACGCCGATGAGGACGACGTCGACGAACTGCTGGAGACCACCGCCGAGCAGGCCGGCATGGAATCCGTGGATGATCTCATCGCCGCCTACGAGGATCAGGGGATGGATGAGGAGAAGCTCCGCGAGGACGCCCACGACCAGGTCCTGATCGACCAGCGGCTCGCCGAGATCGAGGCTGAGGAGCCCACTGAGGAGGAGCTCCGCGAGTACTACGAGCAGGCCGTCGCCCAGCAGCCCGCCGAGGGTCCCGAGGGTGAGGAGGCCGAGGTCCCGGAGTTCGAGGACGTGCGTGAGGATCTCGAGGAGCAGCTCGAATCCCAGCTGCAGGACCAGGCGGAGCAGGAGCATGTGGCTGAGCTCCGCGAGGACGCCGACGTCGAGACTCACCTCTGAGCCGAGGACTCGTCCCGCACATCACATCGGCTGGGCGAGAGGGCCGGATCGCGGGGCTCTCGGCCCGTGGAAGTCCGTCCGTTTCGCCCAGCCGATGTGTCCGGGGTCGTCTCATGGTGCCTCAGGGCGCCTGAGGCCGCCCGGCCGTCGGGTCAGACCGCGGGCAGCACGAACTGCGCGACGACGGCGGCGGCGAGATAGGCCGAGGCCAGGGTGAGGAACCCGACGAGGACGACCTTCCAGCTCATCTTCTTCAGCCCGTCGATGTCACGGCCCAGGCTCAGCCCCAGCAGGGCGATCTGCGGCAGACCCACCAGCAGCACGTTCAGGTTCTCGGTCATCCCCACCAGGAAGTCCGAGCCGGGGAAGAACGGTGCCGAGGCCAGGGTGGCCATGGCGAGCACCCAGATCGAGGCGGGGACTCCACGGGTCACCCGGGCCAGCAGGAAGGCCAGCACGGACAGGCCGGTGACCATGCTCAGCCCGACGACGCCCTGCCAGGTCAGCGTCCCGGTGCCGACCCAGTTGATCAGCAGCCCGGCCACGCCGGTGAAGAGGAAGGCGGCGACCCAGGCGGCGATGGTCTTCGGCGGCGGCGGGTCCTGGGCGCGCTTCGGTGTGGGAGCCGCGTCCGTGCCTGTGCCGTCCGTGCCGTCTGTGCCGTCTGTGCTGTCCGTGCTGTCTGTGCTGTCCGTGTCGACGGCGATGCTGCGCGCATCGGCTTCCTGCTTGCCCAGGATCCTCACCCACACGCGGTAGAACCAGCGGGCGAAGGGCAGCACGACGTAGACGCCCATGTAGAAGCCCACGATGTTGGTGACCAGGTTGCTGATCGCGGCCAGGGCCATGATCTCGCCGGCCATCTCCGGGTAGAGCACTGAGAGCGAGCCCACCGCGCCGAGCATCATCGAGGCCGAGCCGAGTCCGGAGGCCAGTGCCAGCGCGCGCGGGTCGAAGATGTCCAGGCCGCCGGTGATGCCGGCGATCAACGAGATGAACACCGCGCCGAACACGGTGCCGAGCAGCCAGACGCCGAAGACGCCCTGGTACTCCGGGGCTCGCACGCCCCATTTGTCGATGGCGTAGGCGAGGTAGGATTCGCGGTTCGCGGACCAGGTGGCGCCGATCGCCACCCGACCCAGTCCGAGTCCGACCGCCACCGGGATGCCGATGATCACCGTGCCGAAGGCGTTGCCCAGCTCCTGCATCGCGATCGCCGGGCCGATGTCCACCAGATCCGGCAGCGACGGGCCGATTCCGGTGCCCAGCAGCGCCAGGAACACCACGATCCCGACCCGGATCAGCAGCTCGCTGACCGCACGCGTGGGCCCGGTGACCGGGCGCCAGGGCTGCAGGCCGACGACGGCGCCGATCAGCACCGCCCAGAGCAGCGGGAAGAGCACGATGGCGGCCAGCCCGACGGAGATCTCATAGGTGCCGATCAGTACGGCGGTGGCGGGGACCCCCACGCCGAGCAGCATCGCGGCGAGCCAGGAGCGGCGAGAGAGCCGCGGGCGAGCTGATGGTGTGCCTGCAGCCCCCTCCTCCGGCGGTGTCGCCGGAGGAGGGGGCTGGGTCGACGTCGGCGACGTGTCGTTGGTGTGCATTCGATCCTCCCGAGTGAATTGGTATACCAAAACCATAGGGAGGGGTGTGATCTACGTCAATAGCTGCCGTGAGCCATCTCACGTAGCGAGAAGGTTCGATGTCTCAACGGTCAGGACGCCTCAGCGGTCAGGACGCCTCAGCGGAGTGGGAAGCTCGGCGGCTGCAGGTCCTCGAGGCTGCGCCCGGCGAAGTCGCTGACCGTGTGCGAGGCGATGTACTCGTCGAGGAACTCCTGGGCGCGGGCCTGGTAGTCGCCGTCGTCGACAGTGCGGAGCTCCCCGTCCTCGACGATGGTCCGCCCGGCCACCACCACCCGGGTGATGTCCCGACCGTCGCCGTTGAGCACCATCGTGCGGATCGGGTCCGCATGCGGCCCCACATGGGCACCGGTCAGGTCCATCACGAAGTAGTCTGCCTGCGCCCCTGGAGCCAGGCGTCCCAGGTCCTCCCGGCCCAGTGCCCGGGCCGGGTCCAGGGTCGCCGAGCGGAACAGGTCCTGCGGCTGGGCGGCCGGCCCCCGGCCGGTCAGTGTCTTGGTCATCACCGTCGCGAGGTCCAGGGCGCGGATCATGTTCGGCGGCGCCGAATCGGTGCCGATCACCACCGGGATCCCACGCTCTCGGTAGGACTCGTAGGTCTGCAGGCAGGAGCCATAGTGGCCACTGGGGATCGGGCAGAAGATCACCGAGGTGCCGGACTCGGCCAGCAGGGCGAGGTCGTCGGTGCTGTCTCCGCCCAGCCCGTGCTCCGGGCCGCTGATCTCCGCGGGCATGTGCAGATGCCCCGGCATCGTCCAGGCATGAGGGATGAACGTCCGGTCGCCCAGGAAGCCGATCTCCGCCAGATGCGGCAGCGAGCGACGCGAGGTGCGCCGGATCATCTCCCGGTTCTCGGGCACGCCCTGAGCGGCGTGCAGGCGGATCGGCACGTCCAGATCGTCGGCGGCCTGCCGGGTCAGCCGCAGCGTCTGCTCGGTCTGGGTCTCGATGCGCGCCGGAAGCAGCGCCCCGCGGATCATCCCGTCGGCGGTGCCGTCGTAGTCCTGGATGAACCGCACGGCGTCGTCCAGCCCCTCCAGGCCCTTCCGCTCGTCCCGGTGCAGCAGCATCTGTGAGCCGTCGGTGTAGGGCACGTGGGTCCGGTAGCTGGGCCCCAGGTAGGCACGGATGCCCAGCGCCTCCACCGCCTCGGCGGTGTCGGCCATGTCCTGATAGTCCTCGCACCATTCCTTATAGGTCTCGGCGGCGATCGGCATCATCGTGGTGATGCCGTTGCGGATCAGCTGGCTGATCGCGAACTCCCGGCGGAACTTCTCCTTCTCCCGGGTGAAGCGCGGCCCGTGATCGTGCAGGTACTCCTCGGACCAGGCCAGGCCGAGCAGCCGGGAAGCGTCGGGCCAGCAGTCGAACAGGGCGTGGTCGATGTCGGCCAGTGCGTTGAGGTCGATGAATCCCGGCGAGACCACGGATTGACCGGCATCGACCTCCCGGTCGGGGCTGCCCGGCCAGTCCCGACCCACGAAGAGGATCTGGGCGTCGTCGTGGACCAGCTCGCCGTCGGGGATCAGGCAGTGGTCGCCGTCGGCGTAGCCGATGACGAATCGGGCGCGGATGCGGGTGATCATCAGCGGACACCTCCGATCAGCTCGCCGCCGGAGGCCACCAGCCGGCCGGCGGAATAGACGTCACGTGCGTCCGGGCAGTCCATCACCGCGGAGGTGACTGTGTCGGCGTGAAGCAGGATGAAGTGCGCGGGTGCGCCGACGGCCAGGCCGAACCTGGCGTCGTCGAGCAGGCTCACGCGCTCGGGGCGGGCCCCGGCCATGACCATCGCTCCGCCGCGGGAGGCGATGTCCACACAGGCTTCGACGTCGGCGTCGCGGCGGAATCCGTTGGTGAAGGCCAGCTGCCAGGTCCGGCGCAGCAGGTCCCCGTCGCCGTAGGGGCTCCAGTGGTCACGCTGGCCGTCCTCGCCCAGACCGACCGCGACCCCGTGCTCACGCAGCAGACCCTGAGGCAGGGAGCCGATGGAGGGAGCGACGGTGGTCAGCGAGACGCCGGCCTCGGCGAGCAGCTCCACCACACGAGCCACATCCTTCTCCGGGTTCGTGTGCAGGGCGAAGGCATGGGAGACCGTCACCTTGCCCTGCAGGCCCAGCTCCTGAGTACGGTGGGCGATCTCCTCCATCGAATAGACCCCGGCGGTGCCGGACTCATGCAGATGGATGTCCGCGCCGACGCCGTACTTCTCGCACAGCCCGAACACCACGTTGAGGTGAGAGACCGGGTCGCGGTCATAGAGGACCGGGTCGAGGCCGCCCACCAGGTCCGCGCCCTCGGCCAGGGCCTGGTCCAGCAGATCGACGACGCCGGACTCCCGCTGGATGCCGGCCTGGGGGAAGGCCACGATCTGGTGGTCGATGACGTCGGTGTACCGGGAGAGCCCCTCCTGTACGCCGTGGAACCGCTCCAGCCCGCAGTCGGAGTCCACCTGGGCGTGCGAGCGGACCCGCACTCCGCCGGAGGCGATGATCTGGGCCAGCGCGTAGGAGGCCTGGTCGGCCACGCTGCGCTCGCCGTCGCGCCATTTGCGGCGGTCGTTCATGATGTAGCCGTGCAGGGTGCCGTCGGCGGTGTGGGGCAGGAAGGTCTGGCCGAGGCGGTTCGAGTCCAGGTGGGAGTGGACGTCGCCCAGGGCCGGCAGCAGGACGCGGCCGCCGCCGTCGACGCTCTCCGCGCCGTCGGGGGAGGGGGTGGTCCCGGCCGGGCTGATCTCCGCGATGCGCCCGTCCTGGACGGTGAGATCGACGGCGGGTTCGTCGGGGGTGCGCGGAAAGGGTCTGACGTCGGTGAATCGGGTGGTCATCCGCTGTCTCCTGGATGGTCGGGTGATATCGGGTGGCGACGGCGTCGATGGAGCTGACAGGGTCAGTCTCGTGCGACCTGCCGAGGGAGTGGGAGAATTCACCTCCAGGTATTATGGTATACCAAACAAGAAGTGGCACGATGTTCAGATGACAGGATCAGGAGGCCGGCATGAGAACTGACGCGCAACCCGGACGGGGCGCGACGGCCCTCGCCGTCCTCGCCCTGGCGCTGCTGGCCGTGTGTCTGCGCCCCGCCGCGACCTCGCTGGGTCCCGTGCTGGCCGACGTCGAGGCCGCCTTCGCGCTGCAGGGGTGGCAGTCTGGACTGCTCACCGCGCTGCCGGGGGCTGCCTTCGTGGTCTTCGGTGCGATCTCCTTCCTGCTGCTGCGTCGGCTGGGCCTGTTCTGGTCGCTGGCCATCTGTGCGGCCGCCATCGCCACAGGGCTCGGGCTGCGGGTGCTGGTGGACAGCTGGTGGAGCTTCGCGGCGTTCACCACGCTCGCGCTCGCCGGCATGGCCATGGGCAACGTGGTGCTGCCCGTCTTCGCCAAAGCGCGTTTCCCCGACCGCCAGGCGGTCTCGGTGACCGTCTTCATGGTGGGCCTGGGGCTCGGCGCCTCCGTGCCAGCCCTGCTCACCGCACCCCTGGCCGAGCATGTCGGCGGCTGGCGCCTGGGCCTGGGTGTGTGGGCGGGGCTGCCGCTCATCGCCCTGATCATCTGGGCGACCCTGCGGCACTTGGGCGGGGTGCCGGCCGCCTCCGCCCAGAACCGCGGAGCCTCCGGGGCCGTCGGCCGCATCACCGCCTCGCCCGGAGCCTGGATCCTGCTGCTCTACTTCGGGCTGCAGTCCCTCCACGCCTATACGGTCTTCGGCTGGCTCGCCCGGATCTACCGCGATGCCGGCCTGGACCCGGTCGCCGCGGGCGCCATGGTGGCGATCGTCGTCGCCGGCGGCATACCCGGCGGGTTCATCGCCCCACAGATCGTGGTGCGCCGCTGGCACGTGCGCAGTGTGCTCATCGGCTACGGCCTGATCTCCGCAGTCGGCTACACCGGCCTGCTGATCGCTCCCACCACCGCGCCGTGGCTGTGGGCGGTCTGCCTGGCCATCGGCGGATTCTCCTTCCCCTCAGCGCTGGCGCTGATCACCGCCCGCACCAGGGACCCGGAGGTCACGGCACGGGCCTCCGGCTTCATCCAGTCCGGCGGCTACGTCTTCGCCGCTGTCGGCCCCTTGGCCATCGGTGTGGTTCTGGAGCGCACCGGCACCTGGACCGTGCCGCTGATCGGGCTCATCGTGCTGGCGCTGGCCATGGCTGTCGTGGCCTGGTGGGCGTCCTCGCCCGACTCGCTGGACGACGAGGTGGCACCCGATGAGCCGCCGCCGGGTGGGTCGGCGGAGTCGGCCGGCGCGGAGCCGGGCATCGTGGAGACGAGCATTCCGGAGGCGGGCCCAGCAGACGGGGAGTGGAACAATGAGATCCATGGCCGAGCCAGAGACCAGAGAGTCCGAGACGACGCGCGTGGCCACCCGGCTGCGCGAACAGATCATCGACGGTGAGCGCCCGCCCGGCAGCCGGCTCGTGGAGCGCGAGCTGGCCGCCGAGCTCGGCGTGAGCCGCGTACCGGTCCGGGAGGGTCTGCGTCTGCTGGCCGCCGAGGGTCTCATCACACCTCGGCCTCGGACCTGGGCCATCGTGCGCGAGTTCACCGACCGGGACGTCCGCGAGCTGGAGGAGGTCCGCACCTCGTTGGACACCCTGGCCTTCACCTCGGCCGCCCGGCGCCACGACGTCGCCGGGTTGGCACGCCTCGAACGGGTCCTGGTCAACGGGGAGGCCGCGGCCCAGGCCGGCGACGACGTCGCCGCTCACCGAGCTGCGGCGGCGTTCCACTCTGCGGTGGTGGAGCTGGCGGACAACGCTCACCTGCAGGAGCTGTGGGGCACCATCCAGTCTCGGGTGCGCTGGATGCTCAGTCAGCACGATGACCTGCTCGTGGTCGCCCAGGAGCATCGTGGCCTGTTCGAGGCACTCGCCTCCCGGGATGAGGAGCTGGTGGAACGTCTGGTCGTCGAGCACGCCCAGACCAGCCGGGACCAGCACCTCGAACGTCGCGCGCGGCAGAGCTGAGCGGGGCTGGGTCGATGTCGATGACCACGGTGGTCCTCGTCCTGGAATTGGTGGGCACCTTCGCCTTCGCCGTCTCCGGGGCGCTGCTGGCGGCGCGCAAAGGATTCGACCTGGTGGGCTCACTGTTGTTGGCCAGCCTCGCCGGGCTCGGAGGCGGAGTGATTCGGGACCTGATGTTGAGCGCGGGGGTGCCCAACGCTTTCTCAGCCCCGCAGTACCTGGTGCCCGTGGTGCTGGCCGTGGTGGCTGTGTTCATTCGGCTCATCCATGAGGACAGGCTGCGGCGCACCCTGCTGGTCTTCGACGCACTGGGTCTCTCGCTGTTCTGCGTCATGGGCGCGACCATCGCCCATGAGGTGGGACTGAACCCCATCGCTGCGGTGCTGCTGGGGGTGACGACCGCCGTCGGCGGTGGGACACTGCGGGACGTGGTGGCCAATGAGGTGCCGCAGATCTTCAACCCGCAGGGCGTCTACGCCGCGCCCGCCTTCCTGGGTGCCGGGGCGACCGCACTGCTGCTGGAGACGGGGCTGTTCAGTGCCATCACCGCCGTCGCGGTGGCGCTGCTGGTCTTCGGACTGCGCCTGCTGGCGCTGCGCTACCGGTGGCGGATCCCGTTGGCGGTGCTGAGGCGGAGATGAGCTGGTCTCGCAGAGGCCGCGGTGAGGGGCGTGTCATCGATCGCCGCGTTGCGTGACGTCACCCGAGAGCGGGGGAGACACGTGCGTCGGGGTCTGGGGGCGGGCCGGTGAGATTCCGGGGAAGGAGCAGCTCATCCAGGGCCTCTCGGGTCATGAGACCTTCGTCGACGACCGTCTCCGGGATGGTGCGCCCGGAGCGCAGTGCCTTCTGTGCGACGAGCGACGCCTGGGTGTATCCGATGTGCGGGCACAGTGCTGTCACGAGTCCGATCGATCGTTGAACCGTGTCACGCAGTTCTCTTTCATTGGCAGTGATGCCCTGAACGCATTTCTCATCGAGGGCTCTGCAGGCTGCTGTGAGATGTGTCAGCGAACGCAGGAGGCTGGAGCCGATCACCGGCTCGAAGGCGTTGAGTTGGAGCTGTCCGCTTTCTGCTGCCATGGTGACCGTCACATCGTTGCCGATGACCTCGTAGGCCACCTGGTTGACGACCTCAGGTATCACCGGGTTGACCTTTCCCGGCATGATGCTCGACCCTGCCTGAACGGGCGGAAGGTTGATCTCGTTCAACCCCGCTCGAGGTCCGGATGAGGTCAGGCGGAGGTCGTTGCAGGTCTTCGAGAGTTTGACTGCGACACGCTTCAGCACGCCGGAGAGTTGGACGAACGCGCCGGCGTCCTGGGTCGCTTCGATGAGATTCTCAGCGGTGCGGAGTTCGGCGGAGAGCAGCTCGGAGAGCTTGGAGCGGACGAGCTCGGGGTAGTCGGGATGGGTGTTGAGTCCGGTCCCGATGGCTGTCCCGCCGAGATTGATCTCGGACAGCAGATCTATGGCCTCCACCAGTCTGCTGCGGTCTTCCTCGAGCATGACGGCGTAGGTGAAGAACTCTTGTCCGAGAGTCATCGGCACGGCGTCCTGCAGCTGTGTTCTTCCCATCTTCAGGACATGTGAGAATTCCTGAGCCTTCCTGCGGAAACTGCTCGCGAGATCCCGCATGGCGCGGCGGAGCAGATGAAGCTCGTGCAGGAGAGCGATCTTCAGTGCCGTGGGGTACACGTCGTTGGTGCTCTGGCCGAGGTTCACGTGCTCAAGAGGATGAAGGCTCTCGTAGGCGCCCTTCTTCAGGCCCATCCGTTCGAGGGCGACATTGGCGATGACCTCATTGGCGTTCATGTTGGTCGAGGTTCCTGCACCACCCTGGAGCACATCCACGACGAACTGGTCATGGAAGCTGCCGTTCCGGATCTCAGAACACGCGCGTTCGATGGCGTGGGCGCGTTCTGCGCTGAGGCCTCCGAGCGAATGGTTCGCGTAGGCGGCGGCCTGCTTCACAGCTGCGAGCGCGTTGATGAGGCCCGGGTACGCGGAGATGGGAGTGCCGCTGATGCGGAAGTTCTCGGCCGCGCGGGCGGTGTGCACGCCGTAGTAGCACTCGGACGGGATAGGCAGGGGGCCCAGCAGGTCGTGTTCGGTTCGGGTGGTGTGCATGACTGTGCTCTTCCTGATCCTCAGGTCTCGAATCCGCGGCGCGGGCCGACTGGGGCCTCCCCCGATCGTCGTCGACGCCCGGGGGAGGCCCCAGTGATCCGTCAGCGGTTGGGCGTCGTCTCTGCGGCCGAAGACGTCTCCGGATCCGTGGGAGTGTCGTCCCAGCGTTCTTCGTCGAAATCCTGCTGGCGGCGTCGAATCTTGAGGAGCAGGTCGGAGCTTCGTGGCTTCGTCAGAAGACTCACACTGATGAAGACGATCACGTTCAGCAGAAGCGACAGCAGGCCGGCGCCATGGACGCTGAACGGCCCGGGGACCAGGGCCGGGAAGATCGTGAACAGCACGAGGGTGGTGATTCCCACGATCAGGCCGGAGGCCGCGCCAGCCACGCTGGCACGCCGCCAGAAGAGTGCCCCCACTGTCGGAACGATGACTTGGGCGAGTCCTGCGTAGGCGACCAGGCCGATGGCGATGAGCAGCCCAGGAATGTACAGGGCCATCACATAGGCGATGGCGCAGAAGGCCAGGATCGCCCAGCGGCCGACCCAGATGCGCTTCCGCTCGGGCAGGTCCGTCTGGATGTAGCGGCTGTGGAAGTCGATCGTGTAGCTGGCCGCCATGGCGTGGACCTGGGAGTTCGCCGTGGACATCGCAGCGCCGGCACCCGCTGCGATGACCAGCAGCGCCAGCGCGAGCGGTGCATACTCCAGGAGCATGATCGGCAGCACGTGGTCAGGCTGCTCGACGTCGGGTTCGAGGAGGACTGCTGAATTGCCGATCACCAGGGCTCCGATGTAGGCGATCGCCACGAGACCCAAGAGGAACGGCATCAGGTCGAACGATCGAGGGCTCCTCGCGGCGTACATGCGTGTCCACAGCTGGGGCGTCATGAGCGCACCGACCGGTGTGATGACCGCCAGAGCGATCCAATACATCCACATGCCGTCGCCGAGGATGAGGTTCTCGGGGCGGACCTGTTCGATCTGGTCGAACATGGTGCCCATTCCGCCCACCTCGCCCAGGATGAACACGCCCGCGGCGATGAGCCCGAAGAAGATCCCGACGCCGTAGAAGATGTCGGTCCAGGCGATGGCGCGGAGTCCTCCTGCCCAGACGTAGGCGATGATGACGGTGTAGAAGAGCAGGCCGCCCACCCAGAACGGGATCGTGCCACCTGAGGCCACGTCGATGAGGTAGGCCCCGCCCGTCAGCTGGATCTGCAGGTGAGGAAGGGAGAAGACGAGAAGGATGACAGCGATGAACGTGGCGAGTCCAGGTGACCGGTAGAGATCGACGAAGAAATCACGAGCCGTCAGGTAGTTTCCTGTCTTTCCGTGAAACCAAACCCTTTTTCCGATCCAGTAATACATGATTCCGAAGAATATATTGAAGATGACGGCCGTCCAGTAGGCCGGTCCATAGAGGTAGAAGTTTGCGTTGGAGCCGAGGAAGGCGAAGGCGCTCCACCACGTGGCCTGCACGGTGAAGAACAGGGCGATCGGCCCCATGGCTCGTCCCTGGACGAAGTAGTCGCTGGTGGTGGGACGTGCCTTCAGCGAGGCGATCAGTCCGATGACCAGTGGAATCGCGAGGGCTCCACCGATGGCTGCGATGCCGAGGATCTCCTGGGTGTTCATCAACCTCTGCCCTCCTGGGTGTCCTGAGTGCCAATGGCGGTCGTCGCGGTGCGTGGGGCGCGGCCCCAGTGAGAGATGTGCGCCCAGAGGAGGACGCTGCAGAGGAGTCCCCAGATGATGATGATGTATCCGTAGATGAAGGGCATGCCGAAGATCCTGGGCTCGGCGACATCATGGAAGAAGAGCACGCCTGGGAACTGGGACAGTCCCAGGAAGGTGATGATGAGCGACCATATGACCTTGGTCTTGAGTGTGTGGGGTCCTGTTCGCACACGATCCTCCTCGTCCGGCTCTGGGCGCCGGTGGTGGCGCCGCAGTGCAAGCGGTGGCGTTGGGTGGCCCCATCTTTAATCGTGAAGGAAGCGTGTTCAATAAGTGAAAAAAGAGGAGGCGCATCACAAGATGTGATGCCAGACGGCCAGCGTGGACCACAGTCCCAGGGCGGGTGATTCGACTGCCGTCGGTGGTTGTGTGTCATCTGACGGATACTGATCCAGCAGGGCGTATGCGTCACTCCGCGTCAGTGCGGGATGGAGTGCTGGACTGCGGGTTATCTCGGCCTCGGAACTGGTGGTCGCCGCGACGTTCAGCAGGGGCGACGCCAGGTCAGGAGGCCGAAGGCTCCTCGTGGCACAGGCGCTTGGTGGAACGGGGGTCACAGAAGTGACGCACGCCACAAGATAACTCTCATAGCCCAGTGGACTCATTAAAACTGCAGGTCAGGCGGGATTCGTGAGCTTCGTGGTTATGCGAAGACTTATGGCCTGCATGGATATAAGTTATTGGACACTCCTGCTGAACGTGCTGGAGGCTGTCCCTAACCCATACGCCGGACTGCAGGTGTTCTGGGGGTCACCGCACCTAGAAGATTGGAAACAACGTGCCTGAGTCTCGAACATCACGTGTCCCTCGATTGTCCTCGGCGGTGGCGCTGGCCACTGCTGGAGGCCTGCTGCTCGCAAGTTGCGCCGGCGACGACGCGGGAGGAGACGGCGGCGACAGTGGCCCTGTCGCTGATCAGGTCCTGCGCTACGGTATCGGTGGAGAGATCCCTGAGCTCGATGCCGGTGTGGCGCAAGGCAACCTCGCGGTCACCATCAACTCGCTGATCCACAGGGGTCTGCTCACCTGGGATGAGAATGGTGAGCTTGCTCCTGCCCTGGCGGCGGAGTGGGAAGAGATCGATCCCGCTACCTTTGCCTTCACCCTCCACGAAGGTCTGACTTTCAGTGACGGATCTCCGCTCACCAGTGAGAACGTCCGTCGATCCTACGAGCACTACGCAGACCCTGATAACAGTGCAATCGTGGTCGAGTCGTTCTCTGGGATCAGCGACATCGAGACCCCTGACGACACGACGGTCATCATCAACCTTGAGGGCAACGACGCGTCGTTCTTGGAGTTCGTCGCGAACGCCACTGCCGCTATCGTCCCTGACCAGGCGCTCGAAGGCGAGCCCAATACCGTCGGGGCAGGTCCTTTCCAGATTGACCAGGTCAACGAAGGGACCAGCACTGTGTTGACCCCTTTCGAGGGCTATTACGATGCCGACTCTGTCAACCTCGAAGAGCTGGAGCTGGTCTACTACGCAGACGACACTGCTCGCACGAATGCCCTCCGTAGTGGCGAGGTGGATCTCATCGACTACGTTCCCTGGGAACAGTTTCAGGCCATCGAGGACGAGGATGCTCTCGTCCTGGAGAGGGGGTCGGGCCCCCTGATGACCTTGATCCTCAACATCGACACTGTCGAAGAGTTCCAGGATCCGCTGGTGCGGCAGGCGTTGGCCTATGCCATCAGTCGGGAGAATGTCGTGCAGGGTGCCTTCGAGGGCAACGCAGCACCGATCTACGGTCTGCCGCTGATGCCGGACGAATACGAGGGCGCTGCAGACTTCTGGGAGTATGACCCGGACTACGCTAAGGAGCTCCTTGCCGAGGCTGGATACCCGGACGGATTCTCGGTGACGTTGAGTGCGACGGCCCAGTACAGCTTCGTCCAGGACGTGGGACTTGCTGTGCAGCAGGATCTCCAGGACATCGGTCTCGACGTGACGATGGATCTCCCTGACTGGCCCACCTATGTCGAGAGGACTGCTGACGCGGACTTCGAGATGGGGATCGGCTCGGTCGCTCCTTCAGTGCAGGAGCCGTCGTGGCTCAGCGGAATCGTCAGTGGCCCTCCGCACTACAGCCGCAGCGCGGGCTATGACAATGAGGAGCTCTACAACTACATCCAGCAGGGCCTCTCCGCAGAGAGCGAGGAAGAGGCCAGGGAAGCGTACGAGAAGGCCTTTGCCATCTTCGAGGAAGAAGCACCTACTGTGCCGCTCACCGAGCGGGATCAGGGCTATGCATACAACCAGCGAGTGGAAGGGTTCACCGTGCTGCCGGGCATTCTGACCCTGCAGTCGGCCCTGACTCTGGCTGACGCAGAGATCACCGAGTGACCGGACGATCTCTCTGAGGATAGGTGACGCTTGATGGGTAGATTTCTGCTCAAGCGCCTGAGTATCGGCGTGCTGCTGCTCTTCGTGGTGGTGACGTTGGTGTTCGGGGCGATCCACACGGTGCCGGGCGATCCCGCGCGGACCTTGTTGAGCGGCGGAGAGAGCGGGGGAGAAGTCTCCGAGGCGGCCCTCGCCAGGGCCCGGGCCGAGCTGGGATTGGACCTCCCGCTTCACGAGCAGTATTTCTCTTATCTGGTAGGCGTGTTCACCGGCGACCTCGGAAACTCCTTCTTCCGGGGCACAGGGGTCACGGAGATGATCGCCGCACGACTCACGAACACGTTGTCCCTCGTCGGGCTGGCGGTGGCGATCTCCTTGGTGATCGGCATCACTATGGGAACCATTGCCGCTCGGCGGGGAGGCGTGATCGACCAGATGATCACCGCATTCACCTCCGTAGGGATCTCCATTCCGGTGTTCGTGGTCGGTGTCCTCCTCGTCTACATCTTCGCGTTGGAGTTCGGTTGGTTTCCGGCCGGAGGGTACGTGGCATTCGGTGATGACCCGGGACGACACCTCCAGTTGCTCGTGCTGCCTGCCGCTGCGGTGTCCTTGGAGTTCAGCTCCGTCATTGCACGAATCACCCGGGCCTCAATCCTGGAGACCGCCGGTCAGGACTTCGTGCGGACTGCCAAGGCCGCGGGGTTCAAGGACCGCCAGGTCTTCGGGCGGGCCATCTTCCGGAACTCGCTCACCCCGGTGACCACCATCGTGGGGCTAGGTATCGGTACCCTGCTCGGCTCGACCGTTCTGGTGGAGCAGGTCTTCAACTGGCCCGGCCTGAGTTCGCTGCTGATCGAAGGTGTCGCCAGCCGTGACTACCCGGTCATCCAAGGGGTGGTCATCGTCACGGCGGCACTGTTCATCCTCATCAACATCGTGGTGGATGCGTTCTACGGAGTACTTGACCCCCGAGTGAGGCAGACCTCATGACCATGGCACACCCCACCGACGTCACGGCCGCCCCGAAGGCTCCGAAGGGTCGGAATATCCGCGGAGTTCTCGCCTTGACGGGCGCAGCAGTCATCGTGATCCTGGCGGTGTTCGCCCCCTGGCTCAGTCCGGCGGACCCCACACAGCAGAGCATGGAGCACAGATTCGCTCCGATCGGAGCGGAAGGGTACCTTCTCGGGGCCGACTCCTTCGGGCGGGACATACTGTCACGTCTCATCCACGGGGCGAGGGTCGAGATGATCACGGCCCTGAGTGCGACACTCATCGCCATGGTGGCAGGCGTGACGCTGGGGCTCCTCGGTGGATACTTTGGAGGCCTGACCCGGGGTGTGACCATGAGGGCCATGGACGTGGTGCTCACCATCCCTCCGCTGATGCTCGCACTCTTCGCCGTCACGCTCTATGGCGCGGGGATGGTGACTCTCATCGGGGCGCTGGCGATCCTCTTCACTCCGGCCTTCGCCCGCATCACCTATGGCCAGGTGCTTTCCATCCGTGAGCGCGAGTATGTCGACGCCGCACGTCTCTTCGGCGCCCCGGTGCCGGTCATCCTGGTAAGGGTCATCCTGCCCAACGTGTCTGCACCCATCCTCGTGCAATTCACCCTCACCATCGCCAACGCGATCCTGCTCGAGTCGGGGCTGAGCTACCTGGGTCTCGGCATCGTCCCGCCCACGCCCTCTTGGGGTGCGATGGTTGCCGAAGGCCAGCGCTACCTCGGTGCCGAGCCGCAGGCGCTGCTGGTGCCGGCCGCTGCGATCGTAATCAGCATTCTGATCTTCACCCAACTCGGAGATGCGATGCGCAGATGGCTAGACCCGCAGGAAAGGAAGCGTCGATGACTCTGCACACACCGATCTTGGACGTCCAGGACCTCATCGTGGACTTCGCCGGAGCCGACGGGCCGAACCGTGCGGTCGATGGCATCGACTTCACCATCGGCAGAGGAGAGATCGTCGCCCTCGTCGGGGAATCCGGCTCAGGGAAGTCGGCCTCCGCGATGGCGCTGTTGGATCTGCTCCCGGAGACCGCGATCCGCGGAGGCTCTGCGATCTTCGAGGGCGAACTGGACCTCATGTCGCTCTCCGGGCCACAGATGCGCATGATCCGGGGAGCCTCTGTGGGAGTCGTCTTCCAGGAGCCCATGACAGCGCTCAATCCGGCCTACACGATCGGCAAGCAGCTCTCCATGGCGCTGCGCGCCCACCGCGCACTGGATAAGGATGAGGTCCGGAGGCGTTCTCTCGAACTGCTGGAATCCGTGGCTATGCCGGACCCCGAACGGCGTCTGAAGCAGTATCCCCACCAGCTCTCCGGTGGACAGCGGCAGAGGGCCATGATCGCGATGGCGATCTCCGGTGATCCCTCACTGCTCATCGCGGACGAACCCACCACTGCGCTGGACGTTTCAGTGCAGGCAGGCATCCTCGACCTCCTGCATCGCCTCAGAGAGACCCAAGGGATGTCGATCCTGCTCATCACCCACGACATGGGGGTGGTAGCGGACATCGCCGATCGGGTCGTGGTGATGCGGCACGGAGAGGTTGTGGAGCACAACAAGGTGGTCCCCATCTTCGAGAAGCCGCACGACCCGTACACGATCCAGCTTCTGGACAGCGTGCCGCGCCGCGGTCATATGCTCGGCGGTCGCGGTCCGCGCGGCGTGCTGGACGACGAACGGCTCGACCGTTTGGTGATCAGGGATCTCACCATTGAGTTCGGTGGGAGCCTCATCACCAAGCCGTTCCGAGCAGTCGACGGTGTCTCGCTGGATGTTGCGGCCGGTGAACTGGTCGCTCTCGTCGGAGAGTCAGGCTCCGGGAAGTCAACCATCGGTCGGGCCGCCGTGGGTCTCCAGAAATCCACCGGAGGTTCCGTCGAGGTAGACGGAGAGCTCCTCCGAGGTCCTGCGGCGAGTGCCTCCATGGTCTTCCAGGACCCCGCTTCCTCCTTGGACCCGCGGGTAACCATCGGCAGCTCGATCGTCGCGCCGCTCAGGTACCGTCGGCGGGGACTGTCCCGCTACGAGCTCGACGAGCGAGCCGGAGATCTCCTGGAGAAAGTCGCGCTGCCGGCCGACTGGCGTCATCGGTATCCTCACCAACTCTCCGGAGGCCAGCGTCAGCGCATCGGCTTGGCTCGAGCGCTGGCCGACAACCCTGCTCTGCTGGTGGCTGACGAACCCACGAGTGCGCTCGATGTCTCCGTCCAGCAGAAAGTACTGGAGCTGCTTCTCGAACTGCACGACGAGCTCGGCTTCGCCTGTCTGTTCATCACGCATGACCTGTCCATCGTCGAAACGCTGGCGCATCGTACAGTGGTGCTGAGGTCCGGAAGGATCGCGGAAGAGGGGCCCACCGCAGATGTGCTCTTGAACCCGCAGGACAGCTACACGCAGACACTGCTCGAGGCGGCGCCCATCGCAGACCCGGTCGCGCAGCGTGCCCGGCGCGGCCGACCTCTCAGCGAGACCGACTATGTGGTCGCCTAGACTGACCCGCTATGGAGACTCGGCGCCTGGAATACTTCCTCATTCTGGTCTCAGAGGGGAGCTACAAGCGTGCCGCAGCGCGGCTCTTCATCAGCCAACCCGCCTTGAGCCAGCAGATCAAGAAGCTGGAACAGACGCTGGGCGTCCAGCTCATCGATCGGAGGGCCCAAGGGTTCACTCTCACCGAGGCCGGTCAGCATGTCTTCGACCAGTCCCACCGGGTGCTGGACGAAGTTTCGCAGTTGACCGCTCTGGCCAGTGGGGTGTCCCCGTCGACGGTGGGTCGGCTGCGGCTGGGGATCGTCCCGGGCCTCTTCTGGGGTTCGGTCACTCGCGTCATCAGAGATTTCACCCGACGCTATCCCGCGATCGACATCTCCATGCGCAAGGGCCGGACCGCAGCCCTGCACGAACAGCTGAGCTCCCACCAGCTGGATGTCGTGATCTCCTATTCCCCGCCCACCGACCCCGGCGCCCAGTCGGCGATCATCCTCCGCGAGGAGTATGCCGCCGTCGTGCCGGACGACCATGCCCTTGCCCTTCGGCGGAGCCTGAGGATGGAGGATCTGCGCGACGAGACGTTCTTCATCATCCCTCGGCAGGTCTCGCCGTCGGACTACGACGCGGTGATCACCGCCTGTCGGCAGGCGGACTTCTCTCCTCGGATCTCGACCCATGGGACGCCCGAACTGTCCGTGCAGGAGAACTACTTCAGCCAGATGGGGGCAATCTCCACAGGGCTCGGCGTCGCCATCATTCCTCTGAGCTTCTCCGTGTTCCAAGAGGCGTTCGGAGGTATCCGGTTCGTTCCGCTCATCGCCTCCGAGATGGAAGTGCGAGCGCGTCTGGGATGGAACGCCGATGCCCGCTCCTCGGAGCTGCAGGCATTTCTGTCCCACTTCAAGACCTCCTTGATCTGACGCGCTCCGCCGGGCCGTTGACTTACACCACGAAAGAGAGGGAACGCCTGTGTCTGACTACTACGGAGAAACCCAGAGCCTTCTGCGCAGCCGCCTCGAGCTGTGGCCTCGGGAAGGTAAGACCGATGATCTGGTGCAGCACTTCAAGGATCGAGGAGTCATCGAGAAGGCCGTCGAGATGGGCCTCTGTGTCCATGGGGCACTGCTGACCCCTCGGTCTCCGGAATCTCCTGTGGTCGTGGAAGCGCTCTGGCGCCGTGAGGACGACTACCTGCGGTGGCAGGAGTACAGCAGGGCAGACGGCATGGGGAGGATGGCCGACCTGCTGGACCCGAACAGGGAGCCTGCCCGCCATCTGAGCGAGATCAGTCATATCTCGCGATTCGCCGCCACCGCAGTCGTCGAGTCCTGATCCGTCCGTCATCGAAGTCAAGGAGCACGATGGTCAACACACTTCGACCGCCCCAGGAGGCCGCACCTGCTCGTACCGCCGGTGAGGGCCCGTTCGAGCGGCTGATTCTTCGCAATCTGACGATCATCGACGGAACAGGGGCCGCACCCTATGGGCCGGCTGATGTCGTCATTGAGGATGGGAGGATCACCGGGATCTGGGAGGAGAGCAGTTCGTCGACATTGATGGAGCGGCCTCCGGACGGCTCAGGAGAGGAGAGGGATCTCCGGGGGCATTACATCCTGCCCGGGCTGGTGGACTCCCACGCGCATATCGGCAGTGCCAACCAAGCACCCAATGCCGAGTACGTCTACAAGCTCTGGCTGGGCCATGGGGTCACCTCTGTGCGCGAGGTGGGGGCCTTCAACGGACTCGACTGGACCGTACGGGAGGCGGCCAGGGCGGAGAGGAGTGAGATTGCGGCGCCGCGGATCCACGCGTATCCGGCGTTCCGCGCCGGGCCTGCGGGGACGAGCACCCCGCTCACTCCTCAGGAGGCCCGGGAGTGGGTGAGCGACGTCGCCGAACGGGGGGCGAAGGGTGTGAAGTTCTTCGCCGCCGCCCCCGCGGCTATGGAAGCTGCGTTGAAGGAGATCAATGCGCTCGGGCTCGGCAGCGCCTGCCACCATGACCAGCGCCGGGCTTCGCAGGTGAACGCCCTGACTTCGGCACGATGGGGACTGGCCAGTGTGGAGCACTGGTACGGCATGCCCGAGGCGATGTTCCGGGACCGGACGGTGCAGCACGTGCCGGGCGGGTACAACCACAACTCCGAGCCCGAGCGGTTTGAGGAGGGGGCTCGTCTCTGGCTGCAGACCGCAGAGAGGGGGAGCGGGGCCTGGCAGAGCACCCTGGAGGAATTCCTTGAACTGGGAACGACCCTGAGCCCCACCTTCAACATCTACATCGGATCACGCGACGCTGCGCGGGTGCGCACCTCAGAATGGCACGATGAGTACACCGCGCCGGTGCTGTGGGATTTCTTCCAGCCCTCTGAGGCCAACCACGGCTCCTATATGGGGGACTGGGGGACCGAGCAGGAGGTCAGGTGGCGCCACGCGTACTCAAAGTGGATGTCGTTCGTGAACGACTACAAGAACATGGGCGGACGAGTGACCGCCGGCTCTGACTCCGGCTTCATCTACAAGACCTACGGCTTCGGCATCGTCGAAGAGCTCGAGCTGCTTCGGGAAGCAGGATTCCACCCCCTCGAGGTGGTCAGAGCTGCCACGTTGTACGGCGCTCAGTTGATGGGCATCGACAACCACGTGGGATCCATTGAGGTCGGCAAGCAGGCGGATCTGATGATCCTCGAGGAGAATCCGCTGGAGAACTTCAAAGTGCTCTACGGCAACGGCCATCTGCGTCTGACCGATGATGGGCATCAGCGTGTGGGCGGTGTGAAGTACACCCTTCGGGGCGGCGTCGTCTATGACGCTGCCCAGCTGAGAGCTGATGTCAAACATCTTGTGAAGTCGCAGAAGGAGGCACTGGCGGAAGGCCAGTCACTCCATGACCACTGATCGTCCGGCATTGCGCGATCGACCAGCGCCCGGGCCAGATGTCCAGCGCACCTGAGACGATGCTGTCGCGTCAGGTGCGCTGGGCCGTGGTCGTGAGATCCTGGACGTCCTCGCTGCCATGATGGTCCAGTCCAACGGTGATCGTGGCGCATCTGCGCCATACCCGAGCTGATGCACCGGTGGGTCGGTAGCGTCCGCGGGGCTTCCGCCTAGTACTACAGTCGTGTTTATGAGGCATGGCCTCGGGCGCGGTGATGGTGATGACGGGCCTGCTGCTGGTGTCGTCGACGCCACCGCGAGCGAAACAGGACCTCTTCCGGGCATCTCGGCGAGGACCAGATCAGGGTGCCCGGCAGTCGCCGAATCTCGGGCACCGAGAGCGCGATCAGTTCCTCTGACCCGGGCTCTGATCCGGACTCAGAGCCCCCCTTTTTCGCTCGGATGACGCTCAATAGGGCATGGGCGAGCATCGCCAGGGTGATGTGCCGGTACCAGCCGGTGTAGCTACGGACCTGGTAATGATCCAGTCCGGCCTCGCCCTTCGCGGTCTGGAAGCTCTCCTCGATCGCCCACCGGTAACGACGCTGGCCTTTGGTCCCGTGGCCGGCAGGACGGATCCGCCATCTGCGTGGATCCAGCTCTCTGGCCAGTTCATCGGCCCGGTACTCTCTGCCGATCGGCCCCTGGGGGCTGATCACGTGCTGGTTCGCCGCCACGGCCAGCACGTAGTGGAGTCCGCTGTCCTCGATGCGGCGGCGCAGCCGGGCCGGCTGACCATAGACCGCATCTCCGGTGACCCACCGCGCTGAGATCCCGGCGGCGAGAGAGCGCTCGATCATCTGCCCGGCCAGCTCGGGCTTGGTGGCGAATCCACGCTGGGACGGAACACCGGCGGCAGCGCAGCGATCGGGATCCTCAGCCCAACTCCTGGGCAGGTAGAGCTCCCGATCGATCAACGCGCGCCCACAGGTGCTGGCATACCCCAGGAACACCCCGATCTGGAAGTTCTCGATCCGGCCTGCGGTACCGGAATACTGCCGGGCGACCCCGGCCGAGTGCGCCCCCTTCTTAAGGAAGCCGGTCTCGTCGAGGATCAGCACCGCCTCAGAATCGCCGAGGTGGTCCTCGAAATAGCCGGCCAGGTCATCACGGACCAGGTCCGGGTCCCAGTCGGTGCTCGAGAGCAGTCGCTGCATCGCATCGGGGATCCCGTGGCCGGCCTGTTCGGACAGGGTTCAGGAGTTCTTCCGCTGCTGATCGCTCAGCAGTCCCCGCAGATAGGCCACCGCATTCTGATGTGGCTCGCTGCGCGAGAATCGGGGCTTCACCAGGCGGCTGATCTCGTCGAGGCCTTCAGCCCATTGTTCTCCCTCTGCCACGCCTGCATCATCGTTCATCTGCCATGGTTAACACCGCAGGCCAGCAGGAATCTTCGCTACACGCCGATCATGACCAAGACGAACACGACTGTAGTACTAGTCGATGACACGTCCTCCCCGGACGAAGACGCTCGCGACCGACGTCTCTGGGCGCGCAAGAACTGTGATGTCTTCCAACGGGTTCTCCTTCAGGAGGACCATGTCGGCGTATGCGCCGTCGGTGATGGTGCCCAGGCTGCCCTCGGCCTGCAACAGTCGGGCAGCAATCGTCGTGGCTCCGCGCAGGATGGCCCCGGCAGACTGCACCTGTGAACGAATCTCGAATTCTTGGCTCTGGTGTTCCCACATCGCTCCCAGGAGGTCTGAGCCGTAGGCGATGTCCACCTTGTTCCTGTCGGCCAGCGCAAGGGCGTCGAGTCCGGCGTAGAGGACGTCGTCGACCTTCTTCTGGCTCGGTTCGGGCAGTCCCAAGGCTGCACCGTCGGCCTTGAGGCGCTGGTAGGTCACCAAGGTAGGGACGAGGAACGCGCTGTGCTCGACGAACAGCCTGGTGGATTCCTCGTTGAGGAGGTTTCCGTGCTCGATGGAGCGCACCCCCAGCCGGAGGGCACGGTTGACCGCACGAGCTGCGTATGCGTGGCCGAGGACGTATCGATTGGTCGCCTGAGCTTCTTCGACGGCGGCACGGATCTCGTCGTCGGAGAACTGCGTCGAATCGATGCGATCCGTCGGGGAGGCGACGCCGCCGGAGAGCATGAGCTTGATGTGATCTGCTCCCGTGCGCAACTGATGGCGGGCTCCCTTGCGCACTTCGTCAGCGCCGTCACAGACGAGACCGATCTCTGGACAGCATTGGTGTCCGTCCAAGACGCTGGTGCCAGGTCCGCGCCCATCGCCGTGGCCGCCGGTCTGTGAGAGTGCCTTACCGCCGAAGTACAGCCGGGGAGAGACGAAGAGACCCTCGTTCACAGCGCGGGCCAGGCCGAAGTCTGCGCCACCGGCGTCGCGAAGCGTGGTGAATCCCCGACGCAGGGCCCCCTGCATCGTGTTGATGGCCGTTGCGGTCATGTAGGCCGGCGACTGGTCGCCCAACGATGCCAGATTGGCCGTGTTCGCCAGCACATGGACATGGCAGTCGATCAACCCCGGGCAGGCGATGTGCCCTTGGCCATCAAGCGTGACATCGTCCGCTTCCACAGGGCCGCCCACCGACGCGATACGATCACCATTGAAGCGGACTGTGGTGGGTTCGGAGAGCGTCTCGGACTCCGGGTCGAGCACTCGAACATTTGTCACAACGGTCGGGCGGGGGTCCAGTTTCATGGAGCTCGTCTTTCGTCGGTTCCGAAGATTCCGTGTCGTACTCGACGTGAATCACTGTTCACACACACTAAGCAAATGCAAAGGATGTTGCAAGCATGGGAGGTGATCTCTCTGTCTGGCTGGATGGACTCCTCGCCGGTCGCACGGCCCCCCGGGCGACGGCCCGAGTGATCGAGATATTGAGGTCGGACCCGCAGAAGGCGGCGTTCGCCACTGTTCGGTCGATGGCGGAGACGGCGGGGGTCAATATGGCGACAGTGACCCGCACAGGACAGTTCCTCGGCTACTCCGGGTGGCCGGCCTTCGTCGTGGACTATCGGGGCCAATACCTCTCCACGCTGCGAGCAGGCACCATCCCTTCGCGCGGAGGTGTGGCCGATGTGTCCCCGGGGCCCCGGGCCCGCGTGCACCAGGACGCCGAAGTGCTGCAGTCCATGGCGGAGAACCTCGACCAGGAGAGTTTTCACCGGGCAGCCCAGCAGCTGCGCCGGTCCGGGCGCATCGTCGTGCTCGCAACCGGCATGTATTTGGCTCCCGCGATCCAGCTGTCCTACAACTGTCAGCTGCTTGGCTGCGACTCGGAAGTGCCGATGGCGTCCGCGTCGATGCAGCTCAATGCCGTCAGAAGGCTGGGGCCCGGCGACACGCTGGTGATCTTCACGATCTGGAAGACGGCCGACGTCGTCTTCCGCTTGACTCGATACGCCCACTCTCGCGGGGTGCCTGTCATGGCCTTCGCTGACAGGTCGACGCCGGCTTCGGCTATGGCGGACTTCACCTTGACGGTGCCCACTGAAGGCACCAGCTATCTCCCGTCGGGCGTGCCTGTTGTCTCCGCAGTGCAGGCGCTCCTGGGCACGCTTGCAGACATCGACCCTCGAGGCGCGGAAGCGAGCTTCGCCGAAGCGGACGCCTTGTGGGCCGAGATGGGCATCATCCACGACATGTAGCAACTTTTGTTGCATGTGAGTGTGAGGAACTGCATACTGAGCAGGTCCCGTCGTCGAACCCGCGAAGGTCTCGCATGTCCCTGACTAGCCTCACAGTACTTGTCGTCTATCTCGTGGCCATGGTCGGAATCGCCCTCTGGTTCTCCCGGCGAAAGTCGGTCACAAGCGGCGAGGACTTCATGTTTGCCGGAAGATCTCTGAACTCCTTCGTGTTGGGATGTACGCTGCTCGCGACATTCGTCGGCTCCGGATCAATCATTGGTGGTGCCAACTTCGTCTTCACCTACGGGCCGTTGACAGGGCTCGTATTCTCTTCGGGGCTCTTTGCGGGCATCATCTGCCTGGCCTTCATAGCGCGTCGAGTCCGCATCATGAAGTTCAATACTGTCCCGGACCTGTTCCGCCGACGCTACGGTTCAACGACGAGTGTGATCGGCACTGTGGTGGTGCTCATTGCGTTCATCGGCATCTCTGCCTACCAATTCACCGGCGCCGGATACATCTTCAGCCTGATTGTGCCGGTCACAGAGTTCCAAGGCACCCTGATCGCCGTGGTCCTCATCGGGTTCCTCGCTCTCTCGGGTGGTCTCAAATCCGTGGCTTGGACAGATTTTGCTTCCTCGATCTTCTTGGCGTTGGGACTGGCGGTGGCGCTCTTCTACATCTTCATCACTGACATGGGAGGATTCGGGAGTTACGTCGACCAGCTTGATCCCGAGTTTCTGACGTTCACGGGAACCCTCGGTCCACTACAGATGTTGGGATTCTTCCTCCCGCTTTTCCTGCTCATCTTGGGCGATCAGAACATGCACCAGCGCCTGGCTTCGGCCAAGAGTCCAGCAACTGCGGTCAAAGCTATGATCGTGTTCCTCGTCGGTGCTGTGCTGACTCTGGGCATCACTACCATGCTCGCGTCCTCCGCCTCGATCCTCAATCCTGACGTCAACCCGGACATGGCCATCCTGGGGCTCGCGGCGGGAGAATTCACTCCGCCGCTGATCGGGGCGATGATTCTCGTGGCAGCGTTGGCGATCATTCTGACCACAGGCTCGTCCTACCTCTTGACCTGCTCGGGGAACGTCGTCTACGACCTGATCTTCCGGCCTCGCGCGGCACGCCGTGAACGTCCGGACGCCCACAGGAAGGAAGTGCTCTTCAGCCGTCTCTCCATCCTGGTCATCGCCGTGCTCGGCTACGTCATGGTGCAGTTCTTTCCCACACTTCTTGCTCTGCAGATGTACGCATACACCATGTACGGCGCGGCCATCACCCCTGCCGTGATTGCCGCGCTGTTCTGGAAGCGGGCCACATCTGTCGGCGCTATCTCGTCGATCCTCGTGGCCGCGGTCGCAACGATCGGCTGGGAAGTCTTCGGTTCGGGTGAGGTGATGGGAGCGGTGGTTCTCGCTCTGCCTGCTTCGGTGCTTGCGCTCGTGATGGTGTCCCTTCTCACCAAGCCTCACGAGACACCGCCAGGCTCCGCGCTCGATCCCGAACGCGGTGATGCGATCGAGTCTGATCCCTCGATGATGAGGGTGTGACCAGGGCCTGAATGTGATGTCTCGGGACATGGTGGACACCTCGCCGAGGTGCTTGTCTCGAGCAGGGAAGGGGTGAGCGCCGACTCCCTGCCAGCCCCGACCGCTTGATGCTCGGCGAATGATCTCCATGCCGTTTCCAGGGGCCTGACCCCTGGCGGCTGAGTTCTTCAGCCCGGCTGAGGGTTGCAGCATGCCGATCGGGCTGTCCAGGGATCTCGCTGCCGTCACCTCCTCCGGCCTTCCTGAGGGCGGCTCACCGGAAGGCGGCCTCCCCGGTGAGGCGCTGACCGATGATCAGCGTGTGGACCTCGTCGGTGCCCTCATAGGTGCGCACCGACTCCAGGTTGTTGGCGTGCCGCAGCGGGGAGTGCTCGGCGGTAATCCCGTTGCCGCCGAAGATGGTGCGCGCCTCTCTGCAGATCTCGATGGCGGCCCGGCAGTTGTTCAGCTTGCCCACCGAGATCATGTGGCTCTCCAACGTGCCGGCGTCCTTCGCTCTGCCGAGCTGCAGAGCCAGCAGCTGGCCCTTGGTGAGCTCCAGGGCCATGTCGGTGAGCTTCTTCTGGGTCAGCTGGTAGCCGGAGAGCGGGCGACCGAACTGCTGGCGCTCCGCCGCGTAGTCCAGTGCGGCCTCCAGGGCGTCCCGGGCCGCGCCCATCGCGCCCCAGGCGATGCCGTAGCGGGCCTCCGAGAGGCAGGAGAAGGGGCCGCGCAGGCCCGGGTGCTTCGGCAGGATCGCATCGGCCGGCAGGCGGACGCCGTCCAGGACGATGTCGCACTGCAGCGAGGCCCGCATGGAGAGCTTCCGTTCGATGGCCTCGGCCCGGAACCCGAGGGTGTCGGTGGGCACGATGAAGCCGCGCACCACCTCGCCGGCGTCGTCGGGGCGGGCGCGGTGCTCACCCTCGACCGCGGCCTCGGACTCAGCTGCCGCGACTTTGGCCCAGATGATCGCTACATCCGCGATGGTGGCCAGCCCGATCCAGCGCTTCGCGCCGTCGAGCACCCACTCGTCGCCCTCGCGGCGGGCGCGGGTGGCCATGCCGCCCGGGTCCGAGCCCGCGGTCGGCTCGGTCAGTCCGAAGCACCCGATCATCTCCCCGGCGGCCATGCCGGGCAGCCACTGCTGCTTCTGCGCCTCGGAGCCGTGCTTGTGGATGGCCGACATCGCCAGCGAGCCCTGCACCGAGACCACCGTGCGGATCCCGGAGTCCCCGGCCTCCAGCTCCTGCATGGCCAGCCCGTACTCGGTGGCGCTGCGCCCGGCGCAGCCGTAGCCGCTCAGGTGCATGCCGAACAGCCCCAGCTGAGCCATCTCGCCGAACAGCTCAGTCGGCAGCACCGCGTCCTCGTACCAGCGGGCGATGTGCGGCCGGATCCGCCGGTCCACGAGCTCCGCGACCCGGTCCCGAGTGGTGATCTCCTCGGCCGAGAGCTGGGCCTCGATGCCCATCAGATCGGTGCGGCGGAGGGTGGGGGTGCTGGTGGTCATCAAGACTCCTTCGTCGAGAGGTGCGGGCGGGGGCGTGTGGTCAGTCGGCCGGTGCGGGCTGTTCGGCGAGCAGCTCGCGGGCGGCCGGGCGGCGGATCTTGCCGGAGGCGGTGCGGGGCAGGGACTGCACCAGATGGACGATGCGTGGGCGCTTGTGTCGGGCCAGGTGCTCCCCGGCGTGCCGATGGATGTCTTCCCTGAGCTCCTCGCGGCGTTCGTCAGTGAGGCCCTGGAGGGGTTCGCGGAGGACGATCAGTGCGGCGAGCTCCTCACCGAGCCTCTCATGGGGCTGCCCGAGCACGACGGAGTCTTGGACCGCGCTGTGTGAGATGAGCACCTGCTCCACCTCCTGCGGGTACACATTGAGTCCCCCGCGGATGATCAGGCTGGAGCGACGATCCACCAGGTGGACATACTCGTCCTCGTCGATCCATGCGATGTCCCCGGTGCGGAGCCAGTCGCCGTCGAAGGCCTCGGCGGTGGCCTCCGGGTCTCCGGCGTATCCGGCGAAGATGGTCGGTCCGGAGACCTGGAGCTCCCCGAGGTGTTCGGGCCCCCGCGGCATCGAGGTCCCGTCCTCCCCGACGATCCGGACCCGGGTGCCCCAGGAGGGAGTCCCTACGGAACCGACCCGACGCGCCGCCCTGCTGGGATTCAGGCAGATCGACGACGTCGTCTCCGAGGACCCGTAGCCCTCCAGCAGCGTGGCGCTCGGCACCATGTCCTCGAAGCGCTCCAGCACCTGGGAGGACAGGGCGGACCCGCCGGAGGAGGCATGACGGAGGCTGGACAGGTCCCGGCCCTGGGCGCCCGCAGCGATCAGATCCACGTACATGGTGGGCACTCCGGAGAAACGCGTCGCTCGGTGCTTCGCGATGAGGTCGAGCACCTCATCGGGGTCGAACCGAGGAACCAGGACCAGAGTCATGCCCCAGGCCATGGCCGTGTTCATCAGGCTCGACATGCCGAACACGTGATGCAGGGGCAGGCAGGCGATCACGACGTCGCCAGCGCCGGGTGAGGTGCGCGCCTGGAGGGCGGTGCAGCTCATCCAGAGGTTCCAATGGGTCAGCTGTGCGGCTTTGGCCGCGCCGGTGCTCCCCGAGGTGAAGGTCACCGCCGCGACGTCCTCGGGAGAGCGGAGCACCAGCGGGTCCGGGAGGCCCGCCTCGCCCCGTGCCAGAAGGGTGGGGCAGTCCAGGAACTCTATGCCCTCGCCGCCTTCCGGCGCACCGGGGGGCGCGCTGATCAGGGCGCGGGCGCCGGAGATCCTCAGGGCGTGTCGGAGCTCGTGAGGAGTGGCATAGGGGGCCACCGGGGCGGCGACCAGGCCGGCGCGGAGGGCTCCGTAGAAGCAGACGATGAACTCGACCGACGAGGGCATCTGCAGGGCGACGGTGTCTCCTGGCCGCATGCCGGAGGCTTGGAACCCGCGTGCCGCTCGGCTGACCTCCTGGTTGAGTTCGGCGAAGGTCAGCGTGCGGTCCGCAGCGACGACGGCCGCATGGTCCGGCAGCGTGTCGGCAACGTGTGACATCGCCAGGGCGGGGTTGAACATGGGGGCTCCTTCCCTTGCTCCATGTCGTGGAACACGTAACCAGCACCTCCGGGGTTTGGCAACGCCGGGCCAGGGCCTCGGGGAGGATCGAACGCTGAGGGTCTGGCTTCTCGGACTGCTGTGCCCTCGGGCGGCGTTGAGCTGGCGCGGTTTCTCGGGTGCGTTGCGTGCAACAGGCGCAATTCATGCGAATTGAGGAATGAATCCCGGAAGCTGTCGTGCGAGTCACATCATGAAGGTATGAATGGAGGAGTGCTCCACCGCCTCTTGGCGACGCCGACACGTCAGCAGCACATGCCATCGACTAGAGGTCCCATGTCCGCCAGTATGACCCGCCGCAGCGTCCTCTCCGCCTCCACCGTGGGCTCGGGGCTGGCTGCGCTGAGCGTGCTGAGCGGATGCGCCGCGGCGCCGACGCTCGCTTCAGGGCTGTCGCGTCAGCTGGTCTGGTCCACCTATGGCGTCGGCACCAGGACCTACAACGATCTCGCCGCCGTCGCCAACACGCTCACAGGGCGTATGGGCGTCCAGGCCCGTCTGATGACCTCTGACGCCGTGATCGGGCGACTGGCGCCCATGATCAATGGGACGGCGCATTACGCGCGTGCCGGAGGCGAGTACTACTACGAGGATCTGCCGAGCCTCCCGCCCATCGATGACGTCGACGAGGGGGCCGCGGCATGAGTGCCGCGAGTCGCGAGGGCCGCGTCGCACCGCGGGCCGACAGTCACAGCCCCGACGTCGACGGCGCTGTGCGAACAGCGACGACGGCGCCCTCGGGGACGCGCGGCGTCCTCGATGCAGTGCGCAGGAATCCGCGGCTCTCGTCTCCGTGGACGGTGGCTGTGACGGCGTTGACGCTGACCGGGGTCCTGCTCGCCATGAATCAGGTGTTCTTCTGGAACATCGGAGGACTGGCTGTGCTGACCAATGCCTTCCTGTACCTGCTGATCGCTTGCTTCATCCCCATCGTCTTCATCATGTGGCCGGCCCGAGGCGCACGTGCGGCGCGGGGCGAAGATGACGACACCGCCCAGGGGGTTCCCTGGTACGACGTGCTGGTGCTGACGGTCTTCATCGCCTGCTGCCTGTGGTTCGCCTACCATGGCGTCGACATCCAGGAGTATGGCTGGGAGTTCATCGCGCCGACCACTGCCACGGTGCTCAGCTTCGTCCTGTGGGGCATCGTCCTGGAGGCGCTTCGACGTGCCGCAGGGTGGATCGTGGCGGTGCTGGCCCTGGCCTTCTCGCTGTACCCGATGGTGGCCGAGGGCATCCCAGTGGGTCTGCTGCAGGGGGTCTCCTACGACCTGCCGACGATCGCTCAGATCCACGTGATGGGGGCGGAGAGCATCCTCGGACTGTCGCTCCAGACGGCAGGGTCGATTCTGGTCGGTTTTCTGCTCTTCGGGGTCGTCCTGCAGCACACCGGCGGTGCAGGGTTCTTCCCCGGGCTGTCCATGGAGCTGTTCGGCCGCCATCGCGGCGGCTCGGCGAAGGTCACGGTGGCAAGCTCCGCGGCCATGGGCATGAGGAGCGGCTCGGCCGTCTCCAATGTGCTCACCACCGGACCCATGACCATCCCTGCCATGGAAGGCACCGGATTCAGCGCCCGCATGGCGGGAGGGATCGAGCGAGGCCACGGCCTTATCCGGCGGCTCCATCACACCGCCGATCATGAGCACGGCCGCCTTCCTCATGGTCTCTTTCGTCGGTGTGCCCTACACCGAGGTCCTCATCGCGGCGACGATCCCTGCCCTGCTCTACTTCCTGGGCATCTTCCTCCAGATCGACGGCTATGCCGCGCAGCAGGGTCTCTCCGGTACGCCGCGAGACATGCTTCCCCGACTGGGCGCCTCCCTGCTGGCCGGGTGGCCGTACCTGGGGGCGCTCGCTCTGCTCACGGTCCTGCTCTTCACCTCAGGCTCCGAATCCCAGGTGCCCTACTGGGTCGTGGGTGTGCTGCTGGCCATCGCAGTCATCACTCCCGGCCTGCGCTTCGGCCCCCAGGAGTGGCTGACGATGGTGCTCGACGTCGGCCGGACCCTCGGGCAGATCATCGCGATCATCGCGGGGGTCGGACTGTTCCTGGGCGGGCTCTCCGCCACCGGAGTGGCGCTGTCACTGTTCCGCGACCTGGTCGCCGAGGCAGGGTTCGGAGAGGTGGCGCTGGCGCTGCTGGCCAGCCTCGTGGCGGTCTACGCCATCGCCTGCGCGATCGAGGGCTGGTTGGTCGGCATCGAAGCCCCCGTGAGCGGGCCGCTGCGCGTGCTGCTCGGAGCCGGCGGGTTCCTGCTGTTCCTCAGCAGCAGCGCCCTGGCACTGGTCGGACTCGCCGTCGTCGGCGCGGTGCTGGGCCTGGCGATGTGGGGGAGACGTCCAGGGGACTCTGCGGGATGACCGGGGGCGGACCGCCGCAGACTGGGCCGCCGCGGCAGATTCGGCCACCACAGACACCACATCCACACAGGAAGGGGCAGGACAGCCCATGGAACATCGCACGACGCACGAGACGCGCAGGATCGGCAGTCTGATCCTGAGCGTCCAGGACGGTATCGGCATGATCACCGTGGACCGACCCGAGGTCCTCAACGCCCTGAACAGCACGGTGCTCCTCCAGCTGGCCGAGGCCGTGGAGGAGATGCGCTGGGACGATTCAGTGCGGGTCATTGTGCTCACCGGTGCCGGAGGAAAGTCCTTCGTCGCCGGAGCCGACATCAACGAGCTCGCCCGACGGACTCCGGCAGATGGCCTTCGGGCGACGATGCAGCGGCTCTACTCGACCGTGGAAGCGGTGGAGAAGCCCACGATTGCGGCGGTCAACGGGTATGCATTCGGAGGCGGGCTGGAGCTCGCGCTGGCCTGCGACATCAGGATCGCCTCCACTGCCGCACGCTTCGCCCTGCCTGAGACCGGACTGGGCATCATCCCCGCCGCCGGCGGGACGCAGCGGCTCGCCCGGCTGATCGGTGTCGGGCGAGCGACCGAGATGATCCTCACTGGCCGCCGCCTCGACGCAGAGGAGGCGCACCGAGCGGGGCTGGTGACTGCCGTCGTCGAGCCTGAGGATCTGCTGGGAGAGGCCCGGCGCACGGCCGAGAAGGTCATGTCCCGGGGGCCGCTGGCTGTCCAGCTCGCCACCACGATCGTCCGGCAGGGCCTGGATGCCGACGCCTCCACCGGGATGCTGCTGGAACGGTTGGCGCAGGCCGTGCTCTACAGCACCGGAGAGAGGGACGAGGGCACCGGCGCATTCCTCGAGAAGCGCCGTCCCGACTACACCGCGCACCAAGTGGTGCAACCAACGCGTCAGGGCTCGCAGGCCCCGGCCGCACAAGGGGGAGATGGCGCATGAGCGGACAGACCGCACAGGACACGACGTCGGCGAGCGTCGCCGGGATCCGGACCGTCACCGTGGTCGGTGCAGGAACCATGGGGTCACAGATCGCGGCCGTGGCCGCCCTGGCCGGGTTCGGCACTCATCTGGTCGACATCGCCGAAGAGCCGCTCAAGGCGGCCGCCGACCGTCTCCACACCCGCCTGGCCAGAGACGTGGAGAAGGGGCGCCGCGCGCAGGACGACGTCGCTGCGGCGTGGGAGCGCCTGGAGCTCACCACGGACCGGGATGCGGCAGCGGCCGCCAGCGACATCGTCATCGAGGCGGCCGTGGAGGACCTGACGATCAAGCGACGCATCTTCGCCGAGCTTGACGCGGTGTGCCGTCCCGAGACCATCCTCGCGACCAACTCCTCCAACATCGTCTCCTCCCGGGTGGCCGATGCGGTGGAGCACCCGGAACGGGTCTGCAATCTGCACTTCTTCAATCCGGCCCTGGTCATGGAATGCGTGGAGCTGGTCCCGCATGAGGGGACTTCCGAGGAGACGATGCAGCGGGCTGCCGAATTCACTCGTGCCCTGGGCAAGACCCTGGTGGCGCTGAAGCGTGAAGTCCCCGGCTTCATCGCGAACAGGCTCCTCAATGCGGTCCGTCAGGAGGCACTGAACCTGCTGGACCAGGAGGTGGCCGACATCGAGGACATCGACGCCGCGGCACGCACCGCCCTGCGTCACCCCATGGGCCCGTTCGAGCTGATGGACCTGGTCGGCATCGATGTGGTGCATATGATCCGGCACGCCGAGTACGAGCAGACCGGGGATCCCAGCACCCTGCCCCACCGGGCCATCACTGAGCTCTATGAGGCCGGCCGGTATGGTCGCAAGAGCGGTCGCGGCTGGTACACCTACGACTGAGCGTCCCTCAGGAGGGCGCCCCGCCGGTCTGCGCGCGGGGGTCGGGATACATCTTCTCGGCGATCCCGATCACCGCGCGCAGAGCAGGATTGTCGTCGGCGCGGCGCCAGATCATCCGAACCTCCAGAGGGCGCTCTTCTGTCGAGATGCTGGAGAACACGACGCCGTCGGAGGAGACGTTGTCGCGCACGGAGTCCAGACTGAGCCCGCATCCCATCTGGGCGCCCACGAGCACCACCTGGGTCCAGGAATCGGGCGCCGTCTGGAGGACCCGGGGGACGAAGCCTGCCGCCATCGCCAGGGAGTTCAGCCGGTTCTGCAGGGCAGCACCGGGGCCGCCGGGAAGCGTGATCCAGGGTTCCTCTGACAGGTCCTTCATGTCCACGGTGGTCCGAGCGGCCAGCGGGTGTGAGCTGGGGAGCACGACCATGACTTCCTCGAGGGTGATGACGGTGGATTCCACCTCTGCGGGGAGGAAGTCCCAGCGGCCGATCACGAGGTCCAGCGAGCCGTCCAGCACCCGTTCCAGTCCCAGGTGGGAGAACTGCGAGCTATAGAGCTCCAGCATCAGGCCGGGGCGTGATGCGCGGACCTGCCGTGCCAGTTCGCCGACCTTCCGGTTGATGGAGGCTCCGGCGAATCCGATGCGTACACGTCCGGTCTCGCCGCTGAGCGCGTTGCGGACGGCCTGCTCGGCCGCCTCTGAGGCGTCCAAGAGTCTGCGGGCAGGGTCCAGCAGCGCACGTCCTGCTGAGGACAGCGCTACGTGGCGGGTGCTGCGTTCGAAGAGCTCCGCCCCGAGAGTGCGCTCCAGCTGCTTGATGAGGCGGCTCAGCGGCGGTTGGGCCATCCTCAGCCGCGCTGCGGCGCGGCCGAAGTGCAGCTCCTCCGCCACCGTGAGAAACGCCCGGGCCTGATGCACTTCCATGCGGCTCCTGTTCGCCGTCACCCTCCCTGATTGTTGTCCATGAGGTATCAGAGTGGAGATGAATTTGTCTTGGACAAAGCCTAATCCGCATGGTTGTGTGGTGCAAAACACATGGTGCACCGTGAATGGGAGAAGTGATGGCACTGTCCGCCGCAGACATCGGCTCCGAGAAGCATCAGCAGCGCGACCGCCCGCAGGAGGGACGGTCGACGTCGCAGGTGACAGAGGCGACGCCCAACGGGCCGCTGACCGGCGTCGTGATCGCCGACTTCTCCCGCGTCCTCGCCGGACCGTACTGCACTATGTTGCTGGCAGACATGGGCGCCACCGTCATCAAGGTGGAGGGGCCGGGAGGGGACGACACGCGCCAGTGGATCCCCCCGCACCGTGACGGAGTCAGCACCTACTACCTGGCGGTCAACCGCAACAAGCACTGCCTGACCCTGGATCTCAAGGACCCGGAGGACCTGCGCACCGCCCATGAGCTGCTGGACGCGGCCGACGTGTTCGTGGAGAACTTCAAACCCGGTGGGCTCCAGAAGTTCGGTCTCGACGGGGACGCCGTCGCCCGGCGCTGGCCCCAGCTCGTGCATGTGAGCATCACCGGCTTCGGCACGCGGGGCGGGGCCACGATGCCCGGCTACGACCTCCTGGCGCAGGGGGTCTCCGGGTTCATGTCCGTCACCGGAGATCCGGACGGCAAGCCCCAGCGTGCGGGAGTGGCCATGTTCGACGTCATCACCGGTCTGCATGCAGCCGTGGGCATCCTCGGGGCGCTGCGTGAGCGTGAGGTCTCCGGGCAGGGCCAGCACTTGGAGCTGGATCTGCTCTCCTCGGCACTCTCCGGGCTGGTCAATCAGACCGCCGGATACGCGGCCTGCGGCAACGTGCCGCGTCGTCTGGGCAACGATCACCCCAGCCTGTACCCGTACGGGCCCTTCCCTGCCCAGGACCGTGACCTCATCATCTGCGTCGGCAACGATCGGCAGTTCACCCGGCTGGTGGCGCGCCTGGGGATGCCGGAGCTCGCCGCGGACCCGCGCTTCTCCACCATGGAGGCCCGCAACGGGCACCGCCATGAGCTGCGCCCGCTGCTCGTCGAGGCACTCGCCAGAGCCACGGCCGACGAGTGGTTCGACGCGCTCCAGCAGGAGGGGGTTCCCTGTTCACCGATCCTCGACATCGACGAGGGTGTCGAATTCGCCGCCTCCCTGGGCCTGGAGCCCGTGGTGGACTGTGGTGCCGGTGACTCTCGAGTTCCGACCATCCGGCATCCTGTGACTTACAGTCGCACGCCCGTGAGCTACCCCAAACAGCCGCCGGCCCTCGGAGAGGACCAGGAGGCAGTGCTGTCCTGGCTCGCCGATCGACGGGATCAGCGGGCCCAGGACGGCGCGGACGCAGCGCCGCAGGAGGGCGACCGGTGAGCGCCGCCGCCCCGTTCGTCTGCCCCATGCCGCTGCGCTGGTCGGACCAGGATCTCAACGCCCACGTGAACAACGCGAAGGTCATCACACTGTTCGAGGAGGCGCGGATCAAGGCGTCCGCCCACTGGTTCGGCGGGGTGCCCCGCCGACCCCGCCTGGTGCGCTCGCTGACGGTGGATTACCGCCATCCCCTGCACTTCTCGGCCGAGGCCACGGCGCACGTCTGGATCTCCCGGATCGGAACCACATCCTTCGTGGTCCACCACGAGATCCATCAGGAAGGGCGTGCCTGCGTCACCGGTCGGTCGGTCATGGTCTCCGTTCATCCGGAGACAGGGAAGCCCGAGCCGCTGAGCGACGAGGCGCGCCGCGACCTCGAAGCCGCGCTGATCATGGACGCGCCGACCGACACGTCCTTCGCGGGCTGACCACCAGCCTCTGATACCACCCTGTCTGATCACCTGAGTGAACGGAGACGCCATCCATGTCCGAGCCCTTCACGGCCGCGCACGCCGCCGACGCGATCCTGGCACACGAGCTGACCACCCTGGACTTCTTCTCGCTCGACGAGGGCCTCACCGAGGAGGAGATCGAGCTGCGCGACCGGGTCCGGGAGTTCGGACTGCGTGAGATCGCCCCGGTGATCGATGAGCACTGGGAGAGGGCGGAGTTCCCGGTCTCGGTGCTGCCCGGGCTCGCGCAGCTGGGCATCGTGGGCGGTTTCATCCCAGGGTATGGATGCCCAGGGCTGTCCCGTCGGGCGGCTGGGATCGTGGCCCGGGAGATGGGGCGCATCGACGGCTCGGTGAACACGTTCTTCGGCGTCCACTCCTCGCTCTGCATGGGGAGCATCTACATGCTTGGCAATGAGGAGCAGCGCCAGCGGTGGTTGCCCGCCATGGCCCGGTTGGAGAAGACCGGGGCCTTCGCTCTGACCGAGCCGACCCACGGCTCGGACTCCGTCTCCCTGGAGACGCGGGCGCGCAGAGAAGGTGACACCTGGGTGCTCGAGGGGCACAAACGCTGGATCGGCAACGGGCACGCCGCCGACGTCGTCGTGGTCTATGCCCGCGATGAGGCTGACAACCAGGTCAAGGCCTTTGTGGTGGAGAGGCAGGACGACGGCGCCTGGCCCGCGGGCTACCGTCCCGAGGTCATCACCGGGAAGATCGGCAAGCGCGCGATCAACCAGGCGGACATCGTGATCGAGGGCCTCAGGATTCCCTTGGAGAATCGTCTGGAGCACTGCGAGAGCTTCGCCGGCGTGAACCGGGTGCTGGCCGCCACGCGCGGCGGGGCGTCCTGGGAGGCGCTGGGTCACGGGACGGCCGCCTTCGACATCGCCGTCCGCTACTCCCTGGAGCGGGAGCAGTTCGGCGGACCCATCGGCGGGTATCAGCTGGTCCAGGAGAAGCTGGCCACGATGCTCTCCGACCTGGTCTCCATGCAGCTGATGTGCCTGCGGATGGCGGAACTCGCCGAACAGGGGAGGCTCACCGGTCCCCGAGCTTCACTGGTGAAGATGACCACGTCGCGGAAGGCGCTGGACATGTGCCGCACCGCACGGGACATCCTCGCCGGCAACGGTCTTCTGCTGGAGAACGAGATCGCGCGGCACCTCACTGACATGGAGGTCGTCTCCACCTACGAGGGGACTGATTCGATGCAGGCGCTCATCGTCGGTCGAGAGATCACGGGCCTCTCTGCCTTCACCCGCTCGCGTCGCTGACCGCGGTCGGCAGGGCGAGGGTGAAAGGGGTCGAGTGCGGCGTGGTGGAGTCCGGCGCCGCACAGCCTTGCGCACAGTTCGTGAGATCGCACCCGCCAAGGCTTCCACAGGGCGGGTGAAGTCCGCAGCCCGGTAGTTGGTCCCGTTGTCGGTGACCACCCGATCCAGTCGCCTGATCCCGTCAGCGGCGAAGAAGACCCGGACCTTGGCGAAGAAGCTGATCGTGGTCGCCGCGGCCTCATCGTCCAGGGCTTCGGTGTAGGCCAGCCGGGAATACCCATCCACCGCTGAGTGCAGGTAGGTATAGCCGACCCGGGCACCGGGACCGCGCTTGGCCTTCAGCGCCGCGCCAGTACCCCGGCCGTGGGCGAACCAGCCGCCTCCGTCGGGGATCCGCCCGAGCTTCTTCACATCCAAGTGGACCATGTGACCGGGCCAGTAGGCACGGATCCGCCGCGGTGGACGCCGCTGATCCTCACCATCAGGGGCCAGGTCCCGCAGCCGGGAGATCCCCAACCGATGCAGCCACCGGCCCACGGTGCGCAGCGCGATGACCACCGGGGCATGCCACCGGACCTCGGCGCCATCGCTGTCTTCAGTGTCGTAGCCGCCGGTGACCAGGTGTTGCCAGATCCGTCGGGCTGACTATCTACGGTGCCGGCGCAGGTCCTCGATGCGGGTGACGATCTCTGCCGGGGTCTGCCCGGGGCTCTGAGCGGGTCGACAGGTCCGGTCTTGGAGGCCTTCTTCGCCTTCAGCGAGGCAGCGGGCGACCCAGGTGGTCACCATCGGGCGTGAGACCCGGAACTCGGCAGCGACGTGGGCTTCTGGGGATCCCGTCGTTCAGGTGGCGGGTGACCATTCGGAGTCGGCCGGTGGGGGTCAGGGGTGCGTTAGCGTGGGTCATGGACGGGCTCTCTGGTGCGGATGGGTTGTGTAGGAACTTCCAGCCTGTGGCGGGGAGCCCGTTCCTCATCTCATCGACGCACCCGTGATAAGAACCTCATGCCCCACAACAACTAGGGCCGGGTCAGGACTCCAGGCGCTTGACCATCCGCTCCTCGGTCTCCGTGGCGGTGCCGGGGGCGCCGTCGTCGTCCACGGACGAGTACGTGGTGGTGGTGCGCTCGCCGGTGGGCCGGTAGCCCAGCCGCTCGTAGAGCCGCCGGGCGGCAGGGTTGTTCAGGTCCACGCGCAGCTGGAGGGTCAGCGCCTCCTCGTCATCGGCAGGATCACCGTCGTCCGGCGGCTCCCCCTGGGCGGCCCGCTCCAGCACCGCCTGTTCGGCTGCGCCCAGCAGCGCGGTGCCGATGCCGTGCCCGCGCCGGGTCTCGACGACGTGGACGTTCCTCACCTCGGCCGGCCAGGTCCAGCAGAGCTCCAGTGAGCCGACCAGCTCGCCGTCGCAGCACGCGATGAGTCCGGTGCCGATGCCGTGCGCCTGCTGGCGCAGCAGATACGGGCCCATGCTGGCGACCTCCGGCCGGGCGGTGAGGAAGGAGGGGAGGTCGGGCTCGCGGATCTCACGGACCTGGTGGCGAGCGGCAGGGGCGGTCATGGTCATCCATGGATTCTTCCACGGTCGCCGACACCCCTGGACAGGTGAGGTCTGCGGTCTACACTGTCCGCGGAGGTTCGGCGCCCGCTTCGTTCGAGCCCCAGATGCGGAGCCAAGACCAGGGTCGGCAGGCTGACTCGGGCTCACCCCTGCGTAGGCGGGGAGCACGCAGGCTCGCCGGATCGTGAGCCGTCGCTGACGGGCTCATCCCCGCGTAGGCGGGGAGCACTCCTCGAACGAGCCCTCGAGTTTCGACTCGACGGGCTCATCCCCGCGTAGGCGGGGAGCACTTCGTTGCCCTCAACCACCACGACCCGCACCTGGGCTCATCCCCGCGTAGGCGGGGAGCACAGCGGGACCATGCCCTCCGCCTCAATAGCGTCCGGCTCATCCCCGCGTAGGCGGGGAGCACGCCAATCAAGGCTGGGACCGCTTCGCGGACCACGGCTCATCCCCGCGTAGGCGGGGAGCACAAAGCCACCTCCGTGCTGGTGGAACTGGGCGTAGGCTCATCCCCGCGTAGGCGGGGAGCACGCATGAGCTCCTGCGGCCCGTGGTTCGCTGACCGGCTCATCCCCGCGTAGGCGGGGAGCACTCTCGCTGGTTCCTGCGGTGGTTGCTGAGTGCGGGCTCATCCCCGCGTAGGCGGGGAGCACTCCGTGGCACGGCAGTACCGATCCATGGGGGAAGGCTCATCCCCGCGTAGGCGGGGAGCACTGCTTGATGCGGACGCGGACCACATCTGGACCGGGCTCATCCCCGCGTAGGCGGGGAGCACATGAGAGAGAAGCTAGACCCGAACCCGGTGCAAGGCTCATCCCCGCGTAGGCGGGGAGCACGAGGCTGCGGATGAGCTGGGCTGCTCGTTCGTGGGCTCATCCCCGCGTAGGCGGGGAGCACTCCCGGTAGACGACCACCATGTCGTCGGTGAGCGGCTCATCCCCGCGTAGGCGGGGAGCACGTCTCCGTGTCGGTGCGCAGCAGAGCTTCGACGGGCTCATCCCCGCGTAGGCGGGGAGCACAACCGGTCGCCCTCGAGGTCGATCCAGCCTATGGGCTCATCCCCGCGTAGGCGGGGAGCACGGGCACATGCTCACCGAATGCCTCTGGCAATACGGCTCATCCCCGCGTAGGCGGGGAGCACGAGCTGCAGGGCGGATGGAGCTTCCCGGTCACGGGCTCATCCCCGCGTAGGCGGGGAGCACTCGTACCATTTCGGTGCCGATGTCCAACGTCCGGGCTCATCCCCGCGTAGGCGGGGAGCACGATGGTGAGCTGTCCGGGGCGATCCCGGAGGACGGCTCATCCCCGCGTAGGCGGGGAGCACTGCATCAGCGACTTCCCGCCAGAACGCCGAGCGGGCTCATCCCCGCGTAGGCGGGGAGCACATCGCGGGGCATATCTTCTTCGTCCCGCCGCACGGCTCATCCCCGCGTAGGCGGGGAGCACCGCATGGCGAAAAGCTCGCCCGGCCCCGACCCAGGCTCATCCCCGCGTAGGCGGGGAGCACTGGGGCTCGGGCATCGCCGAGCAGGGTGTCGCGGGCTCATCCCCGCGTAGGCGGGGAGCACACCGTCCCCGGCGAGGTGGTGCAGGAACTCGGAGGCTCATCCCCGCGTAGGCGGGGAGCACAGGTTGGCGGCGTCGTAGGCGCGCCGGGTCTTCGGCTCATCCCCGCGTAGGCGGGGAGCACGCACACCACCGATGGAGACATACCCTTGACACAGGCTCATCCCCGCGTAGGCGGGGAGCACAGCAGGATCGGAGCGTCAGCCCCGGTGGCCGCGGGCTCATCCCCGCGTAGGCGGGGAGCACGACCACGCCGCCGCCGCGTTCCCGCCCGTGGTGGGCTCATCCCCGCGTAGGCGGGGAGCACATCGCCGAGGCATGGGACGGGCTCAAGTCGGCGGGCTCATCCCCGCGTAGGCGGGGAGCACTTCGACGTGCAGTACAGCATCTTGCAGGGGCACAGGCTCATCCCCGCGTAGGCGGGGAGCACCAGCCAAGTAGTCCAACGGAACCATTCGCCCCGGGCTCATCCCCGCGTAGGCGGGGAGCACACCGAAGTGTCTGACTTCAACGAGCTGAACCTGGGCTCATCCCCGCGTAGGCGGGGAGCACGGCGACGGGGCTGCTGGGCTGCGGCTCGGCGCGGGCTCATCCCCGCGTAGGCGGGGAGCACGAAGGCCATGTTGACGCCGCCGCCGAGACTGAAGGCTCATCCCCGCGTAGGCGGGGAGCACGCAGACACCGTCTCGTACTGCGTCTCGGCCTCAGGCTCATCCCCGCGTAGGCGGGGAGCACCGCACCAATGGTGGCGACCGGCAGAATCTCACCGGCTCATCCCCGCGTAGGCGGGGAGCACTCGCGGAAGCACTCGGCATCACGGCCGGAGAGCGGCTCATCCCCGCGTAGGCGGGGAGCACTAGCTGGCGACCCCTCCGGCGGTGATCCCCATCGGCTCATCCCCGCGTAGGCGGGGAGCACCCGTCCATGCACGCCTTCAACGTCGGCACGAGGGGCTCATCCCCGCGTAGGCGGGGAGCACTCCCCCTCCACGACAGATGATGAGGCGATCATCGGCTCATCCCCGCGTAGGCGGGGAGCACCCGCTCGTGCTCCTCCGGGACGTCCTCGCCGCGGGCTCATCCCCGCGTAGGCGGGGAGCACGATATCAATGCGAGCCGTCCAGCCGACGCACAGGGCTCATCCCCGCGTAGGCGGGGAGCACCGCGAAGAATCAGCTCGTTCCCGTGGTGAATGAGGCTCATCCCCGCGTAGGCGGGGAGCACATGAGTGACCCCTTGGTGAGCTGGTCGGCGGCGGGCTCATCCCCGCGTAGGCGGGGAGCACACCAAAGTTCTCCGGTCGGGTAATGCGGGGTGGGGCTCATCCCCGCGTAGGCGGGGAGCACACCTCGGAGGGTTCGGCATATATGCAGCCGTCGGGCTCATCCCCGCGTAGGCGGGGAGCACTGTGCGGCGATGCCGGCTACAGTGCCAGCCGAGGGCTCATCCCCGCGTAGGCGGGGAGCACGTGCTCGCGGTCGTCGTAATCCATGTAGGGATAGGCTCATCCCCGCGTAGGCGGGGAGCACGACCCTGCCGCCGAGAGTGGCGGTGCTGACCCGGGCTCATCCCCGCGTAGGCGGGGAGCACGTCCACAGCACGTGCCCGTAGGCTCCCTGGTCGGGCTCATCCCCGCGTAGGCGGGGAGCACTCCGCGCTGACCGCGAACCAGAACGTGCGTACCGGCTCATCCCCGCGTAGGCGGGGAGCACGCCTTGGCGGTCCACGCGGAGACCTTGTCCCAGGGCTCATCCCCGCGTAGGCGGGGAGCACGCGGTCTGCATGGCGGTCTCGCCGTACACCGACGGCTCATCCCCGCGTAGGCGGGGAGCACCGCCTGGGACATCATTGAGGAGACTCCGGCGCTGGCTCATCCCCGCGTAGGCGGGGAGCACGAGGAGGCTGACCCGGTTAGCTATCAGGTCGCAGGCTCATCCCCGCGTAGGCGGGGAGCACTTGAGGCATCCCACCTGCATGGCATGTCCCGCAGGCTCATCCCCGCGTAGGCGGGGAGCACCTGGCCCGCAGAGCAGGCCCAGTCCGCCGACGCGGCTCATCCCCGCGTAGGCGGGGAGCACGTCCGTAACGCCAAGGCCGAAGCGCTGCGTGAGGGCTCATCCCCGCGTAGGCGGGGAGCACGGCGAGGTCCATCCCTCGATGGCGGGCCATCCGGGCTCATCCCCGCGTAGGCGGGGAGCACAGCAGCGCGAACGTGTAGATGGCGTCTCCATTGGGCTCATCCCCGCGTAGGCGGGGAGCACGGGGTAGCCGCCAATGAGAATCGCTTCCCTGTGGGCTCATCCCCGCGTAGGCGGGGAGCACACGACATCGCGGCCCGTGGCACACGATCCTTGGGGCTCATCCCCGCGTAGGCGGGGAGCACGCTATACGGAATGGGAATCACAGGGTTTCAGAAGGCTCATCCCCGCGTAGGCGGGGAGCACCCCCACCGGATAGCCCCGTCCAGCTGCCGGAGCGGCTCATCCCCGCGTAGGCGGGGAGCACGAGGCGATCCTCCAGGCCGTCGAGACCTTCGAGGGCTCATCCCCGCGTAGGCGGGGAGCACGACATCGAGGTGGGCGTGGATGATCCAGGGATGGGCTCATCCCCGCGTAGGCGGGGAGCACAAAGTCGTTGCCCTGGAGCAGGACGGGCGCGGGGGCTCATCCCCGCGTAGGCGGGGAGCACATCAGTCCGAGGTCACGGCGGATGCTGCGGACCGGCTCATCCCCGCGTAGGCGGGGAGCACCGACCTGCCGCAGCTCCTCTACCGGCTTGATTCGGCTCATCCCCGCGTAGGCGGGGAGCACCGACCTGCCGCAGCTCCTCTACCGGCTTGATTCGGCTCATCCCCGCGTAGGCGGGGAGCACTGCTCAAGTGAACCTGACCTGGAAGGAAACCACGGCTCATCCCCGCGTAGGCGGGGAGCACCCAGGTCCAGGGACTCCTGATCGTGGGAGAGAGGGCTCATCCCCGCGTAGGCGGGGAGCACAGCCTCTACATCAAGGATGCGAAGGTCACGAAGGGCTCATCCCCGCGTAGGCGGGGAGCACTTTCGACCATGAAGGTAGTGAGCCTCGCCAGGTGGCTCATCCCCGCGTAGGCGGGGAGCACCTTTTCCTCTGTGTCGAGTCTCCGGCTGAGGACGGCTCATCCCCGCGTAGGCGGGGAGCACGCTGAGGACCCAGTCAATAATGGGTGTGGCTCCGGCTCATCCCCGCGTAGGCGGGGAGCACCGTGCTGTGCTCCGCGCTGATCTCGGTGATGCGGGCTCATCCCCGCGTAGGCGGGGAGCACGTGGATCGGACGCGCAGGACTTCCCCGCACGAAGGCTCATCCCCGCGTAGGCGGGGAGCACCTCCATCGCGTCCATCGCCTCGGTGTCCTCCGGGGCTCATCCCCGCGTAGGCGGGGAGCACGGGGCCATGGCTGCAGCCAAGGCGTCGTTGGCCGGCTCATCCCCGCGTAGGCGGGGAGCACCCCTCTGCGGATCAGCACGACGAGCGCGACAAGGGCTCATCCCCGCGTAGGCGGGGAGCACTGTTCGATCACATTCGTGATCTTCATGCCGTCTGGCTCATCCCCGCGTAGGCGGGGAGCACTCGCTGATCCGTGTAGATGACCCTGATTTCACGGGCTCATCCCCGCGTAGGCGGGGAGCACTGCGCGTCTCGCGCCGACTGGTGGGCGGGCACGGGCTCATCCCCGCGTAGGCGGGGAGCACGGCTCGCCGCCGTCCTCATTGATCCACAGGGGAGGCTCATCCCCGCGTAGGCGGGGAGCACTCGCCATCGTCATCACGGAGCCAGATGCAATAGGGCTCATCCCCGCGTAGGCGGGGAGCACGACGCCGCGATCGACAAGTTCATGGAGCTGGTGGGCTCATCCCCGCGTAGGCGGGGAGCACCACGGACGGCTGTGTGGCGCCGAGGTTGACGTCGGCTCATCCCCGCGTAGGCGGGGAGCACTGGGACGTCAACGCCGATGCGCTGATCACCCAGGGCTCATCCCCGCGTAGGCGGGGAGCACTGACAGAGAGAGGGACAGGGAGGCCCTTCGTCAGGCTCATCCCCGCGTAGGCGGGGAGCACTCCTACGGCGACCGCATCGAGGTCGACGGCGAGGGCTCATCCCCGCGTAGGCGGGGAGCACCTCACTGGGGTCATAATTGACCTCGCCGGACACGGCTCATCCCCGCGTAGGCGGGGAGCACATAAGGGATTCCGGTTATCCATCGGCGACCCTCTGGCTCATCCCCGCGTAGGCGGGGAGCACGACTACACCATCAGCGCCCTCGCCGTCGCCGCGGGCTCATCCCCGCGTAGGCGGGGAGCACCAGCAGCGCTTCGGCGCCGGCATCTCGTACTCGGGCTCATCCCCGCGTAGGCGGGGAGCACCTTGTCCACGGTGCAGACCCGATCCGCCGGGGCGGCTCATCCCCGCGTAGGCGGGGAGCACGGTGGAGGCGCTGAGGCCACGGGCACACAGGAGGGCTCATCCCCGCGTAGGCGGGGAGCACTCTGGACAGGAGAGGTGAGGGGTGGTGAACATGGGCTCATCCCCGCGTAGGCGGGGAGCACACGTCAACGGGGCACTGCTGTCCGCCGGTGACGGGCTCATCCCCGCGTAGGCGGGGAGCACTCACCATCCCACCCAATCGCGACGAAGGCCAGGGGCTCATCCCCGCGTAGGCGGGGAGCACCTCAGGTGGCATCCGGGTGCCTGGCTCGCAGAGGGCTCATCCCCGCGTAGGCGGGGAGCACGGGTATCCGGGACGGCATCTACGTACTGAAGGAGGCTCATCCCCGCGTAGGCGGGGAGCACTCGGTTCCATGAGTCTCCAGCGTGATGACCACAGGCTCATCCCCGCGTAGGCGGGGAGCACATCACGACGATCTTCTCGATCTTCACTCTCGCGGGCTCATCCCCGCGTAGGCGGGGAGCACCCGAGCACCGCCAGGGGCGCCCACAGCCGCAGCGGCTCATCCCCGCGTAGGCGGGGAGCACTCCTGGATGACACGGTCCGGGTCGCCGTCCCAGGGCTCATCCCCGCGTAGGCGGGGAGCACCCCCTGGAGGCCCTGATGGCGATCAATGACGGCGGCTCATCCCCGCGTAGGCGGGGAGCACAAGACGCCCGCCAGGAGGCTCGCAACGAGGCCCGGCTCATCCCCGCGTAGGCGGGGAGCACCCACGGATCGGACGGCCGCAGTCCTCACAGGTCGGCTCATCCCCGCGTAGGCGGGGAGCACCTCGATCCTTGCCACCAGATCGCGCTTCATGTCGGCTCATCCCCGCGTAGGCGGGGAGCACAACCCCGCGGAGATCGCGACCCAGTACGGCTGGGGCTCATCCCCGCGTAGGCGGGGAGCACATCCGGGCGCTGCTGTCCTCGGTGACGGGCATCGGCTCATCCCCGCGTAGGCGGGGAGCACACAGCCCCCACACGCTCAATCCAGCCAGACACGGGCTCATCCCCGCGTAGGCGGGGAGCACTTGGAGGTGTGAGGCATGGCGATCCGGGACACGGGCTCATCCCCGCGTAGGCGGGGAGCACTGGGACTTGGAGGACATCTACCCTCGGCTCGGGGGCTCATCCCCGCGTAGGCGGGGAGCACTTGCGCAGAAGGAAGGACAAGCGGTCGTTCTTGGGCTCATCCCCGCGTAGGCGGGGAGCACCGCGGCCGTGGCGGCGCCGAAGGGATCGACCAGGGCTCATCCCCGCGTAGGCGGGGAGCACTCCTAGACCATCGGACCTCCACGCCCAGCACCGGGCTCATCCCCGCGTAGGCGGGGAGCACCGATCCCCCAGCGAGAACACAGGTCAGGTCCAAGGCTCATCCCCGCGTAGGCGGGGAGCACACTTCCTGACCTGCGATTTTATCGACGGTCAGGAAGTTTCAGATGCAGTTTCATCGTCGGAGGTCTCGTAGCGCCTCATCCACGAGGCGCGCCGGCTTCGCAATTGTCCACGGGCTGCACTCCAGCCGGTCTTCTTCTGCTGGGGATTCTTGCTGATCGGTCGCTTCATCACGGTGATGCCATCCAGATCGGTGGGCTCCCAATGATGGTCATGGACGTGAAACTCGAGGCGCTGCTCATTCCCACTGGTATGGACCATGAGGGCACGTCCCTCACGGGCCATACCGCAGACGCGTTCCCACAGCTTCTCTCGGACACGTCTATTGACGTTCCCGACGAAGACTCCTGGGCTGATCTCCAGCAACCACTTCGTCAGGTCCCCACGAAGTCCCGGAGGTGTAGCCGTCAGTACGAGAACCATCATGTCGGCTCCGTCTCGTGGTTCTTTCCTGCATCGACGCCGCCGTCGGGGTCCCACAGCTGGAGATCCTCAGCATCCCGGTCCCAATCGCCTGCAGTATCGTGCGAGGTGCCTGCGAAAAGCGACTGGATCTGATGAGCGCACCGGGTCAGCATTTTCGTCTCCACGACATAGTCGCGGAGCCGCCGCCGCACGGCGGAGGTGATTGACTCGGTGTCCTCCACCGCCACGTCGAAGGCCGCGGGGATCGTGGTCTCAGCCTTGAACAGGTCGGCCACATCGTAGACGAAAGCGCGTGAGGTGCCCGTGTGGACGAAACCCAGGCCCGGGGAACAGCCGAGCGCGGTGATCACTGAGTGCGTCACCCCGTAGAGGGCCGCATTCCCCGCTGTGAGAGCCTGATTCACCGGATTGCTGGCATCCAGCTCCCCGGGCCGGTAGTACCGACCCGACCAGGGGATGCCCACTCGTTCGGCATGGTGGCGATAGATCTTTCGGACCCGGGCGCCCTCGCGGCCACGCAGCTGGTCCATCGTCAGAGTCGACACGTCCTCGCCAGGGAACCTGAATTGATACATCCTGCGCGCAACGTGCAGGCGGCTCCGGGTGTTGGACACCAGAGCCGCCTGACGCTGGAGCAGAGCAGAGTTCCTTGCCGTGGCGGACCCATGGGCATAGAATCGAACTCCCTGTTCGCCGCACCAGACGACGCTCACACCACAGTCGCCGAGCAAGGACATCGCTGCATGGGTGATGCGTGTGCCCGGCCCGAGCATGAGACATCCGAGCCCGGCGGCAGGAAGGTGGACGGTCCCCTCGCTGTCAGTTGACGTGATCGCATTCTCGTCTCGGTGGACGACTGACCTTTCCAAGTAGACGAACGACAGGCGATCCTCTGCCCGCAACAGCTCAGTGGGCACCGGTGGCGGTACTCCGGGGATGGACATGTCAGATCCTTCTCAGGGTCAGCAGTCCGCAGCCGTAGGCCTTACCGCGTCCGATTCCTCGGACGAGTGCGTCACGCAACTGATCCACGTCCGTCACCGTCAGCATGCCGTCGAACTGAGCCTGTCGGAGAGTCACCCGACCATAGCTGTCCGCCTCGGGGTCGGCTCGACGAAAGCTGCGGTCACCACGAGACGTGACGGTGACGCGCGGAGCGTTGTCGGAAGTGCCGTCGGGGCAAGCCCCGGCAACGTCGAAGCCCCACCGGTCCGATTTGTCCACCAGCCAGTTGATCTGCTGAGCCACTGTCACGTGAGGGATCACCTTGCCGCGTCGGCCATCGCTTCGGCGGAGTGCCTTGACGGGATTCGCACGCAGCCGGAACCCCCACCGTTGACCACGTTTCAGCTGGCCCAGGAATGGTCCGTAGTCAGCGGATCGGGCCGGACTCGTCTCCCAGCCTGCCTGTTCCACGAGGTGGCCGAGATCAGGTTTCTCCGGGGAGACCATGTACAGAGTCTGTCGGCCCTCCGCTTCATCGAGTCGCCACAGTACTCGTCCGTCAGCGGAGTCGGTCACGGTCCCAGGAGGGAACGCTCCCATCATGGCGGCGTGCATGGCCTGCGGGCTGCCGAGCAGTCGGCGGGCCTCCCGTCGCAGGGGATTAAGTGCGAGTGTGGTGAACCATGTCATGAAGCCTGCACCGCCTCGAAGAAGGGGTCAGTTGTCGCTGACCCGTCAGGATTGTCGAACTCAACCGCCTCACCGGAGACGACGGTCCTCCAGTCATAGCGTCGGTGCGTGGGGTCGAAGCTGACGGGAACGTCGCGGTGGGCGTCGCCGTCCTCTCCCGGGGCGGCGTCTCGCAGCACGGGCAGATGGACGACGCGAGCGCGGGTCTTTCGGTGGGATCGTGACGCCTGCCAGGGGACCGAACGCAGTGCTTCCTCCACATTGCCGGGATGTCGGCCGATGAGCACGTCAGGATTCGCCGGGCAGGAGCGGCGCCCCAGGTAGAGGGGGAACCGCGGCGCACGCAATGCCGCCTCCAAGGCGTCGAGCATGTCAGGATCTCCAGTGACGGCCGCGACGAATCGCGCGTCAGACAGGTAATACCGGGAGGAGAGCGGTTGAGCCGCACCAGACCGCCAGTCGATCGCGGTCTGAAAATCCCGCAGCAACGATCCGGGCTGATCGATCCGCACTCCGAACGTCAGCGCGGCCAGATCCTCCATGGAGTCGGACCGACGCCTTCCCTGTGCCGCCGCGAGCAGTCCGAGCACGCCGGACTTGGTCGGTGCGCTCTGAGTATCGCGTGTGGTGTATCGACTCTCGGAGCCCCATGACTGCAGAGGTCCGCGGAGTCTCAGGAGCAGCGAATTCATGCGGGCTCCTTCGCAGCGAGAGCGTCTTCGAGCTCGTCGAGCAGCTGCTTCCGGCTCACGAGTTCTCCGACCGCCGCCAGTGCTTCCTCCAGCGGGGCGATGGCCATGACCCAGGTCTTCTCGGCCGGAGCATCGTAGGTCTCGGAGATCTGTGCGGCCTCGGCGGCGAGCTTCTTGGCGGCCTGCGCCCGACGGTTCTCATCGGGTGACTCGATGACCGGTTCTTCGAAGGCGTTGACCCAGGAGATCGGACGGTCAGACCGGAGGGAGACGACGACAGCTTCCGGCATCGTTCTGTTCGCGAAAGTGTTCTGCTTGCCGGTTGGCATTGACGTCACGAAGGACTGTACGAAAGCCTTCGCAGCCTCGGAAGCGGCCTCATCAGAGGCCAGGTTCTCCGCCAGTTGAGTCATATTGATCGTGGCGTACCGATAGAGGGTGGACGACATCATCTGCACTGTGCCGATCATCCCCGCCCCGGTCTCCTCCGCGTCTTCGACGACGTCATCGACCGCCGTGTAGTAGTCGAACTCCGGTTCAGCAGCCGAGGTGCCCAGCGCGTGCGCGACCTGGACAGCGGCATCGACGTTGTAGTCCGGGGAGTCAGCGACCATCCGGCCGAACATCGCAATGTCGACGCTGTGCTCCTCATCCAACAGTTTCTTCGCGTCCCTCTTGCCGGGCTTGGCCCCGTCGTGGTCGATGACGTGGCGTGCCAGGCGTTCGATCTGGTGGGCGCTCAGGAAGAGCAGATAGCCGGTCTCGCCGACAGGCTCCTTCGACTCCTCAGCGTCTGCGGGGTCCTGATCCTTCTTGGGCTTCGGACGGCTCGTCTTGATGCCCGCCGCTTGGAACACGGCCTCAACGGCCTCCGCCGCTCGGGCGGTCTCCCAACTGGCGTCGAGATCCTGAATCTTCTCGACCGTCTTCTCGACCACACGTTTGGTGCGGGTGCCCAGCTGGTCTGGAGACAGGTACGTGGAGAAGTCCTTGCGGATGGCTCGCTTCCAGGCCTGGGAGGAGACCCGTTGCCGGGGAACTCCACCGAAAGTCGCGGTCTTGGGTGCTCCAGTGTCGTCTCGGTTGATGTTGTTGGGGGGAAGCGTGTGCAATGCGTGGACGTCGATGTAGAGGGACATGAGATGGCCTTTCGTCGGAGTCAAGTTCAGGTCGGGGTCAGGTCTAGGGATCGGCGGAGCGTCGTAACGATGGGACGTCAGCTGTCCGGCGTGTCGCTGTCTGAGGAGGTGAAGGCACCTCGGGCGTAGCCGCGGCCCCACCGCAGGCTCACGCGCCGTCGCCCGCCAGGTCTGCGCATATCTGCTAGGTCCTGGGAGAGCAGTCCATAGTCGGTGGGGATCTCCTCTGCGCGAAGCAGCTGGACCATGCTCCGCAGGTGATGGCGCACGGCATTCTCCCCGGAGTTGAGGAGCAGCGCGTCGAACCGGCTCTTGATCGAGGAGCTGTCCCGTCGGCGGGACAGCAGGCCTACGGCGTAACCGAGATTGTGGTCCCGGCGCGGGGCGGAGGTGTGCATCGGTCTGCTCAGGGACTGCTGATGGAGTGCCCAATGGGTGATGGCGGTGAAGGCGGCCCACTCGTGGCGGCTGGGCTCGTCGGTCCGCATCCACTGTTCCGGGAAGTCGGGGACGATCTCTTCCAGCACCAGCGTCCAGGCTCGGATGTGATCGGCCGGGTCATATCCCGCCGCGTTCCTGAGCGTGGCCACCGATGCACGTGCACTGCCGGCATGTCCGGCTTTGTCGTGTGTCACCTGGCTTTGGATGCGGTGGATGGCGGCTGACGTCAGGCGGGCCAGATCCGGTGGCACACCCGGCGCGTTCGGGGGTGCGGGGGCCGTGTCAGTGGACATGGATCTTCTCCTGTTCGGCGGGTGGGGGAGTGGCGGGGGAAGATTGCGGAAGGGTATCGGCGAGTCGCCGCATCAGTTCGCTCCACGCCGTGGAGGCAGACACCAGGCGTGGTCGTTCGTCGCCGATCAGTCGACCTGTCATGGCGGAGGGGTTGGCGCCATCGAGCAGGATCCTCGCGTGGTCCAGCACGACGCCTCGCACGGTGCGGTGCCACTGGGACTGATGAGCGCCCAGGTCCGTGTGCGGGCCCAGTCGGATCAGCCAGTCGGCAAAGGAGGCGTCAAGGGCGTGGAGGGCTGTCTGCCGAATCGTCGGGTTGAATGCGTAGTCTCCGCCGGCGGCCTGAGCGAGGGCGCCGGCGAACTGTCCGAGAGCCAGGGTCGCGTCCAACGCGGAGGTGACGGCGTCGACGGCGGCTTTGGCCAGGCTCGAGTCCTGGGCAGTCAGGAGGTTCAGCTGGCACGGCACCGTGGAGCTGATGGTGTTCGCGTAGGAGGACTGCTGCGCCCCGTAGACGGCGCCGACCAGTTCGACGTGGACCAGTCGGCCTTCGGGGAAGTCCTCGCGCCCGATCCCGTGGAGCCACTCCACAGTCGCCGGCTGATGGTCCAAAGGAGTCTTGCCTGAGGCTGCGACGACGCCCTCGCGCACCAGAAGGGCAGGGACTCCCCGCCAGACTGTCAGCTCGTCCTGATGTTCCCGAGCCATGAAGACGCTCTGCGACTTCGACGACTGGTTCCGGCTGTACCGATACCCCGTCATCGGGTCCTCGAACTGGTTCTTCGTCACGATCCGGTCGCCATTGGAGATCAGGACGCCGGTCACCTGATCACCGGTGAGATGCAGTCGAATGCGGCGCGACTGCCACGTTGCCACGTCACATGGGCCGGTCGGCGTCGAAGCCTCGCTGTGCCGTGGTGATGGGGTGTGGGGTGGGCGCTCCCACGCTGGAAGGTCCGGCTCCTTGTCGGAGGCCTGTCGGATCGCCTTCGGCGTGGTGTTGAGCATCAGGGTTTCGGCCAAGGAGGCCCCATGGAGGACAACGAGACCGACCTGGCCGGTCCACCCCGGCCCGATCGGGTAGCCCTTGCCGTTCGTCACCCGGGGGTCCCCCAGGGCACCAGGCTTGATCCCGGAATAGTCATATGCCTGCGCTGTGATGAGCCACCGTGCCGCTTCAGCCAGGCTCAGGGCCTCACGTCCGGTGCCCTCGCGCATGGTGAAGTAGTCGGATTCCGCCTCGGGAATCAGTCTCCTGACCTCCAGAGTGCTTCCATCCTTCTTCTGCAGATCGGCGACCTGCATGAATGGCGCCGAGGTGTCGAGCAGGTCGAATCGTCGACGATGCTCCTCCAGGTAGCTCAGCACTGGGGCATGGATCCGGGGAGTGTCAGGCTGCTCGAACAGGTCGATCCACCATTCGTCGTCATCCGTCCGGCGAGAGGAGAGCTCACCATGGGTGAGATGACCGCGCCAGAAGATGGCCAGGGCGACTCGAAGGATCGCTGCTGACTGAAGAGGGCTCTCTCCGCTGATGCGAGCGATCTCTGAGCTGCGGAGGAATACGTCGGTCAGGGACAGCTCCGCTGTCGTGCCGTCAAGCATCAGGCAGCTGATCCAGGGGCGGTCCAGCAGATTGAACCCCTGGGGTGTGGGTGCGGATGGAGGCGCATCGGGTGGTGCCATGGTCACTCCTGAGGGTCGTGCGCAGGTCGCGCTGCGATGTCGGTGCGTGAATGGTCGATGAGGCCCAGCTCTGGGTCGTACTCGAGACGTCGTCCGGCGAGGACGGCCTGGTTCGATTCGTCGAGAGCGAGCATCAGCTGCCCTTTCAGGGCGAAGGAGTGGTGCCATGCGGGGTCCGTCTCGCGCTCCAGCTGATCCAGGGCGGCCTCGAGACGGTCTGGCCGGGCGAAGGCGCGGGGCAGCCGGACCGAGCTGGCCGCGATCGTGTGCGCGTGGTGGTCCTCCGGGACGGCCCCATGCATGATCTCGATCCCGTCATCTGCGTTCGACGTGTCGGGATTCACCAGGCCGTAACCGTGAGTGGTGGCCCTGACGAGCAGAACTTCGATGCTCGGATCGGTGTCCCGCACCTGGGCCATGCCCCGCTCTTCGCCCCAGGAATCCTGATCCACGTCGTCAGCAGGTGCCTGAAACAGGTCAGTCAGCGTCGACCCTCGCCACGGCTCCGGCAGACGAAACGTCTCAGCTCGTCGGGAGCTCTCCTGCTCGTCCGCTTCGTGAGCGCTGAGGGCTTCCTGGAAAGGGACCCGCCAGGTTTCGGGGACGCCGGGGTTCTCATAGGTCTGATCCACCAGTGTGGGGATGTCAGCGGGGATCGTCACGGATCCGTGGTTGCGCTCCAACCCCAGCGCAGCGGTGCTGGCCAGCAGTAGGGCCTTGGGGTAGATGAGCTCAATGGTGTCGACGAAGATCGGCGGCATCTCTGCTGATGGGCGTCGCGTGTAGCCGCGGATGAGGGTCCGGGGACGCTCAGCCCATTCAGGTCGATCTCGGCGAGGGCGTGCGTGACGATGAAGACGTCCCATGCGTTGCAGGATCAGGTCGCTGGGGGCGATATCGGTGATCAGCAGGTCGAAATCCAGGTCGAGGGACTGTTCGATGACCTGCGTCGCCACGACGATCCGGCGTCGCGGACGGTCACCATCACGCGTGCTCCTGGGTCCGAGCTCCTTGAGCAGATCCGCTTCCATACGCACTCGCTGTGAGGCCATGAAACGCGAATGCAGCAATCGTGCGTCGTCGCCCACCAGCTCACGGGCCAGTCGGTATGCCGCCTGCGCGCGATCGACGGTGGAGCAGACGACGGCTACGCAGCCGCCGCTCTCCCTGACTGGGTGCAAGGCCTGGCGAAGTGCCGCGTCATCGTCGTCGAGGACTCCGATCTCCACATCCTGGTGCGCGGGACTGCTCTCTGGAGTCAGCACCGTCGTGCCATTCAGCGTGGTGAGCGTCAGGACCGGGTAGTGATCCCCCGTGTCGAGGTCTGCCGCGGGAGGAGCTTCGGGATCCAGGCCTTGCCGATACGCATCGATGAGTTCGCGTCGCCGAGTGGCCGGGAGCGTGGCCGACAGCAGGACGACGGGTGCTCGGTACTCGCCCAGCCAGCTGAGGGCTCTCCGCAGATACTGCGACATATACGTGTCGTAGGCATGCACTTCATCGATGATGACCACTTTTTGGGCCAATCCGAGGTGGCGCAGCATCATGTGCTTGGTCAGCAGGGCGGAGAACAGCACCTGGTCCACTGTGCCGACGACGACATTGGATAGAATGCCCTTCTTGCGTCCTCGAAGCCATTGGTGGGCCAGCACCTGGCCACCGGAGTCGTCCCCGATGCCGCTGAATCGTGGCAGCCGCCGGAAGGTGGTGTTCAGATGGCCCTTCGAATGCCCCAGGAACAGGGACGCCGGCGTTTCCTGGGCCATCGCGTCCCGGCACCAGTCGGTCACCCGGCGTAGCAGCCCGTCCGCCGTCGCCATAGTGGGAGCGGCGACCATCACTCCACCGGCACCGCTGCGATGGGCCAGGTGTTCCGCTGCCAAGAGTGCCGCTTCTGTCTTGCCCTGGCCCATGGGCGCCTCGATCGTCAGCAAGGCTCCTTCACCTTCGGGGACGGTGGAGGCCAGTTCGAGGGCGGCGCGTTGGGCGGGGTGAGCGGCTCGCTCCTCTGGCCAGTGGAAGCGAGTCGCGAAGGCCGTCGACGGGTCGCCCTCAGATGGCCGCGGAGCCCATGGGAGACCAGGGTTCACAGAGCTCAGCGCCTTGGGGGGCCGTGCTGGATCATCGTCGCGTCCGGATGGAGTCAGGGGGCAGGCCTCAGCGTTGGAGGCGATCCAGTCGGTCATGATCACCAATCCCGTGAGGATCATCTGTGCTGAGACCGGCCAGGAGCGACGACGCAGCTGCGGCAGGACGTCGTCGAAGCCGACCTCGTGGCTGAGGGCCTCCAGCAGATCCTGCTGCAATGCCTGCCAGGCTTCCGGCAGATGGTCGACGTGGTCGGCGGCGCGTGACAGCTCCGTGTTGGCTGGTGGCAGGCCGTGGTGAGCTCCGGCGATCGAGGCGATGCGGCGGGCGAGGCGACCTCGCAGGTCGGCCCTTCGGCGGAGGAAGTGTGTGATCGCAACGAAGCTGATGTGCGAGTGCGGGAGCTTGGTCTGGTAGAGCGTGTGCGTGTGGTGGGGAAGCCCGGCGTCGTAAGCCTGAGCGGAGAGATGAGCGAACTCCGGCCTGTCGGCCAGGACATCGACGAATAACGGGTCGGCCTTGCCGACGTCGTGGCATCCGGCGAGCCACATAACGGTGTGGCGCATCTGCTCCGTCGTGAGGCCGAGAGCGTCCTCGGCCTGCCGCCGGGCCCCTGGTGCCACCCACTCGTCCCACAGGAGGCCAGCGATGTGGGCACTATCCCTCATGTGCTGAGGAAGGCTCAGCCACCCGAACTCGTCCCCGGATTTCGCCCACAGGGCCCAGCCCTGCGCCGGCCAGTGTGTGTCAGTGGTAGGTGCCATGGTGGTCTCAGGCCTCCTCGCCAATCCTGTGGGGTGCCTCACACAATATCAAGGCCCTATTGGATAACACAACCTATGTTTCCATATGGAAGGCCCCGCGAAGGCGGGGAGCACGGGTGATTCGCCCAGATGGATCACACAACCTATGGGCTCATCCCTGCCATGGCAGGGCAGGAGTATCCTCCCAGTTCCAGCTTGAGCTTACCTGGATCGTGGTCATTCGGTCTTTGGTTCAGCTTCCTGAGGGTCCCGTACCGATTCGGATCGTGCCCAGATCACCCCACTGCGCGGGCCGACGCGGACGGCTCCACAGGCAGGAAGCGCGGAGCGGCGAACCCCTGCTCCTCACACATCCGAGCCGCGGCCCGGATGACCTCGTCCTCGCGGCTGCGGGGCACCAGCGCCAACACGGAACCGCCGAAGCCGCCGCCGATCAGCCGCGCGCCCAGCGCCCCGGCCCCTGCCACGGTCTCCACCAGGGCGTCCGCCGCGGGGAAGGACACCTCGGCGTCGTCGCGCATCGAGGCATGACCGGAGGTGAGGATCCGACCCACCTCGGCCGCCGCCGTCGTCGGCTCCAGTCCCTCGTCAGTGAGGATCCGGTCCAGCTGCTCAGAGCGCAGCATCTCCGTCAGCGCGTGTCGCAGCCGACGCCGGCAGGCCGCCGTGCTGCGCCCCTCGAGGGCCTCTGCGCCGCCATTCAGCTCAGCGAGGCCTGTCAGCCCATCGCGGCTGGTCAGTGCATCGAGCCGTGCCAGCGCGGCGTCGACGTCGTCCGCCTCCGGGTGCTCCGGCAACAGGTCCCGCAGCCGGTCCACACCGAGCAGGCGCATCGCCGCCTCCGAGTCGGCGCGGCGGTCGTCGAACTGCCCGTCGCCCAGCCAGTGGGCCTGCCGGGTGTCGATCGCCAGGAACGCGTGCTCGGCCAGCAGTCCGTCCACCGGCAGGCGCTCGACCGTGAAGTCCCGGCAGTCCAGGGACACCACATGGCCGGCCCGTCCCCGCAGGCTCACCGTCTGGTCCAGCCCGCCGGTGCCCGCACCGACCACCTCCACCTCAGCGCGCATGCATGCGGCCGCCAGCCGGGCACGCAGCCCGTCGTCCAGCGCCGCATCCAACGCGGTTCCCGGGTTCGCCGCCCCCAGCGGGGTGGCCAGCGCGACGAACGCCAGCATCGCCGAGCACTCCAGCGCGGCGGAGGAAGACAGCCCGCCGCCGATGGGCAGTGTCGAGCAGATCAGCAGGTCCGCACCGAAGCCCTCCGGTACCGCCAGCTCCGGGGTCTCCTCGCCCAGCCGAGCCAGCGCCCACAGGGTGCCGGCCACATACCAGGTCCATCCCGAGATCTGCCCGGGGACGATGGAGTGCACATTGGTGATCGTGGCCGGCTCGCCGACCTCCGTGCCGCCGTCATCCCCTACCACCGCAGCCACAGCGGCCAGGCTGAGGGTCTGCACGCCGTCGTCGAGCTCCGGATCCAGGGTGCGCAGCCGCAGCAGGCCGTCCTGCCGCGGGGCGGCGGCCACATAGGTGCCATGGGCCAGCGCCATCGGCAGGCACCGGCCACCATGGAAGTCCACATGCTCACCGTTGAGGTTCGCCCGCCCGGGGGCGAACCAGACGCCGTCCGGATCCCGACCGAACTCCTCGGCGAACCGGGTGCGGAGCCCTGCGCTGATGCGGTGCGGCTCCCCGGGGGAGAGGCAGGCGGCGTCGTCGGAATGCATGGTTCCCTATTCTGCCTGGCGGAGGGTCGGGACACGGCATCGGTGACCGAGCGTCCGTTGGAGGCCAGTCGGGGCGAACCTGAGACTTGTCGCCACGCTAGTGGGTATATACGATAGGTGTATACGTGCGGAGGGGATCATCATGACGGCAGCGCGAGCCTCGGACCGGGCCAGGGTCTTCTACTCGAACAGATCCCAGGCGGTGCGACTTCCGCGTGAGGTCGCGTTTCCTCGGAGCGTCCGGGATGTGCTCGTCATTCCGGTCGAGGACATGCTTCTCCTCAAGCCCGCCCCGAAGGGCTGGGCCGAGCTCTTCGATGACCCCGCGAACCATGCCGCGCCTGACCTCCTCCAGCCCCGCGAGCAGCTGGAACTGCAGGACCGCGAGTGGTGACGGCCCGGCGGCCAGCCGGACTGTTGCTGGACACGAACATCCTCATCGAGGTCATCCGTGGTCGCGCGCCTCAGCTCAAAGACAGATTCATCCGTCATGGCCCCGAGCTGGCCACGTCATCGGTCGTCATGGCGGAGTTGGTCTACGGGGCGTTGAAGAGCGTCGAGCCGGAGAAGTCGATGGGAGCTGTCGCTGCGTGGCTTGAGCAGCTCGACGTGCTCCCCTTCGATGCTGAAGCTGCCGCAGAGGCTGGTCGGGTGCGCGCTGAACTGGAGCGAAACGGCACACCCATCGGCTCCTACGACGTGCAGATCGCCGGTCACGCCCGTGCGACAGGCCGCACTGTCGTGACGAACAATCGTCGGCATTTCTCCCGCGTGGAGGACCTGGCGGTGGAGGACTGGTTGAACAGGGCACAGCTCTGAGCGAATACCGGTACAACCCCCTGGCCAAGCTCGGGGGGATGTGTTGTTCTGATGCAGGACTGATCGTCGACCGAGAGGAGATCACCATGGAGACCCTGTACACGGCGGAGGCCATCGCGACCGGAGGAGGCCGAAACGGCCACACCCGCACCGACGACGGCCGCGTCGACCTCGACCTGGCCGCCCCGCAGGCGATGGGCGGATCCGGGGAGGGCTCCAACCCGGAGCAGCTCTTCGCCGCCGGCTACGCGGCCTGCTTCCACGGCGCGCTGCAGCTGGTCGCCAGCCAGGAGAACGCCGAGCTGGGCGACTCCTCCGTCGGCGCCAAAGTCGGCATCGGCAAGCTGCCCGAGGGCGGCTTCGGCCTGGAGGTCACCCTCGAGGTGGTCGTGCCCGACCTGCCGCAGGACGAGGCGCAGAAGCTGGCGGACAAGGCCCACGAGGTGTGCCCCTACTCCAACGCCACCCGCGGCAACATCGAGGTCAAGGTCGTCGTCTCCGACGACTGATCGAGCAGGTGGCAGAGAAGCGTCCGCGCTTCCGCCGCGCGTGCGACGGCCCGCCTCCCTGTTCCGGGAGGCGGGCCGTCGTCGTCTCAGCGGCGGTGGACGTCCAGGGCGGCCGATTCCTGAGGGGCCAGCCTCCGACGGTCCGAGGCGTCCGGGGGGTGTGAAAGGGTCGACTTAGTGCGGCTGATCCCATGCTGGCCGAAGGTCGACGCGACGGCTCCGGCGGGGACGGCCGACGGAACCACGGTTTCCGGGTCGGGATCTGTGGGGTGATGAGGCTGTGGGGTGATGGGGTCCAGGGGCGCCGTAGGCTCGGCCTGGATGCTGGATCAGCCTGAGCGCTCGTGATCACCTGGGCACCAAGATGGTCGCTCACTGTCAGCGTCTGATGAGAGAGGCGATGCTGCGAGGCTCTCGCCCCCGCGCTCCTGTCGGCTACAGTGGAGATCATCAGAAGATTCAAATCTGAATGACCCTCGTGGTGGATCGTCGGAGGTGCCGGGATGAGCAACGTCGAGCGTTCCCCGCAGGAGCGCGTCTGCGCCAATGGCCCGCAAGGCGCCGGCCCCCAGGGCAGCCGCGGCCTCCGCGACGGGGTCACCGTGGCCGCCTCTGGCATCGAGATCCTCGAACCCCGGGAGGTCCCGCTCGGAGGGCCGCGGGCGATGACCGTCCGCCGGACCCTGCCCCAGCGGGCGCGCTCGCTGGTGGGAGCCTGGTGCTTCCTGGACTTCTACGGCCCCGACGACGTCTCCGCCGCCACGCCGATGCGGGTGCCCCGCCATCCGCACACCGGGCTGGCCACCGTCTCCTGGCTGTTCTCCGGACGCATCGACCACCTGGACTCCGCCGGACACTGGGCCACCGTCCGCCCGGGCGAGCTGGCCCTGATGAACGCTGGGAGCGGCATTAGCCACTCCGAGTACTCCACCGAGGACACCACGGTGCTGCACGGCGCGCAGCTGTGGTTCGCCTTTCCGCAGGACCACCGGTTCTCCGAGCCCTCCCTGGCGGCGCACCGCCCCGAGACCGTCACCGGACGGGGCTGGGAGGCGAAGGTCTTCCTCGGCGAGCTGCTCGGCAGCAGGTCGCCGGTGCCCACGCCTCTGCCGCTGACGGGGGCCGAGCTGCGCTTGGAGCCCGGGGCGAGCCTGGAGCTCACGATCCCCGCAGACCACGAGCACGGCCTGCTCCCGGTCTCCGGCCGGGTGCGCGTCGACGGCGCGGACGTCCCCGCCGACCATCTTGCCGTCTCCGACGTCGGACGCACCACCCTGCGGATCGACGCCGCCGAGGAGCCCGTGGTGGCGCTGCTGCTGGGCGGCCGCCCCCTGGGGGAGCAGATCGTGATGTGGTGGAACTTCGTCGGCCGCAGCCACGAGGACATCGTCGCGTATCGGGCCGCCTACCAGTCGGAGATGGGCTTCGAGCCCCCTCCTGCGGGTTCCCCGCTGCACCGGCACCTGTCCGAGGGCGAGTCGCTCGGCGCGCCGCTGTCCGGGGAGCTGCGCGACGCGCTCGCTGGGGAGACCTACGACGACGGCCGCCCCTTCCCCCAGTTCGGCGACTTCCCGCCGCACACCGCGCCGCCCCTGCCGGCCCCGGCACTGCCGAACACTCGGATGAAGCCCCGCGGCTGAACTGAACCCCAGGCGTTGACCTCGGAGCTGTGGTCGCTGAGCCTCGCGTCAGTGCGTGCTCTCCGAGCAACGGTCCAGGGGCCACGTGGTGTCCGAGGGGACGGGTTCTCCGGCGGGGGAGTCCGGGCGCCCCTGATGCGGACGGGATCTGTCCTCATCGCTCCGTAGCGTGAGATTCATGATCACCACAGCGCCCCGTCAGTCGCCCCGTCAGTCGCCACGTCAGTCACTCTGCCCGTCCTCCCTGCCGGCGTCCGTGCCGACCGCCGAAGCTCCCACGCATCCGCCCCTGCTTCCCACGCCCCGGCCGAACAGCCCCACGTCCGAGAGGCCGGACACTCCGCCCCGTCGGCAGGATCGCGCCGCAGGTCGGGAGGCGCGGCGCCGTCGTCGGGCTCTGTCCCGCGAGGTCCGACTCGTCCGCGCTCGCGAGCAGGCCCTGCTGCGACTCGACGCCGAGCGGGCGGCCCGCGGGTGGCGCCTCGGGAACTCCGGGGACTTCCGCTGGCTCTGAGCAGCGGTTCCCGCGGGCTGGGACGGCGCCGCCCGGGGAGCTCACCGTCCCGTCACCTCCGCGCGTCTGTGGGGCCAGCCGTGCCAGACTGGCACCGTCGACGACGGGAAAGGAGCGCAGATGGTGCGGATCGGGTACATCGTGGGCAGCCTCGCGGAGGAATCGGTGAATCGGAAGCTCGCCGAGGTGCTGGTGGCTCAGGCGCCGGAGCGGGCAGAGCTGACCGAGATCGAGATTCGATCCCTGCCGCTCTATGACCGGCACCTCGACGACGACTTCCCCGCCGAGATGACTGCCTTCAAGGAGCAGGTCTCGGCCTGTGACGGCCTGCTGCTGGTCAGCCCGGAGCACAATCAGAGCTTCCCCGCCCCGGTGAAGAACGCGATCGACATCCTTACCCGGCCCCCGCGGCAGGGGGTGCTGCGTGGCACACCGATGGGTATCGCCGGTGCCTCACCGGGCAGATTCGGGACCATCAACTCGCAGACTCAGCTGCGGACCTTCCTGCCGCTGCTCGGGGTCAAGCTCATGGGCACCCCGCTGATGGCCGTACAGGTCACCGAGGACACCTTCGGCGACGGCGGGCCTGACGAGCAGCTCGCCACGCGCGCCGCGAAGTACATGGAGGCGCTCACCGCCTGGGTGGAACAGCACTCCTGAGCAGGTCACATGAGGTCCGCGCCACGATGACTCCGCGGTTCGGGCCCTTCTGAGGGCTCACAGCGCCGGATAGGGGCCCACACCGCGGAGGCAACTCGGTCGGCGGAGGAGACCCGGCCGGGAGGGTGTTCAGCGGCCGTGCGCCAGCAGCCCGCAGGCCTGTGCTGCGGTCTGGGTGATCAGCTCGGGCGCGCGCTCCAGCAGCTCCTGGAGCTCCGCAGCCCCGGGCGCGATGGAGAACGCCCCGGTCAGGCCCGCCCCCCGACACTCACCGGCGGTCAGCTTCACCGTGCCGGCGATGACGACGACGGCGGCGGCCTCCGGCGCGTTGCGCCGCACCGCCTCCACGACCTTCCCGCCCAATGACTGGGAGTCCAGGGAGCCTTCGCCGGTCAGCACGATGTCGGCCGCGGCCAGTGACTCGGCCAGGCCCACGGCCTCGCCCACCATCTGCGACCCCGGCACCACCTCGGCCCCGAGCAGGCTCACCAGCCCCACCGGGATGCCGCCGGCCGCCCCGAATCCGACGGCCTGCCGGTAATCCTCGGCGGCAGCACCGGTGTGGGCGGCGAGCACGCCGGCCAGGTGGGTGAGCCCGGCGTCGAGCGCGGCGACGTCGTCCTCATCCGCGCCCTTCTGCGGACCGAAGACGGCGGCTGCTCCGCGCTCGCCGGTCAACGGATTGTCCACGTCCACGGCGATCCGCCACCGCACCTCGGCGGCGCGGGGATGCAGTCCGGAGACGTCCACCTCGGCGATCTCGGCCAGCCCCTGCCCGCCGGGCGCCACCGGGGCCCCGGCGTCGTCCAGGAACTCCGCGCCCAGGGCGCGCAGCAGCCCGGTGCCGCCGTCGGTGCTGGCCGAGCCACCGATGCACAGCAGGATCTCCTCCACGCAGGTGCCTCCGGGCGCGGAGTCCAGCAGATGCCGCGCGATCAGCCCCACCCCGTAGGTGTCGGCCCGGCGCGGCTGCAGGGGCACATCGCTGACCTGCGGGAGGCCATTGCCCTGCGCCGCCTCCAGCACGGCGGTCCGCCCGTCGGCGGAACGGCCCACCAGGGCCGTGGCGGGACGCCCGATGGCGTCGAGGACCTCCAGCTCCTCAGCCTCCTGCCCCCAGACCGCCAGCAGCGCCTCCAGGGTCCCCTCGCCGCCGTCGGCGAAGGGGAGCTCGGTGATCTGCGCCTGCGGGAACACCTCCCGGGCGCCGTGGGCCAGCGCGGCGGCGGCCTGGGCCGCGGTGGCGGAGCCCTTGAACGAGTCGGGGACGCAGACGATGCGCGGGGCGGCGCCGGAGAGCGAAGCGGAGGTGAGATGGCCCATGTGCACGACTCTACGACGCCTCGACCACGGCCCGGCGCACCAGATGATCGGCCAGCACCTGCTCATCCGGGGCGAAGCCCAGGCCGGGCTCCTCGCTCAGAGTGATCGTCGGTCCCGCACCGTGCAGGCGATGCAGCCGCTGAGGCCAGTGCAGGAACGGCACCTCCAGCTCGACCTCCTCGCCCAGAGTGGCGATCAGCTCCGCCGAGGCATTGAGGGCCGGACCATAGTAGAAGCAGTGCGGGACGACGGCGACGCCGGTCTCCTGCCCGACCGTGATCACCTCCCGCATTCCGGAGATCCCGCCGATCTTGCCCACACTCGGCTGGGCATAGGCCACCGCCCCGGCACGCATCTGCTCGACCATGCCGTGGACACCCGAGGCATTCTCCCCGGCGGAGATCCGGCCGGAGGCACGGTTCAGCCGAGCCAGGGCGCCGGTGTCGTCGGGCGGGAAGACCGGCTCCTCCAGCCACAGCAGGTCCGCCTCGGCGAAGTCCTGCAGCGCCGCCGCGGCACCGGACTCGTCCCACCGGCAGTTCACATCGGTCATCAGCTGCGCCGCAGGTCCAGCCTGGGCCCGGGCGGCGGTGACCGCCTCCGGAGTGGACTCGTGCAGCTTGAACGAGGTGTATCCCGCCTGCTGGGCCCTCCCGATGTGGTGGGCCACCTCCGCCGGGTCCTCCCCGTAGTGGACCAGCGAGGCGTAGCAGCCGATGCTGTCCCGCGCTCGGGGGTCCAGCAGTCGGCGCAGCGGCATCCCGGCACGGTGGGCGGCCAGATCCCACAGGGCGATGTCGATCGCGGAGAGCGCATAGTGGACCGGCCCGGTCCGCCCGAACGCATGGAACGCGTATTCCGATTCGCGATGAACGGTCTGGGGGTCGGCGGGGCGGTCGAGGTGGAACGGGGCGACGATCTCCTCCAGGGCGGCCCATGTGGCCGGGTTCGATCGGTGTCCGAAGGCTTCCCCCCATCCCGCGACGCCGTCGGAGTCCGTCACTCTGACCAGCAGTGATTCCATCCGCGTGAAGGCCTGGGAGGAGGCGTTGTACTCATCGACGGACTCTTCGCCGACCACGCGGCGCCCCGCGGAGAAGGGCATGGAGGTCAGCAGCAGCTCGATGCGGGTGACAGTGGGGAGGCTCGGGGTCATGTCTCTCCTGGGTCTCGCCTGGGTGGGCGGTGGTGCGCAGTCTCGCCTGGGTGGGCGGTGGTGCGCGCCCCGGCGCCGGGACGGGAGTGGGGTGTGGGCCGGCACGCGCGGACACTCCGGGGTGCCCCTGAGCCTAGTACCAGCCTGTCATGCCGTCCACGGTCGAGAATGTATGGAGTGATGCTCAGGCAGCATCACAAAAATCGATTCAATTCGGGTTCCCCGACTTTCCGGGGATCTCGGGGTCCTCCGGGGTGGATCAGGCGCCGCGCGAGCCCCCTGTCGGGCGGCGTGCCCGGACTGGCGGCGTTCCGTGTGCTTGACCTCACAATGTGACCTCACTTACCGTTGACGACACGTACCTGGAAAGCGATTTCCCAAAGTTTTGGAGGAGGCAGCCGTGCTGTCCCAGACGCAGAGCAACGACCCCGAAGCGGAGCACCGCCGCGCGACGGGTCGGAAGGTGGCGCCATGAGTGTCGTCGCCGAGCTGCAGCAGCTCAAGAAGGGCCCCGAAGGTGCGCGCAAGCGCAGACACCGGGACAACAAGGCAGGCCACCTGTTCCTGCTGCCGTGGACCATCGGCCTGCTCGGCATCACGCTGTTCCCGATGGCCGCCTCGCTGTACCTGGCCTTCACCGACTACAACCTGCTCCAGCCGCCCGAGTGGATCGGCATGGACAACATCACCCGGATGATCAGCGACGACCGACTCCACAACGCGATCCAGGTGACCTTCACCTACGTGTTCGTCGGAGTCCCGGTCCAGCTCGCGGTGTCACTGGCGATCGCCATGCTGCTCGACCGCGGCATGCGCGGGCTGTCCTTCTACCGTTCCGTGTTCTACCTGCCCTCGATGCTCGGCTCCTCCGTGGCCATCGCCGTACTGTGGCGCCAGATCTTCGGCCACTCGGGACTGATCAATCAATTGCTGGGCATGGTCGGCATCGAAGGCCAGGGCTGGGTCTCCAGCCCGGACACCGCCCTGGGGACGCTGATCATCCTCCACGTGTGGACCTTCGGCGCCCCGATGGTGATCTTCCTGGCCGGCCTGCGCCAGATCCCGGACATGTACTACGAGGCCGCCTCGATCGACGGGGCGAGTCGGCTCAAGCAGTTCTTCACCATCACCATCCCGCTGCTGACGCCGATCATCTTCTTCAACCTCGTGCTGCAGCTGATCGGCGCCTTCCAGAACTTCACGCAGGCGTTCATCGTCTCGGGCGGCTCCGGCGGCCCGGCGGACTCCACGCTGTTCTACACGCTCTACCTGTACCAGCAGGGCTTCGGTCGGTTCGACATGGGCTACGCCTCCGCCATGGCCTGGCTCCTGGTGCTGATCATCGCCTCGATCACCGCCATCAACTTCTGGCTCTCCAAGTATTGGGTGCACTACGATGACTGATTCCACGACGACCACCCCGGCCGGCGCGCCCACGATGAGCCGCGCCGACGCCACCAAGTCCGACGCCACGGCCGCCCTGGCCGGCGCCAGCTCCCTCTCCTCGGAGGACCGGGAGCCGATGAAGTCGACCACTCCGGCGCAGCGGGCCATCAAGTCCACGATCAAGCACATCCTGATGATCCTCGCCTCCCTGGCGATGATCTACCCGCTGCTGTGGATGCTGGTCTCCTCGCTGCGTCCCAACGAGGCGATCTTCCGCGAGCCCGGGATCCTGCTCACCACCCTGGAGTTCAACAACTACGTCCAGGGGTGGAACGCGCTGAGCCACCCGTTCAGCCACTTCCTGTGGAACTCGGCGATCGTCGTCTTCGCCTCCATCCTGGCGAACCTCCTCGCCTGTTCGATGGCGGCCTACGCCTTCGCCCGCCTGGACTTCAAGTTCAAGATCCCGATGTTCGCGGCCATGCTGCTGACCATCATGCTGCCGGTGCACGTGGTGATCATCCCGCAGTACATCCTGTTCTCGAACCTCGGCTGGGTGAATACGTTCCTGCCGCTGATCGTGCCGAAGATCCTCGCCACGGACTCCTTCTTCATCTTCCTGATGGTGCAGTTCATCCGGGGCATCCCCAAGGACCTGGACGAGGCCGCCCGCATCGACGGGGCCGGCCACATCCGGATCTTCTTCCAGGTGATCCTGCCGCTGATGGTCCCGGCCCTGGCGACCACCACGATCTTCACCTTCATGTGGACGTGGAACGACTTCTTCAGCCAGCTGATCTTCCTGACCTCACCGGACATGTACACCGTGCCGCTGGCGCTGCGCGCCTTCATCGACTCCACCGGCGAGTCGAACTGGGGCGGCATGTTCGCCATGTCGATCATCTCGATCCTGCCGCTGTTCCTGATCTTCCTGTTCGGTCAGCGGTTCCTCATCAAGGGCATGGCCACCACCGGCATCAAGTGATCCGCCCGACCGCACGACGGTCGTCCGCCGCAGCCTGCGGCGGGCGGCCGTCGTCGGCGTCTGGGGGGGGGGGAAGATACCCGCGCAGCACATGTGCCATCCACGGAAGGCATGGACGGAGTGCTTCTCATTCCCCGCCGACACGACAAGACTGCTGGGGAGGACCTCCCCGGACGCACGCCACCTGTTCACCGCATGAAGGAGCTGGCTCACCCGTGAGCACTGAGAACCCCCGCACCCGCTACGTGATCATCGGCATGGGCAGCCGGTGCCGGATGTACACCGACGCGATCGCCGGCCCCCACGCCGACGTCGCCGAGCTCGTCGCTCTGGCGGACACCAACCCCGGCCGCGTCGAATACCACCGCAGCCGCATCCGCGAGGAGCACGGCGCCGACGTCGCCACCTTCGACCCCGCCGCGCTGACCTCCGTCATCCAGGAGCGCCGCATCGACCGGGTCATCATCACCAGCCCGGACTTCACCCACGCCGACTACATCGTGGAGTCTCTGCAGGCCGGGGCCGACGTCGTCGTGGAGAAGCCGCTGACCGTGGACGCCGCCTCCAGCGCCCGGATCGCGCGCACTGTGGAGGCCACCGGGCGCGAGGTGATCGTGACCTTCAACTACCGGTACTCCCCGCGCAACACTGCGCTGAAGGCCGCGATCCTCGAGGGCCGGATCGGGCAGGTGACCTCCATCGATTTCACCTGGGTGCTGGACACTGTCCACGGCGCGGACTACTTCCGCCGCTGGCACCGGGTCAAGGAGAACTCCGGCGGACTGCTGATCCACAAGGCCAGCCACCACTTCGACCTGGTCAACTGGTGGCTTGCCGATGCCCCCGAGCGCGTCTACGCCTCCGGCGGACTGAAGTTCTACGGCGCGGAGAGCGCCGCCGCCCGCGGCATCACCCCCGCCGAGCGCGGGACCCGCGAGGACTCCGACGCCGACCCCTTCGCCCTGGACCTGCGCAGTGACGAGACGCTGCAGAAGCTCTACCTGGACACCGAGCACCACGACGGCTACATCCGGGACCAGGACGTCTTCGGCGAGGGCATCACCATCGAGGACAATCTCGCGCTGATCGTGGACTACACCCGCGGTGCGGTGCTGAACTACTCGCTCAACGCCCATGCGCCCTGGGAGGGGTACCGGGTGGCGGTCAACGGCACCGAGGGCCGGCTGGAGCTCGAGGTCGTGGAGCGGGCCGCCGTGCTGCCCGCCTCCGGCGGTTCCCCGGTGGACCCCTCGGTGTCCGACGACGGCCGTTCCGGGGCGGTCCGCGCCAAGGGCGAGCGTCTGGTGCTGCAGCGCCACTGGGGAGAGGCCGAGGAGCTGGCGATCGTCCAGGGCGAAGGCGCCCACGGCGGCGGGGACCGGCTGCTGCTGGCCGACATCTTCAACGGACCCGGTGAGGACCCGTACTCCCGTCCCGCCGGCCTGGTCGACGGCATCCAGGCCATCGCCGTCGGTGTCTGCGGCAACCGCTCCCTGCAGACCCGTGGGCCGGTGACAGTGGCCGACGTCGACCTGGGGCTGGCATCCGCGTCGTCTTCCGGGGCCGACGCTGGGGACGCACGCGCCGACGCCGCCGTCGTCGCGCACTGAGCAGGGACTGAGGAGCAGGGGAGCGAGGAGGACAGCCATGGCAGAACGCATCATCGTCACCGGCGGGTCGGGGAGACTGGGCCGCAGCGTGGTGGCCGGCTTCGCCGCCACCGAGCATGAGGTCATCAGTGTGGACCGGGAGCTGCCCGACGAGCCCACCGCGGGGGTCGAGCACCGCTGCGTGGACCTGCTCGACGCCGCGGCCACCCAGGCGCTGTTCGAGGAGATCTCCCCGACGGCGGTGGTCTCCCTGGCGGCCATCGCCGTGCCGTTCAGCGCCCCGGAGGAGGTGATCCTGACGACCAACGCCGGCATCGCCCACCACGTCACCGCCGCGGCAGTGGCCTCCGGGGCGTCGACGGTGGTCATCGCCTCCAGCCCCTCGATCATGGGGTACGGCTCGCCGGCCGGCTGGGTGCCGCCGCGGCTGCCCCTGGACGAGGACGTCCCTCCGCGGCCCTGGCACGCCTACGGGCTGAGCAAGCATGTGGCCGAGCAGGTGGCGGCGATGTTCGCCCAGCAGACCGACGAGGTCACCTTCGTGTCCTTCCGGCCCTGCTACGTCATCGCCCCCGAGGAATGGGAGGGCGCACCCACCCAGCAGGGACATACGCTCACCGAACGGCTCGACGACCCGGCCCTGTCCGCGGTCGCGCTGTTCAACTATGTCGACGCCCGGGACGTCACCGACTTCCTGCTGACGCTGCTGGAGCGGATCGAGCGGGTGGAGAACGGTTCCGTGTTCTTCGTCGGGGCGAAGGACGCGCTCGCCCGCCGGCCCCTGGCAGAGCTCATCCCGGAGCATTTCCCAGATATGGCGCACCTGGCCGGAGAGCTCACCGGGGACGCCCCGGCGTTCTCCATCGAGAAGGCCCGCCGCGTGCTCGGCTGGGAGCCGACGCGCTCCTGGCGCACCGAGCTGGTGGGCGAGCGGATCCCGTGATCCGCGATGAGGAGATCGATCTCGAGATCTGAGACGAGATCTGAGACGACGGCGGCCCCGGCAGTGATCTGCCGGGGCCGCCGTCGCGCTGAGTCTGACGCGGGGCGTCAGTCCGCGTAGGTGTTGGCGATGTAGACGTCGCAGGTGGCGTTGTGCGAGACCGAGTTGGCCACGCTGCCGAGCACTCGACGCACCCCGCGCATGCGCTGGTTGCCGACGACGACGATGTCCGCGTCGACCTTCTCCGCATAGCTGATCAGCGCGTCGGCCGGCTTGCCGTGCACCGAGCGGGGCAGGATCTCCACGCCGGCGGCCTTCAGGGACTCGGTGACCTTCTCGGCGATGTACCGGGCGTTGTCCGCATCGGAGACCACCCACTGGTCCGACCCGCTGTTGACGACCTCGGTGCGGTCGTCGGCATAGGCCGAGACCACATGCAGCGGGGCGTTCAGCCTGGTGGCGAGCTCGCGGGCCTTTTCCGCGGCCTTGCGGGCCGTGGGGCTTCCGTCGACGCCGACGATGATCGGACCTGACATGGTGTGCTCCTTCGTGGACTGCGCGATGTGACGTGTTCAGCCTAATCGAGGATGTCCGGTTGTGGGAGACCGATGGCCCCGGTCACATCTGGGAGGGGAGCCCCCAGGCGCGCCTCGGCGCCGTCGAGCCCTCACGAGACGAGTCGGACTGACCCACTCGCTCAGCGGCGCAGCACTGCCGGACGGAATCGTCCCGCCACCTCCGCCGTCGGCCAGCGGTCGTCGACGCTCAGGACGTCGATCCAGTGCCCGCCGTCTGGGCCGTCCCCAGCTCGCAGCACCACCGTGTCCTCCACCTTCGCACCCAGGCCGAGCTGTTCGCTCCAGCCGGTGGGGTTGAAGGCGAACGCCTGGTCCTCCCGGATCAGGTCCGGCACCCCCGGCTCCACCCGGGGGTCGCGTCCCTGGTAGCCGGCCGCCCCGCCCTGGTGGTGCTTCGTCCATTCGTCGGCGTCGAACCCATGCCGGGTGTAGGACTCCTTCAGCGTCTCCAGCACGGACTCCAGCCGGGTGCCCGGGCTCAGCGCGGCGAAGGCGTCGGCCTCTACGGCGAGGATTCGGGCGTCCAGCTCTTCCTCCCCGGCCACGGGGTCGCCGAAGCCCACCCAGCGAGTGACGTTGGCGATGAGCCCGTCCCGGCGGGCGCACACCACGGCCATGGCGCGTCGGCCCAGCGGTGCTTGGGTGGGCAACGGGTGACGGTGCATGGCCCGGGACTCCCCGTTGACCAGCAGCACCACCGGATCCGCCCCGGCTTCGAGGAGCCGTGGGGCCAGCGCGGCGGCCAGCTGCCGCTCAGTGGTCTCCGGAGTGATCTCGGTCAGCACGTCGGTCAGCGCCTCGGCGGAGGTCCGGCACAGGGCTCGATAGCGTTCGATCTCCACGTCGAGCAGGGAGGCGCGGGCGCCGCGCAGCGGCAGGGCGACGGCGGTCTCGTCGGTCAACGTCCAGTCAGCGGCACGGGGCAGCCAGCCGGTGACGTCGTCGACGTCGGCATGCCAGGGGAGCTCGTGGAGACTCACCGTGCCGTCGTCGAGCAGGGAGACCAGGGGTGCGAGCTCCTCCTGGCGGATCCGGGCGAGCTCATTGGTGAACACCCCCACGGCGACGCCGTCGCGATGCACCACCGCCCGCAGGATCGGAGGACCGGCGAGGCTGATGTGCACCCGCGCCCCGGCCAGCAGCCAGGACAGTGCGCCGGCGGAGGAGAGCACCAGCGCGTCGGCGCCGGTCTCGTCGAGGACTCCGAGGAGTCGTGCGTGCTTGGTGTGGAACTCCTGCTCAGGGGTCATGCTGCTCCTCGTGGTGGGGTGCTCGGCGTCGCCTCCGCGGTGTGGGCCCTGAGGAGCGACGATCAGCGATCTCCGGGGCCCACCGTGCAGAGTCATCGAGGGGTGCGGGTCGCGGTCAGCTCTGCCGACAGTCCGCTCCCCAGTGCGGCGGCCTCCGCACGGTCCATCCGGCCGTCGAGGACGACGGCGCGCACCCGTCGGGCCACCGGCTCGCCCGGGCGGGCCACCACGGGGGCGTCCCAGGCCAGGGACATGCCCACCCCCGGATAGCCGGCGTGCCGGACGAACCAGGGGTCCTCGTCGGCGGAGGCCAGCACCAGTGTGGCCTCCCCGGCCCCCAGGCCCGGGGCGAACTGCACCGCATCGAAGTGCCCGCTGATCGCCAGCCAGTCGCTGACGCTGCCGTGCGCCTCCTCCTCCCCGGAGGCCTGTGCGGTGAAGATCTCGGCCTCCCGCAGGGCGGGAAGCCGCCAGAAGAAGCCGCCGTAGCCGCCGCCGGCGCGCCCGTTGGAGCCGGGGCTGCCCAGCGAGACCTCCCGGTCCACGGCCGGGGTCAGCGCGAAGCGGAAGTCCAGCTCCCAGGAGCGTTCGTCGCGGCCGGTCACCGTGACCACTCGGTGCTCCTGCAGCAGCGCCCCACCGGTGCGGTCGATCCACTCCAGCTGTTGGGCCAGCCGCTGGCCGGTGTCGACGTCGGCCACCTGCTGCTCGCGGATGAGGATCCGGCCGTGGTCGTTGCGCCAGATGTACCGGCCATGCTCCCGGGTGTAGGTGCGCCCGCCCCAGAAGTTCGTGCCGTCGACGTCCTGAAGTGCTACGGACACGCCCAGATGCCAGGTGTGGTCCAGCGGCTGCTGGTCGGTGACGACGACGCCGCCGCGCGTGCGCACCCGGTCCAGGAAGGGGCGCGGGGAATCGGTGGGGGAGATGTCCTCGCCGGTGCGCAGCTCCGCCACGGTCCGCGCCTCGCCGGCGGCCGGACCGGGAAGCGCCAGGGAACCGCTCGTGGCGGCAGCGGTCGCCCAGGGTGCCCCCAGCGAGGAGAACGTGGAGGGGGCCTTCACCGCGCGGGCGGCATAGTCCTCGATATGCGGGATCACCGGGTGCCGCTCGGGGCCGGAATCCACCTGCGCCACATGCTCGGCGCCGATCTGTGCCGGATCCTCCGCGGTGCGGACCGCCTCCAGCACGCGCATGAACGCCCCGGACTCGCGCAGCGGAGAGAGCAGCCTCTCGGCCTCCCCGGTGCGCACGTCGATCAGGTTCTCCAGCAGGTCGGTGCGCTGGAAGTCCAGCGTCCGCGGCTCGCCGGCCTCCCCGGCGTTGAACGGCGCCTCCCGGTTGGGCGTGATCTCCAGGCGGTCCTCGGTGTAGTAGAGCACCGCCTGGCCCTCGGTGCCGTCGATCGTCACCCACGGCGGCCGGTGGTCCTCCGGCGCGCAGAGCGTCAGCGCCGCGGTGACGGGGATCCCCGCGGTGGTGCGCAGCGAGACGGTGGAGGTGTCGTCGGCCTCGATGTCATGGGCGTGCAGCAGCTCGGTGCTCAGCTGGGCGACGTCGTCGGCGTCCCGGGCGCCGGCGAGGTGCAGAGCGGTGCGCACCGCGTGGGCCAGCGGGTTGGTGATCACCCCGTCGACCACCTGGACGCCGTCGAGCACCCGTCGGCCCGCCCAGGGGGCGCGGGCGTAGTAGGCCTCCCGGCGCAGCCACAGTCCGGTGGCGCCGACCGCGCGCAGCTGTCCGATGGCACCGGGAGCCTCCGGGGCGGCCAGCAGCTCCTCCAGGGCGGGCAGCGCATGGGACCCCAGGGACTGGAAGCCCACCTGGATGCGTCGGCCGAGCCGATCGGCGACGGCCAGCAGCTCTTCGTACTGGGCGAAGGTCGCCGTGGGGGGCTTCTCCAGCAGCACGTCGGCGCCCATCTCGAGGGCCTCCAGCGCGAGGTCGCGGTGCGTGCTGATCGGAGTGGAGACGATGACGACGTCGGGGCGATGTCCGGCCTCGCGCGCCTCGGTGAGCGTGTGGTGGACGGGGATGGCCCCGCGGACCTCGGGCCCGGGGTCGCTGTAGCTGGCGCCGGCGATGAGCCGGGCCTTGCCCGATGCGGCCAGGCGCTCCAGGTTCAGCAGGTGCTGGCGGCCGAAGCCGTCCAGGCCGACCAGCAGCACCGACGTCGGGGCGGATCCTTCAGCGGTCATGGCTCTCCTCGGAGTGACAGGCCTGTCGAGACTGGCATATCGAGTGGCCACGAATCCCGGGATATGCCCTCCCGACGCGGCGTGTCAGACAGGACGTCTCGGGATTCGTGACCACTCGATGGGTGGGGATGGTCAGACGGCGGCGGACGGGGTGTGCGGAGCCGAGGCGGCGGCTGACGCTGTCAGGAACGGCTCCACCAGCTCGGCGTAGCGGGCCTTCATGGTCTCCAGCGTCACACCGGCGTCCTGGGCGTTGATCTCTGCATTGAAGATCTCCACCTCGACCGGTCCCGTGTAGCCGGCCTCGGCCACCCACCGGGAGATCGTGGGGAAGTCCACGTGACCGTCGCCCATCATCCCGCGGGACTTCAGGGCGTCGGCGGCGAGGGGCAGGTTGAAGTCGCACACCTGGTAGCTGGCGAGGCGACCCTCACGCCCGGCGCGGGCGATCTGCTCCTGCAGCTGCGGGTCCCACCACACGTGGAAGGTGTCGACGACGACGCCGACCGTCTCCGCCGGGTGCGGGGCCGCCAGGGCCAGGGCCTCTCCGAGGGTGGAGAGCACCGCACGGTCCGCGGCATACATCGGGTGCAGCGGCTCCAGCACCAGCCGCACTCCGTGCTCGGCGGCGTAGGGCACCAGCTCGGCGATGCCGTCGGCCACGCGGGCGCGGGCGTCCACGATCGACTTGTCCGCCCGGTCCCCCTCGCCGCCCAGCAGGTGCGCGGCCGAGGGGAGCCCGCCGACCACCATGATCAGCTCACCGGTGCCGATGGCGGCCGCCTCGCGGATCGCCGCCCGGTTGGACTCCAGCGCGGCGGCCCGCCCTGCGGCATCGGCCGGGGTGAGGAATCCCCCGCGACACAGCGTGGTGGCGGTCAGCCCGGCACCGGAGATGACCTGCGCGGCCTTCTCCGCCCCGCCGGCGGAATCCAGCAGGTGCCGCCAGGGTCCGATGTGGCTCAGCCCGGCGGCGGCGACGGCGTCGACGGCCTCCTGCAGGGACAGCTGCGGGGTGGTGCCCGTGTTCAGTGACAGCTCGAAGCTCATGCGAGTCCTCCGGTCTTCAGCAGCGTGGTCATCCGCTCGGCGGCCAGCTGCGGGTCGGTCAGCAGGCCCGCCTGATCGGCGAGCACGAAGGTGTGCGCCAGATGCGGCAGCGAGCGGCCCGCGTGCAGGCCGCCGACCAGCTGGAAGCCGGTCTGGTGCCCGTTGAGCCAGGAGAGGAAGGCGATCCCGGTCTTGTAGTAGAGCGTCGGGGCGGAGAAGATGTGCTTCCCCAGCTCCCGGGTGGAGTCCAGGATCGCCCGGCCGCGGACCGCATCGCCGGCGTCGTAGGCCTGCAGGGCCGTGGAGGCCGCCGGGTAGATGGCGGCGAAGATGCCCAGCAGCGCATCTGAATGGGCGGTCTCGTCGCCGTCGATGAGCTCCGGGTAGTTGAAGTCGTCGCCGGTGTAGAGCCGCACGCCCTCGGGCAGGGCGGCGCGCAGGCGCTTCTCGTGCTCGGCGTCCAGCAGGGAGACCTTCACACCGTCGACCTTGTCCGGGTGCTGCCGGATCAGCGTCAGGAAGGTCTCGGTGGCCTCGGCGACGTCGTCGGAGCCCCAGTAGCCGGCCAGCGCCGGGTCGAACATCGGCCCCAGCCAGTGCAGGATCACCGGCTGTTCGGCGGCCTGAAGGAGATGCGAGTAGATGTCCAGGTAGTCCTCGGGGCTGGCGGCGACCTTCGCCAAGGCACGGGAGGCCATGAGGATCACCTTGGCGCCGGACGCCTCGACGACCTCGAGCTGCTCCAGATAGGCCTCCAGCACGGCGGCGACCCCGGTCTCCCCGGGCTCGACCGTGGCGGGGTCCAGCTGGTCGGTGCCGGCGCCGCAGGCGAGCAGATCGCGCACGGTGCGGCCCGCCAGGGCCGGGTAGGTGCCGGCCTCGACGACGGTCGCCGCCTCCTGGGCAGACCGGCTGATCAGCTCTTGGGTGGCCGCGTAGTCCAGGCCCATGCCGCGCTGGGCGGTGTCCATGGCGTCGGCGACGCCGAGCCCGTAGGACCACAGTTCGTGCCGGTAGGCCAGTGTGGCCTCCCAGTCCAGCTGGGCCGGCGCGCCGGGCACGTTCTCGGCGGTCATCACCGGCACCACGTGGGCGGCGGCGTAGACCGTCCGGGAGGTCAGGGGCGTCTCCGGGCGGGTGAACGGACCCAGGGCGGGGTCGGCCTGGCCGGTCATCGTGTATGCGGCGGTGGCGCCGTCGAGGGTGGGTAGGGTCAGCGTGGGCAGGTCCGTGGCCTGCTGGGTGGTGGTGCTCACAGGGTGATCTCCGGGATGTCGACGGTGCGGCGCTCGGCGGCGGACTGCAGGCCGAGCTCGGCGAGCTGGACGCCACGGGCGGCGGAGAGCAGGCCGAAGCGGTGCTCACGACCGGCGACGACGTCGGCGAGGAACTCCTCCCACTGCAGCTTGAATCCGTTGTCCAGCTCGGCGTTGGCGGGGACCTCCTGCCACTGGTCGCGGAACGACTCGGTGACGGGCAGATCCGGGTTCCACACCGGTTTCGGGGTGTGGGCGCGCTGCTGGGCCACACATTTGTTCAGCCCGGCGACCGCTGAGCCGTGGGTGCCGTCGATCTGGAACTCCACGAGTTCGTCACGGTAGACGCGCACGGCCCAGGAGGAGTTGATCTGTCCGACGACCTCGTCCCCGGCCGGGGTCTCCAGCTCGAAGATGCCGTAGGCGGCGTCGTCGGCGTCCGCCTCGTAGGGCTCTCCGTTGTCGTCCCAGCGCGTCGGGATGTGGGTGGCGGTCTTGGAGGTCACGGACTTGACCGTCCCGATGATGCCCTCCAGCACATAGTTCCAGTGGCAGTACATGTCGGTGGTCATGGAGCCGCCGTCGGCCAGGCGGTAGTTCCAGGAGGGGCGCTGGGCCGGCTGGACGTCTCCTTCGAAGACCCAGTAGCCGAACTCGCCGCGCAGCGCGAGGATGCGGCCGAAGAAGCCCTCGTCCACCAGGCGGCGGAGCTTGACCAGACCGGGGAGGTAGAGCTTGTCGTGCACCACGCCGGCGGTGATGCCGGCGGCGTCCGCCTGGCGGGCCAGCTCCACGGCCTCCTGGAGGCTCTCGGCGGTGGGCTTCTCAGTGAAGATGTGTTTGCCGGCGGAGATGGCCTTGGACAGCGTGGCCGGACGCAGGGAGGTCATCGAGGCGTCGAAGACGATGTCCACGGAAGGGTCGTTGATGGCGCCGTCGAGGTCGGTGGTGAAGTGTTCGACGTCGTGCCTGGCCGCGAGTTCGGAGATCTTGGCCTCGTTGCGGCCGACGAGGATCGGTTCGACGGTGACCCGGGAGCCGTCGGGCAGCGTGATGCCGCCCTGGTCGCGGATCGGAAGGATGGACCGCAGCAGGTGCTGGCGGTAGCCCATCCGACCGGTGATGCCGTTCATGGCGATGCGCAGGACGCGGGGTTCAGTCATGGGATCGGAGCTCCTTGCAGGTGGATGGCGAGGCGATGATGTTGGAATGCGCTTTCCACGGTAGTATCACCTGAAAGTATGTGTCAACTGTCACAGGTAGGAGCGTCAGATGGCTGTCCGCCTGGCTGATGTCGCCAAGGCCGCCGGGGTCTCCCAGTCCACGGCGTCGCGTGTGCTCAACGGATCCACGCGTCGCCCGAAGCCCGAGATCGCCGATCGCGTGCGCGCTGCGGCCGAGGAGCTCGGCTATTTCCCCAATGCGCAGGCGCAAGCGCTTGCCCGATCATCGGCGGGGCTCATGGGGCTGATCGTCCATGACATCGCTGACCCCTACTTCTCCTCGATCGCCCGCGGAGCGCAGCGCGGCCTGGCCGGGACCGGGGTGCAGCTGATGCTGGCCTCCACCGAGCGCGAGGCTGCCGCGGAGGTGGAAGCGGTCCGGGCGTTCATGTCGTACCGGACGGATGCGGTGCTGCTGGCGGGGTCTCGCGGCATGGAGGACGACGCACTGCTGCAGAAGGTGCTTCAGACGTACCAGGACAACGGCGGGAAGGTGGCGATGATCGGCCAGCCCTTCCCTCACGCCGGAGGTGTCCAGATCGACAATGAGGGCGGGGCCGCGGCCCTGGCCGTCGAGCTGCTGAAGGTGGGGCACCGCCGCTTCGCCGTGCTCGGCGGCGAGCCGCAGCTCTCCACCTCGGCGCAGCGGTCGGCGGGCTTTCTGGCGAAGCTGAAGTCGGCCGGCGTCGCACCTGAGGTGGTGAAGGAGGGGGCCTTCACTCGCGACGGCGGCTACTTCATGATGAGCGAGCTGATCGGCTCCGGAATCGTGGCCTCGGATGCGGCACGGGAGGGCCGGGCGTCGCCGTTGTGCGTGTTCTGCGTCAACGACGTCATGGCGCTGGGGGCGATGGCCGCGATCCGCGAGGCTGGACTGCGCGTTCCGCAGGACGTCGCCATCGCCGGCTTCGACGACATCCCGACCCTGGCCGACCAGCACCCGTCGATCACCACGGTGCGACTGCCGCTGGAGGAGATCGGTCGGATGACGGCATCGATGATGCTGGCCGTCGGGGAGGCGGGGCGCCGCATGGTCATCGAGGGCACGCCGGTGCTGCGCGAGTCCACCCGACTCGAGTGAGCCCGCCCGGCTCGATCGGACCCTCGGTACTGCCGGGCTCCGCTCGGCCGATGGGTGTCGTGCGGTGCCATCGCGGTGCCATCGCGGTGCCATTATTGACCTGTGATCTGGATCACTCTAGATTGGCCGCATAGAGTGAACGATCACATCTCAGGGGGGCATCATGAATCACCCACGTTCCACAGCTGTATCCGATCCTCGGCTCGGATCGCCGACGACTCCGCGCCGCCGTCGTCGCAGCACAGCCCTGGCCGCCGGGCTGGCCGCCGCCATGCTCGCCGTCACCGCCTGCGGGGGAGGGGGAGGCGGCGACAGCGACGGCGACGTCACCCTCCGCTTCGCCTGGTGGGGCTCGGATGCCCGCCACCAGAACACCCAGGAGATCATCGACGCCTTCGAGGCGGAGCACCCGCACATCACCATCGACGGAGACTTCAGCGACTGGGACGGCTACTGGGACCAGCTGGCCACCCAGACCGCCGCCGCCGATGCCCCGGACATCATCCAGATGGACGAGCTCTATCTGCGCGAATACGCCGACCGCGGCTCCCTGCTGGATCTGGACCAGGTCGACACGTCGCAGATGGACGAGACGGTGGTGGACAACGGGCGGGCCGAGGGTGGGCTGTACGGCATCACCATCGGCATCAATGCGTTCACCATCCTCGCCAACCCCGACCTCTTCGAGGAGGCGGGCGTGGGCATGCCGGATGACGCCACCTGGACCTGGGGCGACTACCGGGACATCGCTGTCGAGCTGAGCGAGAACCTCGACGGCGCCTGGGGCGCCGGAGGATTCGACGAGACCGGCGGATTCCAGACCTGGGTGCGCCAGCAGGGCGGACACCTCAGCGACGCAGAGGGCGAGCTCGGCTTCACTGTGGACGATGCCGAGAGTTACTTCGAGTACCTCGTCGAGCTGCTGGAGGTCGGTGCCACGCCGTCGGCCTCCGCACTCGCGGAGGACCAGGGGGTGGGCCCGGACCAGTCGCTGACCACCGCTGGTCAGGTGGCGATGCGCGCCTGGTGGTCGAACCAGTCCGTGGCGCTCTCCGAATCGGCCGGCACCGAGCTGGAGCTGCTGCGCTTCCCCAGCCATACCGGCAGCGCCGAGGACGCCAGGCCCTGGTACAAGTCCTCGATGTTCCTCTCCGGCAGTGCGACCACCGATCATCCGGAGGAGGTCCAGCAGTTCATCGACTTCTTCGTGAACTCGGAGGAGGCCGCGCTGATCGACATGGCCGAGCGCGGCATCCCGCCGAACGACGAGATCCGCCAGGTGGTCACCGAGGAGCTCGACGGCGCCCAGCTGGCCATGGCCGAATACATCGACCAGATCGAGGATGAGCTCGGTCCCTCCGAGCCCGTGCCGGCGATGGGTGGGTCGGCGTTCCAGCAGATCCTCTACCGGTACCAGGATGAGGTGCTCTTCGATCGGATGTCCCCGGCCGACGCCGCGGAGGCGATGATCTCCGAGATGGAGGCGGAACTGCGCTGACGGCGAGTCGGACCTGCAGATCGTCTCCCGGTGAGAAATCGTCGCCGAATCCGGCCACGATTTCTCGCCGGGAGACGATCTGCGCGTGGGTGGGGTGGTGCGCCGGGGTGATGTGACGACGCCGAAGCCGACGCCGACGTCGGGGGCGCGGGGAGGCATCGTGCGATAGGGAGTGGGCATCGCCGAATGTGAATCGATTCATTGACTGTGCCGTGCATCACACATAATGTAGTGGCCAGCCTGATCCGTTACGGAGCGGGGCGCCGAATTGAATCGTTACAACCGCTGGCGGATGCTCCGCCACCGCACACATGAGGGGACACACATGAGACACAGGAAGCTGGCCAAGCTCTCGGCCGCCGCCGTGATCGGCGCCGTCGCGCTGACCGCCTGCGGCGGCGACGGCGGCAACGGCGGCACCAGCGGCAACGGCTCGAACGGTGAGGGAGGGGACGAGGAGGTCTCCCTGCGCTTCGCCTGGTGGGGCTCTGACCACCGGACCGAGGCCACCCAGGAGATCATCGCGGACTTCGAGGATGAGCACCCGCACATCACCATCGTCCCGGAGTTCAGCGACTGGCAGGGTTACTGGGACACTCTGGCCACCCAGACCGCCGCCGGAGATGCCCCAGACATCCTGCAGATGGACGAGATGTACGTCCGAGAGTACGCCGACCGCGGATCCCTGCTGGAGCTGACCGATGTCGACCTCTCCGAATTCGACGAGGGCATCATTGAGGCCGGGCAGGTGGACGGTGCCCAGTACGCCATCACCACGGGCGTCAACGCCTTCGTGATGATGGCGAACCCGGACGTGTTCGACGAGGCCGGGGTGGAGCTCCCCGACGACACCAGCTGGACGTGGGACGACTTCGCCGAGGTCACCCAACAGATCAGCGAGGGCACAGACTACGTCGGCGTCGCCCGCTCTGCCGAGCCGCAGCTGATGCAGAACTGGTTGCGCCAGCAGGGCAAGCAGCTGGTCACCGACGACGGTGAGTTCGGCTTCGACGTCGAAGACGCCGAGGAGTACCTGACCTTTCTCAAGCAGCTGCTCGACGACGGCTCCTTCCCCTCGGCCCAGCAGCTCGTCGAGGACGGGGGCGTGGGCCAGGATCAGTCGCTGACCGGCACCGGCCAGGCCGGCATCGGCCTGTACTGGACCAACCAGCTGCCCGGCCTCTCCGCCTCCGCGGGCACCGACCTGGTGCCGCTGCGATTCCCCAGTCACACCGGCGACGTCGAGGACAACGGAATCTGGTTCAAGTCCTCGATGGTGATGTCCGCCGCAGCGACCACCGACCACCCCGACGAGGCGCAGCTGTTCATCGACTACTTCGTCAACTCTGAACAGGCCGGCCTGCACAACCTGATCGACCGGGGGCTGCCTTCCAACCAGGCGGTGCGGGAGGTCGTGATGGAGAACATCGACGGCCAGGACCTGGTCTCCAGCGAGTTCATCGTCGACATCGAGGACGAGGTCGGCCCCTCGGAGCCGATCCCTCCGGCCGGCTTCTCCGCCCTGGGTGAGGACATCTTCCGCTACCAGGAGGAGGTCTTCTTCGAGCGCATGACGCCGGCCGAGGCCGCAGAGGCCATGGTCGCTGAGATGGAGAACTCACTGCAGTGACCCCAGGCCCCACGAGGGGTCATGGAGGGGACGGTCCTGGTGCGAGGCCGTCCCCTCCAGTCTGACCGCACGCACCAGCACGGAGAGGCCCATGACGGCAGAACAGATCCCCGCTCCCACCCCCCGCGCCGCGCTGCTTCAGGGCTTCCGTGCCCCCGACCCGGCCGCCCGGCCCATGATGCGCTGGTGGTGGTTCGGTCCCGACGTCGTCCGGGAGGACCTGGTCCGGGACCTGGACCGGATGCGCGAGGCCGGCCTGGGCGGCGTCGAGGTCGCCGTGGTCTACCCGCTCAGCGCCCGGACGGACCGCTACCTCTCGGAGACCTTCCTGGCGGATCTGCGGTTCGCCGCAGAGGCCGCACAGCAGCGGGGCCTGCGCTTCGACGTCACCCTGGGCTCCGGCTGGCCCTACGGCGGACCCCATGTGGACGAGTCCACGGCGGCCCGGAAGATCAGCTGGACCCACGAAGAGGTCCCGATGGCCGCACACCGGCTGCCGATCCCCGCCGTCTGGCCCGGCGACGAGTTCATCGCCGGCTACATCGGCGACGGCACCACCCACGAGACTCCGGAGAGTTTCGCGGAGCTGGAGATCGACGGCGACGACCTGCTCATCCCGGAGGGTCGTGGACCGCGGGTGGTCCTCATCGCGGTCTCCCGGCTGACCCGGCAGGCGCTGAAGCGTGCCGCCGTCGGGGCCGAGGGCTGGGCGCTGGACCATCTCTCGGCCGAGGCCGCGCGGGCGCACGTCGAGGCGGTCGCCGAGCCGCTGGTCGACGCCGTGGGCGTCGAGCGGATCGGCACGGTGTTCTGCGACAGCCTCGAGGTCTACGACGCCGACTGGACGCCGCGGCTGCCGGAGGAGTTCGCCGCCCGGCGCGGCTACGACGTCGTGCCTCACCTGTGGAAGCTGCCCCTGCCCGGGCAGGAGGGAGCGGCGTTCCGCGCGGACTACCACCGCACGCTCACCGAGCTGCTGGAGGAGAACTTCATCCGCGTGGTCGGCGACTGGGCGCGGCAGAAGGGCGTGCCGTTCCGGATCCAGGGTTATGGGGAGCCGGCCGCCACGGTGAGCTCCTACCGGTACGCGGACCGCTATGAGGGCGAGGGCTGGGGCTGGGATGTGGTCACCGCCTGCCGGTGGGCCAGCTCGGCCGGGCAGCTCCACGGCCAGCAGGTCATCTCCTCCGAGGCCTGGACCTGGACTCACTCGCCGTCCTTCCGCTCCACTCCGCTGGACATCCTGGCCGAGGCCCAGGACCACCTGCTGATGGGCATCAACCAGTTCATCGGCCACGGCTGGCCGAACACCTCCCGACCCGAGGACGGCAGCCTGGGGCGGGTCTTCTACGCCTCCGGGGCGTTGGACGACCGCAACACCTGGTGGGCCGCCGCTCCGGCGCTGTGGGGCACCATCCACCGGCTGTCCTGGCTGATGCGGCAGGGGCGTCGCCTCTCCGACGTCGGGATCTACGTGCCCGCCCGGGACGTCTATGCCGGATTCGCGGCCGCTGGCCGCAACGACCTCTACAAGGAGACCCGGCGGCACATCGGCGACGAGCTGCCGCATGCGCTGCGCACCGCTGGGGCGGACTTCGACCTGTTCGACGACGACGCCGTCGGCCACCTGGATCCGGGACGGTTCCCCGTGGTGGTGCTTCCGTACGCCCGCGACATCCCTGAGTCCACGCGGGCCTGGCTGGCCGCCGTGCTGGAGGCCGGCGGCACCGTGCTGGATCTCGGCGGCACCGCGCGGCTCGGGGTGAGCGTGGACTCCGCCGCCGAGGCGGCCCGCTGGGCTCGCGGCCCGGTGAGCCTGGCCGGAGCCGACGGCGCGCCGAACGAGACCGTCGCCGTGACCACCCGGCAGCTCGGCGAGGGCCCGTCAGCCCTGCGGGTGCATTTCGTGGCGAACACCGGCTCCGCGCCTGCCGAGGTGGCGCTGTCCTTCCGACAGGGGATCGAGGGGGACCCCGCCGGGTCCACGATGGAGCGTTGGGATGCGGAGACCGGCGAGGTGCTCAGCGTCCATGACCTGGATCCGGGCGGCGACGGCGGCGACCTGTCGTGGCGTCTGGAGGCCTATGAGGCCGCCGTGCTGATCCAGCACGACGGCGAGTCTCAGGAGCACGACCAGGGGCACCCGAGCAGCACCTCCGCGGCCGGGGGCGAGGCCGCCGTCGAACTCGCCGACTGGACGGTGCGCTTCCCCGATGAGTCTGTGCCGCGTCCTGCGTCGGTGCCGCACCAGTGGGAGCAGGTGCCCGGGCGGGAGCTGTACTCCGGCACCGCCGAGTACACCACCACTCTCCACGTGGACGACCACGCCCGGCAGGTGATCCTCGACTTCGGAGCCGCCGAGCCGCACGAGCTGGCCGACCCCGCCTCCAGCGGACTCATGGAGGCCTCCTTCCGAGCGGAGGTGACGCCGCCGGTGGGCGTGGTGGCGGTGGTCCGGGTGGACGGGCACGCGGCCGGCGTGGTCTGGCGGACCCCTTACCGGGTGGACCTCACGGAGCTGGTCACCCCCGGGGGCACCCATGAGCTCAGCGCGGAGGTCGCCAATGTCACCAGCCACCGACTGGCCGCCGATGAGGCCCTGACCCGCATGGTGGAGACCGCCCGGGAGCATCACGGCCGCCGCTTCGGCATGCAGGCCCTGGAGCTGGCGCTCGCCGACGTGGCCTCCGGGCTGCTGACGGTGCCACGGCTGCGGGTGCGCTGAGTCCGGCTCAGCGGGGGCGGGACGATGCCACAGGTTCCCCCCAGGGAGAGCATCAGGCGATTCGCCCAGTTGAAGAACGCGGCCCCGTTGATGGCGTCCACGATGTCGGCCTCACCCAGTCCGGCCCCCTGGAGGCGCTGCACATCCTGGGGGCCGAAATCTCCCGGAGACCGGGTGAGCGCCGCTGCGGAACGAGCGATGGCCGACCACCGTTCGCCCAGGTCGGCCTCCGTCCCGTCGTCGAGCAGGAGTTGCACGTCCGCATGCCGGCCTGATTCCTGGGCGGCGCGTCGGGCGTGCACGGAGGCGCAGTAGACGCACCCGTTGAGACGCGAGGCGGCCGTGGCGGCGATCTCCCGGTCCGCCCGGGGCAGACCTGTGGTGACGGTGTAGAAGATGTCCTTGTCAGTCAGAGTGCGCGCCTGGAGCGCCTCCGGGTTGCGGACCAGGAGGCGGAAGTAGTCGCTCCGGATCCGGAAGTCGTCGACCAGGGCCTCCCGCTGGGCGGTCGTCAGCTCCTCCTCGGGGACCGGGGCCAGCCACGGTTTCCAGCCGAGGCTCTCCTGGGTGAAGCCGTCGGCGCCGTGCGGCAGGTCCGGCGCCGCGCCGGTCACGCCGGCCGGTCCGGAGAGGCCGGCCAGCGTGCGCAGGCCCTCGACGACGCGGATCTGGAAGGCCAGGAAGGAGACCAGCTGGCTGAGCGTGACGATGTCATCGACTGACCATCCCGCAGCCTCGAGAGCGCGGAGGTGGTGCGCCCGGGCGTCCCACGGGTGCAGAGTCAGCAGACGGGTGTGGTCCAGGCCGGCGGCGAGCTTCCGGCTGACGTCCTGGCTAGGATCACCGCTCTCCTCCTCGCGCAGCTCAGCGTAGAAGGCGGCGGCCACCGAGTCAGGAGCCTGGAGGGCGGCCGCACGGGCCGCCACCGCATAGCGGGCCTCCAGCGGGAAGGTGCCCGGCTCCTCGGGCTCCAGCAGCACCTCGAAGCTGCGCTGGGCGTTCTCGACGGCCTGGGGCCGTTCTCGGCGGATGGCCGCCAGGGCGCTGTGCGGCTGGATTCCGGCCAGGGTGTCGATGATGTCGGCCATGCCGTCTCCTCTGTGTCGTCTCCTCCGTGCCGGCTCCTCGCTGAGCCGTCAGCGCTCGTCAGCGCTCGTCAGTGCTCGTCAGCCAGCTGCCAGCCCAGCGCCGGGGCGACCTCCGTGGCGATGAGTTCCAGCGATCTCAACGTCAGCTCGTGGCCCGGATCCACGGAGTGGACCTGGACGCTCACGTCAGTGGATCGGGCGACGACCTCGTCCCCGGCGAGCCGTTCGACGACCTCCTCGACCGTGCCGAAGTACGTGTGGGTGTACTCGTAGAGTTCTGCGTCGCTCAGCGTGGCGGGGTCGATCCGCAGATTCCTCCGGGCCAGCGCGCCCACGCGCTCCCGCGCCCGGCGGGCGGCGCGGTCGCGGTCCTGCTCATCGACCACCACCAGTGTGCGGGAGGCCAGGATCCGCGGTGCGGCATCCGCAGGCAGGTTCGCCAGGTAGGCGTCCACGAGGGGGTTCTGCTGGTCGCTGAGGAGATCGCCGGGGGTGCTGCCCGGCTGGATGCGGGAGAGCATCACGCCGTCGCCGGCCTGGCCGGCGCGAGTGGCTCCGCGGGCGGAGAACGTCGCCTGCCAGATGCGGGTGTCGAGTCCCTCGGGCAACGGCTGCAGGGTGAACCCCGCTGCGCCGAGGGGCTCGCCGCGCAGGGCGGCGCGCATCCGGGAGAACGTCTCGGTGAAGATCTCCCGGGCGTCGGCGTCGCCGTGGCCGAAGGCCTCCAAGGAATCCGGGGAGGCGCCGGGTGCCACGCCGAACTCGAATCTCCCGTCGGAGAGGACGTCGACCACCGCCGCGTCCTCCGCAGTGCGGATCGGGTTCTCGTGCGGAAGGGTCACCACGGCGGTGCCCAGCCGGATCCGCGATGTCGTCGCCGCCGCGGCGCCCAGCAGCGGCCAGGGGGAGGGCAGCCCGCCCTCGTCCGCGGAGAAGTGATGCTGAGCGACCCAGGCGGAGTGGAAGCCGAGCCTCTCGGCGTGCTGGATCTGCTCGAGTGCGTACTGATAGCGCGAGGCGGCGTCGTCGTCCTCGAGGAGTCGGCTGAAGAACCCGATGCGTGGTGCCAAGACGGTGTTACCTCTCATTGCGGAGCAGCGCGCACCGTCGGTCTGGCGCGTCGCCTCGCGTACTACGATAAGCACACCGACCGGCCTCCCGGGATCATGCGTCACAGTTCTTTCGCAGGCCGCCTCCGGGCCTGCGTGATCCCCGCACCGACATCGAAGGACAGGTCTCCCATGAACATGAGTCCGACAGTCGTCAAGAGCCTCGGCGTGCTCGCCGCCGCTCCTCTGGTGCTCACCGCCTGCGGCGACGACGCCGCCGAGTCGGGTGCCTGGCCTGAGGAGAACCTGGAGATCATCGTCGGCTTCGGTGCGGGCGGCACCCCTGACCTGCTGGCCCGGGGCGTCGGTCGTGAGCTGGAGTCCGCGACCGACGTCAGCGTGTCGGTGACGAACCGGACCGGAGCGGCGTCGACCATCGCAATGAATGAGGCGCTCTCGGCGGCGCCCGACGGCAGCACGCTCGCCCTGGCGACCTCGAACGGTCTGCTCTGGCAGCCCCTGGTCGACGACGGGCTGGAGTACACGGACACTGAGGGCTATGACGCTCTGGCCAAGGTCGGAGAATCCGCCTTCTCGCTGATGGCCGCCGCCGACGGCGAGTTCCAGTCCATGGACGAGTTCGTCGACGCCGCTGAGGCGGGGGAGCAGATCTCGGTGGCCGTGACCGGGGAAGGGGCGCAGACCGATCTGACGGTCCAGCTGCTCAATGAGCAGAACGGCTGGAACCTGCGCAGCGTCCCCTACGCCGACGGCGCCGACGCCGGGATCCTGGCCGTGCTGCGCGGGGAGGTCGATGCCCAGATCAGCACCACCGCCGGGGTGCAGGGACAGATCGACTCCGGCGACATCGAGATCCTGAGCATCCTCTCCGACGAGACCGAGCCGAACAACCCCGACGCCGCGACGCTCGATCAGTTCGATCTGGAGGTTCCGATGGGCACCTCCTTCTACGTCATCACCTCGGACGAGGTCGACGCCGAGGTGCGCGCCGAGATGGCCGCCCAGCTGGAGGAGATCGTCGTCTCGGGCGCATGGACGGACCAGCTGGACGAGATCGGGCTGCCCCATGAGGTGCTCGGCCATGACGAGACTCAGGCAGAGATCGCCGAGATGATCGAGCAGTACTCGGTGCTCGACCCGGACGACTTCTGAGCACCGCACCGGAGTGACGGAACAGACGGAGTCCCGCGCGTCAGCCCGGATCGCCTGGCGGATCGCCGGAGGGGGCGGGCTGGTGATGGCAGCCCTGGTGGGCTGGGTCAGCTTCACCGGCTACCACCTGGGCAGCCTCGACCGGCCCGGCGCGGGAGTCTTCCCGCTGCTCGTGGCCGGAGTGCTGGCTGCTGCCTCCGCACTGACCCTGCTGCAGTCCGGGGGAGCCACCAGCTCCGCCCCGTCCCTGGGGGAGGACCGGGCCTGGCTGCGCCTGGTGCTGGGCGGCGCTGTGCTGCTGGGCTCGGCGCTGCTGATGCCGCATGTGGGGTTCCTGCCGGTGGTGGTCGTGGGAGGTCTGATGACCGCGGTGCTCATCGAGCGTGAGTTCCGGTGGACCATGCCGGTGACCATGGTCATCATGGGTGTCACCGTCTGGGCCGTGTTCGAGCTGCTTCTGGGCATCCGTCTGCCGGGGGTCGATCTGTGAGTCCCCTGGAGGGCCTGCTGCACGGGCTCAGCGTCGTCGCGACGCCGGAGCACCTCCTCGCCGCCCTGGCCGGGGCGCTGCTCGGCACCATCATGGGGCTGGTCCCCGGCATCGGCCCGGTCTCCGGAGCGGCGATCCTGCTTCCGCTGACCTATGTGTTCGACCCGCTGACCGGCATGATCGTGATCGCCGGGATGTTCTACGGCATCATGTACGGCGGCTCGACCACGGCCATCCTGCTCAACATCCCCGGGGAGGCCCCGTCTGTGGTCTCTGCTCTGGAGGGGTATCCGCTGGCGCAGCAGGGCCGCGCCGGTCCCGCCCTGGGCATCACCGCCGTCGCCTCGTTCGTCGCCGGCACCGGTGGGGTGATCCTGCTGAGTCTCGTCGCCGCCCCGGTCGCGCAGGCCGCCGTGATCTTCGGTTCGGCGGAGTACTTCGCCCTGACGCTCGGCGGACTGATCGTCATGGCCCGCATCATGGGCGGCTCCCTGGCTCAGGGGATGCTCCCCCTGGCCTTCGGCCTGCTCCTGGGCGTCATCGGAGAGGACGCGATCAGCGGAGACCCTCGCTTCACGTTCGGCATCCGGGAGGTCAACCAGGGGGTGAGCATCGTCGCGCTGGCCGTCGGGCTCTTCGGGCTGGCGGAGATCCTGCGGATCGTGGTGCACAAGACCGATGTCCCCTTCGTGAGCTCGCTGCGCTGGCGGCAGCTGATCCCCACCGCCGAGGACGCGCGCAATTCTCTGGGAAGCTGGTTCCGCGGCGGCGCGGTGGGCTTCGGCCTGGGGCTGCTGCCGGGTCCGAGCATCTCACTGGCCACCCTGCTGAGCTACAAGCTGGAGTCGATGGTCGGCCGGGACCGACGGAAGTTCGGGCGCGGCGCGGTCTCCGGGCTCGCCGGTCCCGAGGCGGCCAACAATGCCGCCGCCACCTCCAGCATGATCCCTCTGCTGGCCCTCGGGCTGCCGTTCTCCGCCACGCTGGCGGTGATGCTGGTGGCCATGCAGGTCCACGGGATCCAGCCCGGTCCGCGACTGGTGACTGACCACCCGGACCTGTTCTGGGGGCTGATCGCCTCGCTGCTGATCGGCAACGCCATGCTGCTGGTGCTCAACGTGAACTTCATCCGGCTGTGGGTGTCGATGCTCCGGGTGCCGCAGTGGATCCTGCTGCCCACAGTGATCGCGCTCTGCCTGGCCGGGATCTACAGCTTCCGGCTCTCGTGGTTCGATCTCGCGGTCGCCGGCGTGCTGGGAGTGCTGGGCTACTTCCTGGTCCGGCAGGGCTTCCATATGGTGCCGATCCTGCTGGGGGCGCTGCTCGGCCCCCTGGTGGAGCAGCATTTCCGGCAGGGCCTGACCGCCGCGAACGGAGAGCTGAGCTACTTCATCACTCAGCCCATCGCGATGACGATCTGGGTGATCGTGGGGCTCATCGTCGTGGTGCTTCCGGCGGTGCGGTGGTGGGTGGCGCGGAGCCGTGGTGCTGCGGCTGAGGTGGTCTCCGCACGGGGCTGACCGACGCCGGCGGCCCCGCTCCAGTTCTTGACGTGTGGTCCGGAGCACATCATGCTGAGATGTGAATCGATTCATATTCAGGTGTGACATCGATGGAACCAGACGAATGAGAGGCGAGGCCCGCGATGACCTCAGATGGAGTGCACACCACCCGGCCGGGCGCAGTCCGGCCCGGAGTCATTCGGCCCGGAGTCATTCGGCCCGGAACCATCCTGCCCGGCTCCGGGGTCCGGTTTCCCGAGGAGGACCGCGAGGCGAGTCCCTACACCGGATACACCCGCGACCACTGGGAGGCTATGGCCGATCACCTGGTCGGCTCCGCCTGGCGCTGGGCCAGCCCCGGGAAGGCCCATCTGAACCTCCCTGGCCGGGCCTCGCGCAGCGGAGTGCGCTCCGACGGGCTCGAAGGGTTCGCCCGATCCTTCCTCGCGGCGGCCTTCCGAGTCCGCGGTGCCGACGGCGCCGACCCGCACGGCTGGCTGGAGCGCTACGCCGCGGGCCTGCGGGCCGGGACGGCGGTGGCCGACGTCGACGGGGCCGAACCCTGGCTGGCCATCCGCGACCATGACGTCCAGGGCCAGCCCATGGTGGAATCGGCCTCCATCGCCCTGTCCCTGCGGCTGACCCGCCCCTGGCTGTGGGACCGGCTCGACGCCGACGTCCAGGACGCCGCGGAGGCGTGGCTGCGCGGGGCCATCACGTCGGTGCCCGCCGCCAACAACTGGTACCTGTTCCCCTATGCGGTGGCCGGCTTCCTGGAGTCGGTGGGCCGCGGGGACGAACTCACCGCCGCCGCCCGGGAGCGGGCGCTGCACCTGTTGGAGGGCTGGGACCGGGGTCAGGGCTGGTACACCGACGGCGACGGGCAGGCCTTCGATCACTACAACGGCTGGGCGCTCCACCTCTACCCGGTGTTGGACGCTCACCTGCGCGGAGAATCCGGGGTCCACGGCTCCCGGCTGGAGGAGTTCCTCCAGGAGTACCGGCACCTCTTCGGCGCCGACGGCGCCCCGCTGTTCCAAGGCCGCTCGATGACCTATCGATTCGCCGCGGGCGCCGCCGTCGCCCTCGGCGCGGTCACCGGTGACACCCCGCTGGCACCGGGGGAGTCGAAGCGGCTGCTCAACTCCACGCTGACGCACTTCCTGGACCGCGGGGCGCTCACCGAGCACGGGCTGCTGAGCCTCGGCTGGCACGGCCCGCACCCGGCCACCGTCCAGCCCTATTCCGGGCCGGCCTCGCCGCTGTGGGCGACCAAATCGCTGATCGGGCTGCTGCTGCCCGCCGAGGCCCCGCTGTGGAGCGTCACCGAGGGGGACCGCCCCCTGGACCACCACGACGTCGCCTTCGGCATGACCGCCACCGGCTGGGCCGTCCAGGCCACCCGCGACGACGGCATCGTGCGGGTGCACAACCACGGCAGCGACCACCTGCGGCCGCACCAGGGGGAGGACGCCCGGACGGCGGACCCGCTCTACTCACGGCTGGCCTACTCGACGGCCACCGGCCCCACCGCGCGGGACGATGTGCCGGACAACCACGTGGCGCTGCGGTTCCGGGGTCGCAGCAGCGCCCGCTGCCGCCTCCACCCGCTGGGCGCCGGCGGCGGGGGCGGCTGGGCCTGGGCCGCCTCCTGGCACCGGCCCATCTTTCCCGGCGGCTCAGGGGCCATGCCCGGACTGCGCCTGGAGTCCTTTGTGGTGGCCCGCGGCGCCGAGGAGATCCGCATCGACCGTGTCCTGGGAGCCTGCTTCCCGATGGAGCTCCAGCACACCGGCTGGGCGGTCCAGCCCGGTGGTGGGCTCAGCTCCACCCTGGAGGGCCTGCACGGCTGGGAGGCCCACGAGCGGCTGACCGCCCCGGCCGGCACGGCCTTCGCCGAATGGTGTGAGATCCCCTGCCTGCGCGCCGGAGTGCGCGGTGCGGCGGTGCTGGTCTCCCGGGCGCGGCTCGGCGGTGCACCAGCTGCGCCCGAGCCATCAGGTCTTGCCGCCGGTGAGGCTGGCGGTGACACTGACCGGACAGCCGACGTCGCGGCTGGCGAGGCACCGGTCGACGTCGTGGACCTGACCGTGACCTCGGACGGGGTGTCCTTCCGGTGGGCGGACGAGGACGTGCTCACCACAGTGCGTTTCGACCCGGTGGAGGTCAGCCGACATGGAGGAGGCGAAGGACCATGAGCTGGAAGCTCAGCGTCAGCACGCTGGGGATGCCGGGCCGCCCGGTGGTGGAGGCGGTGCGCACCGCCCTGGACCACGGATGCGACGGCGTGGAGCTGCGCGTGCACCCTGACGAGGAGATCACCCTCGGCATGGGCGACGCCGCCGCACGGGACGCAGCCCGGCATGTCACCGACGCGGGGCTGCAGATCTCCTGCCTGGCCGGCTATGTGCGGGTCTGCGGCGGCACCGGAGAGGACGACGACACCGTCGTCGAGGAGCTGCGGGCGCTGATCCGGCTGGCCGAGGTGATGGGCGCCCCGGCGATCCGCGTCTTCCCGGGCGGCACCCACGCCGGGCGTGACGCCGCTCGCCGCCGGATCGAGGCGGTGCTGGAGGATCTCGAGGCCACCGGAGTCCGCCTGCTGGTGGAGACCCACGACTCCCATCCGACCGGGAAGGACGTGCTGGAGCTGCTCGCGTCCTTCGGGCAGGATCCGCGCGTGGGGGTGCTCTGGGACATCCTGCACCCGTACATCAATGGTGAGGAGCCGGCGACCACCGCCGCCTTGCTGGGGGAACGGGCAGACTACGTGCAGGTCAAGGACGCCTTGCTGGCCCAGGACTGGAAGCCTGCGGTGACCGGCCAGGGGGATCTGCCGCTGGAGGAGGTGGGCCGGCTGCTCGCCGGCGGCTCGGGCTGGATCTCCTTGGAGTGGGAGCGCGCCTGGTACCCGGACATCCCGGAGATCTCGGTGCCGCTGGCCGCCACGGCCCGGTGGTTCGAGGCGACGCTGCGCTGACCGTTCTGCCCGTCCTGTCCGTTCTGCCCCGTCAAGATTCTCAGACCTCATCCATATTGGTGGGGTCTGAGAATCTTGACGGGGGGGGCGAGGTGGCTGGCGGATCGCCATGATGCGCGAACGCTCAGATGAGCAGCGCCGACCATACGTCTGGGGAATCACTGCATGTCGAAGCGGCAATGGAGCGGGGCCGAATGGCCGTTGACTCGCGGTTCATGCCCCGCCTACAGTCATGGAAACCGCTTGCCAAGTGATGCTCGTCACACCGAGCATCAGATGATGCCGGCGGCGAATCGCACCGCTCCATCCGATGAATGAGGATCCCATGACGAACTTCACGCGACTGTCCCAGCTGGTGGCAGTGACCTCTCTCTCCGCCTTGGCGCTGACCGCCTGCGGCGGCGACGCCGAGGGTGGCGGAGACGCCGGCGGTGGGGACGACGGCGTCCAGCTGCGCTTCACCTGGTGGGGCTCGGACTCCCGCCACCAGACCACCCAGGAGATCATCGACGCCTTCGAGGAGGAGCACCCGCACATCTCGATCTCCGCCGAGTACGGCGACTGGTCCGGCTACTGGGACCAGCTGGCCACCCAGTCCGCCGGCGGAGAGATGCCGGACGTCATCCAGATGGACGACAAGTACCTGCGCGAGTACGCGGACCGCGGTGCCCTGCTGCACCTCAGCGACGTCGACGTCTCCGAGTTCGACCAGGACGCCGTGGACAACGGCCGCACCGAGGACGGCCTGTTCGGCATCACCACCGGCATCAACTCCCTGGCGCTGATCGCTAACCCGGAGCTCTTCGACGAGGCCGGCGTCGAGATGCCCGACGACACCACCTGGACCTGGGACGACTTCGCCGAGATCAGCGCTGAGCTCAGCGAGAACCTCGACGACGGCTACGGCACCAACGACCCCAATGAGCCCGGCGGCTTCCAGGTCTGGCTGCGTCAGCAGGGCCAGCACATGACCACCGACGAGGGGGAGCTCGGCTTCGACGCCGACGACGCCGCCGACTACTTCCAGTACTACCTGGACATGGTGGGCGAGGGCATCCCCTCGGCTGCCGTGATGTCGGAGAACCAGTCCAGCGGCCCGGACCAGTCCCTGCTGGGCACCGGTCAGGTGGCCATGGCCCCGTGGTGGACCAACCAGATCAACGGCCTCTCCGAGGCCTCCGGCGTGGACCTGGAGCTGCTGCGGTTCCCCAGCCGCACCGGCCACGCGGAGGACAACGGCATGTGGTACAAGTCCTCGATGCTGATGTCGGCTGCGGCCACCACGGACCACCCGGAGGAGGCGCAGCTGTTCATCGACTACTTCGTCAACTCCGAGGAGGCCGGGATGCTGAACCTGGTGGATCGCGGACTGCCGGGCAACAACTCGGTGCGCGAGGCGATCCTGCCCGAACTCGAGGGCCCGGACCTGGTCTCCGCTGAGTTCATCGCAGACATCGAGGACGAGCTCGCCGGCCCGGAGCCCGTCCCCTCGCTGGGCTTCTCCGGCCTGCAGGACATCATCTACCGCTATGAGATGGAGGTGTTCTTCGAGCGCCAGTCGCCCCAGGAGGCCGCGGAGAACATGATCACCGAGATGGAAGCAGAGCTGAACTGAGCCGCAGGAGCACACCGACGACGCCGTGGGGCGGCACCTCAACCGAGGGGTCGCCCCACGGGGCTGCCCGGGCGCCCGACAACGCCACCGACAACGCCACCGATGACGCCACCGACAACGCCACCGATGGCGCCACCGACAACGCCACCGATGGCATCGCCGTCACTCCGGGCTGGATCGTCCGAGGTGGCGCCCCGTGGTTCCCGGTCACCGGGGAGATCCACTACAGCCGGATTCGCCCGGACCGCTGGTCGGACGTGCTGGGGCTGGCCCGCGCCGGCGGGCTGACCTCCGTGGCCACCTATGTCTTCTGGCGGCACCATGAGCCGCGTCCGGGCGTCTTCGACTGGTCCGGCGGACGTGACCTGCGGCGATTCGTGACGCTCGCCGCCTCCCAGGGGCTCGATGTCGTCGTCCGGATGGGTCCCTGGTCCCATGGGGAGGCGCGCTACGGCGGGTTCCCGGACTGGCTGGTGGACTCCGGGGTCCCCACGCGGCGGGACCATCCGGAGTATCTGCGGCATGTGCGCCGCTTCTTCGCCCAGATCATCACCCAGCTGGACGGACTGACCCAGGACGACGGCGGCCCGGTCATCGCCGCGCAGGTCGAGAACGAGTTGGCGGACCAGCCCGAGCATCTGGCCACGCTGCGACGGCTGGCCGAGGAGCTGGGCCTGCGGGTGCCGCTCTGGACCGCCACCGGATGGGGCGGCGCCCGTCTGCCGACGAGCCTGCTGCCGGTCTGCAGTGGATATGCGGACGGCTTCTGGGCGGACTCGCGGACCGACTGGCCCTCCTTCTGCCGGGTGCACTTCCACTACGAGGAGGTGCGCGACGACCTCGGAGTCGGTGACGACGTCGCCCGCGCGGTCGCCGGCGGCGAGGGTCCGCCGTCGCCCGCAGGGGCCCCGGCCTCCGTAGTGCCGGATGCTGTGGCGCCGGATGCTGTGGCGCCGGATGCTGTGGCGCCGTCGGTCGAGCGTCGGGGCGCCGCCGCCCGGACGCCGTTTCTCACCTGCGAACTCGGTGGCGGCATGCATGTCGCCTACCACCGGCGGCCCCTGGTCGGTGCCGAGGACGTCGCCGCCCTGGCCCTGGCCACCATCGGCAGCGGCTCGGTGTGGCAGGGCTTCTACATGTACGCCGGCGGCAGCAACCCGTTCGGGGCCGGCGGCGCGCACCCCGACGGGGAGCAGGAGTCCCAGGCCACCGGCTACCCCAACGACGTCCCGCAGATCAGCTACGACTTCGGCGCCCCGATCGGCGAGCACGGCGCGGTCCGCCGGCACTACGGCATGCTGCGGCGCCAGCATCTCTGGCTGGCCGAGGACGGGCCGCGGCTCGCCGCGATGCGCAGCACGGTCGGAGGTGGGTCCGCTGGGGATCCGCACAGTCTGCGCTGGGCGGTGCGCGCCGACGGCGACTCCGGCTACCTCTTCCTGAGCACCTACACCCCGGGGGGCCACCTGGACGCGCAGCCGGGGCTGCAGCTGGGCCTCGGCCCGGAACACGGTCTCGACGAGCCGCTGACCGTTCCTCCGGCACCGGTGGACCTCCCAGCCGGACTCTCCACTGTGTGGCCGCTGAACCTGCCGCTGAGTGCCGAGGTCCGGCTGGTCAGCGCCACGGCCGAGCTGCTGACCCGCACCGGGCGCGGTGGCGAGGAGGGTGACGTCGTCGTGCTCACCGCCCGGCGCGGGGTGCCGGTGCAGCTGCTGCTCGCCGGGGCGGTGCAGATCGCCGGCCCGTGCCGGTCCACCCGCACCGATGACGGTGACACCTCCGTGGTGCTGACCGCGGACCCCGGCCCGCAGACTCTGCTGACCTGTGGGGATGCACGGCTGCTGATCCTCGACGAGGCCACCGCCGACCAGGTGGCGATGCTGCCGGTCGACGGGGTCGAGCGGCTGGTGCGCTCCTCCGTCCCGGTGCATGGGGGACCGGCGGGCACAGCGTCGTCCGGAGCCGTCGGAACGCAGCTGGTGGTCCACACTGACGAGCCCGAGGCGGAGGTCGACCTCTGGGGCGGCGTCGTGGGGGAGGGTGACGACGCGCGGCCGCGCTGGCGCCGTCACTGGGTCTCAGCGCCCCAGGCCGGGCTGCGTGAGGTGCTCTGCCGGCGGCTCCGTCTGTCGGCGGTCGCACCGGAGCCCCGCGTGGGCGGTCCGGAGAGCAGGCTCGCCGCACCCACGGATCTCCGCGGCGCCGCCGTCGTGACGTGGCAGATCCCCGAGGAGCATCTGGAGGTCAGGGCGGGCGGTCAGCTGCTCCTCCGCGTGGACTGGACGGGCGACGTCGGCCGTGCCCGCCTGGGCGACCGGCTGATCAGCGATCATTTCTGGCACGGCCGGGAGTGGGAGATCGACCTGACGCCGTGGCTGGAGGTGCTGCGTAGTGAGCCGCTGACCCTGGAGCTGCTGCCCTGGCGGGCCGCCTCCGGAGTGTGGGTGCATCCGTCGGTGCGTGACGTCGAGGACGGAGTGACCGTGCGCGCGGCACGGCTCATCCGGCGGGAACGTGTGGTGCTGACGGTCTGACGCACCCAGTGGGTGTTGATTCATGTTTGAATGTGATGATATCAATGCTGTGACACGCATGACCCGACCCAGTGAGGCCCTCCATGCTGGCAGCCCAGCGTCAGACCCGCATCACCGAGATCGTCCAAGCCCAGGGTGCCGTGAGCGTCACCGACCTGGTGGACCAGTTCGGCGTCTCCGACATGACCATCCGCCGTGATCTCGACGCCCTCGCCGGACGCGGAGTCGTCGTCAAGGTCCACGGCGGAGCCGTGCTCAGCCAGGCCCGCCGCACCGAGGAGCCCGGCTTCGACGCCAAGTCCGGACAGATGGAGGCGGAGAAGGCCGCCATCGCCGAACAGGCCGCCCAGCTGGTCCAGCCCGGCACGTCCGTGGCGCTCTCCGCCGGCACCACCACCTGGGCGCTCGCCCGCCGTCTCTGCGCCGTCGAGGATCTCACGGTGGTCACCAACTCCACCCGGATCTCCGACGTCTTCCAGTCCGACCCCCGGCCGGACCGCACCGTCATCCTCACCGGAGGCGTCCGCACCCCCTCTGACGCGTTGGTGGGACCCCTGGCGGCGGCCGCGCTGCGCACCCTGCACGTCGACCTCGCGTTCCTGGGTGCCCACGGAGTGGCCGTCCCGGAGGGCTTCACCACCCCCAACTTCCTCGAGGCCGAGACGAACCAGGCGCTGCTCGCCACCGCTCAGCGGCGCATCGTCCTGGCCGACCACAGCAAGTGGGGCGTGCTGGGCGTCTCCACCTTCGCCGAGCCCGCCGACGTCGACACCGTCATCCTCGACGACGCCCTCCCCGACGGGGCGGCCACGGCCCTGCGCGACCACATCGACGAGGTCCTCCTCGTCAGCCCCCGCCATTCCAGGAGAGAGCACCGGTGAACAGAACCCACGCCACACTCGCCGACGGCCGCGAGGTCTTCTTCTACGACGATGCCCCCCGCAGCCGCACCGTCCATGACCGGCGAGACATCACTCGGCCCGGCGGCGGCTCGGAGCTGCGCTGGGACGCCTACCTGGGGGAATGGGTGACCGTAGCCGCCGCGCGTCAGCATCGCACGCACAAACCCGCCACGGACGACTGCCCGCTGTGCCCCTCCACCGCCGAACGTGCCACCGAGATTCCGCAGGAGGACTACGACGTCGTCGTCTTCGAGAACCGCTTCCCCTCGCTGGCCGGAGGTCCCGCGCTGCCCGGGGACTTCGCCGGACAGGCCATCGCCGCCGGGGAGGACCTCACCGCGCTGCGGCATCCAGGCGCAGGCCGCTGCGAGGTCGTGTGCTTCACCCCGGAGCACACCACCTCGCTGGCCCAGCTGGACGCCCGCCGGCTGCGCACCGTCGTCGACGCCTGGGCGGACCGCACTGCCGCCATGCTGGACCGGCCGGAGGTCGACCAGGTCTACTGCTTCGAGAATCGGGGAGAAGAGATCGGGGTGACGCTGCACCATCCGCACGGGCAGATCTACGGCTACCCGTTCACCACTCCGCGGACGGCTCGGATGCTCGAGCAGGCCCGGGCCACGCGGGAGGCCACCGGGGAGGACCTCTTCGCCCGCATCCTGGCCGCCGAGCAGGCCTCCGGGGAGCGCATCATCGCCAGCTCCGCACACTGGACCGCCTTCGTGCCCGCCTGGGCCCGCTGGCCGGTGGAGATCCACCTCATGCCCCACCGGGGGGTGCGCACTCTGCCGGAGCTCACCGATGCCGAGCGTGACGACTTCGCCGCCCTTTATCTGGACGTCCTGCAGCGGGGGGACCGGATCTTCGGCGCCCCGCTGCCCTATATCTCAGGCTGGCATCAGGCTCCCGCCTCGGCCGAGGGCACGGACTTCCGGCTGCACCTGCAGCTGTTCTCCATCCGCCGGGCCGAGAACAAGCTGAAGTACCTGGCCGGCTCGGAGTCCGGGGTGGGCGTGTTCATCAACGACATCCCGCCGGAGCAGATGGCCCAGCGGCTGCGCGAGGCAGGTGAGGCGGCGTGACCCTGCAGGACGGTCGGCTTCGCGCCGAGACGCTCCAGGCCCGGTTCGGGGAGATCTTCGGTGAGGCGGCCGACGGCGTCTGGGCCGCCCCGGGACGGGTGAACCTCATCGGCGAGCACACCGACTACAACGACGGCTTCGTGCTGCCCTTCGCCCTGCCGCAGTCCACCCAGGTGGCAGGCCGAGCGCGCGGCGACGCCACGGTGTGCGTGCACTCCCTCTTCACCGGCGAGACCGTCGAGTTCGCCCTGGCCGAGCTGCGGCCAGGGGGCGTGGACGGCTGGGCCGCCTATGTGGCCGGCATATGCTGGGCGCTGCAGGCCGCCGACGTCGCCCTCACCGGTGCCGACCTGCTGATCGACTCGGACGTCCCGCATGGGGCGGGGCTGTCCTCCTCGGCGGCGCTGGAGTGCTCGGTGGGGCTGGCCGTCGTCGAGCTCTCCGGCGTGGGGCTGGAGCCGCTGGAGATGGCGCGGATCGCCCAGCGGGCGGAGAACGAGTTCGTGGGCATGCCGTGCGGACTGATGGATCAGATGATCTCGATGCTCGGACGGGCCGGGCATGCGGTGCTCTTCGACACCCGCTCGCTCACGCCGTCTCCGGTCCCGCTCGCACCCGAGGGCGACGCCGAGGTGCTGGTGATCGACACCCGAGCCCCGCACCGCCTGGTCGACGGCGCGTACGCGGCACGACGTCGGCAGTGCGAGCAGGCCGCAGACGCGCTCGGGGTGGGCTCCCTGCGTGAGCTCAGCGACACCACCGTCGAGGTGGAGGAGCTGCTGGCCCCGCTGAGCGAGGAGACCCTGCGTCGTCGAGCCCGGCATGTCATCACGGAGAACCGCCGGGTCCTCGAGACGGTGGAGCTGCTGCGCGTCGGCGACCTCGCCGCCGTGGGGGAGCGGATGACCGCCTCCCATGTCTCGCTGCGGGATGACTATGAGGTCACCGTCGAGGAGATCGACCGGGCCTTCGAGGCCGTCTGCGGCGCCGGGGTCCTCGGGGCGCGGATCACCGGCGGCGGCTTCGGCGGCTGCGTGATCGCCCTGGCCCCGGTGGGTGTGCATGATCAGGTCGCGGCGGCGGTGGCGGACGCGTTCGCAGAGGCCGGATTCACCGCCCCGACGGTGTTCCGGGCGCCGCCCTCCGACGGCGCCCGCCGCGTTCTGTGAGGGGCAGAGGAGACGGCCCTGCTCATGCATGCAGTCCGAGGACGCGGCCCAGCCCGTCGTCGATGGCACGCATGAGGTGCGCAGGCATCGATCCATCGGTGTTCACGACATCCACCACGCTGTCGATCGTCGAGGTGGTATCGGTGGCGTCGAGTTCATCGGCATAGCGTTCCGCTGCCCTGGCGGAGAACTGGGACCTGTTCATCCCGTGTTTCTGGGCGACACGTTCTGCGCGCCTGAACGTCGCATCTGGTACGGAGATGGCGGTCTTCATGGCACGTGTATCACTGAGTATGACTCGGTCGACCAGGGGGTGCGGTCAGCCCTTGTGCTGGAGCAGCTGGATGAGATTGCCGCAGGTGTCGTCGAGGACCGCCATCAGGGCAGGGCCGACGTCCATCGGCGGCTGGGTGAACTCGACGCCCAGAGCGGTGAGCCGCTCGTGCTCGGCGTGGACGTCGTCCACGGCGAAGGAGGCGAAGGGGATGCCGTCGGCGACCAGCGCCTCCTTGAACGGTTCCACCGCCGGGTGTCCGCTGGGTTCGAGGACCAGTTCGGTGCCGTCCGGGTCCTCGGGGGAGACCACGGTGATCCATCGCGCCTCCCCCAGCGGGATGTCGTGGCGGACCTGGAACCCGAGCGTCTCGGTGTAGAAGGTCAGGGCGCGATCCTGGTCGTCGACCATGATGCTGAACTGATGCAGTCTCATGAGGGGTCCTCTGTGCTGGGGGTGCTGGGGGTGCTAGGGGTGCTGGGGGTGCTGGGCCCGGCTGCCCGAAGGGCCCGTGCCGGGCGGAGCCAGCGGTCCACGAGGGACTCCAGCGGTGTGGTGTCGAGGCGGTGGATCTTGAATCGGCCGCGGCGCGAGGTCTCCACCAGGCCCGCCTCCTCCAGCATGTCGATGTGCTGGGAGATGGCCTGGCGCGAGAGGCCGAGCTGGTGCGTGGCATAGAGCCGCGAACAGATCTCGAACAGCGTCTGCTCGTCGTGCTCGAGGAGCCCGTCGAGGATCGCCCGCCGTGTGGGGTCGGCCAGGGCTTTGAAGACGTCGGCCATGAGCTGACTTTAGGCAAGTGATCACTTGCCTGTCAAGGGTTGATCTGCCGATCGCACCGCCCGCCTCGCCGGCTCGGACTGCGCTTTCCGACCCGTATTGACAGGTGAGTGGCGTCACATCTATCGTGAGAGAAAATCGTTTCAACGCCGGATGGTCAGATCTCTGATGATCCAGGCGGCATTGCACGCACCTGCAGATGGAGTTCCCCTCATGCCCAGCCCCCGTTCATGCGCGATCGGCCGCACCGGCCGTCCCCTCCGTTCCGCCAGACTTGCCGCGGCGGCCACTGTCGGTGCCCTCGCCCTGACCGCCTGCGGGGGCGACGACGGCGGCGACGTCGAGCTGAGCTTCGCCTGGTGGGGCTCCGACTCCCGTCATCAGGCCACCCAGGAGATCATCGACGCCTTCGAGGAGCAGAACCCCGGCATCACGGTCACTCCGGAGTTCGGCGACTGGTCCGGCTACTGGGACCAGCTGGCCACCCAGACCGCCGCCGGAGAGATGCCGGACATCGTCCAGATGGACGACGCCTACCTGCGCGAATACGCCGACCGTGGTGCCCTGCTCGACATGGACCAGGTGGACACCTCCGCCCTGGATCCGGACGTGGTGGAGAACGGCCGCACCGAGGACGGGCTGATCGGCCTCACCACCGGCATCAACGCCATGGTGATGATGGCCAACCCGGACATCTTCGACCAAGCCGGCGTGGATCTGCCCGATGACACCACCTGGACCTGGGACGACTACCGGGAGATCACCTCCACCATCAGCGAGAACGTCGACGGCGTCTACGGCGCCACCGGCCCGGGTCAGCCGGCCGACCTGCAGATCTGGCTGCGCCAGCAGGACAAGAACCTCACCACCGACGACGGCGAGCTCGGCTTCACCGAGGAGGACGCCGCCGAGTACTTCGAGCACCTCTACGAGCTCATGGAGGAGGGTGGCTATCCGCCGGCCTCGGTGATCGCGGAGGACCAGACCCCCGGTCCGGACGAGTCCATGACCGCCTCGGGTGAGGTGGCGATGGGCATGTGGTGGACCAACCAGCTCTCTGCGATGTCCGGTGCGGCCGGCACGGACCTGGTCCCGCTGCGCATGCCCTCCCACACCGGCAGCGCCGAGGACAACGGCATGTGGTTCAAGTCCACGATGCTGATGTCGGTGGCCTCCACCACCGATCACCCGGAGGAGGCCCAGCAGTTCGTGGACTTCATGATCAACTCTGCGGAGGCCGGTGAGGCCAATCTGACCGACCGCGGTCTGCCGACGAACCTCGAGGTCCGTGAGTCAGTCGTCGACCAGATCGACGGCGCCGACCTGACCTCGGCCGAGTTCATCGAGGAGATCGAGGGAGAGATCGGGGAGCCCGAGCCCGTGCCGGCCATGGGGTTCTCCGCGATGCAGCAGATCCTGCAGCGCTATGAGCTGGAGGTCTTCTTCGACCGGCTCTCCCCGCAGGACGCCGCCGCGCAGATGATCTCTGAGATGGAGACCGAGCTGCGCTGATCCCCTTGCACCCCGTCAAGATTCCCTGACCCCTGTCATATTCGAGGGGTAGGGGAATCTTGACGGGGCTTCATCGACCCGGGGTCCCCGGCCCGGGGCTTCACCGACCAGGGCTCCCCGGCCCCGCGATCAGGAGATGAGACGCATGACCGCCCCGGAGCACGACACCACCTCCCGCGACACCACCCGCCTCGGCTGGCCAGCGGTGCACGGCCTCGCCTACGGCGGCGACTACAACCCCGAGCAGTGGCCCCAGGACGTCCGGGAGGAGGATGTCGAGCTCATGCAGCAGGCCGGGGTGAACCTGGTCAGCGTGGGAATCTTCTCCTGGGCGATGCTCGAGCCCCGCGAGGGTGAGTATGACTGGGGCTGGCTCGACGAGGTGCTGGACCGTCTCCACGGTCGCGGAGTCTCGGCGGCACTGGCCACCGCCACCGCCTCCCCGCCGCCCTGGCTGACCCACCGGCACCCGGAGATCCTTCCGCAGGATGCCGACGGCACCGTCTACTGGCCGGGTGCGCGGCAGGCCTATTCCGTCTCCTCCCCAGTGTTCCGCGAGTATGCGCTGCGGATGACCCGGGCGATCGCGGAACGTTATGCGCAGCATCCGGCCCTGGCCCTGTGGCATGTGGGCAATGAGCTGGGTTGCCACAACGCCCATGACTTCTCCGACGACGCCGCGGCGGCCTTCCGCGCCTGGCTTCAGGCCCGCTACGGCACGGTGGAGGAGCTCAACGCCGCCTGGGGGACGGCGTTCTGGTCCCAGCGGTACAGCAGCTTCGAGGAGGTCCTGCCGCCGCGCAAGGCTCCGATGTTCGTGAACCCCACCCAGCAGCTGGACTTCCATCGGTACTCCTCGGACGAGCTGCTGGCCTACTTCCGGGAGATGAAGGACATCCTGCGCGAGGTGACCCCGAGCGTCCCGGTGACCACGAACTTCATGTGCACCACCCGGTCCAAGACCATGGACTACTTCTCCTGGGCCGCAGAGATGGACGTCATCGCCACCGATCACTACACGATCGCCGACGACGACGAGCGCCACATCGAGCTGGCCTTCAGCGCCGATCTCACCCGTGGTGTGGCCGCAGGGCGCCCCTGGATGCTGATGGAGCACTCCACCAGTGCGGTGAACTGGCAGCTGCACAATCGCACCAAGTCCCCGGAGGAGATGCTCCGCGATTCGCTGGGGCATGTGGCCCGCGGAGCGGATGCGGTGATGTTCTTCCAGTGGCGGCAGTCGGCCGCCGGGGCGGAGAAGTACCACTCGGCGATGGTCCCGCATGCCGGCCCGGACTCCGAGGTCTTCGGCACCACCGTCCGGCTGGGGGAGACGCTGCGGGCTCTGGAGCCGGTGAAGGGGGCCACCGTGGACGCGCGCGTGGCGCTGGTGTTCGACTATGAGGCCTGGTGGGCCTCCGAGCTGGACTCCCATCCGCGCAACGACTTCTCCTATCCGGAGGAGGTCATGCACCTCTATCGGGCGCTGTGGCTGGCCGGGGTGACAGTCGACGTCGTCCACCCCTCCGCCGACCTCGCGAGCTACCGTGCCATCGTGGTGCCCTCCCTGTATCTGGTCCGGGATGAGCACGTGCAGGCGTTGGCCGATACCGCCGAGGCCGGGGCGTCGGTGCTGATCAGCTTCTTCAGCGGCATCGTGGACGAGCACGACGCCGTCCGGCTGGGCGGCTATCCCGGGGCGTTCCGTGAGCTGCTGGGCATCCGCACCGAGGAGTTCTGGCCCCTGCAGGGCGAGGAGTCCCACGCCTTCCACGGCGGCGGCCGTGGCGAGTTCTGGGCGGAGAACACCCATCTGGGGGGTGCCGCCGCGGTGCACACCTGGGCCGAGGGTCCGCTGGCCGGGCGGCCGGCGGTCACGCGACGTCCGGTTGGCCAGGGTGCGGCCTGGTACTTGGGCACCCGCCCCGACGCCGCCACGCTGCGTCGGCTCATGGGCTCGGTGCTCGATGAGGCCGGCGTGACGGCTGTGGTCGAGGCGCCGGAGGGCGTCGACGTCGTGCGCCGCCACGGCGAAGACGGAGAGACGTATCTCTTCGTGCTCAATCACACGGGGCAGGACGCCGTCATCGCCGCCGATGGCCGTGAGCTGATCACCGGCGCCGAAGTGGGTGGAGACCTGACCGTCCGGGCGGGGGAGGTCGCCGTCGTCGCGGAGGGTGGCTGAGGCCCCGGTGTCGGAGCCGACAGGAGTCGGCTCCACGCGCGAGTCCCCTGGAATCGTATCCCGTTGACGAGATCTTATGAGCTCGCACCCCCCCCAATGTGGAGGGTGTGATCTCCCACATGGGGTGCTTTCTGTGTGCGGCTGAGCGGGGAGGGCCTGACGCTTTCGCCTCAGAGCTCGTCCAGCAGCTGCTCCAGTCGGGAGATCTCCGCAGCCTGGTCGGAGTGCACGTGGCCGGCGAGCTCCTGGACGGCCAGGTCGATGCCGTGGGCCTGGGCGCCTTCGCTCATCTCCAGGGCGCCCTCATGGTGGACGATCATGCCTTCGAGGAAGAGGCGGTCGAACTCCTCGCCCTCGGTCTGCCGCAGTGCTGTCATCTCCTCCTGGCTGAGCATCCCCGGCATCGGAGTCTCGCCGTGGGAGTGGGTGCCCGGTGAGGGGATCTCGCCCTCGGCGACCTCCCGGGCCTCCTGAGGGACCGGCTGATCGCGGGCCTCCAGCCAGTCCGCCATGTAGCCGATCTCGCCCTTCTGGGCCAGGTGCATCCGCTCTGCGAAGGTGACCAGCTGCTCAGACTCCGCGCGGGCCGGGACCAGGGCGGTCATCTCGAGGGCCTGGGCATGATGGGCGATCATCATGGTCATGAACTCCGTGTCCACGTCATTCCACTCGTCGCTGAGAACCTGTACACCCTCAGAGTCCTCCGGGTCCACCCGCTCGGTGTCCTCCCCGGGCCCGGAGGGCAGCAGCACCGAGGATGACGGCGCGGCCGCCTCCTCGGGCCCCGGGCCCTCATTCCCGCAGCCGGCCAGGGCGAGTGCGCCGCCCAGCAGCGCTGCGCACAGGACCATCCGATGACGATCAGACGTCGGCCGTGCGGCGGAGCCTTGATGCTGACCTGGGGTGATGAGGGTGAGGAGTGTCACAGAGAAGTCTCTCCATCAGTAGGTGATCGGGCGAACAATTCTGTGGTCAACCCTAGACCTGAACTAGTTGATTCGTAATACTACCTGTATCCGATCTAGGAGGTGTTGACGCCCGTGCGTCTTCCACGAATCACTCGACATCAGGCGAAGGCCGGTGCGGGTGCGACCATGTCCGTGTTGCTGGCTGGAACTGTCATGACCCTGTCGGCCCCGCTCGCCGCCGCTGCCCCGGACGACGGCTCCACCGTCCCCGAGGACGCCTTCAACGAGGGTGCCTTCCACGAGGACTTCTTCAGCGAGGAGGAGGTCAGCGAGGAGGCCTTCGACGAACAGGAGGTCATCGAGCGGCTGAACCAGCTGGAGAGCGGCCCCGGGGAGCCCGACGTCGGGCCCGGCGAAGTGGCCAGCCACAACATGGAGCATCTGAGCAACGTGCCGAAGAACGGGCCGCTGCAGTCCACCGGCTCCGACATCGCCTTCCAGGGCGAGTACGCCTATGTGGGCAATTATGACGGCTTCACCGTCTACGACCTCGCCGACCCGGCGAACCCCGAGCAGCTCGTGCAGGTCCACTGTCCGGGCCCGCAGAACGACGTCTCGGTGTACAAGGACGTTCTGGTGCTCTCCGTCGACGCTCGTATGGAGGACGACACCTGCGGCGCCGACCGCACCTCCGACACCCAGGAGTACTGGGAGGGGCTGCGGATCTTCGACATCAGTGACCCGTCCTCGCCGGAGTATGTGAAGGCTGTGGAGACGAAATGCGGCTCCCACACCAACTCGCTGGCGCCGGCGAAGCACGGCAACATGCTCTACGTCTACGTCTCTTCGTACTTCCCGAACCCGGCGCTGGCGAACTGCCAGCCGCCGCATGACCTTATCTCGGTGGTGCAGATCCCGGTCAACGCGCCGCACGCCGCCAAGGTGGCCTCCGAGCCGGTGCTGTTCCCCGACGGCGGCTACGAGGGCGATGACCGCGGCGGGTACACCGCGACCAGCGGCTGCCATGACATCACCACCTACATCGAGCACGACCTCGCCGCCGGCGCCTGCATGGGCGACGGCATCCTGATGGACATCTCCGACCGCAAGCGGCCGAAGGTCATCAGCCAGGTGCGTGATGTGGAGAACTTCGCCTTCTGGCACTCGGCGACGTTCAACAATGACGCCAGTAAGGTGGTCTTCACCGATGAGCTCGGCGGCGGCGGCTGGGCCACCTGCACCGAGGAGTTCGGCGAGACCCTCGGCGCGAACGCCATCTATGACATCGTCGACGGCGAGCTGGAGTTCGCCTCCTACTACAAGATCCCGCGCATCAACTCGGAGAACGAGAACTGCGTGGCGCACAACGGCTCGCTGATCCCGGTGGAGGGCCGCGACCTGATGGTGCAGTCCTGGTATCAGGGCGGCGTCTCGGTGTTCGACTTCACCGACTCGGCGAACCCGGAGGAGGTCGCCTGGTTCGACCGCGGCGAGGGCATCAGCGACGGCGGCACCTGGTCGTCGTACTACTACAACGGCTACGTGTACTCCTCGGACCTGTCCATCGGCTTCGACACGTTCCAGCTGGACCCGTCCATCGACGGTGATGCCCGCCGGGACCTGACCGAGCTGAACCCGCAAGGTCAGGAGAGCTTCTGATCACCCCTGGCTGATCACGCGTGACTGATCAGCGCTGATCTGCACAGACAGAAGGGCCGAGCCGGAGATCCGGCTCGGCCCTTCTGTCTGTGTGTGGATGGGGCGGGGTCAGCCGTTGAGCTGGATCTGTCCGTCCACCCGCCGGTTGAGGCTCCACGGGTTGGCGGCCTGCATGGGGGCGGGCAGCAGCTCCTCGGGCAGGTTCTGGTAGGCCACCGGGCGCAGGAACCGCTCGATCGCCAGCGTGCCCACGCTGGTGGTCCGGGAGTCGGAGGTCGCGGGGAACGGTCCGCCGTGGACCATCGCGTGGCCGACCTCCACACCGGTGGGCCACCCGTTGGCCAGGATGCGCCCGGCCTTCTGCTCCAGGACCGGCACCAGGGGCCGGGCGGTCTCGTGGTCGGCCTCGGTGAGGTGCAGGGTGGCGGTGAGCTGGCCCTCCAGGCGGCCTGCAGCGGCCAGCAGGTCCTCGACGCCGTCGTAGCGGACCACCAGGGAGGCCGCGCCGAAGATCTCCTCGTGCAGCACCGAGTTGTCCAGGAACTGCGCGGTCGTCGCGCTGAACACCACCGGGGCGGGGGCGTTGGCGCCGTCGCCGGTGCTGCCGCGGCCGACCAGCTCCACGCCGGCCTGGGTGCCCAGCTGCTCGACCCCGGCGTTCCAGGATTCGGCGATGGACCGGGTGAGCATGGTCTGGCCGCTGAGCCCGGCGGCGGTCTCACCGACGGCGGCGACGAAGGCGTCACCGGCCTCACCGGTCGGCACGAAGACCAGGCCCGGGGAGGTGCACAGCTGCCCGGAGGACCCGGTCACCGAGGTCAGGTAGGCGGAGGCCAGGTTCTGCACGGACTCCGGGCCGCCGGAGAGTGCGCCGTCGAAGAGGAACACCGGGTTGATGGAGCTCATCTCCGCGTACACCGGGATCGGCACTTCCCGTGCCGCGGCGGCCTTCATCAGGGACACCCCGGCAGCACGGGAGCCGGTGAAGCCCACCGCCTGGATGACCGGGTCGGAGGCCAGCGCCTGGCCGATGGAGGCGCCCGGGCCGTAGATCAGCGAGAACACGCCGGGGTGCAGGTCGAAGGCCGCGACGGCGTCGGTGATCGCCCGGCCCACCAGCTCGGAGGTCCCGGGGTGGGCGTTGTGGGCCTTGAACACCACGGGGCAGCCGGCGGCCAGGGCGGAGGCGGTGTCGCCGCCGGCGGTGGAGAAGGCCAGCGGGAAGTTGGAGGCGCCGAAGACGGCCACCGGCCCCAGCGGGATGCGGCGCTGGCGGACGTCCGGCTTCGGCAGCGGGCTGCGCTGCGGGTCGGGGGTGTCCAGTCGGGCGCCCCGGAAGTCGCCCTGCCGCACGACGGCGGCGAAGAGCCGCAGCTGGTTCACGGTGCGTCCGCGCTCACCGACCAGGCGTGCCTCGGGGAGGCCGGTCTCCGCCATGGCGCGGGTGGTGAGCTCCTCGTCGAGGGCGTCGATGTTCGCGGCGACCTGCTCCAGGAAGGCGGCGTGGGTCTCGGGGTCGAGCTGGGAGAAGCTCGGGCACGCCTCCGCGGCCGCGGCGGTGGCCTCGGCGAGCTGGGATTCGTCGATCAGCGTGTACCCCGGTTCGAGCACCTCATCGGTGGAGGGGTCGAAGCCGGTGACGGTGCGGCCGGTGCCGGTCACGGAACGTCCGGCGATGAGCGACTGCCCGGTGAGGGTGGATGCGGTGGTCTGTGCGGTCATGCTCAGCTCCTTGTGGGTGCGGGGCGTCTGATGCCGATCCTCTCAGACGGCGGAGAGGGCGGGGGTGGGGTTCGCGGGGCGGATTCCGGCGGCCTCGATCAGGTCGCGGAGGTCCTGCAGGTCCTCGGCGGCGAGGTCCTGCAGCGGCGGGCGGACGGGGCCGGCGTCGCGTCCCACGGCCTTCAGTCCGCCCTTGACGATGGAGACTCCGTAGCCCTTCACCCGGTCCCGGATCTCCAGGTACGGCAGCACGAAGCGGGTGAGCTTCTCGGTGACGGCGGCGCGGTCCTGGCGGCGCACGTCGGCGTAGAACTCCAGGGCGAACTCGGGGACGAAGTTGTACATGGCCGAGGAGTAGGTGCTCATGCCCAGCTGCAGCATCGGCAGGGCGAAGGTCTCGGCGGTGGGCAGTCCGCCCAGGTAGAAGAGCCGGTCGCCGTTGGCGGCGACCACTTTGGTGACGGCCTCGATGTCACCGGTGGCGTCCTTGAAGCCGATGAAGTTCTCGTGGGTCTCCGCCAGCCGGGCGACGGTCTCGGCGGAGTAGACCGCATTGGCGCGGTTGTAGACGATCACGCCGATGTCCGTGGCCGCGCAGACGGCGTCGACGTGGGCCTGCAGGCCCTGCTGGTCGCATTCGGTGAGGTAGGGCGGCAGCAGCAGCAGTCCCTGGCAGCCGGCCGCCTCGGCGGCCTGCGCGTTGGCCACGGCCTGGGAGGTGGACCCTCCGGCGGAGCCGAGCACCGGCACGTGGGCGCCGGCCTCCTCCACCGCGAGCCGCACGATGCGGGCGTTCTCCTCACCGGTGAGGCTGAACCCTTCGCCGGTGCCGCCGGCGGCGAACAGCCCGGCCACGCCCTGGCGCGCCTGCCAGTCGAGGTGCTCGCGGTACCGGTCCTCGTCAATTGTGAGGTCCTCGGTAAAGGCCGTGACGGGGAAGGAGAGCAGTCCGTCCTTGAGGTGGGCGGCGAGCTCGGCGGGGCTGAACTGCTGGGCTGGGTGCTGGGACACGAAGGGACCTTCCGATGAGAGGCGGGGCCGGATGTCGGCCGTCGGGGAGGAGCACTCGGGTGCGGCGTGTGCCGCGGGCGAGCCATGACCTTCACTGTAGGAACGCGCTCGGAGGGGCGTCCAAGGCCGCTTTTGTATGGGGATATGCCGTGGAGGTATGACAGAGGCTGCAGTCATGCGCCTGAGGTTCAGTCAGCTCCGCGTGGTTCACGGTGACTCCTCGAGGACGGCGAGCAGTCGGCGCAGGGCCGGGTTCTGGTGCCCGCGGCGCCAGATGGCGTGCAGCTCGACGTGGTCGGTCTGGTCCGCCAGGGGCAGGTGCCGCACTCCGGGGACACCGAGCCGCTGAGCGGATTCGGGGACGAAGGCGACTCCGCGTCGGGCGGCCACCAGCGAGACCATCGTGAGGATCTGGCTGACCGTGTGGACCACGTTGCCGTGCTGGATCGGCACGTTGCGGATGGCGAGGTCGTAGAAGTAGCGGGCGGTGGTGGGGGAGTACATGATCAGCGGGGCCTCCTGGAGGTCCTCTCCGGTGATCGGCCGGCCCAGGGCAGTCAGCGGGTGCTCCTCCGGGACGGCGAGCAGCAGCGCCTCGGACTGCAGGAGCCGTGATTCGAAGTGCTCGGGGTCGATGGGCGGGCGGGCGAGGCCGAGATCGAGTTCGCCGTGGGTCAGAGCGTCGACCTGTTCTCGGGTGACCTGCTCATGCAGGTCGATGTCGACGTCGGGCAGCTGCTCGGCCAGGGTGGTGAGCAGGCTGCCCAGCACGGAGAAGCCGGAGGCGGCGGTGAAGCCGATGCGCAGCACTCCGGCCTGTCCGCGGGCGATGCGCCGGGCGGTCAGCGGAGCCTGCTCGGAGGCGATGAGCAGCTTTCGTGCATCGGCGAGGAAGGCGGTGCCGGCCGTGGTCAGGGCGACCTTCCGGTTGTCGCGCTCGATGAGCTGCACGCCGACCGTCTTCTCCAGCTTCTGGATCTGGCGACTCAGCGGCGGCTGGGTCATGTTGAGCCGCTCGGCGGCGTGGCCGAAATGCAGCTCCTCGGCGACGGCGACGAAGCTGCGGATCTGGTCCAGCGTGAACACCATGCACTCCAAGTATTGATAGAGGGAATTGTGATCCCTTTCCGGCATCATCGTGTCATGTAGGTGACAGGCCTTCAAGGTGATGCGCCCGCGATCCGGTCGTGATGCCGAAGAGGCATGGCACGGTGCCGGGTGGGGAGGGTGCTCAGTCCGCGAGCACCCGCCGTCGTGAGGCGCTGAGGTGGCTGCGCATCGCCGCGGCGGCCGCGGCGGGATCACCCTCGCGGACGGCGTCGAGCACTGTCTGATGCTCGGCCAGCGGCTGGCTGACCGGTCCGGCGTCCTCCCCGGAGGACAACCGGGTGCGTGGCATGGCGATCATCGCGGGGCCCAGCTGTTCGACGGCGGCGAGCAGGTGCGGATTCCCGGAGGCGACGGCGAGCTCGCGATGGAAGGCGTAGTCCTGATCGACCGCGGTGGCCGGATGATCGGCGCCTGCGGTGAAGGCGTCGAGCGTGGCCTGCAAGGCTGCCAGCTGGGCGGGGCTGCGGCGTCCGGCGGCCAGGGCGGCGGTCTCACACTCCAGCGCCGTCCGGTACTCGATGAGGGCGACGCGCTCCTCGGGAGTGCGCGGCGGTGGCGGAGCGTCAGCTCGGTGCTGGACCGGCGGGGTGAGGACGAAGCTGCCGGCCCCGCGCCGGGTGCGGATCAGCCCGGCCGCCTGCAGGCGCCCCAACGCCTCACGGACCACGGTGCGGCTGACGCCGTGGGCGGCGATCAGCTGCGCCTCGGAGGGCAGCTTCTCGCCGACGGCGATCTCGCCGTCGAGGATCTGACGGCGCAGGGCCTCGGTCAGCGCGGCGGTGCGGTGGATGCTCATGCGCAGATTCTGCCTGACGGAGGGGGCCGGCTCAGCGGGTGCCGAACTCCACCGTCTCGGTGGTCCAGGCGCGGGCCTGCTCGCTGAGCGTGATGCCCAGGCCCGGCCGGTCAGGCACCAGCATGCGGCCGTCCGCGATCTCCAGGCGTTCCTCGAACAGCGGGTTCAGCCAGTCGAAGTGCTCCACCCAGGGTTCGGTCGGGTAGGCGGCGGCCAGGTGCAGGTGGATCTCCATCGCGAAATGCGGGGCCAGTCCGAGCCCGGCGCGGTGAGCCAGGGTCGCGAGCCGCAGGAACGGGGTGATGCCGCCGACGCGTGGCGCGTCCGGCTGGATGATGTCGCAGGAGCGGGCATCGATCAGCCGCTCGTGCTCCGCGACCGAGGCCAGCATCTCCCCGGTGGCGATCGGGGTGTCCAGGGCGGTGGCCAGCGCGGCATGACCGTCGGCGTCGTCGGCGTCGAGGGGCTCCTCGATCCAGGTGAGGTCGAACGCCTCGAGGCGGCGGCCCATGCGCAGGGCGGTGGTGCGGTCCCACTGCTGGTTGGCGTCGACCATGAGCGGGACCTCGTCGCCGAGGTGTGCGCGCACCGCGGTCACCCGGCGCAGGTCCTCGGCGGTGTCCGGCAGGCCGACCTTGATCTTGATGCCGCCGATGCCCTCGGCCAGGGACCGATCGGCGCGTGCGGTGATCTCCTCGACGGAGGCGTGGAGGAAGCCGCCGGAGGTGTCATAGGTGCGTACGGAGTCCCGGTGGGCGCCGAGCAGCTTGGCCAGCGGCAGGTCCGCTCTCCGGGCCTTCAGGTCGTAGAGCGCGATGTCGATGGCAGCCAACGCCTGGGTGGCCACGCCGGAGCGCCCCACCGAGGCCCCGGCCCAGAGCAGCATGTCGTACAGCTTGGCGATGTCGTTCGGATCCTCGCCGATGACGTTCCCCGCGACCTCCCGGGCATGGGCGTACTGCGCGGGGCCGCCGGCGCGTTTGGAGTAGGAGAACCCCACGCCATGATGGCCCTGGGCGGTGGTGATCTCGGCGAAGAGGAAGACGACCTCGGTCATCGGCTTCTGGCGGCCGGTGAAGACCTTGGCGTCGGAGATGGGGGTGCCCAGCGGCAGCGTGGCGGTGGAGAGCCGGATGTGCCGGATGGTGTCAGGGGAGCAGGTCATGGCAGTGATCGTATAAGTGGATAACCTGTATGACTACTGCTGCTTCAGCATCGTGTGATGCCTGTGCGGTGATGCCCGTGCGGTGGTGCTCCTGAACGCCTGAGCTCAGGCCCCGACCGTGGACTCGCGCGGCACCAGCGTCGGGGTGAACACCGGATGCTGGACCGGCGCGTCCGGATCGTCGATCGCCGAGACCAGCAGCTCGGCCGCCCGCTCACCCATCTCTGCCGCGGGCTGCCGCACGGAGCTGATCGGCACCGTCGCTGAGGCGGCGAACTCGATGTCGTCGTAACCGATCAGCGCGATGTCCCCAGGGACCTGCACACCGGCACGGGCGAGCTCCTGGAGCACCCCCAGGGCCACCAGATCATTGGTCGCGAAGATCGCATCAGGCCGCTCGGCCGCAGGCAGGTCCAGCAGGTCACGGGTGGCCTGGCGTCCGGACTCTGAATCCATGGCGCCGGTGTCGCACATGCGCACGCTGACGCCGTCGTGCTCCTGCGCCGCAGCCTCGGCACCGGCATAGCGGTGCGCCACCTGCCGGATGTTCAGCGGGCCACCGATCACCACGAGACGTCGTCTTCCGTGGCTGATCAGATGGTCCGCGGCCAGGCGCCCGCCGAGACGGTCGTCGGTGGAGACCGAGGAGAACTCGTCCGCCCCGGATTTGCGGTCCACGATCACCACGGCGGTGCCCCGTTCCTTGAGGCGCCGCAGGCGGGGCAGCACGTCCCCGACCGGCGAGATCAGCAGGCCGGCCACCCGCTGCTCCTCGAACAGGCGTAGGTGGGCCAGCTCGCGCGTGCTGTCCTGCCCCGAATTCCCCAGCAGCAGGGGGCGGTTCATCTCGACCAGCCCCTTCTCCGCGCCGGAGGCGACGTCGGCGAAGAACGGGTTGGCGACGTCGAGCACGATCATCCCCACGGCGCGATTCTGCCGCTGGCGCAGCTGCCGGGCGGCGTCGTTGCGCACGTAGCCCAGCTCGTCGATCGCGGCCAGGACCCGCTCACGCGTGGCGGAGGAGACCTTCTCCGGGTGATTCAGCGCGTTGGAGACGGTCGCCGGCGAGACGCCGGCATGTGCTGCGACGTCCCGCACTTGAGCCATAGCCATGGGGACAGGATACCCATGACCTCCCGTCGGGGAGGAGTTCACGGGCGGATGCCTCGGTGACATGGTGCGATGCGTGAGGTGTTGCTAGCATCACCTCGACTGACCAGAGAGGATGCAATGACGCAGACGCCAGACCGGTTGACGGCTTTCGGGCCTGACTTTCCCTTCCCCTACGACCGGTGGCTGGAGCACCCCGCCGGGCTGGGGAGCCTGCCACCCGCGGCCCACGGGCGAGAGGTGGCGATCATCGGCGGCGGCATCGCCGGACTGGTGGCAGCCTATGAGCTGATGCGTCTGGGGCTGCGCCCGGTGGTCCACGAGGCCGAACGACTCGGCGGACGGCTGCGTTCCGAACCGTTCCGCATGCCCGGCCAGGATTCCTCAGAGGTCATCGCCGAGCTCGGCGGCATGCGGTTCCCCCGCTCCTCTGCGGCCTTCTACCACTACGTCGACATGCTGGGCCTGCAGACCGCCCCGTTCCCGAATCCGCTCACCGAGGCGGCCGGCAGCACTGTGATCGAGCTCGGTGGTGAGTCCTGGTATGCCCGCACGCTCGAGGATCTGCCGCAGCTGTTCCAGGAGATCGCCCATGCCTGGGACGGCGCCCTGGACTCGGTGCTGCACCTGAACGCGCTCCAGGAGGCCATGCGCCGGCGGGACGCCGCGGCGGTCAAGCAGATCTGGGACGAGCTGGTGCCGGCCTGGGACGACCACAGCTTCTACGAATTCATCGCCTCCTCCGAGGAGTTCTCCCGGCTGTCCTTCCGGCACCGGGAGGTCTTCGGCCAGGTGGGCTTCGGCACCGGCGGCTGGGACTCGGACTTCCCCAACACCATGCTGGAGATCCTGCGGGTCGCCGTCTGCGAGTTCGACGACGACCAGCACCTCATCCGCGGCGGCGTCGAGCAGGTGCCCCGCGGCATCTGGGCCCGCCCGGTCGACGACGCGGCCCATTGGCCGGCGGGCACCTCACTGGCCGAGCTGCACGAGGGTACCCCCCGAGGTGCGGTGACCCGGGTGTCCCGGGCTGCGGACGGGCGATTCGCCGTCGTCGACGACACCGGGGAGGAGCGCCGGTACGACGCCGTGCTGGCCACCTGCCAATCCTGGCTGCTGACCACCCAGGTGGACGTGGAGGAGGAGCTGCTCTCCCAGGAGCTGTGGATGGCGCTGGACCGTACCCGCTACATGCAGTCGGCCAAGACCTTCGTCGTGGTGGACCGTCCCTTCTGGCGCGACGTCGACTCCACCTCCGGGCGGGAGGCGATGAGCATGACGCTGACCGACCGGCTGACCCGCGGCACGTACCTGTTCGACGACGGCCCCGACCGGCCCGGGGTCATCTGCCTGAGCTACTCCTGGATGAGCGATGCGCTCAAGATGCTGCCCCACCCGGTCCAGCGCCGAGTGGACCTCGCCCTGGATGCGCTGAGCCGGATCTACCCCGACGTCGACATCCGCTCCCACGTGATCGGCGAGCCCATCACGGTCTCCTGGGAGAACGACCCCTACTTCCTCGGAGCGTTCAAGGGGGCCCTGCCCGGGCATTACCGCTACAACGAACGCATGTACTCCCACTTCGTCCAGCGGGACCTGCCGGAGGCCGAGCGCGGGATCTTCCTGGCCGGAGACGACATCTCCTTCACGCCCGCCTGGGCGGAAGGGGCGGTGCAGACTGCGCTCAACGCCGTCTGGGGGATCATGACGCACGTCGGCGGATCGAGCGCCCCGGAGAACCCGGGCCCCGGGGACGTGTTCGACGAGCTGCGGCCCGTGCGGCTCCCGGACTGAGGCGGGTGAGGAGATGACGGCTGTGGACGCCACGGTGGAGTCCCTGACCCTGGCTCTGGCGCAGGTGCCGCCGGTGGAGATCGGCGACGACGCCGTCGAGCGTGCGCTGTCTCGGACGGACCGTCTGGCCGCCGAGGCCGCGACGGCCGGTGCGGACCTGCTGGTGCTTCCGGAGATGCACCTGAGCGGCTACGCCATCGGCCGGGCCGCCGTGGAGGCGTTCGCCGAGGAGTCGGGTGGGCCGGCGCGGACGCGGATGGCGGAGATCGCCAGGACGCACGGCGTAGCGATCTGCCACGGGTTCCCCGAGCGCGACGGTCCGTGCGTGTACAACAGCGCGGCGTTCATCGACGAGCGGGGGACCGAGCTGCTGCGCTGGCGGAAGCTGCACCGCTTCGGAGACGTCGACGCGCGGCAGTTCGACAGGACAGGTTTTGCCGAGGAGGGGCTGTCTGGTGCGGGGTTGGTGGCCGACTGGCGCGGCTGGAGCATCGGCCTGGCCATCTGCTACGACGTGGAGTTCCCCGAGACCGCGCGGCGGCTGGCGCTCGCCGGAGCGGACCTGGTGGTGGTGCCGACAGCGAACATGGTCGGCTTCGAGGCGGTCTCCCGACTGCTGGTGCCGGCCCGAGCGCTCGAGAACCAGATGTATGTGGCCTACGCGAACTACACCGGGGCCGACGAGTCGTTCGAGTACAACGGGCTGAGTCTCATCGCTGGGCCCGACGGCGCCCCGGTGGTCTCTGCCGGTGTGGGCGAGGAGCTGCTGGTCGGCCGGGTCAGCGCAGCGGAGTTGGCGGAGTCCCGCCGGGCGAACCCCTACCTGCGGGATCGGCGCGACGACCTGCTGAGCTGAGTGGGTCAGGCGACGGAGAGGCGTCAGTGCGGCAGCGGGGCCGTAGGCAGCAGACGTACGGCTCAGTGTCGTCGTCGGCTGGTCTCGTAGAGGACGGTCACACCCGCACGGGAGCCTGCGGTGGCCTGGTGTGTGGCGATGAGGTCGGCACGGCCGTGGGGTGTGAGGGCA
>NZ_BAAGRN010000026.1:0-105791 GCF_054782935.1 Nesterenkonia suensis | reverse complement strand
GCTGAAGATTCAGTGTTGGGGGTGCAGTGTGAGGGATTCAGGGTGGGGGGGGTCAGGGTGGGGGGGGGTCAGGGTGGGGGGGTCAGGGTGGAGTTCTCGAGCCGAGCGGCCTCCCACAGGATACTGCGCCCGAGGCCGGCGAGCATCTGCGTCCGCTCTCAGCGGGAGCGCGGTTCCAGACGGTGAGCTTCGGCCGCCGAACCTTCGGTCGCGCCTGCCCGCGGCGGACCCTCCAGCTGTGGCGTCGACGCCGCCACGGCCGTGATCAGTGGCCCACGGAAGAGTCTCATCCGCGAAGAGCTGCACGTCCATGGCGCAGTCCGACCTCATAACCCACCAGGGCGATGATCCACAGCGCCGTCACCGGAAGCACGAACCACATCATCGCCGTGCTGAACGGCTCCAGGGCGGCGTGATGGGAGGCGGCCATGACGAGGTAGGCCACATAGGAGGCGTAGAGGGCCACCAGCAGCACGCCCTCCCACCGTCCGATGGCCTGTCCGGTGAAGGCCAGCGGCAGCAGCACCAGGGCGGTGGCCAGCATGACCGGCAGGTCGAAGTGGATCGCGGCCGGGTCGACGTCGATGCCCTCCGGAGCGATCACCGCCGTGATCCCGATGACCGCACCGATGTTGAAGATGTTGGAGCCCACCAGGTTGCCCACCGCCATCTCCCGCTCCCCGCGCAGGGCGGCGATGATGCTGGTGGCCAGTTCCGGCAGCGAGGTGCCGATGGCGACCACGGTCAGACCGATGATCAGATCCGAGACCCCGAAGGCTGCCGCGATGTCGGTGGCCCCGGAGACCAGCATCTGCGCCCCGCCCACGAGCAGTCCCACTCCGAGCGCCACCAGCACCAGGTCTGTCAGCACGGAGCGCAGCGTGGTGGCCCGCAGCGCACGCAGCAGCGGACCCGGTTCGTCGTCCGCGCCGTCGTCGTCCTCGACGACGGCGATCTCGACCTCCTCTCCCCGGGACTGCTGGCGACGGGCATAGAGCAGCAGCGCCACCAGGTAGACGCCCAACAGCGCCAGCAGCAGGATGCCGTCCCCGGTGGAGAAGCCGCCGTCGAGGGCCAGCAGGATCAGCATCACTGAGAAGACGATCATCACCGGAATGTCGGCCCGGATGAGCTGCAACCGCACGGCCAGGGCGCCGAACAGCGCGGTGAGGCCCAGCACGAAGAGGATGTTGGCGATGTTGCTGCCCACCACGTTGCCCACAGCCAGGCCCGGCGAACCGGAGAGCGCCGCTCCGGTGGACACAGCCAGCTCGGGGCTGGAGGTGGCGAAGGAGACGACGGTCAGGCCGACGACCAGGGAGGACAGTCCGACGGTGCGCCCGAGGGACCCGGCACCGCGGACGAGCGCCTCGCCGCCGGCGACGAGGAGGACGAAACCGCCGAGCAGCAGGAGGAGGCTGAGTATGCTCACGGCACCAGCGTACTCACCTCCGACCCCTTTCGAGGCCTCTGCCCAGGGCAGAAAGCCTGGGCGACGATGTCACGGGCGGTCTACTGTGGGCCCATGAGCGAGCACGCGGGAGATCAGAGGGCACCGAAGCCGGCTGCCTCATCGCGGCAGCCGTGGCGGCGGCGCGGCGCCGCAGCTCCCGGCGGACAGGAGCCGCTGTGGCGTGACGTGCTCGGCGCCCGGCTGCGCCGCCTGCGCCAGCACCAGGGACGAACTCTCCATGAGCTGGCGGCTGAGGCTGGGCTCTCCCCGCAGTATCTCTCGGAGATCGAACGCGGGCGCAAGGAGCCCTCCTCAGAGATGATCGCCGCCATCGCCGGGGCGCTGGGGATCGGGCTGCTCGACCTCACCGTCGAGGTGGCGGACGAGCTGCGCCGCGACACCCTCTCCTTCATCGGATTCTCCCCCGCCACGGGCCATGCGGCGGACCCCGGCCACGGGCGGGCCGACCTCGGAGCCTCCCCCGTGGTGAGCCTCTGTGCCGCTGCCTGAGGACTGACGCCTGGGCGCCGGAATCTGGGCGCCGGAGTTTTGGGGCCAGAGTCTGGGCGCCGCCCTTCCTCGCCCCAAGTCCCCGTCCCGTCCTGGTGCGCGCGAGCTCTCCCGCTGCGTCCTGGAGTCATTTCCCCGCACATCTCGATCAACTTACACGCATCACCATGCATCCGATGCGCGGGAAAATGACTCCACGATCACGGCACATCACCCCCTCGTCACTTGAAACCTTTTAGGTCGCGGTGAACCCTGCTATCGTGCCGCGCATCGTGTGAGCTACGACACATGCACGGGTTCTGTTGAGCTGTCGAACCATCACCGCCGTCGAAGAGTTCCCACGTTGCAAGCAGTCCACCGCATCCCGACAAGAGGATTCGCCGATGACACACCCCACCCCACCCGCACACGCCCGACCCGCATACCTTCGACCCGCATACCTTCGACCCACACACCCTCGACCCGGACGACGTCGGCTCCCCCGGCTCCCCCGGCTCGTCGGAGTCCTCCTGGCGGCCTTCGCCCTGTGCGCGGCCGCGCTGACCGGGGGCACCGCGGCCACGGCGGCCATCCCGCAGGAGACCCGACCATCCCAGCAGGCCTGCGGCAGCGGAGATGCCGTGGTCACCGGCAGCCAGGACACCGGGTTCACCACCACCTACCGCGGGACGACCGTCCACCAGGGTGACAGCTACATCGTCGCGATCTGGGAAGCGCTGGGCAGCCTGACCCCCGGCCGCACCGCCCAGGAGAGCGTCTCGGTGATGGCCAGCGGCTGGATCGGCCACCACACGATCGACCTGCCCAGCCATACCTCCTTCGAGGTCTGCGGCACCATGGCGGTCAGCAGCAACGATGGCCGCGGCGCCATCGAGTCCTTCGGCGCCACCGATGTCGCGATCCCCCACCTGACCATGACCGGCGACCCCTGGTTCGGCATGCATTTCGGAGCAGTCCGCGGCCTGCACCTGGGCCAGATCACCCTGGACCTCGACGGCGGTCTCGGCATCCGCTTCGACCGGCAGAGCGCCGACAGCACCTCGGTGGCCATGGATCATGTCTTCGTCTCCGGCACCGATCACCACGGGGTGGAGACCTGGAACGTCAACGGTCTCGACATCGGGGCGGTGATCGCCCGCGACGTCGGCTACGCCGGTCTGCTGCTGAACAACACCCGCAACGCCCGCATCGGGCTGGTGGACGGACACAATGTGGCCACCGGCACCGGATACGCCACCTTCCGCCTGGCCAACACCGCCGGACGGACCGCCGACGGCGGCTACGCCACCAACGTGGTGGTGGACCGAGTGGTCGCCCAGGGCGGCGGACGCGGGATCTTCTGCGTCTCCCGGTCCGGCGGACTGCACATCGGCGAAGTGGAGCTCAGCGGCACCGGCGGCAACTCCGTGCTCATCGAGAACTGCTACAACGTCACCCTGGCCTCCGGCACGGTCGACGGCGGCGGGGAGGTCCGGCTCGCCTCCCGCGACGAGTTCCCGCTCACCCGAGATGTCAGCCTCAGCCTGCAGGTGAACGGCACCGCGGTGCGCGAATCACCCTGCGGGGAGAACATCAGCTGGCACATCACCGGAGACGCCCCGCGGCACATCTGCTGATCACCGAGCAGCTGGGATCCACCCTGACCCCGCCGCGCGGTCGAAGAGTCACCTTCCCGTGCATCTCGACACGCTGATGCGCGTCACTCGCTGGAAGATGCACGGGAGCATGACTCCTCGATGGAGTGCGTCACCCCACGCCCAGATTCACCGCCGTCGTCGGACGCATGCTCAGCACCTCATCCACCAGTCCGTAGTCCAGGGCTTGGACGGCGGTGAGCACCCGGTCCCGGTCAGTGTCGCCGCGCAGCCGCTCCACCGCGCGGCCGGTGTGCCGGGCCAGCACGTCTTCGAGCTCGCCACGGACGCGGACCAGCTCGTCGGCATGGAGGATGAGGTCCGGGATGGCGCCCCGACCCACGCCGAGCGCAGGCTGATGCAGCACGATCCGCGAATGTGGGAGCATCGCCCGCATCCCCGGCTCTCCGCCGGCCAGCAGGACCGCCCCGGCGGCGAAGGCCTGGCCCACGCAGGTCGTCGCCACCGGGGCGTGGATGTACTGCATGGTGTCGTAGATGGCCAGGGTCGCGGAGGGGTCCCCGCCCTCGCAGTTGATGTAGAGGTTCACCGGAACCTGCGGGTCCGCGGACTCCAGGTGGAGCAACTGGGCGATGATCGCGTTGGCCACTCCTGCGTCGATGCCGGTGCCCAGGTAGATGATGCGCTCGTGCAGCAGCTGGGAGTAGACGTCCATGGCGCGCTCTCCGCGCCCGTCCCGGGTGATGACCTGCGGGATGGTGTAGGTGCTCATCGAGCCTCCTCGGAGGTGGTGCGCTCCAGATGCGAGGTCAGTCCCACTGGGCGGCGCCCGGCATGCGGGGCGATGCGCGCGAAGTCCTCGGCCACCGCGTCCACGAACCCGTAGTCCACCGCTTGGCCGGCGGTGAACCAGGTGTCGCGCAGGGAGTCCTCGAAGATCTGCGCGAACGGCCGGCCGGTGTCTGCGGCGGTCAGCTCCAGCACCGTGTCCCGGGTGGCGCGCAAGTCCTTCGCCTGGAGCTCGACATCGGCGGTGGAGCCGCCGATGCCGGAGGAGCCCTGGTGCATCAGGACCTTCGTGTGCGGCAGCGCCAGGCGACGCCCGGGCGTGCCTGCGGTGAGCAGGAACTGCCCCGCACTGGCGGCCATGCCCAGCGCCAGCGTCGCCACCGAGCAGGGCACAGCGCGCATCAGGTCGCGCAGGGCGAGCATCGCGGGCACCGAACCACCGGGCGAATGGATCCACAGGGCGATCTCGGTGTGGGGGTCGTCGGCGGCGAGGGTGGTCAGTTGAGTCATCAGCAGGGTGCCGTTGTCCTCGTCGAGGACACCGTCGAGGACCAGGACACGGCGGTGGAGCATCTGCTGGCGGGCGCTTTCGGTGAACACGGGGGATGCGGGGGTGTCGTCACTCATGGGACCAGCGTCTCCGCAGTCGGCGGGAACGGCGGCAGCATCCTGCTGGGAGCGGATCTGCCATGGGCTGATCCGCCGTGGGCTGATCTGCTCCCGGCGGTGCGGACCTCTATGATGAGAGCGTCTGTTCGGCGCATCTGCCGAACGCACTGTCACCCCTCGAGAAGGAGCACCGCCCGTGGCGATTGAAGCTGAGACCGTCATCTCCCACGACGTGGACAAGATCGTGGCCGCCTATGCCTCCCGTGACTTCCACCAGCACCTGGCCGACACGGTCGGCTCTACGCTGGAGAGCTTCGAGGCCAGCGGGGACACCGCCGGCGCCTTCGAGGTGACCTCCCGGCAGTCGATGCCGGTGGACCGTCTTCCGGAGATCGCCCAGAAGGTGATCAAGGGCCAGGTCACCGTGACGGTGACCGAACACTGGTCGGCGCCCGACGCCGACGGGTCGCGCCGGTCCGATATGGACGTGAAGATCCACTCGGCTCCGGTCAGCGCCGCGGCCTCCCAGGTCCTCCACGCCCGCGGGGACGGCGAGACGCGTGCCACAGTGCGCGGCGAGGTGTCCACCTCGATCCCGCTGATCGGCAAGAAGCTGAAGTCCGCCGCCGAGCCGTACATGAAGAAGCTCGTGGCGGTGCAGTCCCGCGAGGTCGCGACGTGGATCGAGCAGAACGGCTGAGAGCCCGCTGATCGAGGGCCCGCCGCGCAGGGCACGCTCCCGGGCGCCCTCAGCTCTGGTGCACGGTGTGCTGCGCGGCGGTGAGGCCTTCGGTGATGATCAGCTCGACGGCGTCGGCGGCGCGGCCGATGAGCTGCGGCAGGTCTTTCGCCTCGTCGGAAGAGAACTTCTGCAGCACGTAGTCGGCGGTGTCCATGCGCCCGGGCGGCCGGGAGACGCCGACACGAACCCGGATGTAGTCCCGGTCGCCCTTCAGGTGCTGGGTGATGGACTTCAGCCCGTTGTGCCCACCTTCGGAGCCGCCCCGTTTGAGCTTGATGCGGCCGTAGTCGAGGTCGACCTCGTCGTGGATCACCACCAGGCGGGCCGGGTCGACGTCGAAGTAGTCGACGAGGCCGCGCACCGGCTTGCCGGAGGTGTTCATGTAGCCCTCGGAGACGGCGAAGACGACTTTGGACCCGCCCGCTCCCAGACGGGCCGCGACGACCTGAGCGCCGACCTTGGTGCGGGTGTACTTCGCGTCCATCCGGCCGACGAGCTCGTCGAGGACCATGTGGCCGATGTTGTGCCGAGTATGACGATAGCGGGACCCGGGATTCCCGAGCCCCGCTATCAGCCAGGTGTCAGATGCCATGCCTCGCAGTCTATCGAGGAGCGGCGATCCTTCGAATCAGTGGCGACTGAGCGTGCCGCTGGTCAGGCGTCCTCACCCTCGGACTCACCCTCGGCGGACTCGGCGGGAGCCTCCTCAGACTCCTCGGCGCCCTCCTCCTCGTCACCGAGGTCCTGAGCGGTGGGCTCGTAGATGGTGACGACCGGGGACTCGAGGTCGGACAGGGCCAGGGTGACGCCTGCCGGCAGCTGCAGGTGCTCCGGCAGGGCGTTCTGGTCGCGGTCGGTGATGTCGATGGTGATCGACTCGGGCAGGTGGGTGGCCTCGGCCTCGACGGCGACGGTCGGCTGGTCCAGCAGGTACTCGAAGCCGGAGGCCGGCTCACCGATGACCTCGACCGGAGCGTCGACGACGACCTTCTCACCGGAGCGCACGGCCAGCAGGTCGAGGTGGTCGACGCTGCGGTAGATCGCGTCGCGCTGGATGTCCTTGGGCAGCACCAGCTGCGTCTTGCCCTCGATGTCGAGGGTGATCAGCGCGTTGGGGTTGCGGACCGCCAGAGTGGTCTCGTGGTTCGGCAGCAGGATGTGGATGGGGGCCTCGCCGTGGCCGTAGACGACACCGGGGATGTAGCCGGCGCGGCGGGCCTTGCGGGCGGCACCCTTGCCGAAGTCGGTGCGGGTGGTGGCTGGGATGACGATCTTGTCTGCCATGGGGTGTCCTTCGTCGGTTGTCTGGTGGGAGTTCCAGGGCCTGGGGCCGGTACCGACGAGTTCACGGGAGAAGAGCTGCTGAGCAGCCGGTCCGTCGCCTCGTCGATCACGGAGCCGCCGCCGGACCCTGATCGCTCTGCGATCGGTCTGCGGCGCTCCCTCGCCTGGGCACAGTTGACCATGCTATCACGAGGCCCACGGTAGCTTGTCGGCATCATCGACAGCCCGCCATACTCGGGTTCATGGACACCGCACCGACGCTGGACGCACCACACCTGGCAATGACGACGCTGACCACCTGCCAGGACCCGCATCGGCTGCTGGTCCTGGTCCCGGGTCTGGGCACGGATGTGGCCTCCGCCTGGGCCCCCGTCGCGCCGAAGCTGACACCGGACGTCTGGGCCGTGGGCCTGGATCTTCCCGGCCACGGCCTCTCGGGCCCGTGGACCGACGCCCCGGAGACGCCGTCGATGCAACTGCTGGCGGCGGCGGTGCTGGACAGCCTCGACCGGCTTCGCCAGCAGCAGCCCGCCCTCCGGGACATCCCGGTGCGCCTGGCGGGCACCTCATTGGCCGGAGGACTGGCGCTGGAGGTGGCGACCATCGGCGGCGACGCTCTGGAATCCGCTGTGGTGATCGCCGGCCTGCCCCGCTTCGGCACCGAGGAGGCCTGGCGGGATCGGGCGCGGCAGGTCCTCGACGACGGCACGACGTCGTTGGTCGAACCGACCCGGCAGCGCTGGTTCTCTCCAGAGTTCCGGACGGCGGCTCCCGGAGCCGTCGATGATGTCATGGCCTCGCTGCGCGCCGCTGACGATGTTACCTACGCCGCCCTGTGCTCCGTGCTGAGCCGGTTCGATCTGCGGGACCGACTGTCCCGGATCCGCACTCCGGTCCACCTGGTGGCCGGTGAGCTGGATGAGGTGGCAGCCCCGGCGATGATGCGCGAAGCCGCCGAGGCGCTCCCCGAGGCACAGTTCACCATGATCGACGGTGTTGCCCATCAGATCGCGGTAGAACAGCCGCAGCAGATCGCCGCACTGCTCAGCACCTGAGACCCGCCCAGGCCCTGAACCTCAGGCGTGGCCGTCGAAGAGCGAGGTCACCGAGCCGTCGGCGAAGACCTCCTTGATCGCCCGGGCCAGGATCGGGGCGATGGAGAGCACGGTGAGCTGCTCGAACCGCTTCTCCTCCGGGATCGGCAGGGTGTTGGTGACCACGATCTCCCGGGCGCCGGAGGCGGCGAGACGCTCGGCGGCCGGATCGGAGAAGACCGCGTGGGTGGCGGCGATGATGACGTCCTTCGCGCCGGCGTCCTTGAGGACCTTCACCGCACCGGAGATGGTGCCGCCGGTGTCGATCATGTCGTCGATCAGCACGCAGGTGCGGCCCTCGATCTCACCGACGACCTGCTTCGAGACGGCCTTGTTCGGCATGGTCAGGTCCCGGGACTTGTGCACGAAGGCCAGCGGAGCGCCGCCCAGGCGCTCGGCCCACTGCTCGGCCACCCGCACCCGGCCCGTGTCCGGGGAGACGACGGTGATCTCGTCGTCGGCCACCTGGGCACGGATGTGATCGGCCAGCAGCGGGATCGCGAAGAGGTGGTCGACCGGGCCGTCAAAGAAGCCCTGGATCTGCGCGGTGTGCAGGTCCACGCTCATGATGCGGTCCGCGCCGGCGGTCTTGTAGAGGTCGGCGACCAGGCGGGCCGAGATCGGCTCGCGGCCGCGCCCCTTCTTGTCCTGGCGGGCGTAGGGGTAGAACGGGGACACCACGGTGATCCGCTTGGCGGAGGCGCGCTTCATGGAGTCCACCATGATCAGCTGCTCCATCAACCAGTTGTTCAGCGGATACGGGTGGGACTGCAGCAGGAAGACGTCCTTCCCCCGCACCGACTCGGAGGAGCGCACGTAGAGCTCGCCGTTGGCGAAGCCGTAGGCGCTCATCGGAAGGAGCTCGGTGCCGAGCTCCGCGGCGATCTCCTCAGCCAGTTCCGGGTGCGCCCGCCCCGAGGCGACCACCAAGGTCTTCTCGCCGCTCAGCCTGATCTCATCCATGCTGGTCTTCCTTCTCTCCGGTTCCCTGGGCTGTCACTGCTTACTCGGAGTCTGTGTGCTGGGCGGCCTCGGCGTCCAGCCCTGCCTCGGCGTCCAGCCCTGCCTCGGCGGCGGCCTGGGCCGCGGCGGAACCGGGACGCCGGCTCTCCACCCAGCCCTCGGCATTGCGCTGCGGGGCCACGGACAGGGCCAGCGCGCCGGCGGGCACGTCCTTGCGCACCACGGCGCCGGCCCCGGTGTATGCACCGTCGCCGACCTCCACGGGTGCGACGAAGACGGTGTTGGAGCTGGTGCGCACGTGGCTGCCGATGACGGTGCGGTGCTTGTTCTCGCCGTCGTAGTTGGCGGTGATGTTGCCGCAGCCGATGTTGGTGTGCTCACCGATCGTCGCGTCGCCGGCATAGCCGAGGTGGGAGAGCTTCGAGCCGCGGCCGACGGTCACGTTCTTGGTCTCGTAGAAGGCGCCGATCTTCCCCTCGGGGCCGAGATCGGTGCCGGGCCGCAGGTAGGTGAAGGGACCCACGCTCGCTCTGTCGCCGATGCGCGCGCCGGAGCCGTGGGTGCGCACCACTGTGGCACCCTCCCCCACGACGACGTCGGTGAGCGTGGTGTCCGGGCCGACGACGGCGTCACGGCCGATCCGGGTAGTGCCGTGCAGCTGGGTGCCGGGCAGCACCGTGGTGTCCTCATCGAGGGTGACGGTGGCGTCGATCCACGTGGTGGAAGGGTCCACCACGGTGGTCCCGGCGCGCATCGCGGCCTCCACGGTGCGGCGGTTGAGCTCGGCGCCGAGGGCCTGCAGCTGAACCCTGTCGTTGGCTCCCTCGACCTGCCACCGGTCCTCGGCGACGACGGCGGCCACCCGGCCGCCCTCGGCGCGGGCCAGGGCCAGCACATCGGTGAGGTATTTCTCTCCTTGGGCATTGTCGGTGGTGACTCGGGCGAGCGCCCGGGTGAGCACCTCGGCGTCGAAGGCGTAGATCCCGGAGTTGATCTCGCGGATCTCCCGCTGGGCGGGGCTGGCATCCTTATGTTCCACGATGCCGGTGACCGAGCCGTCCTCGGCCCGAAGGATGCGCCCGTACCCGGCGGCGTCGTCGAGGACTGCGGTGAGCACGGTGACGGCGTTGTGCTGGGAGTCATGGGTGCTGACCAGATCGGAGAGGGTCTCGCGGGTCAGCAGCGGCACGTCCCCATAGGTGACCACCACGGTGCCGGTCAGCGGGGAGCTCTCATCCGCCGGAAGGGCCTGAAGACCACATTCGACGGCGCGGCCGGTGCCGGGGATCTCGTCCTGATCGGCGATGACGGCCTGGGTGCCCAGCGACTCGATGTGGGCGGCGACTTTGTCCCTCTGGTGCCGGACCACGGCCACCAGGTGCTCGGGATGCAGGCCTCCGGCGGCGGACAGGGCATGGCCGATCATGGAGCGCCCCCCGATGCTGTGCATGATCTTCGGGGTGCGGGACTTCATCCGGGTACCCGCCCCTGCGGCCAGGACGATCACTGCAGCGGGACGGATCTCGGAAGTGGCCACGAACTGACGCTCCTTGACGCGGGAATCGACGAACCCCTCAATCCTAACGGCGCACAGGTCACCAGGGGGTCGTTCCGCCCCTAGGACTCGAACCTAGACTGCACAGCTCCAAAGGCTGGCGTGCTGCCATTACACCAGGGCGGAGTGCGGACCTCGCGGCACGCGGTGTTCATCTTCGCATGAGTGCCCGTCGGAGTTCACATCTTGACTTCCCGACCGCAAACTCTTACATTTGCTTACGTAAACATCAGCGAAGATCACGCCAGATCTCTTCACAGATGGGAAGAATCATGATCCGCCTCGCCCCTGCCATCACCAGCGCCGCCGGAGTCCTGCTGCTGGCCCTCACCGGATGTGTCAGCCTCGGCCCCGGTGAGAGCCAGGCACGATCGGAGAACGGCACCGCCGCGACGAACACCCATCATTCCGAGGCCCACGGCGAGTCGCTGACCCACCCGCTGGCGGACGGCGAGGTCTTCACCCATGTGCTCGACGCGAGCGCCACGCTGGAGACCCTGCGCAGCGAGATGACCATGTCCTTCGAGCTCGACGCAGTCTGGGCCGCACAGGACCAGGAGCTCGAGATGATCTCGCAAGGCGCCGAGGACTACTCCGAGGCCCACGTCACCGGGTCCGTGACCGAACACGGCCGCGTGGCGGAGTCTTTCGAGGCCTACTTCCAGGACGACGCTGTCCTCACCAACGAGAACGGGCGAGGATGGGAGGAGGAGCAGAGCTTCGACGAGGTCGACGACGACGCCGACAGCCGGTACAGCCGGGTGGTCCAGAGCCTCACCGAGCTGGAGGAGCTGCTGGAGGTCACCTATGACGACCGGTCCTATCTGCTGGAGTACCGCGGCAGCGACCGCGCCGCCTTCGACGCGTTCGAAGAGCCGTTCTCACTGAGCCTGGACGGCTTCGAGCCCGAGGAGACGGATATGACCGTCGAGGCCACCGTCGACCCGGAGACCTTCTTCGTCGAGGAGTTCTCCTTCACCCTGCACACCCAGGACTCCCCAGATCCGGTCAGCCTCGGCATGGAGATCCAAGCCGAATACTCCCTGTTCAACGAGATCCCGCCGTTGGAGATCCCTGCCGACGTCCTCGAGGAGGTCTACGGGCCGCAAGGCTGACCTGCGGCGTGCCGGGGCCCGTGCGGCACGGGCGGACACCCGATCCGCAGGATAGTGTCAGAAGAGATCCTTGTGATTCGTATAGTGATCCAGCGCCCGCCCGACGGAGCCGAGCCCGTAGGTGCGCAGCACTTCGGCGAGGCCGGGGGCACCCTCATCGAGCTGATCGGCGGCATCTTTGATCTGCTGGCCCGAGGCCACAGCCCGCAGCAGGTTCCGCACCCCGGCGACGACGGCGGCGTCACCGCCTTCGGCCGAGACCATGGAGGTCGTCCGGGTGAACCGGCCGGTGGAGGACCGGATCTCCTCGAGCCGAGCGGACACCCCCTCGGCGGCGACGAGACCCTGGTCCAGCTGTTCAGCCAGCTCATCCAGGGACTGCAGGCGCTGAAGCACGGCTGGATTGCCGATCTTGACCCGTTGGGCGCTGTTGAGTTGGGAGAGCATCGGCGCCGACATCCCCAGAACGCCAGCCAATTCGGACTGGTTGATCCCCAGGGCCTGCCTGATCCTCCCGAAGATCTCGGAGAGCTGCTCGCCATAGGCGGCTCGCTGAGCCTCGATGTTCTCTTCCACGCTCATGGACGCCTCATCTCCAGCAGTCGTCGTTCACTCACGCGAAGTCTACTCGTCCTGCCGTGATCCAGCGATGACGGCGTCACCCGCTCTGGGCCCGTTGCTGGCGCAACTGTCGGCGGGTCCGGGACCTCTGCGCAGGCGGTGACCCCGTCACCGCGGCCACCGGCGCAGTAGACTGCCGCCCAGGAGCGTGCCGTCCACGGCACGTGCCTCCGCCGCACTGCACTGTCGAAGAGGCCCGGAAGATGACGATCAGAGCCCCCTGGCGGACCATCGCCGCATCCGCCGGAGTCCTGCTGATGCTGCTGCCGACCGCCCCCGCGGCCGGCGGCTTCACCCCCATGACGGCCGAGACGCTCGACGAGCCCGTGCTGCAGGGTGAGATGATCACCGGCGGCGGACACCCCGGAGACGCCGTCGAGCTCAGCTCCGGCACCCAGTACCTCGATGAGTTCACCACCGGAACCCTGCATTACCGGATCCCCCGGGAGATCGACCACTCCACGCTCCACATCGGAGTCACCGCGCTGGGGCAGCGGGGCGAAGGAGATCCGGTCCGCGTGGAGACCGGCACCTGGGAGGGCGACTCCTGCTCCTCGGACACCCTCTCCAGCACGGCCTCCGGATTCCGCGACCACCTGCGCACTACCCACGTCGCGGCCGCACCGTCCTGGGACGGCACCGGCGACGGCGCCTGCGGTGCGGCCGAGGAGATCGTGCTGACCATCGCCCTGGGCGGTGATCCGGAGGATCTCCGGAGCGTCGGAGAACCGGTGGAGATCCTCGTCCATGAGGAGCCGCGCCCGATGCGGCTGGGTGAGCTCCCTCCCCCGGACAGCGCCGGCGACCACGAGTGGCGGGACATCGGGCGCGACGTCTCCGGCGCCCTGGAGATCGAACCGGGCCGGTCCTTCGGCATGGCCCCGGCACTGGAGCTCGGCAGCACCTATGACCTGGAGATCCGCCCCGGCGAGACGCAGATCTTCCGTGTGCCGGTCCACTGGGGCGAGCGGCTGCAGGCGGAGGCGTTCTTCCCCCAGCCCGATGACCGACTCGCCGACCGGCTCGCCGGAATGGGATCGGTCTCGCTGGCAGTCACCAATCCTCTCCGCGCGATGGTCGACTACGACTCCGGCACGCTGAGCACGTCCTCTTCGACCCAGTACCGGGTGAGTCCGGGCCCCATCCGATGGTTCAATCGCGAGTTCGACCACAACATGCTCGCCGGCGAGCAGTTCCTGGTGGTCACCGCAGATGATCACGACACCGGGGAGAGTCTCCCCGTGCTGTACCGCCTGACCGTGGGCACCTTCGGGGAGGCCGGCGACGGTGCCCCCGCCTATCCGGAGGTCTACGAGGAGGCATGGCCGACCTTCTCCGGAGGCGACGTGGTCCCCACCGGAGCCGGCAGCGGACCCCTGGCCCGGATCAGCTCGTGGGGTGACAGCCCGGCCGTCGTGGCGGTCCTGGCGGTGCTCGGGCTGCTGCTGATCGGCTCAGGCTCCTTCGTGCTGGTCCGGGCCCTTCGGAACCCGCACCCGCTGCCCGACGCCCCAAGCCCGCAGGCTCCGAACCCGCATGCCCCGAGTCGGCCTCCCTTCGAACAGCACCCCCACGGCCAGCAGGGTCAGGGCCAGCAGGGTCAGGGCCAGCAGGGTCAGGGCCAGCAGAGTCAGGGTCCCTCCCCGGGACGGCCGTTCTGGGGGCAGGGCCCGGATCAACGCTGACGCTCCTCAGCATGCGGACCGTCTGATCAGGTCAGCACGATCCAGAGGGTGACGAGCAGCACCAGCAGCCCGGCGAGGATCAGCCCCACGGCGATCCCGATCACCCGAAGCCTGCCGGGGCGCCGCAGTCCCTGGACCCGGCCGTGGGGCTGTGCCCCGATGGGTTCGGGCCCGACATCCTGGCGCTGCCCTCCCAGAGGTGCCAGCGGGCTCGGCGCAGAACCCCGGGACGTCTGGTCCGGCGCCTGCACCGGAGACATCGCAAGGGGCTGCACAGGAGGCTGCGGAGGCTGCGGAGGCTGCGGCGGATGCGACCCGGCCGGCCGGGTCTCCTCCGGCGGCACCGGCCGGGTGGGTGTCCCCCGGCGATCGATCAGCGTCGTGGAGTCGGTGCCCGGCTCATGAGCAGGTGCTGCAGCGACGGCAGAGTGGGCCGACGCGGCGAAGCCGGCAGAGGAGTCGGCGGCGGAGGAGCCAGCCGAGGACCCGGCGGAGGACCCGGCGTCATCGGGGGCTGCCGTGGCGGGGGCTGCCGTACCGTGCCCGTCGGCAGGACCATCCGGGGTCCACCCGGAGGGCAGGTCAGGCACCTGGTCGAAGACCTCCACCTCCCCGAGGATGCTCTCGAGCGGGGCGTGCTCGGAGCACAGGCCGGTGGCGGCGAGCATGCGACGGGCGGTGGCGGCATCCGGCAGGCGTGCCCCTAGGCCGGGACGTGCCAGGCCGGTGACGACGTCGACCAGCCCGGCCGGCAACTGATGCGGCACCTCCGCTGCGGCCAGGGCCTCGGTGGCCTCCGGGTTCGGGTCCGGGCGCAGCCCGAGGAGCATCTCCACCGCGCACATGCCCGCGGAATACAGATCGGCCCGCGGGTCCGGCTCCCAGCCCAGCGTCAGACACTCCGGGGCGAGATAACCAGGGGTGCCGAGGGCATAGGGCCCTTGGGTGAGACGGGGTTCATCGATCCCGGCGGCGATGCCGAAGTCCGCCAGCCAGAGCTGCGGGCGGTCCCGGCCGGTGGCGTCGAGGAGCAGGTTCGCCGGCTTCACGTCGCGATGGACGAGATTCTCCGCGTGGATGGTCTCCAGGGCGGCGAGCAGCTGGTCCAGCAGCACCGCGACCAGCCGGGGCGGCAGCGGACCGAAGTCCCCCACCAGGGTGGAGACGGACCCGCCGGCGATGATCGGCATGGTGAACAGGACCTTGTCGTCCTCCCCCGCCCAGCCGGTGGGGGCCAGCACATGCGGATGATCCAGGCGCAGGCTCTGCTCGCGGATGAAGCGCAACAGGGAGGTGGCGTCCACCTGGCGGAGCACTTTGGCCGCGCAGTAGGCCCTCCGACGGTGGTCCCAGACGCGCCAGACGGTGCCGACGCCGCCTTCTCCCAGCGGGTCGACGAGCTCATAGCGCCCGGCGAAGAGATCCCCCATCACGGGCCAGTGTACCGAGCGATCTGCTCAGAGTCCGGGCTCGGATCCGGGCAGCGCCCAGCGCAGCGGATTGGAGTTCCACGAATTGCCCACGGAGAGCAGGATCCGCCCGGAGATGTACCGGTCGGTGGACCACTCGAGCAACCGTCCGCCCGGGTCCCGGGAGACGCGCCGGTGCATCAGCAGGGCCGTTCCGCGGGAGATGCCCAGCATCGCGGCGTCCCGGGCCTTGGCTCCTTCGGCGCCGAACATGTGCTCGGCGTGGCTGAAGTGCACCTGGTGCCGTTGGGCGAGCACGGAGGTGACCGAGGAGGTGTCCTTCGGCAGCGCTTCGACGATCTCACCGAGCCACTCGGGGTAGTGCGTGCGCTCCAGCATGACGGTCTCGCCGTCGAGGGTGCGGATGCGGGTCACGGCGAGGACGCGCTGGCCCGGTCGGGCCTGGAGCAGCACCTCGTCCATCTCGGAGGCGATCTGCCACCGATTCTCCATAACCTGCCCACCGGGCTCCCGGCCGTGGCCGCGGGCCCACTGGGCGAAGCTGTGGAACTCGTCGAAGCTGGACTGCGGTCGCGGCACGCGCACCACCGTCTTCGGCCGTCCGCGGGTGCCGTCGACGGTGCCTTCGGAGACCAGTTCCTTCAACGCGACGCGCACTGTGCCCGGGGAGACGCCGAACCGCTCGCTCAGGGCTCGTTCCGAGGGCAGGGAGTCCCCCACACCGAGCACCCCGGAGCGGATCTCCTCGCGGAGCGCCTCCGCGATGCTGCTGAAGGCGAAGCCCGCCATCCTCCACCCCTTCCCCGATGTCGTCCCGGTGTCGTTCCGGTGTCGTTCCGGTGTCGTTCCGGCGTCGCACCGGAGCCTGCCGGGCATGCCGCTGACCAGTGTAGACGCTGTCGTCGCCCGGCCTTCGAATTCATCCCTGTCTCTGCTGCGGAGCTGACCCGTCGGCCCCGCCGGAAGCCTGCGTCGTGGGTGCCCGGATCCTCACCGAGCTGTCGCCCTCCGTTCACCCGGAAGGAACCCTACCGCCCCGGGCTGTCCATTTCCACTAGTGATCTTAGACTTGACTTCGATGAGTTCACTAGTGAACATGGAGTCTGTTCGATGCCGCAGGAGATCCCGGCCACACGCCGGGTCCCGCGGCACCCTCGATCACTCGACACCTGAAGAAGGGTTTGGCACCGCACTGATGAGCACACGAACCACCACCCTGCTCGGCACTCTGACCATCACCACCCTCGGGCTGGCCGCCTGCGGTGGAGACTCCGGCGCCTCGGAGTCCTCCTCCAGCTGGCGCGAAGCCACCACCGTCGAGGACGGCGGCGGCATGGACCAGCTCATCGAGGACGCTCAGGCCGAAGGCACCTTCAACGCCATGGGCCTCTACGAAGACTGGGCCAACTACGGCAAGCTGCTGGAGGCCTTTTCCGAGAAGTACGACATCGACATCGTCAACGACACCTCCACCGGCTCCAGCCAGGACCTCATCAACGCGGTGATCAACCGACAGGGCCAGGACAGCTCCCTGGACTACCTGGACACCGGGATGAGCTTCGCCGAGGAAGCCGACGCGGACGGCCTGCTGGCCCACTACACCCCGGCCACCATCGACGACGTCGACGAGGCGTTCCGGTCCGAGGCCGGCACCTGGATCAACCATCTGGGCGGCACCATCGCCATCGGCTGCGACACCTCCCGCGTCTCCGACTGCCCGGAGGACTTCGCCGACCTGCTGGACCCGCAGTACTCGGGCCAGGTGGCCCTGCCCTCCGACCCCACCGCCTCCGAAGGCGCCTTCATGATCGTCCACGCCGCGGCTGAGGCCAACGGCGGATCCTTCGACGACATCGAACCCGGCATCGAGTACTTCGCCGAACTCTCCGAGATGGGCAATCTGCTGCCCGTGGAGGCCAACGCCGGAACCATCGAGACCGGCGAGACCCCGATCGTGCTGAACTGGGACTACCTGCTGCAGCCCATCGCGGACGACTTGGCCGAGGAGGCAGGCATCGAACTGGAGATCACCCTGCCCTCCGACGGACAGGTCTCCTCCTTCTACGCCGCCTCCCTCAACGACGACGCCCCGCACCCCGCCGTCGCCCGACTGTTCTTCGAGTTCCTCTTCTCCGACGAAGGCCAGAACATCCTGCTCGAGGGCTACGTCACGCCTGTCCGCCTCGACGCCATGATCGAGGCCGGCACCGTCGACCAGGACGCCCTGGAAGCCCTTCCCGGCGAAGGCGGGGTGGAAGCACCCCAGCCCACGCTGGAGCAGCGAGAGACCAACCAGGCCGTCGTCGACGAGCAGTGGGCAGGTGCCATCCGGTGACGACCCCGGTCACCTCGCGCGACGCCGCTCCCTCCCAGCTGAGCCGCGGCCGGTCCGACCGGCGGACCGGCCGCCGGCTCGGCCGGGAGACCTGGTCGGCCCTGCGTCACCCCGCCACGCTCTCGCTGCTGCCGCTGGGCTTTCTGCTGGGACTGTTCTTCATCCTGCCGATCGTCGGCATGGCCATCATCGCGTTCACCGTCACCACGGAGGACGGCGCCACCGGCGTCGGCCTCGATCACTTCGCCGCGCTCACTACCGGCTCCCATTCGCAGGCCGTGCTGAACTCCCTGCAGGTCTCGGTGGTCGGTGCCCTGATCGCCGCGGTCGTCGGCGCCGTGACGGCCTTCTGCATCAGCCTGATCCGCTCCAAGAAGCTGGACTCCGTCGTGGCCGTCTTCTCCTCGGTCTTGGCCAACGACGGCGGCGCGCCCCTGGCGTTCGCCTTCATCGTGACGTTGGGCAACGCCGGAGTCGTCTACTCGACGCTGAACCTCGAAGCCACCGGCTTCTCGCTGTACTCCTGGCAGGGCCTGGTCGTCATGTACCAGTACTTCCTGATCCCCACCATGGTCATGGTCACCCTGCCCACGTTCATGGGGCTGCGTCGCGAATGGCGCGAGGCCAACGCCGCACTCGGCGGATCCCCGGCGGTCTTCTGGCGGCGCGTGGGTCTGCCCGTGGCCGCACCTGCGCTGCTGGGCGGGCTGATCCTGTGCTTCGGCGCCGCCTTCGCCACCCACGCCTCGGCCGCCGTGCTGATCGGCGCAGGAGGCTTCCCGCTGATCCCGCTGAACATCTCGTCCCTGCTGGGCCAGAGCCCCTCCAGCCAGCCTGTGGCCATGGCGCTGGGCGTCACGATGGTGGTCGTCGCGGTCGCGGTGCTGTTCCTGTTCAACCGCCTGCAGCGAAGGAGCACACGATGGATGCAGTGACCTCCCCGCCGGCCCCTGCGACCGGGACGGGCCGCGGCCGTGCCCTGCGGGCCTCCCGCTGGGTGCCGGTCGTCGCCGTCGCCCTGTATGTCACCATCCCGGTGCTCTGCTCGATCGCCTACGCTCTGTTCCCCGGCGGCAGCTTCTCCGTGGACGCCTACTCGGTCATCACCGAGGACGCCTCCCTGGCCGCGGCGGCCAGCCGAACCTTCGCGATCACCGCCGCGACGATCGTCACTCTGGTGCTCGCCCTGGTCCCCGCTCTGGTCGCAGTCCACCTGTGGGCGCCCCAGCTGCGCCCGGCGCTGGAGATCCTGTGCACTCTGCCCCTGGTGGTTCCGCCGATCGCGATCGCCGCCGGCGTGGTCGCGCTGCTGAGGGCAGGAGCTCAGCAGGGACGCGGCTCTCTGGGCAATCAGGTCAGTCAGTTCCTGCAGAACCCGGACCTGCCGCTGATCCTGGTCGGGACCTACGTGGTGCTGTGTCTGCCGTTCACCTTCCGATCCATCGACGCCGGCCTCCGCACGATCCCTCTGAAAGCCATGGTGGAAGGCTCCGCGATCCTGGGCTCCAGCACCTGGGGCACCATCTTCCGAGTGGTGATCCCGAACATCCGCGGCTCCATGCTGTTCTCGGTGTTCTTCACCACGGCCCTGTGCTTCGGCGAGTTCTCCCTGGCCGCCACGCTGAGCCAACAGACCATCCCGGTCTGGCTCTATGACGTCTCCTCCCATGACTTCCGCGCCTCCATCGCGATCGCGGTGCTGCTGAACCTGACCACCTGGGCGCTGCTGTTCGTCGCGACGCTGTCCGCCGACCGGTTCTCCCCGGCCGGCCGGGCGGCACGTGCCGAGAAGCAGCTCCAGAAGTCCACCCAGAAAGCTCCCACCTCATGAATGCGTCCGTGACATCTCCCGTGACGACCCCCGCAGACGCTGCGTCGTCCTCCGCACAGCCCGCTCCCGTGACCTCCAACGAGGTGACGCTCGAGGGTGTGTCCAAGTCCTTCGGACCCACCACAGTGCTGAAGAACCTGGATCTGACCATCGGCGCCGGCGAGCTGGTGACCGTGCTGGGGCCCTCCGGCTGCGGCAAGACCACCGCGATGCGGATCCTGGCCGGATTCGAGCGCCCGAGCACCGGCCGCGTCATCGTCGGCGGTGAGGACCTGACCGCGGTGCCGCCCAACCGACGGGGCATCGGCATGGTGTTCCAGGCGTACAGCCTGTTCCCCAACATGAGCGTGCAGGACAATGTGGAGTACGGCCTGCGCGTGCGCAAGGTCCGGCGAGAGAAGCGCCGGGCCCTGGCCGTGGAGATGCTGGAGATGTGCGGACTGGGCGAATTCGCCGCCCGCTTTCCGCACCAGCTCTCCGGCGGGCAGCAGCAGCGCGTGGCGCTGGCCCGGGCCCTGGCCACCCAGCCCGAGGTTCTGCTGCTGGACGAGCCGCTCTCCGCCTTGGACGCGATCGTGCGCACCCAGATCCGTGAGGAGATCCGCCGGCTGCAGCAGCAGCTGGGCATCACCACGATGTTCGTCACCCACGATCAGGAGGAGGCGCTGGCCATCGCCGATCGGGTGGCCGTGCTCAACGGTGGGATCATCGAGCAGATCGATGAGCCGCAGGCCGTCTACCAGCGTCCGACCACGGAGTTCGTCGCCCGATTCGTAGGCACTGTGACCGAATTGGGCGCCGACCCATCCTTCACTCGCGGAGCGCTGCCGGCCCAGGCGCCGCGGGCTGGGCTGGACACCGTCTTCATCCGCCCCGAGAACCTGACCCTGCTGCCGGAGGAGGACGGCCGGTGCACTGTGGTCTCCCAGATCTACACCGGCGAGCGCACCGTGGTGCGTGCGGAATCTGCCGACGGCGTTTCGGTGACCAGCTCCGTCTCGGCCGCCGAGGCCGCCGACCTGGTGCCGGGCACCCGAGTCTCGCCGCATCTGCTCTCCGCCCCGGCCCTCCGACTCCCCTCCCGCACCATCGAGGTGCCCGCATGATCCGGACAGGACAGGTGGCCCACCTGGGTCCGCTCCGGGAACAGGATCGGTCGGTCACCGCCGAGGCGGTGATCTTCGACTGCGACGGCCTGCTGGTCGACTCCGAGTCGGTATGGATGGAGCTGATCGCCTCCTGGCTGCCGCAGGGCACCCCCACGGCGGACACCGCAGACACTGCGGACACTGCGCTGGAGGACTTCCGCGGCCTGGGGGTCGACGAGTCGGCGCGCCGGCTGGCCGAGCTGCTGGGCTCCCCGGCGAGCGCCGCAGGGATCGAGTCGAAGCTCACCGCACGCTATTCGTCGCTGTTGGCCGAGGGGGTCCGGCCGATGCCCGGGGCGGTGGAGCTGGTGGAGGCGCTCTCCGGCGTCGTCCCCCTGGCGGTGGCCAGCAACGGACTGCGCGCCGATGTGCTCGCCATGCTGGCCGACGTCGGGATCCTGGAACGGGTCGACGTCGTGCGCACCCTTGACGACGTCGCCGCCGGCAAACCGGCCCCGGACCTCTACCTGGCGGCCGCCGCGGCGCTGGGGGTCGCCCCCGAGCAGACGGTGGCCTTCGAGGATTCCCCAGCCGGGTCACGGGCCGCGCAGGCCGCAGGGACGACAGTGATCGGGGTGAACGCGGACACGGGTGTGGAGCTGGCCTGCGCGCTGCGGCTGACCCGGCTCACCGACGTCGAGACCCGGGTGGCGCCGGAGGGCGTCGAGGGCCGAGACTGATCCGCTGTGCCCGCTGCTGAGGGTAGAGACCATGCTGAGGGTGAAGACCATGCTGAGACTGATCTGGAGGAGACCATGACCACGCCCACCGAAGCCGCCCGTCCGGCCGCACTGACCGCGGGGACCGCGGAGACCGACCGGCCTACGCTGCGCCTGTTCTGCTGGAACCTCTGGTTCGGCGGAGAGAAGGTCGCCGACGGGCGGCACAAGCAGATCGACGTGCTGCGAGGGCAGGAGGTGGATCTGCTCTTCCTGCAGGAGTGCTGGGGCGACGCCGGCGGGCGGCTCGGCCGCACCCTGGGGATGACAGTGGCCCAGCAGTCCTGGGACAACGCGGTGCTCTCCGCAGGAGGCGCTCGACTGCTGCGGACCGACACCGCCCCCTATGCGACGGCTGCGATCGTCCAGACCCGGCTGGGTGAGCTGCTGGCCTGGTCTGTGCACCTGGCCCCGCAAGACTACGGTCCCTACCGGTCCGACGAGCTGCCCGAAGGGCGGGGCGCGGTGTTCTCCCAGGACGGCGAGGTGCTCCGGGACCAGCAGGCCCAGCAGGTGCTCGCCGAGACCGACCGAATCCTGACCGAGCATGGTGACATGCCGGTGGTCATCGCCGGGGACTTCAACGTGCCCTCCCCGGTGGACTGGGAGGCCGCGGATCGCCCGTCGGCCGACTGGCCGGCGACCCGTCGGCTGATCGACGCCGGGTACACCGATGCCTTCCGCGCGGTGCATCCGGACCCGGCTCGGGCCCCGGGACGGTCCTGGTCCCAGATCCACACGCTGAGCGACGAGCCGCGGGACCGGATCGACTTCATCTACGTGCGCGGGCTCGAGGTCCTCGCCGCCGACCATGTGGGCGGGGCGGCCGACGACGCCGACGCCGGTGATGATCAGGGGTTCGTCCCCTATCCGGGGACCTGCCGACACATCCCGGACCATGAGGACAACGAGTTCCCCTCGGACCACCTGGCCGTGCGGGCCGTGGTGGCCTGACCGGCCGGGGGCACCGCGATGAGGAACAGCGCCGAGGAGTACGGGCCTCCGGTGGCCTGGATCAGCCAGGTGCCGGTGTAGGGAGCGACACCGCCGAACAGGGCCGCTCCGAGGGTGAACGGCCGGGCGAATCCGACGTATCGGGACCTGGTGGACAGCGATTCGGCGAAGAAGGACGGGAAGACCGCGTCGTTCAGGGTGACGATCGCCAGCGCGGTGACCAGGGCCAGGATGGCCAGCGGCACGCTGCCCACGGAGAAGGTGAACATCATCGGGTAAGCGAGCAACATCAGACCGATGCAGGCCGCCAGGAGCGCTCTCTTGTAGTAGGCGCCGGCGTTGAGCGCCATCACGAGCAGCAGCCGGGTCATGCCGGGGGCGTTGGCCCAGAAGCTGCTCCTGGCCCCGGCACGGTCCTGGCGCGTCTGCGCCTGCTTCCGCGTCTGCTTCCGCGTCTGCTTCCACGCCTGCTTCTCGGCCTTCGCCTCCTTGGTCGTCTGGGCCTCTCGCTCCTCACGGGCGTCCATGACTTCGCGGAAGTAGGGCGTCTCCTCCAACCGGTACCCGAGGTACAGGGTGATCATGCCCAAAGGGCCTGCCATCAGGAACGGCACCCGCCAGCCCCAGGACTCCATCGCCTCTGACGACAGCGACGAGTACAGCACGGTCGCGGTGAACGACGCGAGCAGGAAGCCCGCCGAGGCGGCCATGGGCACCGCACTGGTCATGAACCCGCGCGATCGGTTGGAGGCGAACTCCGCGATGTAGGTGCCGGCCCCGGCGTACTCGCCGGCTGCTGAGAAGCTCTGCACCATGCGGAAGAAGAGCAGCAGGGCCGGAGCCGCGACACCGATGGCGGCGTAGGGCGGGATCAGCCCGATCGCCACGGCGGCGCCGGACATCACCAGGATGGTCGTCGCCAGGATCCGCTTGCGGCCGAGTCGAACCCCAGCATTCTCCAGAAGAGTGCGCCGACGGTGCTCCCGTAGCGTGCGATCGTCAGCATCACGATCCGAGCATTCGGAAAGGACGATCAATGATTGGCCAGAACGAGTACTACGACGGCCAGGTGCGCAGCCTGGAGTTCGCCAACCAGCAAGGCAAGTTCACCGTGGGCGTCATGGAGCCGGGCGAATGGACCTTCGAGGCTCCGACCCGCGAGTGGATGATCCTGCTCCGCGGGACCTGGGACGTCCGCCTTCCCGGACGTGATGACTGGGTGACCTACACCGAAGGCGAGTCCTTCCAGATCGAACGCGACGAGTCCTTCACCGTGCGCATTGCGGACACCGTCGCCTACGTCTGCCCCTACACCTGATCGGCACTCTGCGGCCGGGCTGCATGCGGGCTGCGTTCGGGCTGCGTATGGGCGCGGTGGACGGGGCGGCACTGCGCGCCCCGCCATGCCATCGGCACCTCTGGCGTCCTCTCGGGAGGCCAGAGGTACCGAGGCGTCGCGCGGCGCCGGCCGCGCCGCGCCGTGCGGACTCAGTCGTGCGGACTCAGTCGTGCGGACTCAGTCGTGCAGCGGCGAGACGGTCAGCCCATCGATGATCGGGGCCTGCCCCGCCCGGAGCGGGATGCCCGGCCAGTTGTCCTCCGCGGAGGTCTCACCGTCGAGATTCGGCTTCTCCTCCGCCGAGATCCTCACGGAGTTCTCCCCTGACTCGAGGTCCAGCACCACAGTGCGCTCGACGAAGTTGTTCTCATGGAACGTGGGCGCGAACATGTGCCGCTGGGGGTCCCCACCGTTGACGGAGAACTCCGCAGGTCGGCCCATCGGGTTGGGGTTGTAGTGCGTCGCCGGGACCTGCTCCGGATTGGAGTACCTCACCACCACGGCGTGGGGGCCCGCCTGGGCGGCCTCGACCGTGAAGGTCACGGCGTTCTCATTGCCGGGCTCTCCCCCGACGCCGGTGACCGCAGTGCCGTCCTCGGCCAGGGAGAGTTCGGTCAGCGCAGCCTCGCCGGCGAACTCGCCGTCCGAGGCCGCCAGCTCAGTCACCGGCAGAGCCTCCTCGGAGGGCGCCACTGTGAGACTGTCGATCATCAGCCACTTCCGGTCCCCGGTGTGGGTCACGGTGACCTTGTTGACCCCACCGTCCAGGTGGGCGGCGATCGAGACGTCGCCGTCGACCTCCGCCAGCTCCCGGCCGTTGAGGCTCATCGTGCCCTCGGCGCGGCCGAAGGTGGACAGCTCCAGCTGCGCCTCGCCGTCGACCTCCCCATAGACCCAGAAGGTGATGCTCTCCCCCTGGGCGAGTTTGGCCCCGCCGGAGCCGGTGCCGTCCTCAGGTCTGTCATGCTCGGCGAAGGATCCCTCATGCTGGGCGATCTCCGCCGGGTAGACGGTGACGCCGTCCTGCTGGCGGGACAGGGTGATGCGGTCCACGAGGGCATCACCCTGAGTGGTCCGCTCCCCGTCCAGGCTGTGGGTGGACAGCGAGATCGTGTGGGTGCCCTCAGCAAGTTCCACAGTGGTCTCGGTGTGATCCCAGACCACCCACTTGTAGCCCAGCGGCAGGAACAGCTCCTGCTCGGCCTCCCCATCCACGGTGAGGAACACATTGGTGGGCCCCTGCTCCTGCACCAGGTCGAAGGTGTTGAGGCTGTTGGCGAAGACCGAGAGGTCATACGTGCCGTCTTCCGGGACCTCGACGGTGAAGTCGATGGACCCCTGGCCCCCGGTGCGCAGCCCGCCCACGTTGTACCCGCCGGAGGTGTAGAACCTGTCCACCGCAGCCGGTGAGCCCTCAGGACCGTTGATCCCGAACCCCTCCCCGGTGAGCTGGGCGTCCTCGGCCTCATAGCTGGCCCGCCACGCCTGGCTGATCGTGTCCTCCCGGCCAGCTCCGGCCGGGGCCAGCACGATCTCATAGGCGGAGGACTCGGTGAGCAGCGGCAGCTCATCGCCGTCGAAGCGCACCTGGACCTGCCCGTCCTCCACCGGCAGCACCAGCTCCGCGAGCTGGCGCGGCTGGGCAGAGTCGCCGAGCTGACCGGTCCAGGGGATCTCGTGGACCCATGCGCGCACCTCGTCGCCGAAGACATCAGCAGGGACCTGATCGAAGGTCACCGGGGCCAGGCCGTCGGCTCCGCCGATGAGCGTGCGGGCGGTGTGGTTCCGTTCGTCCAGGGCGGCGACACCCTGCAGGGTGTAGTTCTCCCCGGGGTGGGGTGCGGTCAGCTCCACGGTCTCGCCGCTGAGCTTCGCATACGCATTGTAGAGCCACCACTGGCCGTTGCCCCGATTCGCCTGCACCGCAGAGTCCGCCAGGTTGCCGTTGATGTTCCAGAAGGCGATCATCGCATCGACCTTCATGTCCTCGATGGCGGAGATCCACTGGATCATCTGGCCCGGCACCGAGGTGTGGTAGTTGAAGGCGTACTCGTTGATGTTGATCGGCAGCTCCACCCCCTCATACTCGGTGCCGGGGTAGATCGCCTCCTCCCAGCTGCGGAACTGGGCCACCGAATCGCGGATCGCCTGCGGGTGGGTCAGCTCGTGCCAAGTGACGATGTCCGGCAGCGTCCCCTGCTCCACGGTGTGCTCCAGGTAGCCTTCGATCTGGGGCCACAGGTGCTCCGCACCTGGACCAGCGATGCGCATCTCGATGCCGGTCCGCTCCGACCAGTCCCAGATGGTGCGGTAGACCTCGTCCCAAGTCTGGAAGAACGGCCCCGGCTCGTCCAGCCAGGACTCGCCGGGAGCCTGCACGCTCCATTCGGCGTTCGGGCGGTCGCTGAACATGTTGCCCTCGGGCTCGTTGAACGGCTCGATCACCAGATTCTGCGCCACCTGGCGGCGTTCCTCCTCGCCGCGGTCAGCGTACTCCTCGATCATCTCCAGCTGCTCGTCGAGGATGCGCAGGAAGTCCTGCCGCCGCTCCTCCGGGGTCTCCCCCGGAATCTGGTACGGGAAGCCGCGGTACCAGTCGGTGATCCGCAGGTAGAGGTCCCCGCCGGTGGTCTCGGCCAGCTGGGGCAGGACCTCCAGGGCGTCGGAGCCGGGGTGCTGCGAGCCGTCCTGCGCCTTGGTGGCCACTGACCGCAGGTTCATCCCCTCGATGAGGTTGTCCGTGGGCATCCCTTCGTCATACAAGCCGTAGAGGACTCCGGAGGCCCCACCATGGACGTCTCCGCCGCGGTGGGAGAGATCCACGGTGACCTCCTGGTCCTGCACCGTCACCCGAGCGGTGATCTCGATGCCAGCGGCCTCCCCGGTCACGATGAACTCGCCGACCTGCGCGTAGGCCTCCGGGTCGACGTCTTCCCAGCTGACCGGCACCGAACGCGGATAGCCGTCGGTGTACTCGGCCCGCACCTCACCGGGCAGCTGCGGGGCGGAGCCGGTGTTGGCCTGGACCTCCACCTCGGTCTCGATCGCCTCCCGCTCCGGGAGGTCACCGTCCTGAATGTCAGCCACCTGATCCTCCGTGAGTGCGGCGTCGTAGATGCGGAAATCATCGATCTCGCCGGTGAAGGGCGGATCGGGGTAGAAGGAGCGCCCGATATGGCCGCTGGTCTCGGTCTCGGTCGCGCCGGTCCAGAGCTCCGAGGCGCTGACGGTGGTCGCGGTGCTTCCCACCGGGACGCCGTTGAGATAGGTCGTCAGGGTGTCCTCGGCGCTGTCGAGAGTGACGGTCAGCGTCGCCCACTGATCCGCATGCAGGGGACTCAGCCCGGTGACGGTCGACTCTCCCCCGGCCCCCTGGGTGGTGATCGCCGCGCGAAGCTGACCGTCCCCGTGGGAGGGCGTGACGAACAGATAGCGTTCAGTGTCGGCGCCCAGCGCGACGAGCCACTGCCAGGCGCCGCCGTCTCCGCTCCACTTCACCCGGGTGGAGACGGTCAGGTCCTCGGCCTCCTGGAACTGCCCCGCAGGGAGGGTCACCTGGCCGCCGCCCAGTCGCAGGCTCGAGCCGTCCCCGGCGTCGACGACGTCGACCTCTCCGGTGACGCTGCCGTCCAGACCGTTGCCCGAGACGTCGGGAAGGCGGTCTCCGTCGAGCTCGTCCATGGTGTAGTGCAGGATCGGGTCGGGCGGGGCGGCGTGAGCGGGAGCTCCCCCGGCCAGCACGCCGGCCCCCAGCGCGACGGCGGCGGCGCTCGCCGTCGCGCCGGAGATGCGGCCTCGCCGTCTCGTCAGGTGCTGCATCGATGTGTCACCTCTCCGTGTCGTGGATGATCCGGTGTCAGTGCTGGTGCGAGATCAGTGCTGGTGCGAGATCAGTGCTGAACCGGTGTCAGTGATGATCCGGCGAGCGGGAGGAAGACCCGCATGGTGGAGGGCCCCCGCTCGGCCCACCGGTGATAGGGCACCAGGGGCGCAGTGAACGTCCGAGGGGCACTCTCCGGAGCCGTCGGCGGAGGGCCGAACGGCGGTGCTCCGGGGCGCGGCGCGGCACCAGGCACCACCTGCAGCCGCACCCGGGCGCCGTCGTCATGTGCGACCAACGGCTGATCCGGATCCAGACGCAGGTCCTCCAGGGCGACGCCCTCCGGCAGATCGATGGACTCCAGACAGAGGACCAGCGGACCACGCTCGAGGGCGACTGTGCCGCGCACCGCGTCGACGCGCGGATCCGGCCAGGTCAGGCGCAGAGCCGTCCCGAGATCCAGCTCCACCGCGTCCCCGGGCGCCAGCCGCTCCCCGACCTCGGCCCAGCCGGGCGGCACCGACCTCCGAGACAGCAGGACTCCGTCGGCACTGGTCACCGTCAGGGCGGCGCCGTCCGCCCAGGAGGGCACCCGCAGCCGCAGCCTGACGGGCCCCTCGGGAACCTCCGTGATGACCAGCCCGACCTGCCCCTGGTGCGGATAGTCCCCTTGGACACGCAGCCCCAGATGCCCGGCGGGCAGTTCGGCGCGGATCTCCCCGGGCATATACTGCAGCACCGAGACCCGCGGCACCCCCTCTGCACCGGAAGCCGCCGGCCCGCGAGACGGCACCGGCTCCTCGAGGGCGTCGATCGAGAACACATAGTGCTGCAGCGATGCGAGGGTCCGCGCCACGTTGGTCGGGCAGCAGGAGACGTCGAACCACGGTGCCCGCAAGCCCCCTTCCGCCCGCATGTGCACTCCCTCGGCCTCCTGGACGTCGGGCTCCTGCCGCAGCTGCAGGGGATTGGCGTAGAAGAAGGCCCGTCCGTCCTCCGCGGCGGAGGTGGCGATGATGTTGAACAGGGTGCGCTCGATGAGGTCCAGGTGTTCCACCTCTCCGGTGGCCAGGTACAACCGCCACGAGACCATGACGGAGGCGACCCCGGCGCAGGTCTCACAGTAGGCACGGTCACCGGGCAGTTCGAAGTCCTCGCCGAAACCCTCGTCCTGATGGCGGGAGCCCATCCCCCCGGTGAGATAGGTGCGCCGCTCCACAGTGCGCCGCCACTGGCGCAGCAGCGTCTCCAGCAGCGGCTGGTCCTCGGTGTCCATGGCCAGATCCACCGCGCCGGCGGTCAGGTACAGGGCCCGCACCGCGTGGCCGCGGAGCACCTGGGCCCGACGCAGCGGCACGTCGTCCTGGAAGTAGTCGGCGGCCAGCAGCGCGGGGACCGGCAGGCTTCCATGGCCCCGCCGGTCGAGGAACAGCCGGGCCTGGTCCCGGTAGCGGGACTCCCCCAGCGTGCGGCTCAGCTCGACCAGGGCGACCTCCACCTCAGGATGACCACAGATGCCGGGTCGCCCGGCAGGGCCGAACTCCGCACAGATGTGCTCCGCCGCGGCCCGCGCGACACGGACCAGCCGATCTGCCTCCACCTCCTCCGGAGGGAGACTCCGGGCACGGGCCACCGCCGCCTGGAGCAGATGACCCATGGTGTACAGCTCATGCCCCATGGACAGGTCTGAATAGCGCGGAGGCAGCCCGGGGTGTCCGAAGGCGGTGCTCAGGTAGCCGTCGTCGTCCTGGGCCGGGGCGATGCGGGCGACCAGCCCCCGATGGAGCTCCTCCATCTGCGGGTCGCCGGTGCGGGCCTGCTCCCAGGCCACCGCCTCGAGGAGCTTGTAGACCTCGGAGTCGGAGAACTGCCAGCCCGGACGGTCCCCTGTGGGTTCTCCCCGGGCGACGCGGTCGAAGCTCTCCAGCCAGCCCAGCCGCTCCAACCACTCCACACAGTGCGACAGGGTCGCCCGGGCGTTGATCTCCTGGCGTCGGCCCCAGAAGCTCCTGGGGTCCAGGCGGACCTCGTGGGTCCGGGCGCCGCGCCGTCGGCCATGGGCCGGCACCACCGGCGCGGCCGCCCCGATGGTGGGGGCGCCCGATGACTGGGGGCCGTCGGTGGTCTTCAGGGGACGCTGCTCAGTGTGATGAAGAGTCACGGATCAGTCCTTCACTGCCCCGGCGGTCACACCGGCGGCCACATAGCGCTGGGCGATGACCAGAAGCACCGCCGCGGGGATGGAGGCCACGACGGCGGTGGCCATGATGGCGTTCCACTGGGTCGTGTTGTTGCCGATGAACGAGTAGATGCTCAGCGTGATCGGGATGAAGTCGGCGTTGCGGCTGAGCGTGGAGGCGAAGATGAAGTCTGACCAGGCCCAGAGGAAGGCGAAGAGCGAGACGGTCAGGATCGAGTTGCGGCTCATCGGCAGCACGATCGAGACGAAGACCCGCCAGACCGTGGCGCCGTCGATGGCCGCCGCCTGGAGCAGCTCCCGCGGCAGTCCGCTCATGAACGCCGTGAACAGCAGTACCGCGAAGGGCACCGCGATGGTCGAATCGGCCAGGATCAGGCCCCAGACGGTGTTCAACAGGCCGAGCCTGACGTAGACGGCGTAGAACCCCATGGCCATGACCACCGCCGGCAGCATCTGCGCCACCAGCAGCACGAAGTTCAGACTCCGCTCGCCGCGCAGGTTCAGCAGCGCGATCGCGTAGCCCGCCGGCGCGGCGATGACCACGGTCAACGCCACGCAGCCCAACGCGATGACCAGACTGGTGGCCAACGACGACATCTGGTGATCGAAGACCGCCACGTACCCCTCCCATGTGGGGTCTGCGGGAACGAGCTGCGGTGGGCTGGAACGCAGGTCTCCGGTGCGGGTCAGCGACACGTTGAGCATCCAGTAGACGGGAAAGAGCATCAGGGCGGTCAGGACCAGCCCCAGCAGCGTCTTCCACCAGGGTCGGCGGGCGATCATGACTCCTCCTGTCTGCGCTGGACCCACACGTAGAGCAGTCCGCAGATCAGCGCGATGACGATGAGCAGATTCCCGACGGCGGCGGCCGGTGACATGTCCGGCTGACCGGTGCCGAAGGCCTCCCGGTAGGACCAGATCGCCAGCGTGGTGGTCGAGTTCGCCGGACCGCCGGAGGTCATGATCCAGATGATGTCCACCACTTTGAGGGTGTACACCAGCCCGAGGAGCAGGGTGATCGCCGAGACCGGCCGCAGCAGCGGGAAGGTGATGCTGACGAACTGGCGCCACGGGCCGGCACCGTCCAGGGAGGCCGCCTCATAGAGCTCCTCGGGGATGTTCTGCAGGCCCGAGTGGAGGATGACGAGGTTGAAGGGGATGCCCAGCCAGATGTTGGCGATCAGCACACCGATCATCGCGGTGTCCGGCGAGGTCAGCCAGTTGACCTGACCGATGCCGACGATGCTCAGGAAGGAGTTGACGATGCCGTTGTCACTGTTGAGCATCCAGGCCCAGGCCGAGCCGGAGACGATCAGCGGCAGCAGCCACGGCACCAGGAACAGCGCGCGCAGGGTCGCCGAGAGTCGGAAGCCGGACCGGAAGAAGACCGCCAGGGCCAGGCCGATCGTGTACTGGAAGACCAGCGAGACCAGCACGAACGCGGTCGTGTTCCACATGGCCTGGGCGAACAGGCTGGAGGTGATGACGTCGACGTAGTTCGCCAGGCCCACGAACTCGGCGTCGCCCTGGACGAACGCCCGGACGGTGTAGTCGTGGATGCTGAGGTCGATGCTGCGCATCAGCGGATACGCGTAGAAGGCGATCAGGTAGATCACCAGGGGTGCGACGAAGCCCGCGGCGGCCAGCTGGGAGCCGCTGGTCCGTCGTCGTGCGCGGGCCGCCGCCGGCCGGGGTGATCCGCCCGGCCGTGTGGCAGTCCGGGCAGCGCCCCCGGGGCCTGCAGGTCCGCCTGTCCCGCCGACGGGGAGCCCGGTGGGGCGTTCCCCGACGGCGAGCCGGGCCGGCTGGGCCGACTGGGCCGGCGCGTCAGTGGATGGGGTGCTCATGGGTCGATTCCTCGCCGGCCGGGTCAGTCGTCGGAGGAGACCTGCGCCTCGGCGGCCTCCTGGGCGTCGGTGAGCGCCTCCTCCGGGGTCTTGGCCCCGGAGAGCGCGTTCTGCACGGCTGTCCACAGTTGTTCGGAGATCACCGGGTAGTCGGTCCCGAGGTCGTCGCTGGTCCGGCCCTTGGCAGACTGCACCGCCTCCACCCAGGTCTCCAGCTCCGGGTTCTCCTCCAGGAAGGCCTCCTGGCCTTCTCCGGTCGGCGGGATGTAGTAGGCGAAGGTCTCTGCGGTCTCCACGAAGCCCGCGGGGGTGGTCATGCATTCGATGATCTGCACTGTGGTCTCGTAGCGCTCAGTCTCGGACTGCACCGGCGCGATGATGAACTCTCCACCGGTGGGGGCCGGGGCGACGCCGCCCTCTGGGGTGGGCAACTCCATCACACCGGTCTCGAAGTCCGCCTCGGCTGCGGCGTTGACCTGCCAGGTGCCGTTCTCCACGAAGGCGAAGTCGCCGGTGAGGAACTCCTCCCAGGTGCTGTTCTGCGAGTTGTCGATCACCGACTGGGGCGCGTGGCCCTCGTCCAACCAGGAGGTCCACAGCTCCAGCGCCTCGACGGCCTCCGGCGAGTCCAGCTGGCGCAGGTCTGCCCCGGCGCCCCAGAACCAGGGCAGAAACTGGAAGGAGCCTTCCTCGGTGTTGATGCCGGCGAAGGTGATGCCGCGGTGTCCGGCGTCCTCCACCGATTCGAGGGCTTCGGTGAGCGAGTCCCAGCCGGAGATCGATTCCGGGTCCACTCCGGCGTCGTCGAGGATCTCGGCGTTGTAGTAGAGGGCCAGCGTGTTGGCCCCGACGGGGATCCCATAGGTCTCGCCGTCGAGCTGACCGGCGGCCAGGAGGTTCTCCTCGACGTGGGAGACGTCGAGCCCGAGCTCGTCCACTGTGGTGAGCATGTCGGTCTCGGCCAGGGTGGACACCGCCGGGTTGTCCAGCAGGATGATGTCCGGTGAGGTGCCCTCCTGAGCGGAGAGCAGCGCCTGGTTGGTCAACGAGGTGGTGTCATAGGCGGTGCGGTCGATGCGCACTCCGGCCTGTTCGCCGCAGCTCTGCACCCGTTCATCCCAGTCGGAGCCTCCCTCGTGCTGCGGGTACGGGTCCCACCAGGTGAACGTGTCGTCTGCGGCGACGTCACCTCCGGTGCCGCCGCAGGCGGTCAGGATGCCCAGGGAAGCGGTGGCGGTGAGCGCGGCGAGGCTCAACCGGGAGCTGCGGCGGGTCCTGGTGCCGACGGTCGTGGTGGTCATGGTGTCTCCTCCTGGGCGAGATGTGGTGGCGCAGTGGCGAACGGTGAGGCAGGTGAGGCAGGTGGTGCGGTGGCCGGCGCGCGGGCGCCGTCCTCAGCGGGACGGCGGCGCGGCTAGGCTGCCGCGGTCGGTGAGCGTCGGGTCGACGAGCTCGACTCCGTACGGGGCCCCGGAGGGCACTCGGCCGGTGACACGCCCCACGAGCCGGTCGACCGCGGCGCGACCGAGCTCGTCAGCGGCGCTGTCGATGGCGGAGAAGGGCAGGGAGAAGGTGCGGGCGAACTCATCGGAATAGCGGCCGATCACCGAGAGGTCCTCAGGGGCGCGCAGGCCCCGGGACCACAGGACATTGGGCAGCGCGGCGGCTGCGGCTTCGTTGTTCAGCAGCAGCCCGGTGGCCCCCGGGTAGGCGTCGAGGACGCCATGGAGGTCCTGGCCGATGGCCGGCTGGGAGGAGGAGCCGAAGGTGGCGTGGACGGTGACGCCGAGTTCTGCGGCCCGCTGCTGGGCCGCGTCAGCGAGCCGCCAGACGTAGGCGCCGCCGCGGGCCACCACATGTTCCGGCTGGGAGACCAGGACGAGTTCACGGTGGTCGAGCTGGTGCATCCTGTCGACCATCAGGCGACCAGCCGCGGCGAAGTCCAGGTCGAAGATGTCGACGTCGCCGGTGCGGCCCGGCAGGCCCACGGTGGAGGCGGGCTGAGGGACTGCCGCCAGCGCGTCCAGCCGTTCGTCCTCCTCGGAGACGTTGAGCAGCAGGAAGCCGTCGACCTTCCGCGACCGGGAGAGCCGTTGCAGGGCCCGCACTCCGTCCTCCTCCGTGACCATGAGGGTGTCGTAGCCGAGCGAGCGGGCGTGGTCGGTGACCCCGAGGATGTACTCCAGCATCGCGGGGGCGAACTCGTCGTCGAGGAACCGGGCCAGCAGTCCGAGCACATGGGTCTGCGAGGTGGCCAACGCACGCGCCCCGGCATTGGCGGTGTATCCGAGTTCGTCGACGGCGGCCTGGATGCGTTCGCGGACGGATGGCGAAATGGGCCTCTTGCCTGAGAGCGCATAGGACACGGTGCTGCGGGACACTCCCGCCGCTCGTGCGACATCTCCGATGGTGACCACGGCGACCCCTCCTGTCGAACCGATTCGATTGATCGAACCGGTTCTACAGTAGCGTGGCCCAGATCACGTCCACAAGGGTGGGTCAGAGCGTTCGACGAGCACCCCACGGACGAGGCGGCGCATCCTCGCAGGTCAGCCGATCGTGACGGAAATGTCAGAGATTTTGTGGGGTGGCGGCGTTCGATGCCCTCTCAACCGGCCTCGGCAGGAACCCAGGAGGCGGCCAGACGGCGCAGGCTCACTCCGCCAGTTCGCCCGCCTGCAGCCAGGTCTCCTCCAGCTCGGCGAACTCCGCATCGACGCCGTCCAGCTCGGACTGGAGCTTCTTCAGGCGTTCGAGGTCCACGGCCTCGGAGGCGGCGGCCATGTCGTCATGCAGCTTCTGCTGGCGCTCCGCCAGCTTCTCCATCTGCTTCTCGATCCGCGCCATCTGCTTCTTCGCCTGCCGCTTCTCCGCCTCGGAGACCCCCGAGCCTCCCAGGCCACCACCAGCCGTCGTAGCGCTCGTCCCTGAGGAGCTGGAGCCGAGGGTTCCCGCCGGGACACCAGCGCCTGCAGTGTTTCCCGAGCCCCCGGTCGTACCAGAGGTCGACGTCGCCTGGAGGCTGCTCTGGGCCCGGTAGGTCCGGGTCGCCGCCCCGGGGATCGGTTCCCGGCCGGCGCGGATGCGCAGGTACTGCTCCACTCCCCCGGGCAGGGCACGCACCGCACCGTCGCCGAGCAGCGCCACCTGGTGGTCGGTCACCCGCTCCAGCAGGTAGCGGTCGTGGCTGACCACCACCAGGGTGCCGGGCCAGCCGTCGAGCAGGTCCTCCATGGAGGCCAGAGTGTCAGTGTCGAGGTCATTGGTGGGCTCGTCGAGCATGAGCACGTTCGGCTCGCCGGTGAGCAGTTTCAGCAGCTGCAGTCGCCGCCGCTCGCCGCCGGAGAGATCCCCCACCGGGGTCCACTGGCGGGCCCGGCTGAAGCCGAGGGTCTCGAGCAGCTGCGAGCCGGAGAGCTCCTTGCCGCCGACCTCGAAGACGTTCTTCTCCTCGGTCATCACCTCATGGACGCGCATGTGAGCCCGGGCACGCAGCTCTTCGACCTCCTGGGAGAGGATCGCGGTGCGGACCGTCTTGCCGCGTCTGATCCGCCCGGAGTCAGGTTCAGTGCGCCCGTCGAGCAGGTGCAGCAGCGTGGACTTGCCTGCGCCGTTGACCCCGACGACGCCGACCCGCTCCCCCGGGCCGAGCCGGAAGGTGACGTCGTCGAAAAGGACCTTCTGTCGGCCTTCGGCCTGCACGGTGAGGTCCACGTGCTCCAGGTCGAGCACATCCTTGCCCAGCCGCGCGGTGGCCATCCTCTTCAGGCTGACGGTGTCTCGCGGCTCCGGGACGTCGTTGATCAGCGCATTGGCGGCGTCGATGCGGAACTTCGGCTTCGAGGTCCGGGCGGGGGCGCCGCGGCGCAGCCAGGCCAGCTCCTTCTTCACCAGCTGCTGGCGCTTCTGCTCCTCCACTGCCGCGGACCGATCGCGTTCTGCGCGCGCCAGCGTGTAGGCCGCGTATCCGCCGTCGAAGGAGTCCACGGTGGCGTCGTGGACCTCCCACGTCAGCGTGCAGACCTCATCGAGGAACCAGCGGTCGTGGGTGACCACCAGGAACGCACCGTCATCGGCCTTCCACCGGGTCTTCAGGTGGTTCGCCAGCCAGGCGACGCCTTCGACGTCGAGGTGGTTGGTGGGCTCGTCGAGCATGAGGACGTCGTGGGCGTGCATCAGCAGCTGGGCCAGGGCGACCCTGCGGCGCTGCCCGCCGGAGAGCGCGCCGACGGGCTGCTCCCAGTCCAGACCCTCGAGCAGACCGGAGGCGATGTCTCGCATCCGGGGATCGGAGGCCCACTCATGCTCCGCCAGATCTCCGACGACGGCATTGCGGATGCTGGAGTCGCCGTCGAGGATGTCGGACTGGTCCAGGAATCCCACGGAGACGCCGCCCCGCCAGGTCACCCGGCCGGAATCGGCCTCCGCCTGGCGGGCAAGCAGGCGCATCAGGGTGGATTTGCCGTCCCCGTTGCGGCCCACGATGCCGATCCTGTCCCCGGCATCGATGCCCAGGGTGATGTCGTCCAGGACGGTGCGAGTGCCGAACGTGATGCTGAGCCCTTCGGCTCCGAGGAGATGCGCCATGCGTTAACACTTACCCCACTGGCCCGGGCTGGACCCAAACGGCCGGAAACGATCGCCTCACCCCCGGCGGCTGCGGTAGGCCGCCGCGGCCAGCCGGTTGCCGCAGGTCACCGAACAGAACCGGCGGGAGCGGTTCCGCGAGAGGTCCACCAGCACCTGCCCACAGTCCTGCGCCGCGCAGATGCGCAGGCGGTCCAGCTCCTCGGCACGGATCACGTCCACCAACGCCATAGCGGCCTCCACCGCCATGCGCCGCCACAGCGGCGCCTCGGAGGCGGTGGCGTGAAGGTGCCAGCCGAAGTCGTCATGGATGACCAGCTGCGGCAGCGCCTGCGCCTCCGCCAACCACGTGTTGACCTGTCCCACCGCCTGCTCGGTGTCCATCGACCAGACCGCGTGCAGGTCCTCCCGGAACCGGTGGACGCCCTGCAGCTCGTCGGCGTCGTGGGTGCGACTGCCGGTCCACCGCCACTGCTCCACGAACGCGTCCAGCGCGGCGACATCCGGCAGATCCTCCCGCGGCGCGGCCCCGGCGCGCCTCACCTCCGGTGCGGTGTTCACCAGGGCGGCGGCGTTGGCCAGCGCGACGTCGACATCATGGGTGAAAGTCATCTTTGTACGTGATCTCCGGGCGGTCTACCATCATTGACGTTGCTGCTCCACACCCATGATAGGAGGGCCCGTGGCGGTCCAGGTCTCCTCACGCCGACTCGCGGTCGGCCTGCTCATCGCCCTGCTCTCCGCCGTCGCCTTCGGGTCCTCCGGCGGTGTGGCGAAAGGCCTGCTGGACTCCGGCTGGTCCCCCGCCGCGGCAGTGACCCTGCGGATCCTCATCGGGGCGCTGGTGCTGCTGCCTTTCGCAGCCGTCGAGATGCGCGGCCGCTGGGAGCTGCTCCGCCGTCGTCGCACCTGGGCCCAGGTGGCGCTCTTCGGAGCCTTGGCGGTCGCCGGCTGCCAGCTGTTCTTCTTCCTGGCCGTCACCCACCTCACCGTCGGCGTCGCCCTGATGCTGGAGTACCTGGGCCCGATCCTGGTGGTGCTGTGGCTCTGGGCCGTCCGGCGCCAGGCTCCACGTGCCCTGACCCTGGCCGGCATCGGCCTGGCCCTGACCGGCCTGCTGCTGGTGCTGGACGTCTTCAGCGACGCTCAGATCAGCATGATCGGCGTGCTGTGGGGACTGCTGGCCGCCGTGGGCCTGGCGGTGTTCTTCCTGGTCGGCGCCGACGAGTCCACAGGCCTGCCCCCGCTGGCCTTCACCTCGTTGGCGATGCTGTGGGGCGCCGCCGCCCTGGCCCTGGCCGGAGCACTCGGAGCGGTCCCCTTCGAGATGACCGCCGACGACGTCCCGCTCGCCGGAGCCGTGGTCCCGTGGTGGGTTCCGGTGCTGTGGCTCGGAGTCGTCGCCGCCGGAATCGCCTACGCCACCGGGGTCATCGCAGCCCGTCGCCTGCAGGCCAAGCTCGCCTCCTTCGTGGGACTGACGGAGGTGCTCTTCGCCGTGGCCTGGGCCTGGCTGCTGCTGGGCGAACTGCCGGCGATCATCCAGCTCCTCGGCGGGCTGCTCATCCTCGCCGGCGTCGTGTGCATCCGGCTCGACGAACCCTCTCGTCCCCAGGTCGAGCTGACACTCACCGGCGAGGAGGTCACTCCCCTGAACGGTGCGTCAGCAGATGCGCCCCGGGGGCGGGGCCGCTGACCGGGATCGCCCACACCGAGGTGCGCTCCTCCAGACGCGTGGCCAGCTGCCCGGCGGATTCGGCGTCGCGGGCGAGGAACAGCACCGACGGTCCGGAGCCGGAGACCATGCCCTGCAGGGCCCCTTCCACCAGGCCGGCGTCCATCATGTCCTCCAAGGAGGGCACCATGCTCACCGCCGGCGCCTGGAGGTCATTGGCCATCAAGGAGGCGATCAGCTCCACATCAGCGGTACAGACCGCCCGCACCAGATCCGGGTCCAGCGCCGGCTCCTCAGCCTCCACGCCGGCCTCCTCTCGCATGGTGTCCAGGCGGCGATACACCTGCGGCGTGGACAGGCCGGTGTTCGACGGCACGATCACCAGATGCAGCTCTCCGCGGGCCAGGACCGGGGAGAGCTCATCACCGACCCCCTGGCCGACGGCGGCACCGCCGAGGATGGCGAAGGGCACGTCGGCCCCGAGTTCGGAGCCGATCTCCGCCAGCTGCTCCTTGGACAGGCCCGCCTCCCACAGCGCGGAGCAGGCCACCAGCGTCGCCGCGGCGTCCGCGGAGCCTCCACCCATGCCCCCGGCCACCGGAACGTTCTTGGTGATGGTGAGGTCCACTCCCCGGCGGTGCCCCAGCCGCTGGCGCAGCAGCGTCGCGGCCCGGTGGGCGAGGTTGGACTCGTCCAGTGGGATCGCCGCGGTGACCGTCTCCCCGGAGGCGGGGTCCTGGAACTGCACATCGGTGAAGGCCGAACGCTCCGAGAGGCTCACCGTGATGGCCTCATCCTCCCGCGGGGCGACACTGACCTCCTCGGTGAGCGAGACGGCCACGTAGAGGGTGGCGACGTCGTGGTACCCGTCCGGGCGCGGCGGTCCGACGCGCAGCGTCATGTTGACCTTGCCGGGCGCGACGGCGGTGACGTGTCCGAAGAATTCACTGTCCTTCATGCGCTGGTCCTCATGCACTGGTCCTCATGCTGGGTGTCTCGTCCTCCGCGTCGTGCCGTCTCTGCCGTCAGGCTGCTCCTGGTGCTCCAGCACTCTACAGTCCGGGGCTGACACCGCTTCAGATCTCGGCGTCAGGCCACAGAGTCGGGAAGCCTCCGCCGCGCCTCGGCGATGCGCGTGTAGGCACCCACGTCGAGGGTCTCGCCGCGAGCCTGGGGGTTCACTTCGGCGTCACGCAGCATCTGCTCCGCCCGGACACCGGAGCCGGCGAAGCTGGACAGCGCCGCCCGCAGCGTCTTGCGCCGCTGGGCGAAGGCGGCATCGATGACGGCGAAGACCTCGTCGCGGGTCACAGTCTCCGAGGCGGGATCCACCCGGTCGAACCGCACCAGGCCCGAGGAGATCCGCGGCTCCGGCCAGAAGACCTTCTTGCCGACCACTCCGGCCTTGCGCATCCGGGTGTCCCAGGCGGCCTTGACACTGGGCACGCCGTAGATCTTCGACCCCGGGCCGGCGCAGAGCCGGTCAGCCACCTCCTCCTGGACCATGACCAGGCCCTTGCGCAGCGAGGGCAGCACCTGCAGCAGCTCCAGCACCACCGGCACCGCCACGTTGTAGGGCAGGTTGGCCACCAGCACTTCGGGGCCGGCGTCGTCCCAGCGCAGCGTCTCCGTCTCCACACGCAGGGCGTCCTCGGGCACCACGCGCAGTGCGGCGGCCCGCTGCGGGCGCATCAGCGCCACAGTCTCGGGCAGCTGGGCGGCCAGGGCGGGGTCGATCTCGATCGCGGTGACCTTCGCCGCCTGGTCCAGCAAGCCCAATGTCAGTGAGCCCAGCCCGGGCCCCACCTCCAGGACGTGCTCGTCCCCGCGCAGCTCGGCGAGCCCGACGATGCGGCGGATGGTGTTGGGATCGATGACGAAGTTCTGCCCCCACTGTTTGGTGGGGCGGATGCCCAGGCCCTCGGCCAGGTCCCGGATGTGCGCGGCCGAGAGCAGCTCCGGAGAGGAGCCGCTCATGTCCAGTTCCCATAGGCCTGGGCGGTGTTGAGCATGACCTGTTGGCCCAGCGACTCCACCGAGGTCTGGCGGACCTCGGCCATCAGCCGCATGGTCTGCGGGATCAGATAGGGCGCGTTCGGCCGCCCCCGATGGGGGTGCGGGGTCAGGAAGGGGGTGTCGGTCTCCACCAGGATCAGCTGCGGGTCGGCGATCTCCAGGGCCTCGCGCAGGTGCGTGGCGTTCTTGAAGGTCACCGTTCCGGCGAAGGACATGTACCAGCCGTGGGCGTTGCAGATCCGGGCGAGCTCAGCGTCGCCGGAGAAGCAGTGGAACACCACGGAACGAGGCAGTTCCGGAGCGTCGCGCAGCACGGCGACGACGTCGTCATGGGCGTCGCGGTCATGGATCTGCACGGCGGTGTCCAGCTCGACGGCAAGGGCCAGGTGCCGGCGGAAGCTCTCCTGCTGGGCGGCCACCCCGTCGGCCCCGGTGCGGAAGTAGTCCAGCCCGGTCTCCCCCACGGCGACGACCTGGTCGTCACGGGCGAGCTCGGCGATCCGGGCGAAGGCGGCGTCGAACTCGCCGGCGGCGGTCAGCTCCGGTGCTTCATTGGGGTGCAGGGCGACGGCGGCCTTCAGCCGCGGGTCGGCGGCGGCCGCGGTGACGGAGAACTCGGAGGAGCTCAGATCGTAGCCCACGCAGATCGCCCCGGCCACGCCGACGGCCTCGGCGGCGTCCAGGGCTGCCTCCACGGAGACAGCCACCTGGCCGTCCCGGAAGTCCAGGTGGGCGTGGTTGTCGATCACCGGCACGTCCAGCGGCTCCGGCGCGGGCGGGTACTCCAGGCGACGACGTCGGCCGGAGTTCTCCTCGGCGGCGTCACGCACCGGCTCGCCGTCGGCGGGGGCGCGCTCGGGGTCGGGGACGTAGGCCTCCGGGGTGTGCCCGGGGACCACCGTGGTCTGCTGGCGGGATGCACTCACCTGGCGGGATTCACTCACAGCGTCCCAGCCTACTGCCCCGAGGCCGCCGGAGCTGAGCTCATCCGGTGTAGAGCGCCTCGACGTCTTCGGCGAAGTCGGCGATGACCTTGTGGCGCTGCAGCTTCATCGACGGCGTCAGGTGCCCGGAGTCCTCGGTCAGCTCCACGTCCAGAATGCGGAACTTGCGGATGGACTCGGCCCGGGAGACGGAGTCGTTGGCCTCGTCCACGGCGGCCTGCACCGCCGCGCGCACGCGCTCGTCGGCGCAGGCCTGCGGCAGACTGAGCTGAGCGATGCCCTGTTCGGCGCACCAGTCGGGCAGCGCCTCGGTGTCCAGGGTGACCAGGGCCCCGATGAACGGCCGGTCATCACCGACGACGACGGCCTGGGCCACCAGCCGGTGGGCGCGGATGGTCTCCTCCAGGGGTGCGGGGTGGACGTTCTTGCCCCCGGCGGTGACCAGCAGCTCCTTCTTGCGTCCGGTGATGAACAGGAACCCGTCGGCGTCAAGGGCGCCGAGGTCCCCGGTGCGGAAGAAGCCGTCGACGAAGGCCTCCTCGGTGGCGACCGCGTTCTGGTGGTAGCCGTCGAAGACCACCGGCCCGGAGAGCAGGACCTCGCCGTCGTCGGCGATGCGGACTGCTGCGCCGGGCACCGGAAGCCCGACGGAACCGATGCGGGTGGCTCCGGGGATGTTCAGGGTGATCGGGGCAGTGGTCTCGGTCAGCCCGTAGCCTTCCTGGACCGGGACCCCGATGCCGGTGAAGAAGTGGGCGATCTCGTCGTTCAGCGGGGAGGCCCCGGAGATCATGTACTCCGCGCTGCCGCCGAGCCGGGCGTGGAGCTTGGAGTACACCAGCTTCGAGAACAGCGCCCGGCGGGCCTTCAACGCCGCGGAAGGTCCGGACCCGCGGCCGGCGGCGGCCTCATCGAGGGCTCGCGAATACTCCACGGCGGTGCGTCGGGCGGCCTCGAAGATCCGCCCCTTCCCGGAGGCCTCCGCGGCGGCGGCCGCGCCGTGATAGACCTTCTCGAAGACCCGTGGGACCCCCAGCAGCCAGCGGGGCCGAAAGCTGGCCAGATCCTGCGGCAGGGTGGCGGTGCTGGGGCTGTGGGCCACCTGCACCCCGCGGTGCAGGCAGGTCAGCTGCACCGCCCGGGCCAGCACGTGGGCCAGCGGCAGGAAGATCAGCGTGCGCGAGGTGTGGTCACCGACGATCTCGCGGACGAAGGGGATCAGGTTCGCCGCCCCCTCGGCCAGGTTGCGGTGGGTGATGCGCACCCCCTTGGGGCGTCCGGTGGTGCCGGAGGTGTAGACCAGGGTGGCGACGTCGTCGAGGCCGGCTGCGGTGCGGGCGCGTTCCAGGGCGCCGTCGTCGATGATGCGGCCGTGGTCGGCGATGGCCTCCAGGTCGTGGTGGGTGCGCATGCCCCGGACGGGGATCCGGGCAAAGCTGCCGGCGGGGCTCCCTCCGGGGGACTCGTCTCTGGCGGTGCCGTCATCGGTGCTCTCGCCATCGCGGCCGTGGCCGAGCGCGGCACGGACGGTGGCGCTGATCTCCTCACTGCCGGTGAGCGCCAGCGCCGCGCCGGAGTCCTCGAGCAGATCGGCCACCTGCCGTGGGGAGCTGGTCTCATAGATCGGCACCGAGACGGCCCCGGCGAACCAGATGGCTTGGTCCACCACGGCCCAGGAGTAGCAGGTCGGTGACATCACGGCCACCCGCTGACCGGGTTCGATCCCGAGGCCGATCAGGCCTTTGGCCACGGCCCGCACCTGCTCCACGAAACTGCGGATGGAGACGTCCACCCAGCCGCCGGAGCCGTTGGGGACCGCATAGACCGGACGCTCGGGCGAAGCCTCCGCCAGGGCCAGAACCCCGTCGGTGACGTTGATGCGCGGGTCCAGCTGCACGACCTGTTCGGTGGTGGCTTCGGTGAGGGGTTCGGTGAATGTCACGGCAGACACTATAACGGTGCAGAGGGGCCTGGATGTGAGCTGAACGACAAAGTTACTTTCGAGTAGAACTGGGGTCGCGGCGCCCCGGACCATGCCCCTGCCGACTCAGACCCAGGACGGCAGCCACATGCGCAGCCGCCACTGCTCGTAGGTGATCGTCTCCCCGGTCCACAGCGGCAGGAAGAAGATCGACACCGCCGCACACAGCAGCAGGAAGCACAGCACCACCACCGTGTTCCGTCGTCTGTTCGCCCGGCTCTCCCGGCTCTCCTCGGCGGAGACACGCGCGGGGTCGGCGCCGGCGCGCAGCACCAGTGCGGCCACCGCCACCACGGAGAGGATGAGGAACGGGTGGTAGGCGATGGTATAGAAGAAGAACATGGTGCGGTCCGGGAACAGCAGCCAGACGGCGAAACCGCCGGCATAGCCGGACAGGATCGCCCCGTACCGCCAGTCCCGTCGCCCCAGCCACAGGGCGAGCACCAGCACCAGGGCGATGAGCCCGACCCACCAGATCACCGGATTGGCCAGGTCCAGGATGGCCTGGGAGCAGCGTGAAGCGGCACAGCCGGCCTCCCCCGAGTCGAAGGACTGGTAGTGGAAGGACACCGGCCGTCCCATGAACAGCCAGGTCCACGGCGTGGAGGCGTAGTCGTGGCCGGCGTCGAGCCCTGTGTGGAAGTCCGTGGCCGCCAGGTGGTACTGCCACAGCGAGCGCACCGGGCCGGGCACCAGGGCACCGAGCCCCTCGGGCGGGTGGCTCTCATGCCACAGGCGCCCCCACCCGGTCGACGAGCGCAGCCAGCCCGTCCAGCTGGCCAGATAGGTCCCCGCGGCCACCGGCAGCACGGTGACGACGGCGAGCGCGGCGTCCCGAACCCCGGCCACGCCCCATCGTGGTGCCCCGACTGCGCGACGGGCCTGCAGGTCCCAGAGGATCACCAGGACCCCGAAGACGGCGAGGAAGGCCAGTCCGGAGAGTTTCACCGCCGCTGCCGCGCCGAGCAGCGCCCCGGCGAGCAGCCGCCAGGGCCGCCAGGCCAGCCGGGTCGCGGGACCGGAGTCGGCCAGCCGTCGTCGCCCGTGGTATCGGTCAGCCAGCAGGGCGCCGAAGGCCGCCAGCACGAAGAGCATCAGGAAGATGTCCAGCAGTGCGACCCGACTCATCACCAGGTGGTGACCGTCGATGGCAGTGAGCGTCCCGGCGAGGCCACCGAGCAGCACGGAGCGGAACATCCGTTGGGCGATCAGCGCCACGAGAAGCACCGCCAGTGTGCCGGCCACGGCGGCGGAGATCCGCCACCCGGCGGCCGACTCCACGCCGAGGACCTGGATGCCCAGTGCGATGAGCCATTTGCCCAGCGGCGGGTGCACCACATAGGCCGGCTCCCCGGTGGGTGCCGGGTCCCCGGCCAACCAGGCCTCGTCGGCGCCGTCGGGCCAGACCAGCTCGTGGCCGGCGAGCAGCAGCGCGTAGGCGTCCTTGGCGTAGTAGGTCTCGTCGAAGATCAGCTCATGCGGGTGACCGAGTCCCGGCAGGCGCAGCCCGGCGGCGAGCAGCGTGACCAGTGCGGGGATGATCCAGCCGAGCGGCCCGGGGCGGAAGGGCTCGACGCCGAGGCGACGACGCCGCAGGGCCGGATCGCCGGGGGACACACCGGTGAGGTGCGCGGCGGAAGTGCGTCGCCTGGTCAGAGTTCCGTCCACTCTGGGTATGCTACGTGACCGACCCATGTCCCCAGCAGAGAGTCGGTCACCATGGCGTCCCACGCCCCTTCCTCCCCCGATCCGGCCTCCTCCCCAGCTCTGGCTCCTCTCCCCGGCGGGCTCTGGGACGTTCCGGTGGTGCTGGCCGCGACCCCGATCGGCAATCTCTCGGATGCCACCGCTCGGCTGCGCGCCCTGCTGGAGACCGCAGAGATCATCGCCGCCGAAGACACCCGCCGCGCCCGTCACCTGTGCCAGGCCCTGGGAGTCTCGGTGACCGGCCGGGTGGTGAGCCTGCATGAGCACAATGAGGCCTCCCGCGCCGAGGAGCTGGTGGCCGAGGCGGCTGCGGGCGCCCGGGTGCTGGTGATCTCCGACGCCGGCATGCCCGGGGTCTCGGACCCTGGCTTCCGGCTGGTGGCCGCCGCGATCGCCGCCGACGTCGGCGTCACTGCGGCGCCGGGGGCCTCAGCGGTGACCACTGCGCTGGCGCTCTCCGGCCTGCCGACTGATCGGTTCACCTTCGCCGGGTTCCCGGCCCGCAAGGGGGTGGAGCGCCGTCGGCTGCTGCAGCGGCTGGCCGGTGAGCAGTGGACCACGGTGCTCTTCGAGTCTCCGCACCGGACGGCCGCGACCGTGGCGGAGCTGGCCGCGGCCCTGGGGGCGGAGCGCCCGGCGGCGGTCTGCCGGGAGCTGACCAAGAAGCATGAGGAGATCCTCCGCGGGACCCTCGGGGAGCTGGCCGAGCTGCTGGCCGACCGAGAGGTCCGTGGCGAGGTGGTGCTGGTGGTCGGCGGCGCCGGGGACGCCGTCGAGGAAGCGACCGCCGAGGAGCTGGCCGCAGAGGTGCTACGCCGGGTGGAGGCCGGTGTGAAGCTCAAGGTCGCTGCCAAGGAGGTGGCCGCTGATCGTGGGATCAGCGCCCGGGAGCTCTACGACGCCGCCCTGTCCCTCAGAGGTGAGACCACGCGTCGCCGATGATGTCCTCCAGGCTGTGTTGCGGCGCCCAGCCGAGGACGTCCCGGGCCTTCTGTCCGGAAGCCACCAGCGTGGCGGGATCCCCGGAGCGGCGCGGGTGCTCTTCCACCGGCACGGTACGCCCGGTGACCCGTTCGACGGCGTCGATCACCTCCCGCACCGAGGACCCCACTCCGGTGCCGAGGTTGAAGATCTCATGGGTGCCGGGCTGGACCCACTCCATGGCCTGCAGGTGGGCAGCGGCCAGGTCCAGGATGTGGATGTAGTCGCGCACTGCGGTGCCGTCGGGGGTCGGATAGTCGGTACCGAAGAGCTTGGCCGTGCCGCCGTGGCCGGCGGCGGCCTTCAGCAGGTTCGGGATCAGATGGGTCTCCGGATCGTGCCGCTCGGCGAGCCCGTCGCTGGCGCCGCCGACGTTGAAGTAGCGCAGGCTGACCGCGGCCAGGCCGTGCGCTGCGGCCTCGGCGGTGAGCATGTGGTCGATCGCCAGCTTGGAGGCCCCGTAGGGGTTGATCGGCGCGGCCGGGTGGTCCTCGGAGATGGTCTCGGTGACCGGGTTGCCGTAGACGGCGGCGGTGGAGGAGAAGACCATGCGCTTGACTCCGGCGTGACGCATCGCATCGAGCAGGTCCAGGGAGGCGACGACGTTGCCGTGCCAGTACCGCTCCGGGTGCTCGACGGACTCGCCGACCAGCGACTTCGCCGCGAGATGGATGACGGCGTCGACACTGGGGTCCAGCACCTCGGCCGCCTCGGCGAGGCTGCCCTGGTGCCAGGTCGCGTCGGGGAGGACGGCATTGGCATGGCCTTTAGAGAGGTCGTCAAGGACGATCACCTCGTGGTCGGCACGCAGCAGCTGCTGGGCCACGACGCTGCCGATGTAGCCGGCGCCGCCGGTCACCAGGACCTTCATGCGTGCTCTCCTCCGGGTCGTCGTCGCCTGCCCGTCACAGGTCCTGGCAGGACTCTACACAAGAATCCCTGAAATCAACAGATTGCTACATTTTCCAACTATCATCACCAGGCCGAACCACGCTCGCGTCCATGTCCCGCGGACCCGTGGCGGTCGAACAGGAAGGTCACCACACGAGGCACATGCATCGCCCGTGACGTCGTCACGACTCGTCCCGACATTGGCCCTGCCACCAGGGGCGGAGCCGAATCCCTGGCGGTCGCTTGTCTCATACCCACTGAAGAGGAGTCCCCACTGACGAAGACCTCGGGACACAGGCCCACTCCTCGGACGGAAACCACGGAAGCTCCCCAGTCGACGAGGCGAATGTGACTGGACATGCCAGAACCAACGACGAGCCGCACCGGTACGGCTACGTGGACAGAGATGCGCAGCACCTCCACAATCTGGTGCAGATCATGGGGACGACGATATGGACAGCATCGTCATGCCAGACGCGCATTACCAGGGAGTGGAGATGGGGGGGGGGATGGGAGCAGCGTCTCGCACCACCAGGAAGGTGGCGAAGAGATCGTGGTGGATTGGAGTGCGGGCCTCACCTATGCGGAGCAGGTCGAGGAGATCGGGCTGACGCCGAACAGCGGGGTCCGGGAGACCTATGACCAGGGCCAGAATCCTCCGCTGTCAGTTGCTGGTGGGCAGGAGGAGTCTGGGCGGCTTGTCATCATCAGGCAGCTCAAGCCGGGGGCCGAGATCACGGCGGTCTTCTCGACTCGGCATTCCGACGATGAGTCGATGGATCAGGCCCAGGAGGCGAACGGGGATGACTGAGGGGTACGGGGACGGCGCACTGAATTGTGCGTCGGAGGGGAGAAACCGGCACACCCGGGACATACGGGCGCGGGTGCTGACGCTGTTGGCCGGGACACTGATCGTGGCGGGCTGTGGGGGCGGATCACCAGAAACTGGTCGCCCGGAGAGCGGTGACGGTGGTGGGGACGGCTCCTCCGGCGACTTGATCGATGTGGAGTGCGGTCTGACCCATCAGGAGCAGATGGCTGAGCTGGAGATCGTGGTGGAGGTGATGCGGGAGTACTTCGGGGACGACGTGGCGACCATCGGTGGCGAACCTTGGAGCGCGGTGCTCCACGAGGCCAAGATCTCACCGCACCCCCGGGGGAATGACGTCTATCGGCATCGCGTGGGGTTCGATGTGCCGTTCGGTGATCTGGAGGAGACCTACGAGGTGGCGGAGGAGATCGCGGAACGCCTGGGGTTGAGCGAGAACTCCGGCAACACGCAGGGGATCTCCGAGCACGAGAAGATCTACTACGGTGCGGGGTTTGCTGAAGGGCGCGCCTTTGTGATCGCGTCCACGATCTCTGGCGATGGATTCCGTGCCTTCTATCGGACGCGATCATCGGATGATCCGAGCATGGTTGAAGCGGCCGAACGATACCTTGAGAAGCGCCGTCAGGAACGCGAAGAAGAGCAGGGCACAGGTCCTCCTCGGGTGGAGGATATTGATGATCCGTTCGATGATGACACGGCGGAGTAGCCCGAATCATTGACTGCCTCGTGGATCACCCATGAGGGTGCATCAGGTGCCGCGATCTTCTCGTGTCCAGCGGATCACACGTGATGGATGCGGCCAGACTCCGGAGCCCCCGGCCGGCTCCTCGACGACGTGCCGTGCCTCCATTTTCACGCCGGACCCGCCGACGGTGACGCACGGTGAACAGATCAGGCCCGCGCCCAGATGACGGGGCACGCCTTGATGGGCGCGGTCCGATGGGTCTCGGCGATGGTTTCGATGACCGGTCTGCCGTGGATGGCGGCGGGGCACGCTCTGTGCCGGGCAGGCTTCCCGAGAGCGGAGGTCGGCGCGACGGAGCACCTTGGATCTCGCCGGTGGCGGGGACCATCTGCGCCCGGACCTCAGCGGGACCGATGTGTACCACCGACGCTCAGACGAGCCCTCACCGAGCATCTGGTGCACCGGGGTCTCAACGCCCTACCGGGCGTACCCGCCGATCAGTAGACTGAGAGCGACCAGGGTCGTCGCCCGGGCCGGCTGGCTCTTCGACGACCTCCGGAGCGGCAGCGACGCCGCATCAGGAGGACCGCCCGACCGATCGTCCTCGCTGAGGCGTCCGCCGCCGTCTCGTTGTTGCCTCTCCGCAGTGTCGACGGTGAAGACACCGTCGTGCTGTCCCTCCTGTGCTTTCTTCCATACCGGGCGGCGCCAGCCCCCGGCCGGACCACCGCGACGCCCCAGGAGATGCTCACATGCCGCAGGACCCCGCGACCGCTTCCGCTCTGATCATCGGCGAGGCGCTCGTCGACGTCGTCACCGACGCCTCAGGACACCAGGAGGACCATCCTGGGGGCAGCCCGATGAACGTGGCCGTGGGGCTGTCCCGCCTGCAGGTCCCCACCATCCTGGCGACCCATATCGGCGACGACGCCCACGGCGCGCTGATCACCGACCACCTGACGCAGTCCGGGGTCATCGTGTTCCGGGTGGGTCCGAACACGACGGCCACCTCCACGGCGCATGCGGTCCTCGACGCCGACGGCGCAGCCAGTTACACCTTCGATGTCACCTGGGAGCCGGGTCCCCTCGAGGTGGACACCCCGGAACTGATCCACACCGGGTCGCTGGCCACCTGCCTGACTCCCGGAGCCGACGTCGTCGAGGAGACCCTGCGTGAAGCCCCGGCCGGGACGCTGGTGTCCTTCGACCCCAATGTCCGCCCCTCGCTGGCACCGTCCCGGGAGGCGCTCCGCGACCGGGTGGAGAGCATCGCGGGGCTCGCGCACGTGGTGAAGATGAGCGACGAGGACGCCGCCTGGCTGCACCCGGAGGAGAGCCTGGAGCAGATCGTCGACCGGTACCGCGGCCAGGGGGGGGGTGGGGTGTTCGTGCTGACTCGGGGTGCCCACGGCTGCACGATCGGCACCCGGGAGTGGGTCGTGGATCTGCCCGCGGCCGCGACCGAGGTCGTCGACACCATCGGCGCCGGGGACGCCTTCATGTCGGGGCTGCTCTTCGCGCTCGTGTCCTCTGGGCAGGCCCAGGCGCTGACCCGGGGCGGCGGCGAGCGGGCGGACCTGGAGGAGTGTGCACGGGTCGCATTGCGCAGTGCGGCGGTGACGGTGTCCCGGGCGGGCGCGAATCCGCCCTCGCGCCAGGAGCTCGTCGGCGGCTGACCGCCACACCTGGCGTGTGGCCGCCCAGGGCGGCGTCCCAGCTACGCTGGTGGCATGAGCGAGACGGCGGAGGCCAAACAGCAGGTGAGAGCCAGGATCCGCGCCGCGCGTCGGGCCCTGGACGAGGAGTCACGACGCCGGTTGGGCCAGCAGATCTCCCAGGTCCTGACACGCGGTGCCTCGGTGGGATCGCCCGGGGCAGACTTCTCCCGCGTGGCGGCGTATCTGCCGATGCCGACTGAACCGGATGTGCGCGACTTCCTGGCCCACCATCTGGTCCATGACGGCACCGTGTTCCTGCCCCGCGTGTCCGAACAGGAGGAGCCCCACCTGGAGTGGGTGCAGTGGACACCGGATGCCCCGACCAGGCGGCACCGGGTGCTGCCGTTGGATGAGCCGGAAGGCCCGGGGCAGGAGATCGAGCAGGTGGTGGATGAGGGACCCCTGCTGATGCTGCTCCCAGCACTTGCGGTGGACACTGCGGGGCGCCGACTGGGTCAGGGCGGCGGATACTATGACCGGCTCTTCTCCCGGCTGCGGGCCTCAGAGCGGCTGGCTGAGGTCGTCGCCTGGGCGGTGGTGGGCCCCGGGGAGGTGCTCGAGCCAGGCACCTTCCCCGTGGAGGAGCATGATCTGCGGGTCGAGGCCGCGGTGACCCCTGACGGTCTGCGCCGCTTCTCCCCCGCCCCCGGCACCTGAGGGTCTGCCAGGAGGTGGGACTCGGGTAGGTGTGGAGGCGGTATAGAATGGGTGCTCGGCAGATGTCCACGCGGTCGCCCCTGCGCTGGGGGCGGGCCGCCTGTCCCCACCGACCGAGGAATCCGATGCCCACCTATTCGTACGCCTGCAAGGACTGCGCCCACGCCTTCGACATCGTCCAGTCGTTCACCGACGATTCGCTGACCGCGTGCCCGGAATGCTCCGGGACCCTGCGCAAGAAGTTCGGCAGCGTCGGCGTGAGCTTCAAGGGTTCGGGCTTCTACCGGACCGACTCCCGCGCCGCGGCCAGCTCCAGCACCGGCTCCTCGGGCGACTCCTCGAGTTCGTCCACCTCCTCGAGTTCGTCCACCTCCTCAAGTTCGTCCACCTCGTCCAGCTCCTCCAGCTCCTCGGCGACCAAGGCACCGGCCGCCGCCGGGGCAGACTGAGCCCCACCGGCCAGGGCACCGCGAAGGGCACAGGAGCTCACGGAGGGCGTCGCGCAGCTCGTCCCCTCACCCCACCAGGCTCAGGTGGAGGCGCCCCTGGTGAGCGGCCTGGGCGATGTCCTGCGCCGTGGAGGGATCGACGCCGATGACCACCACCTGCCCGCCGTCACCGGCCTGAGGGAACCAGTCGTCCCCGTCGCCGGTGGGCGTCCACAGCACCGGGGCGCTGCGCGCCACCGTCCGGGACGAGGTGCCTTCCTCCAAGGACTCCGCCGAGAGGATCACATCCACCTGCTGACCGGGAGTGAGCATCCCCACCAGCGCAGTGTCCGCCGGACGCACCGGCACCGCCACGTGCCCCTCCGGCTGTCCGGCCAGCAGGCCCGGGCCCACCAACAGCGAGGGCAGCACCACCGCACCGGAACGCAGCGGCACCGCCGCCTGACCGCCCACCAGCTCGTCGACGCCGACCGGCTCCCCTGCCGGGACCGCCTCCGCGTCCACGCGCACCTCTTCGAGCATCGCCGCGGTCAGCTCCTCCCCCACCGCGACATCCTGGGTGAGGCGGACCGCGATGACCAGCTCCCCTCGAGACTCCACCCCGGCGAGCAGCCCCGCTCCCACCGCGCAGAGCCCGCACAGCACCGCCAGCGGGATCCGCAGCCGCCGGACCCAGAGACCCAGGGCGGTGCCGCGCAGACGCCGGGCCACCCGCGGTGGACGATGCCGCTCAGGCGTGGGCGCCGGTCCGCCGCGCGACCGCCCAGCGCGAGAGCCTCCGGTGCGGGAGCGTCCAGCACGAGAGCGCCGGGCACGCCGGGTCTGACCGGTCTGCCCCGGCGAGGCAGCTCGCCCTGCCCCTGGAGCAGATGACGACCGGGGCGCTGAGCGCGGAGGGGCCGGGAATCGGCGAGGTTCGGCGGAGAGTGTCATGCCCTCCACTGTGGGACGACCCCGGTGGAGGTGACGACCCCACAGCCAGCGCCTGTGGAGAGCTCAGCGTGTCGGCCTGCCGCCCCGGACACTGTGGAGGACGGAACTGGTTCACTCCCAGTGCGGGGGCCGCTGCTCCAGGATCCAACGGTCCCGGGGACTCAGCGCAGAGGTGCTCGCCGCAGGAGTCTTCGCCGAAGGAGCCGGCGCCGCCGCAGCCTTGCCCGCAGCCGAGGTGCCCGCAGCCGAGGTGCCGTTCCTCTTCTCCGTGCCGTCCTCACCGGGGGTATCCCGCTGCGCGGCATCGGCCTGCAGCGAGGCCGACCGGAACGGCTGCGATTCGATCTCCTCCGGCTGCCCGGAGGTCGCCGGTGCGACCACACGGCGTCGACCCCGCCGCCCCCGCTGGCCCGACTGGCCAGACTGGCCGGGTCGGTCCCGCCGACCTCGGGGCTCCTCGGTGCTCACCGGACCCACTTGCCCCGCTCACGCGGCGGAGCCCAGGTGGTGGCCCGGCGGTGTGAGTCCTCATCCTCGGCGTCGGCGGCCCCGCCGAAACGCACGCGGGACCCGGCGCCGTCGCGCGGCATGCGCTCGGCCAGAGCACCGGTGGTGTTCAGGGCGATCCGTCCGTACTCGGCGAACTCAGGCCCCTCGGCCAGCCCCACCTTCTCGGCGACGACCTCAGTGCAGCGGATGGGATCCGAGAACACCTCGATGGTCCACAGCACCAGGTAGTGCCAGCCCAGCGCCTCGAAGTCGGCGGGACGCTGGCGGGATCTCTCACGCACGCTCATCGCCGCATAGCGGTCCGTGCCGTCGGAGACCATCGCCAGCGGGGTCACCGGGGACTGCGGGCTGATCTTCCGCGGGCATGCGGCCAGGTCCAAGGTCCCGCGGAATCCGTCCTCCACCCGGCCGCCGCGGGCGCGGATGCGGTCCACCAGATCCAGCACCAGCGGGTCGGTCAGCGAGCCGGAGGCGGTCGGGTTGTCCACCCCGTGCAGCCCCAGAGCGATCAACCGACGCATCAGCGCCGCCCCGTGCTCCAGGCGTGCGGGGTCGAGGTCCTCAGGCGCCAGGGAGGTCACCACCGTCAGCTCTCCGCGCGCCCGGGTGGTCGCCACGGCGAAGAACTCCTCACCGCGGGGCTCGGAGAGATCACCGAAGTGGTGCACCGCCTCCCCCTTGATGCCGCGGCCGTAGCCCAGGGAGAAGATCACACGGTCCCGCACCAGATGATGGGCGCGCTCCACCGGCGCGACGACGAAGCTCTCGCCGTCGTCGGCTTCGAAGAACGGGCGCGCCCAGGTGTGGTTCGCCAAGTTGACCCGGATCGCGTCGGCCACCCGGCGAGCATGCCACTCAGAGCCGGTGATCACCGCCAGCGAGCGATCCTTGGTGGTGCGCACGTGGTCGAAGACCATGTCCACCACGCGGTTGACCTCCACGGTAGGGGACTCCACCGAGTCCCGCGCCCCGGGCCGGCCCACGGCGTCGCCCAGGTGCTCGACCACCAGACGTCGGCTCTGCCCGGTCAGCTGGGCGGCGTCGGGGAGGCGCTGCAGCTGGCCGTCGTAGAGCGCCTCGGAGAGCAGACCGGTCAGTTCCTGGTCTACCCCGCGGTGCACCCGGCGCAGCCGGTGCTGGGGCAGCACCTCGGCCAGCTGCGCGTAGATCGAGGCGGGCACCTGCTGTTCGGCCTCGCGGGCCACCGGATCGGCGGAGACCTGGAACGGCTTCGGCGTCCCGGAGACCGGGTCTCCGAAGGCGATCACCTGGTCCGCCCGGGAGATGGCCCCCAGCGCGGCCGGCACGGAGAGGGTCTCGGCGTCGAGGAGGATCACCGCGTCGAAGCGCGCCTGCGGCGGGAACTGGTCGGACAGCCCCATCGGGGAGGTGGTCCACACCGGCACCAGCGGTTGGATGAGGGCGTCGTCGACGGCGTCCAGTCCGGCCACAGTGGGTTCGTCATCACGCAGCAGCGTCTTCAGCCGCACGGCGGCCTCGGCGTGGGACTCCACCGCGGACTTCCAGCGCACCGCCAGGGCGTGGGTGAGCCGCTGGGCGCCGGTCTCGATGTGGGCGGCGTCGGCGGCGCGGAACTCGGATTCGATGCCGCGCAGGTTCTCCCCGGTGGTCATCGCCAGGTAGTCGTCTCCGGAGATCATCGCCTCCAACGCGGACTGCCACCAGGCCAGCTCCAGCTCGTCGGCGACCTGCTCGGCGGGGACCTCCCGTTCGGCGAAGTCCTCCATCAGTTCGCGGAAGCCCTGCTCGCGCAGCTGCTCGGTCACCAGAGTCCGCTCGGGCAGAGTCTCCAGCGGCTTCTCATCCTGCGCGAGAGTCTCCACCGTGGAGATCATCTCCTGGGCCGGCATGTCGAGCAGGTCGCGGTCCTCGGCGTCGTCGGGGTCCACCGGGCGCAGCACGGCGACCAGCTTCTCCAGCCGGGTCTGCACGTGCCCGATCGTGTCGGCCAGCCGATCCAGGCTCTTGGGCACTTTGGGCAGGGACTCGTCCTGGGCCTGCCGGGCCCATTCCTCCCGCTCGGACTGCACCTCGATCAGCGAGGAGTGCAGGTCATGGATGGACACTCCGGAGCGCACGTACTCCTTGGCCACACGGCGCAGCCGGGAGCGGGCCATGGAGGTCATCTCCACCCCGTGCTGGCGTCGCCACCAGCCGGGCGCGGTGGCGGCGATGAGGTCGTCGACCGGTTTGGCGTAGACGTCGTGGCTGAACCGTCCCAGGGACTCCTGGACGCGCTGGAAGAGCAGCACCTGGGCGTGCCAGTCGGAGAAGCTCTCCCCCAGCTTCAGCCCGGTCACCGCGGTGGCGACCTCCATCTGGGCCTGGAGCTTCGGCAGCTCCTCGCGCAGGTCCTTCACCAGGGCCATGGCGTCCTCGGTCTCCTGGCGGTTCCGCAGCCGGGCGTTGTACCAGGGGCTGGTGCGGGTCTCCGAGGCGAAGGCTCCCAGCTCGGCGGCACGGCGGAGCTTCACGGTGATCTGGCTACGGTCCACGGTGTTGTCCAGCACCGAGCGCTTCAGCCGCACAGAGGTCGACGGCGCCGGGTTCAGCGAGGTCAGCGCGGCCAGGGCCTGCATCGCCTGGTAGGGCGAGCAGGACCACCGGGCGCGCACGTTGTGCAGGGATCTCACGTGGTCGATCAGCTGGTGGCGTCGGTCGATCAGGCGCTGGTGCAGGGCTCCCAACCGGGGCGGTTCGGCCCGTTCGGCCCGTTTGATGGCGCGGACCATCTGTTCGCGCAGGTCCTGGCCAGTGGCGGAGGCGGGCACGTGCAGCGCCAGGGTCCCCAGGCGGGCGTCCTTGAGGCGGTTGCGGAGCTCCTCGAGGGTGGAGGTCCGTTCGGCCACGACGAGCGTGCGCTTCCCGGACCACGCCAGGGCGGCTGCGGCGTTGATCGCCGTCTGGGTCTGCCCGGTGCCGGGCGGGGCGGAGACCACCAGGGAGGCGCCCGTCTCGATCGCGTCCAGGGTCTCCTGCTGATCCGGGTCGGCGTCGAGGACCAGCGTCTCCTCCCGCGGGTCGCGGGCATCCAGCGGTGCGGTCTCGACGGCGGGGGCCGGGATCTGCTGACCTGTGGCCAGGGCCTGCAGCACCGGGTGCTCCAGGTCCAGGGCTTCGGGGTTCCCCAGATCGGCGAGGTCGGCGAAGGTGGAGATGTAGGTCTGCCGCCACACCTGCAGGGCGTCCACGGAGTCGGCCACCAGGCGGGAGAGCAGGTCCGCGGTGCGCACCGGGTCGAAACGTGCGGTGGCGTAGCCGGTGGCGTGGAAGTCCTCGGGGTCGAGGGGGATGCCGTGTCGGCTGAGCATGTGCCGGGCCAGGGCCGGGTTCAGCCGCGCCGGGGCGGTGAACTGGACTTCGTAGTCGTCGTGCTCCGAGCGCGGGCGCAGGGCCACCGGGACCAGCATCACCGGGGCGGTGAACTGCTCGTCGCCGGCGTCGGTGGTCTCCGTCCAGGAGGCGATTCCGGCGGCGAGGAAGCCGACGTCGATGCCGCGCTCCTCGGCCATCTCACGGATCTTGGTGCGGATGCGCCGGGCGGCCTCCCGGCCGGCGCTGTAGGCGCCGGATTCGTTGAGCAGCGTGGAGAGCCGGGTGCGTCGGCCGGCGAGCAGCTGCATCAGCCCGGAGGAGTTCGCCTCGGTGAGGTCGATGGCGTTGTGCTGCGAGGGGGTGAAGCGCAGCATGGTGTCGTTCTCGGTGCCGGAGTGCCTGGCCTCAACCCAGGCGGTGACCGGATCCCCGTCCGGTCCGATCTGGCTGAGCTCGGAGGTGTCCGCAGACGCCAGGGCATCGGTCTGCGGTTCAGCCTCGGCCGCTGCGCCGCTCTCAGCCTCGGGCAGCGGGACACTCTCCTCAGACGTGGATTCGTCTCTGCTCACTTCTGACCTTCCGGCGGGATCACCTTCACGTGGACGACGATGCTAGATCATTCCCATTCGATGGTGCCTGGGGGCTTCGAGGTGACATCGAGGGTTACCCGATTGATCTCCTGAACCTCGTTGGTGATGCGGTTGGAGATGCGGGCGAGCAGGTCGAAGGGCAGACGAGACCAGTCAGCGGTCATCGCATCCTCGGAGCTGACCGGACGCAGCACCACGGGGTGGCCGTAGGTGCGACCGTCGCCCTGCACACCCACCGAGCGGACATCGGCGAGCAGCACCACCGGCATCTGCCAGACGTCGCCGTCCAGACCTGCCGCGGTGAGCTCTTCGCGGGCGATCGCGTCGGCGCGGCGCAGGATGTCCAGGCGTTCGGCGGTGACCTCGCCGATGATGCGGATGCCCAGCCCCGGCCCCGGGAAGGGGTGGCGCTGGACGATCTCGGCGGGCAGCCCCAACTCGGCCCCCACCGCGCGGACCTCGTCCTTGAAGAGGCTGCGCAGCGGCTCGACGAGCTTGAACTGCATGTCCTCGGGGAGCCCGCCCACATTGTGGTGAGACTTGATGTTGGCCGCCCCCTCGCCGCCGCCGGACTCGACGACGTCGGGGTAGAGGGTCCCCTGGACGAGGAACTCCACCCGGGCTCCCTCGGCGGCGGCCTCCTGCAGCACGGCGGACTCGGCGTCTTCGAAGGCGCGGATGAACTCGCGGCCGATGATCTTGCGCTTCTGCTCCGGGTCGGTCACCCCGGCCAGGGCGCCGAGGAACCGGTCGCGCTCGTCGGCCACGTGCAGCTTCGCTCCGGTGGCGGCGACGAAGTCCCGCTCCACCTGTTCGGCCTCGCCTTGGCGCAGCAGGCCGTGGTCGATGAACACGCAGGTCAGCTGCTCGCCGACGGCCTTCTGGACCAGAGCGGCGGCGACGGCGGAATCCACTCCCCCGGAGAGCCCGCAGATGACGCGGGCGTCGCCGACCTGGTCACGGATCGCGGCGACCTGCTCCTCGACGATGTTGCCGGTGGTCCACTCCGGGGTCAGCCCGGCGCCGTCGTAGAGGAAGTTCTCCAGCACCCGCTGGCCCTGCGGGGAGTGCTTGACCTCGGGGTGCCACTGGACCCCGTAGAGGCGTCGGGTCTCGTCGGCGAAGGCGGCGACCGGGGCGCCGTCGGAGGCCGCGAGGACCTCGAAGCCCTCAGGGGCGGCCTGCACCGAGTCCGAGTGGGACATCCAGGTGGTCTGCACCGTGTCGGTGCCGTCCAGCAGGGAGTGCGGCGCCGTGGTGGAGCGGACCTCCGTCTTGCCGTACTCGCGGTCGCCGGTGCGGGCGACCTCCCCGCCCAGGGCGTGGGCCATGGCTTGGAAGCCGTAGCAGATGCCGAGCACCGGCACTCCGGCCTCGAAGAGCGCGGCTTCGACCGCCGGGGCGCCGTCGGCATAGACGCTGGAGGGGCCGCCGGAGAGGATGACCGCCGAGGGACGGCGGTCGAGGATCTCCTGGGCCGAGAGCGTGTGCGGCACGACCTCGGAGTAGACGCGCGCCTCACGGACGCGGCGGGCGATCAGCTGGGCGTACTGGGCGCCGTAGTCGACCACCAGCACAGTCTGGGCGCTGTGCGTGGGACGTTCGGCGGCGGGGGCGGGGCTCTCAGATGTCACCCGACCATCCTACCGGTTCAGTACCGTCGGACGGCCTCCGGGTTGGCGTCGACGTCGCGGCGCACCTCGGCGGCGATCCGACGCTCCACGATGAAGCTCAGGAACGGCACCACACCGCCGAGCACGATGGTCACCAGCCGGGAGAAGCGCCAGTTCATCAGGAACCACAGCCGGAAGCCGGCGATGACGTAGACGACGTAGATCCACCCGTGGATCACCGCGGTCCAGTAGGAGATGCCGGTGCCGTCGACCACGGACTCCTGGGGGTGGAATCCGAGGGTGTTCGCCGCACCGTCGGCGGTGGTGCCTCCGGCGTAGAGCTCGTAGCCGAAGCCGTAGTCCATGATCATCTTGGCGACCAGGATCAGCAGCATGATGCCGGTGGTGAAGGCGAAGATCTTGTAGAAGGTCAGCGAGCCGTTGATCTGCTGCATCGTGCCCTGGAAGCGGCGCTTCTGCGGGCGCCGGGGCGCCGCGGGCACCTCAGCGGCCTCCGGCACCGCGGGCACCTCGGGGGCGGCGTGGTGGTGGGATCGGGTGTTCTCGGTCATCGTGCGTCCTTCTCGTCCAGCTGGCGTGTCGCCTCGTCGGTGGCGGTCTGTTCGGCCTGCTCAGGGCTCTGCCCAGCCTCGACGGCGGCCAGGTATTCGTGACGCCATCGGCTCTGCCATTCGGCGTCGAGGGCGGCGGCCTCCTGCTCCTTCTCGTGGGCATCCTTGACCAGGCGCCACCACAGGTAGAACGCGAAACCGGCGAAGACCACCCATTCCACGGCGTAGAAGAGGTTCAGCCAGTTCACCGAGGAGCCTTCGGGCTGGGGGCCGACCCAGACCGGCTCCAAGGGGGAGGCCTGGGCGTCCGCCCCGACGTCCTCGCCGTCTGCATCGACGACGTCGAAGGCCACCAGGAAGCCGGAGTAGCCGGGCTGGTCCCAGACGTTGATGAGCTCGGCCGGCGAGAGGCTGGAGAAGATGTGGGGGGCTTCGCGCTCCCCCGGCACGGGTGCCTCCGGGGGCAGCAGGCGGCCGGTCAGCTCAAGCTGCCCGGCGGGCAGGGGGTCGACGGCGTCGACGGCGTCGGTCCAGCCGCGCACCACCGGGATCACCTCTCCGTCCGGGGCGCCGTCGACGGCGAAGGCGCCCACGGCCCACCAGCCGTTCTCCCCGTCCTGGAGGCGCTCGTCGATGAGCACCTGGGTCTGGTCGACGAATTCGCCGGAGAGGGTGACGACGCGGTCCGCTTGCTCCAGGGTCATCGGCTGCTCGGGGGCGTAGATCTCGGTGAACGGGACCGGCTCCTCGGTGATCTCCTGTGAAGGGGCCTCTTCTGCGCGGGACTGGCCGAACTGCCAGGCGCTGAGCACCACGAAGGCGGTGGCCAGAATCAGGGCCAGGGCGAGCATCGCCATCCACTTGGGCTGCAGCGCGGTCTTGAGCACCGCACCAGGATACGCGTGACAGCTCGGCGACGCCCCTCGGGCCACCGAATATTTCTACGTGCGGTAGAAGAAACTCCTGGTCGTCACGAGGACGACGTCGATTGGTGACCAGTGCCACGCTGGTGTCAGTATGGACCCATGATGCGCTTGGATCACGTCTCTTATGCGGTCGGCCCGGATGGCATGGACGCCACGGTCGAGAGGATCGTCCATGAGCTGGGCGTGGAACGAGTCAAGGGTGGCATCCACCCGCGCTTCGGCACACGCAGCTCGATCATCCCGCTGCGGAACCGCCAGTACCTCGAGATCGTCGAGGTCCTCGACCACCCCTCGGCTGACAAGGCCCCTTTCGGTCAGGCCGTCCGCAACCGCTCTCAGGTGGGCGGCGGATGGATGGGCTGGTGCGTCACCGTCGACGACCTCTCCCCCTTCGAGGAGCGCCTGGGCCGCAAGTCCGTGCCGGGCAACCGGAAGTTCCCGGACGGTCAGGAGCTCACCTGGCAGCAGATCGGCATCAAGGGGCTCATCGCGGACCCCCAGGTCCCCTATCTGCTCCGCTGGGATGCGGGCACTGAGGATCTGCACCCCTCCCAGGCCTACCCGCCGCAGGCGGAGCTGGTGCGGCTCTCCATCGCCGGCTCCCCGGATCGGGTGGCGGACTGGCTGGCCTGCCCCAACGGGGATCCCTTCCAGGACGTCGCCGTGGACTGGGTGGCCCCCTCCGGGACTCCGGGACTGATGTCAGTGACCTTCCGCACCCCCAAGGGCGACGTCACCATCTGAGCCGGTCCCTGCGCCCGGGCCGGGTGCGCCGTTCAGGCGGCGTCGGCGCCCTGGTGCAGGGCGTGTGCCAGCACCGTCTGGGCTGCCTGCTCGGCCCCGTCGGCGACGGGCTCCCCCGGTCCGGCGGGTGCCTTGCGGTCCGCGCCCCACAGTCTGGCCTGCATGGATTCCAGGGCTGTGGTGAGCTGGGCGCGCAGCCTGTCGATGTCGTGCGGCCCCTCCACCTCCTGGTGCAGCCCCCAGCCGAGATCCGCGATGCGTTCGGCGCGGGTGCGCAGCGCGCGGACCTGTTCGGCCCGCAGCTTCCGGCGGGGTCGGCGGGCGGCACCGCGCAGCGGTGCGTCGGCTCCGGGTCCTTCGGTGAGCCAGAGGGTCGGCACGGCAGCCGGCGCCCAGGTGTGCAGCGCCCGGTATCCCGGGACGGCGACGGCGGCGACGGTCCGAGCCAGCAGCGCGGGGGTGACCCCGCCGGTGAGCTGCTCGACGCCGACGGATCCGCGCCGGCCCACCGGGCTGTCCAGCAGCGTCACGGTCCACTCCGGGTGGCGTGCGGCATACCACTCCAGCGCGAGGTCCTCGGCGGCCGCGGCGGTGTCCGGGCTCAGCCCGGCCAGGTCCAGCACCACGGTGCGCGGCGCGGCGCTGGGTGCTGAGTAGGGCGCAGTCTGCGCGCGTCCTTCGGCCTGCAGCACGGCGGCGTCCAGCAGCGGGGGCACGGAGGGGGTCCTTGCGGTGTGCGCGCCGCCGCTGTCCTTGTGTCGGCCTCGGCCGATGTCGCCGGGGAGCAGCTCGCCGAGCACCACGGTGTGGTCGATGGCTCGGTGCAGCAGGCGTTGGGCGCGTCGACCGTGCCGGTCGAGCGCGGAGACGATCTCCACATGCGGCAGTCGGTGGGCCCGGTGCAGCCGGTTCAGCGTCCACCCGGGGATGTCTCCGTCGATGACGAGCGCGTCCGGGCCGAAGCTGGAGATGAGCCGGTCCAGGCGGGGCAGGAGGTAGTCCTCCTCCCAGGTCTCGGGGTCCATGTTCATCGTGCGGGCGGATCCGATGCGCACCACGGGGATGCTCGGCGCCTGCGGTCCCGGGGCCTCGGTGGCCGCCAGGGTGGCCATCATGACGTCGGCCTGCCCGGTGAGGTGTACGGCGAGGCGGGTGAGGCGACGCACGGTTCCGGTGACGGCGTCGTCATCGCTGAGCAGCAGCACACGGGGACGGTGGTGCGGCATGGTGTGTCCCTTCCTCTCGGCGGGTGGGCGTCCGGCGCCGACTCAGAGGCGTTCGATGTCCTCGGAGGTCGTCGCCCCGCGGGTGTCGAAGACCAGCTCCGCGGCTTCTGCGACGGCCTCGAGGTCATAGGCGGTGTGCGGCTGCAGGATCACCACGATGTCGGCTGCCGCGAGCGCCTCGTCGAGGTCGGGCACCCGTTGCAGAGTGCCGCCGTCGACGTGCCAGGTCTCCACGTAGGGGTCGTGGAACTGGACGTGGGCCTTCTTCTCGGCGAGCACTTCGGCCACCGGGACCGCCGGGGATTCGCGCTGGTCGGCGATGTCGGGCTTGTAGGTGACTCCGAGCAGCAGGATCGTGGAGCCGTTGAGCGGTTTGCCGACCTCGTTGAGTGCCTCGCTGATCCGGCCGACCACGTACCGGGGCATGGAGTTGTTGATCTCCTGGGCCAGCTCCACGAAGCGGAACTGGTAGCCGAGGGTCTTGCGCACCTGGAAGCTCAGGTAGTTCGGGTCGATGGGGATGCAGTGGCCGCCGACCCCGGGGCCGGGGGTGAACTTCTGGAAGCCGAAGGGTTTGGTCGCCGCGCCCCGGATGACCTCCCAGATGTCGATGTCGAGGTCGTGGCAGAACCGGGCCATCTCGTTGACCAGCGCGATGTTGACGTGCCGGTAGGTGTTCTCCAGCAGCTTCGCGGTCTCGGCCTCCTTGGTGCCTGATACCGGCACCACCTCGTCGATGAAGCGGGCGTAGAACTGCGACGCCGACTGGGTCGCCTCGTCGGTCAGTCCGCCGACCAGCTTCGGTGTGTTGGTGATTCCGTAGCGGGTGGATCCGGGGTCCACGCGTTCCGGGGAGTAGGCCAGCAGGAAGTCCTGGCCGTGGGTCAGCCCGGAGGTCTCCAGGATCGGCAGGACCACGCCGTCGGTGGTGCCGGGGTAGGTGGTGGACTCCAGGATCACGGTGGTCCCGGGGCTCAGATGGGCGGCGATGGTGCGCACCGAGGCTTCGACAGCACGCAGGTCCGGCCCCCCGTCCTCGCTGAGCGGGGTGGGCACGCAGATCACGATCACCGAGGCTGCGGCCAGGTCGGCAGGGTCGGTGCTGGCGCGGAATCCCTGGCTCAGCATCGTGGCGACGTCGGAGTCGCTGAGGTCATCGACGTGCGAGACGCCGGCGTTCAGCTGGGCCACCAGCGGTTCGGAGACGTCGAAGCCCACTGTGGGGATCCCGGCGGCCGCTGCGGCCTGGGCCAGGGGAAGGCCCACATATCCCTGCCCGACGATCACGGCGGGGCGGTCCTGGGCTGGTGCTCCCCCTTCCTGGGGCAGTGCGCCGGCGGGAGTGTTCGATGCGTCTGTCACGTCAGTCCTTCGGTCTGGTGGCGTCCTCGCGGGGACGATGACACTCTATCGGTCCAGCGGGGATCCCAGAGAGCATCAGTTTCGAATCGAGCCGTGAGGACTACTCACATCTACAAGATCGGTCCCCGCGCAGCTCACCCTGAGCAACCCCCTTCACGAGCTCTTGAGACCCTATGTGAAGCGCCTGTGAGTTGTGGTTGATCAGGCCAGGACTGGCTGCCCCTCTCATGACTGACAACCAGTTCGCTGCTCAGCTCTGAAACGAAGACGTTCTAGTGAGCTCCTGAAAGCTGCGCCCCTGGGAACTCGCGACCCCTCAGCCCTCACCAGCGAGTCACCCCCTGGTGCAACGACGCCTGCGATTCACGTCTTGACCGCGCGACGAAAGCTCGCTGGCCTGCACGGAGGATCACCACATTGGCATCCAGGCTGCCTGACCCACTTCCCCACGTACCGCGCCAAATTGCCATGCGTGCGAAACGACGAATTGCATCTCCGAGCTCTTCCAAAGAATTACCGGTGACTTCTGCTGCCACAAGGACCGCCGACTCGAGGGGTAGCTCAACAGCGGAGGCATCCATAAACCCGCTCCCTTCCCTATATCCGGTGATCCTGTATTCTAAGGAAGGACATCAGGGCAGCTGAAGGGGCCTCAATGCAGACAGAAGTCGGACCTTCGACCGAGGGCGGATCATCCTCCCAGAAGTCGACTCGTGGCGCTAGCCAAGAGCCCAGGTGGCCACTAGGGTTCGAACCCTATGTTGTGAAGACGATGTTCGGAAGCCAGCGTCTTTCCGCCGGAACGATCGCCCTGGAGGCCTGGCGTCGTGGCCTGTCCGTAGATTTCACGAGCGCCAACCGCACCAGGGTGAGGATAGGCGACGGCCAAAGTGCCGTGGAGTTCAATGGCTCTCGACCGTCGCTGACGACGGCCGAGGCAATCCGTATTGCCAACCGCAAGGATGAGGCTCTTGCTTCGTTTCGAGCCGCTTCAGTGCCAGTGCCACTCTCCCAGGCACTTCCTCCCACCGCTGGCACTGAAGAAGTGATCTCGCTAGCGAGCAAACATCATCAGTGGCCAGTAGTGCTTAAACCGGCCGGCGGCAGCCTAGGTCGCGACGTATATGTAAACATTCACACTCACGATGAGCTCCGAGAGTGTTACCGTCGAATGCAAAAGGGGCCGCGAGGGCGCACAATCCTCCTTGAAGACCACATCGCAGGCGAGGATTACCGCATCTATGTCATCGGCAATAGAGCCGTGGGGGTTGTGCGCAGAATTCCCGCCCATGTTGTCGGCGATGGCAATCGCACTATACGACAGCTCATCATCGCCAAGAACCGACATCGCCGCCTCAATCCGTTCCTCTCCAAGGGACTCATCCGGCTCGACTCCGAGTCGGAAAGGGTGCTCGCGCGGCAAGGCATGGGCTTTGGGGACACCCCCGTCGAGGGGGCACATATACAACTCAGAGACAACGCGAACGCCAGTGCCGGCGGCGACGTCGAAGGAGTCACCGAAGACCTACCGAAGACCGTCCTGGACTCAGCTGTCGCAGCGGTCGCAGCTATCCCAGGCCTGATCGCGGCAGGCGTCGATATCCTCTATGATCGAAGCACGGGAAACTTCGCGGCGATTGAGATCAATTCTCGGCCTCACATTGGCGTCAACATGTACCCAAGCATGGGCGAGGGACAGAATGTTCCCTCCGCTATCATTGATCATTTTTTCCCGAATTTGCCGCCATCACCTCCAGAGGCAATGAAACTGTCGCTGAATATTGGTGAAATAGTTTCCCCATTGATGTCAGGCGGAGCCGAAGCGGTCACGGTGGCGACACTGCCTCAACATAAGTACCCATCCCGCCTTACCTACACCCTCACAGGCGACCCAACGATTACCAGCCAACAGAATCGCCGTCTTGTCAACGCGGCAAGGAGGCTTGGAGTCTCTGGAGGACTCAATCATACTGGCAGCCGTGTTCAATTAATCGCCGCTGGATCGAATCGCGATGTAAAGACTTTTGCATCTAAGGCGAAGAATATATTGAATTGCACCTTCCGCAATAGAAAGGAATGGGAGGGAGTCGTATATCAAGGATTTCACGTCGACGACAAAACTTCGTTCAGTCTCCCTAAGACGTCATCCTGATCGGGGATGGCCGCTAGTCAGATCGGCGCAACACAGGAGATAGGACCGCTCATAATACGGCCCGATCGTATGGATACTCCACGGAGTATCCGCGGCAACCTCCACCAACTCTACGGACTCGAAGAGCCTCCTCCTCCATCTTATTCGGCAAAGTGGTGCTCGAGGACTGCGCCGGCCATGTCTCGGGGCTGTCCCTCCACGGGGAACTCGGTCATCGGCATGGGCGCGGTCTCCACTTCGGTGACCACGTGGCTCTCGGCCGTCGGTGGTTCGGTGATGGAGGTCGCGATGAGGTCCACTCCCAGGCACTCCACCCCGGGGATCGCTTCCACGGCTTGCTGGGCGATCTCGGCGAATCCCGGATGGATGGTGTCGGTGACGTCGATGCTGTCACCTCCGCTGGCGAGGTTGGAGACACGGCGAAGGGTCACTCGGGCGCCCTCGGCCGGGACGTCCTGCAGGGTCATCCCGGAGGCGGTGAGTTCTTCGAGCGATTCCGGGGAGTCGGGGATCGGGTAGCTGTGGAGCATCGGATGCCCGGCGCGGCGTCTGTTCTTGGCCTCGATCAGCGCGCGGATCGTCGACGAGCCATCACCCACGACGGACGCTCGACGGCGCATCGTCACGGAGACGAGGCGGCCGCCGACCACGAAGCACCGGTAGTCCTCCCCGGAGAAGTGCTGTTCCACCAGGGCCAGCTGCCGCTGCGTTGATCTTCCGTAGGCTTCGAAGGCCCGATCCCAGGCCTGATGGAACTCGTCCTCCGTGCGGATCTCGGTGGTGACTCCACGCCCCCGGGAGAGTCTGGTCGGTTTGATGACAACGGGTCGGTCACATGCCTGTGCCCAGTGCCAGGCCTGCTGCCGCTCGTCGCGGATGAATGTGCGGGATTCGGGCACGCTGACCCCGGCCTCAGCGAGAAGCTGCCTGCTGAGGTGTTTGGTGTCCGCGAGGTATCCTCCGGCATGGCTGGTGGAGGGTCCGAGCATGTTGTAGAAGATGACCGGGCCCTGCCCCGGCGGTTCGACGACGATCACGTACCGGCTCAGCCGACGGTACGGCAGGCCACGGCGGATGACGGCATGCTCCATCACCGCGCTCTTCTGATGGATGCCTTGTTCCTCACAGGTCGCGAGGTGTGCCGCCAGGCCGTCCATCAGGAGGCCTCCTCGTCTGGGACCGTTCTCGATGACGCCTCGTAGATGACCCGGTTGGCCAGCAGCATGGCCGGGTCGACGAGGGGGCGCGCGGAGTCCTCGGGGTCGAGCGCCAAGGGAATCTCTGTGCAGGCGCCCAGGATGGCATCGGCACCCTGTTCTGCCAGCCGGGCGGTGACCTGGGCCAGAGAGGCCCGCAAATCCGGGCTGAGGTGTCCTGATTTCACCGCGTAGATGGCGTCCATGACGATGCGTTGGTCTGCGGCGTCGGGGATCACCGGTTCGATGCCGACCGCGTGCAGACCGTCCTGGTACAGCTGGGCGGTCAGCGTGGCGTCGGTGGCCAGCATCCCCACGCTGTGCACATGAGGGAGGGACCCTAGGTGTTCAGCCGCAGAGTCGATGATGCTCAGATATTCCAGGTCGACATGGCGCCGCACCTCGGGAAGAAACGCGTGAGCACCGTTGCAGGTGACCACGTAGAAGTCTGCCCCGGCGTCGGCGAGCTTCTGCGCGCCCTGGATGAGTGCGGGCACCGGGTCTTCTCCGTCACCGGTGAGCGCCAGGGAGCGGTCAGGGACTCCGGGGTCAGCCCAGATCACCACACGCAGATGTTCTTGGTCTGTGCTCGCCGGGGTGGCTGCAATGAGCTTGCTGTAGAAGTCGGCCGTGGCCGCGGGTCCCATCCCGCCGAGGATGCCGACCACGGGGGCGCGCTGCGGTGTTCTCATCGATCGGCACCTCTCTGCTGGATCGTCACGGTCTGCGGTCGTTCGTCCATGAACCCCCGGGTCACGGCGAGTCCGGAGAAGCCGGCGAGCAGTTCAGGTGGTGCTTCGACCCACCCTGTGGCCTCGGCGTCGCTGATCCCGTCTGTTGTCAGCGCTGCACCCTGTCCGGCGAACCATCGGGTCATCGTCTCCACCGTCTCTCGCGGAGCGCGGAGACCGGTGAGGGTCACTCGTGCAGGCAGGCCGGCGGTTCTGCGCTGTGCAGGATCCTCCGGCCGACCGAGGTCGCCCGGTTGGGGTGCGTCGCGGGCGGCATGGTCCACCATCTTCCGGGCGATGAACTCGCTCCATTCAGGGGGACGGCGTCCCCCGATGAGCGTGATCCTGGGGCTGGATGAGACCACCACCGCCCTGCGGGTCGAGCGGGTGGGATCACCTGACATGATGTGGACGACTCCGTGGGCGGCGCGGGGCTGGGCCGTCAGGGTGCGTTCAGCGAGCGAGATGAGACTGGGGTGAATCAGCTCGCCGCTCAGCCCCGGGCGAGCGATCTCCCCCTCCCAGCGACGCCCCCGGATACGCGCCACGGAGACTACGCGCCCCCCGATCAGGATGAACTGGTGCTGCTGTCCTGTGGCACGTTGCTCCACGAGAAACCGTGTTCCCCGGGGCACCGTGGTGTTCCACCGGGTGATCTCTTCGCGCAGCGCGTCGTCTGTGGTCGATGACTTCAGAGTGACGCGGCCAGCGCCGCGCAGGAGGGGCTTGACGAGGGCGCCGTTGGGGAGCTGGCTTCCGAAGGAGATGGCTTCGTCGATCTCGTCGAAGCTGAAGGTCCGGGATTCCGGCACCGGGATCTGGTGATCGACCAGATGGCGTTTACGCATCAGCCGGTTCTCGGCGACGCGGTCTGCCGCACGGGAAGTCTCTTGGGAGAGCGCTCCGTTGAAGCCCACCAGGTGAGGCGACTGCGCTGTACCAGCCACGAAGGTGCGAGACCCTACCCGGGTGGTGGTCATTCCTCGGGCCAGCGATTCAGCCTCCAGGAGCAGGCTGCCGCGGACTCCGGGTCGCAGGCTCTGGATGTCCGGGGACGCCAGGAACTCGGGATCAGTCATGGGCTGCCTCCGCCGCCGAGGGGTCCGCGCAGGGTGTGAGCCGGACGCTGTCCGGTCTCTGCGCCTGCGTCACGGAGTACATCGCGGCGGCCAGCGCCCCGATGCGTTCGCTGTCTCCGTCCAGGATGATCGAGACTGCCTGGTCCTCGACCGAGGGCTGCTCGACATCGATGTCCACTGCCCGGGCATGGTGCATGACCCACTCACACGTGCCCTCGGCGTCGCGGATGCCCTCGATGTGCATCGTCATCCGGGACGTGGGCCGTGGCGGAGACAGGCGAAGTCCCTGTGCCTCAGCTGTCAGCTCCACGAGCTGCTCGGCGACAGGCTGCGGGTTCCCGAACATGGGCACCGCATTGGCCATCAGCGCGGGGGTGGTGTTGATCTCGCAGATGCCTCCCTCTTGTTCGGCGAGGGAGAGCCGATGGTCGGGCAGCAGGAAGTCCACGCCGGCCTGGTTGAGCCCGGGAATGGAGTCAACGGCCCGGACGGCAGCCTCCAGGATGCTCGGGTGGGTTTCGTCCAGGACTTCAGTGGAGTCTCCTCCACGGGAGATGTTCGCCGCCGAGGCCAGGGTGACGGTCGTCCCTACTTCAGGGACGGCGTCCCAGGTGAGTCCGGCGCGTTCGAGCTGGTGATCGGCGACGTCGTCGGCTTGGATGAGGCGGCGCCGGGTGTGGGGATTCTGACGCCGCACGAGGTTCTTCTCCAGGACCAGCTCTGCGATGGTGCGGCGACCGTCGCCGGTGATGGAGGCGGGACGCCGCATGATCACCGACAGCACCTTCCCATGCGCGACATAGATCCGGTAGTCCTGCCCCGGGACGTGCCGCTCGACGATGAACCGTCCACCGGACTCCCCCAGCTGTCGGACGGCTCGTCTGACCCCTGCCGGGTCAGTGATTCCGGCGACGACGCCCACCCCGCCTTTGCCGGCGAGCGGCTTGACGACGACGGGGTACCCGATGGACTCCGCATAGACGAGCGCTTCGTCTGTCGCCTCTGCGCGGAAGGCCTCTCCAGGAGGAACCGGTGCTGATGCTTGCTGCAGGAAGTGCCGGGTGAGCTGTTTGTCGCCAGTGAAGTATCCCGACACCGGCGAGGACGCTTCGGAGAGGGACAACCCGAAGGTCATCTCCCGGCCGTGGATGTCCCTCGCTGTGAAGTCCCGGGAGCCGCGCCGGATGGTCTCAAGGCCCCTGGACACCGCAACCTGCTGCAGACGCTGGTTCGCCTCGGCGAGCTTGGGAAACGCGTCATAGACGGCCATGTCGTAGGTGTTGGCGACCCGCCCTTCGGGGTCCGTCAGCGGATCAGGACGCGGCCACCAGCTGGCCTCGATGACGCGTGGCTGGATCCGGAGATGCTCTGCGAAGACCTTGTCGCGCTCCACTGCCGGATCCAAGCGGCCGGCGAGCTGGGCGGCAGCATGATCGACGGCCTGCACGGCCGCCTCCTGGAACAGGGGATCAGAAACATGTCTGTGGAGGCTTCTCCGGAGTTCACGCATACGCCGGTCGCCCCATCGCGTCAATGGCCGAGGCAACTGTCGCGTCGCGCAGATCTCACGTCCCGAGAGGGCTTCTCCCATGGCCTGCGCCCTCTCTTGGAGGCCTCCCCCGAGCATGTCAGGAGGAACACTGACTTCCCCCCGCGCTGAAGAGACCTCATAGGATTTCCCCATCAACTCCAGGACCACCATGACCCGCAGGTCCTCCGGCACTCCCCCTGACGCGTTCAGCTCGATACCGGTGCGAGTGGAACCGTAGGCGACCAGATGAACACCCGTGACGGTGGCCTTGTCGCTCTCAGGGGGCAAGCTCATGATGCCCCGATCCTATCCCAGCCGGTCGGGATAGGCCCGCTGGTCGAGGCGGGCGGGCGGCACCCTTCGGCCGGTCACCGGTGTGCTGCTGGAGGTGTCGGATAGTCTCTGGTCGTCTGCGGAAACATCGCGTTCAGGATGGGGACGGTCACCTCACGGTGACTCCCGTAGCGGGGAAAGTGGTGGCCGCCAATGCCAGCCGCGGTGTTGGCTTCGATGATGGTGGGCGGTCCATCTCCTTCTCTTCGAGGAAGCAAAAGGTCCAACCCCACACATCGCATTCCGGGACAAGCCTTCGCAGCCTCCTCGGCGATGCGGATTTCCTCCGGACGAATATCATCGGTCGCGTCCAGTGAATCCCCTCCGGTGGACAGATTACTGTTCCGTCGCAAGTAGACCGTACGCTCCGCTTCCAGTACTGACGAGGGAGAAAGCCCGAGAGCGTCGAGGGATGCAAGCTCCACCGACTCGAGGCGAATTTCACGGTGGCGAATCTGTCGATGGGAACTGCGGGCTGCCCTGTTCTTGGTCGCCACAAGCTCCTCGATGGTGCTGGACCCATCGCCCGTGACGTTGGCGGGCCGCATCACCAGAGCAGCGGTGAACGTGCCATCCACCACATGGAGGCGATGCTCAGAGCCTGGGTTGAACTGCTCAACCAAGACACTTCCCCAAGTGCGGGCCACCTGTGCGAACGCCGCATCGAATGCTTGCCTGTCAGTGACATTCACAAACACATCCTGACCCTTGCGCCCATTCACGGGCTTCACCACTACAGGAAGGACATGGTGGGCCCAGTCCCAGGCGCGCTCGACTTGGCCCTCATCGAACGCGCAATTCTCCGGGAACGGGACTCCCGCAGACTTGAACAGCCTCCCCTGGACATCTTTGCGTCTGGCGATCAACCTGGCCAGCCGATGGTTGAGCGAAGTCGCTCCACCCCGCCAGGTATACCTTTCGCCGTCCAGACTCAGGAGCATGGTTCCGCGTCGGCTCGCCGAGACTCTGATCCCACGTGTCACGGCTTCTACAGCAACGGGAAAGTTGGATGGGCCATAGTCTTCTAGACCCAAGGAGCGCATCCACTGCTGGACCTGCTGCTTGTTTCCAGCCATGTGCAGCCGCTCTGTCAGCGACAGTTCGGGATCAGTGATCGAGGGATCGAAATCGTGCAAGACATTGTCCTTTCGGGGCGCGACATCACCCTAGCCTATCCATAGATGACGCTTGGGCGGTCAGCACCCTTCACGCAGCGAACCATAATTCACGAGGGCGAACTCTATAGGACTCCGGCTGCAAGCCCAACAACCCTCAGGAGCATCCACTCCACCCGATTTGACGCTCATGCCAAGAATATCGTCTCAGCAAAAATAAAGAAACGAGGCTCAGATTCTCTTGACTTAACGGATTTCCGATCAAACCTAGGCAAGACACTCCACATTTTACCCCATCCGTTAAATCGAAAATTTCGACTCTCCACCCGTACTGACATGACGTTCCGCGCACCAGGCACGCGTCCTATCGGTCTCACCGACCCCCGAGCCATCCGCGTCTGAGCACCGAGAAATACGCCCCGGGGCGGGCATCGAATGACACGCCTGCCTTCGAATCATCACACTGATGGGATGACGTACTCGAAGACCTCATCCATATGTCCTGCGACCACAACGTGACGGCGCGCCATGACGGGATTCATGGACAAGCCTGCCACCAGGCAGCCACCGTTCCTGACCTGCACCTCTACCATCCCCCACGGAAGCTCCGGCACAGCCCTTACTGCCCTCACAGCAACTTCACCAGCACGCGCCAAAGCCTCGCCGGTCATCGCGGTCTGACGTCCGTCCCGACACGTCACTGCCAGCACCCGGTCCCGAGTCGCGAATATCCGTGCTCGAGTGCCAGATGGATGATGTTGGACGAACCAGGGGCCCGCAGCAAGCTGCTGGCGAGCTTCAGCAGCACGGACGATGGACATGTCGTTATCGCCCCAAGGGCTTTCTGCGGGAACTACGGCAACTCGCCCTTGATATCCATCTAGCCAACTGGCCAGCTGTTGCTGGGACTCGAACCGACGCCCCTTCGGGCGACGAATGCCAGCACGAGCAAGCATCTTGCGAACCATGATGTGGTCGCGTACCAAGCGACGCACGGCGAACAATTCATCGGGGCCTGCTCCCGTGCGTCCCACATAGTAATCATGTCCAGACGTGTTTGTGATGCGTACCACCGTCGGCAGGTATTCCAACGCCGCGCCGTGTGCCTCGGCCCAGGCGAACAACATTGCAGACAACGAAGCTCGTCGCGTGTCGTCCGTCAGGTAATCCTGTTCCCCGATGCGCTGTACTGTCCTCTCGACCGCGGGGATCACCAGCGGCGCAACGGGGTCAGGACGACTGATCTCAAGTCGCTCCCGCCAGATCACGGGTGATACGTCTCGTGGTGTGCCCACTACTGCGTAAGCGGCGCTGCTGAACCCCGCAGATGCGTTGACCTCGATTACTAGAGGGCGTCCGGTGGCATCGCTGACGATGTCCACTCCACCCCATCGCATTCCGAGTGCCCGGATCGCGGCAATCGCAGTCGACTTCACCTCTTCACCGACTGAGTCCATCACCTCGTGTGGCTCACCCCCGCCGCTGATCCCCCCGATGCTCCGCACCACCGCCCATGCGCCAATCGGCAGGACCGTATCCAACGCGAGTCCCTGACGATCCAAGGTCGACCGAGTGATGCGATCCCGAGGGATCAGCAGGGAGGACAGGGCCGGATTCTCTAAGCGCTGCGCGTTCTTAGCATCAATCAGCTGGCGTACAGTAGATTGACCATCGCCGACGACCTGTGGCAACACTCGATGTACAACTGACTCACAGCTCGTCGCCGACGCCATAGCGCGGTACTCCCGAGCGATGTCTACGTGCTCTTCAATCAATGGCCTACCTCGCCCCACCTTGACGGCTCGGGCGTAGGCGGACCGCATTTCCGATTCGCTGCGCACGTCGACCGTGACGCCTTTTCCACGGGCTCCGAGCCTGGGCTTCACGACAACGGGACCGCCTATCTCACGAAACAGGGCCAGCGCGTCATCTACTGTGGGAGCAAGGCCACCTCGGGGAGTACTGACGCCGTGATCACGCAGGATCTGCTTGGTGAGTAGCTTGTCGCGCACTATGGCCGCAGCGACTGAGGTCTCATTGCCGATTGGTCCATCGATGATGATTTCGCGGTCGCCCAAGGACGCGACCGCAAGTCGACTGGTAAGCCACTCAACCTTAGCGCCACTGATTCGCTCTGCAGTGCTCGCCATCAGTGCAGCACCAGGATTTCTACCCTCATGGATCAAGGCAGTGGCGCGGTCAAGTGTCGTCGTCATCCTGTCCCCTCAGAACTGCTAGTCGATTCAGGTTACCAGTGGCAGCGATGTCCTCGACGACGGATCGATCTCCCAGCGGCAGGCGTGGGGCAGTCTGCCGCGAAGGTCACCCTTGGCTAGCCCCCAGGGGCTTGCATCCCCGGGGCTGATGCAGAAATTCTAGCTCTCCCACTCGGCTCACCCGGCTGGACTCGCTGACCGCCGAGTGGTCCCCTTCTCATCAAGGGAACTCAAACGGCTCTGGCCACCGTGGTTCACTCAGATCAGCCAGACTTGGAGGCCCGAATCTCTCGCCCTTGAAGAGACGCCACCAGCGTACGGCCCACCTCTGGAAAGACCCCTTCGTTCTGCGGGGCAACGCCTGCACGTCTAAACCCACCCGCACCATAGATTCTTCGCCTGTCTAGATGCGGTGGCGCTCCCCAGAAGCAAGGCGCGCACCCTGGCCGGTGGCCATCCGCAAGAGGTTCGAACATGTCAGCGAATCATCCCATGGGCGTAGAGGCCGCCAACATGGCACGTTGCCCTCCGACACCAGTCTCCAGACACGTCTCGACCAACGCTGCGACATCTCGTGCTGCACCGCCAAAGGTCACGCTGACGTCGCCCAGTGCGGCATCAGGGATCTCCCCCTCAACCTCGACCTGGAGGTCCGACGCGAGCTGTGTCAATGAGTCCAGGAACTGGGAGGGATCCACGGCGCCCTGCAGGACGGTCTTCAGTCGAACAGATGGCCCAGCCCCTGGCGTGGACTCGGTCGGGAGGCCGGCGCTCAGAACCTCGAAGGCGAGAGCCTCTGCCAGCTCCGGAGAGATCTGCCCCTGAACAGCCAGCCACGGCCGTTCGGACAGCTCCACGATGGGCACCTCCTTGCGGTGCGCCGGTGTCCGCCAGTCCTGGACCACGACATCGACAGCGGCCAGGGAGAGGCCGCGGAACGCGCGGACTGCTCCCAGTGCCACGTCACGCAGCGACTCGTGCACCTCATCCGTGACGTCCCTGGCCTGATCCCCGGAGTCCCATGGCCCCTCAGGGAGGTGCAGCGCATTGATCACCCGCCCGTTGAGCACCAGGAGTCGGACGTAGCTGCCGGGGATCTGCTTCTCGAGGAGGAACCGATATCCGGGGGGAACCACAATCTGGCCGTTGTGGATCCCCGGCTCACGGAGCTCCGTCAAGGCGTACCCGGCACGCACGTAGCGGTCTCGTTCGCTGGGCGGCGTGAAATAGTACTCGATGGCGCTGACGAGAGACTCCTCGTCACGGATCCCGGCCTGCGTCTCGATCGTATTGTCACCCTGCGCCGGTTTGACGACCACCGGGTATCCGATCCGCTCGGCATACCGCAGAGCGGCGCTCCGGCTCCTCCCCACCGAGAAAGTCGCCCCCTTGGGAACCTTGAACCCGGCCTTCGCCAGGATCGCGCGCCGAATGCGCTTGTCCTGAGCCAACGTCGCGCCCGAGAGCGTAGTGGCCTGAGGAACACCGTGGGTGAACGCCGCCTGCCCGGCCGGACCGCCGTCACCGACGATCATGACCTGTCTCGGCAGCAACGTCACGTCCAGTCCACGGGCCAAGGCTGCGGCATGGACCTCGTAGCCGTCGCGAAGAGCGGCGGGAATCTCGTCAACGGTGCGCTGTCGGCTCATCATCTCTGCACTCACTTCTCTCAGGCTCGCACGCCAGCGTCGGTCTGAACCGGAACCTGCTCCAGGATCTCGAAGCCGGTGACCCCCGGGTCCGGGATGTGCTCAGTCGTGTAGGTGGTCGGCAGGGATCGGCGGGGACCGAGGATCGTCGAAGCGACCAGTGCCGTCGTCGCATCTGTCGGCCCGACCAACACCGCCTCGACCGTCTTCCGGTTCACGTTCCGGACCCACCCAGTCACTCCCGACTGCAGCGCGCGGCGTCGCAACCACTTCCTGTACCCCACGCCGGTGACCTTCCCACGGATGGTCACCTTCAGAGCCACCGACTCGGCCCGCTCGGGCAGCGCCTCCAGCTGGTACTGATCGATGGTCTCCTGCATGAGAGTCGCCGCGACCTTCCGCGGACTGCCGTACATGGGGTACTCGCAGTTGCCGATCGCCGCGTGGGCGTTCAGCTCGCAGATCCCGGCATCCTGCTCGTCCAACGGTAGGCGGTGATCCTCCAGCAAGAAGTCCACGCCGCAGTACACCAGCCCCGGAATGGCCTGAACCGTTCGCACACAGGCATCCACGATGGAGGGGTGCATCTCATCCAGCACGTCGATGGAGTCCCCGCCCTGGGACAGGCTGCAGGTGTTGGCCAGCTGCACCCGCTGCCCCTCCGCCGGCACTGAGTCCAGACTGAGCCCCGCCTTCTCCAACTCGTAGCGGGCGGCCTCGTCGTACTTGGCGGGCCGAGCCCACAGGTGCGGGTTCCGGCGACGAGCCACATTCTTGTCGATCATGAGTTCGGCGACCGTGCGCTTCCCATCACCGAGCACCGAGGCCGGCTCACGCAGGATGGCCGCGACCACCTGGTCCCCGATGACCACGATGCGATAGTCCTGGCCATTGACGTGCTTCTCCACGATGAAGTCCTGAGCACCCAACTTGGAACCCGACATCAGGGTGAAGGCCGCGTCCAGCTGAGCGGCGTCCTGGATCCCAGCGACGACACCGATCCCCCGCACCCCCATCGCCGGTTTCACCACCACCGGATACCCGATCCGCTCCGCGAAGCTCTTCGCCGTGGCGAAATCCCCCTGGGCGAACGTCCTCCCCTGGGGCACAGGGATCCCGGCCCGCTGAAGCTGAAGCCGGGTCGCCTCCTTGTGCGTGCACAGAGCCAGAGAGACAGCACTGGACAGCGGGTTCCGGCTCCACTTGAACGACACCGGCTCCTGCAGCCCATCGGTCACGCTGAAGGCGCCCTTGGAGAAACGGGTCGTCGTCAGGCCCAGAGCCAAGGCCTCTCGCTCCAGAAGATGCCCCTTGGAACCATTCGGCCCGAGAGGGTGCAGATTGTCGACGTCGTCGTAGACGGTCGGAGCCATGCCGGCGTTCTTGACCACCGGAGGCTCCGGGAACGTGACCATGTTCTCCACGTCACCGACCAGGGCAGCGGGTGCCAACGAGACTCCGAGCCCGACCGCTTCCGGATCAGCCACCTGCCGGAAGGCGAGCCGACGCACCTCACCGAGGCCGTTCCAGACATCCGACGCCCGGTCCGCTCCCTCATCGGTCTCGTCATACTCGCTCGAGTCCGCCGTGCCATTGGACTCGACCGACTCCTCATCCTCCGCCTCATCATCCGACTCTTCCGCCTCATGAGGCGTCATGGTGACATCGGCGTCCTGCTCCTCCTCGTCGAGGAGCAGCTCATCCTCATACCCGTCGAGTTGGGTGAACGGCAGACGGCTCTCCACCACAGCGGAGACCGTGGCGTGATGCAGTGTGGGAAACGCCAGCGCCAGCTGACGCAACGCCGAGGTCGTCACACGGCTCGCACCCACCATGCGACTGATGACGAGCCGAACCTCCGGATCACGGGCGACCGCCCGCTCCGCGATGTCCAGACTAGCCAGAAGGCTCCCGGTCTGCGCCGGACGGAGGTGGACACCACCCACACCCCCATGGAGCCACAGCTCCTCCAGCGAGGCTGCGTCCCAGACCGATCCATCCGCCATGATGCGCACGTCCAGGTCCGTGCCGCGGGTCTGCTCGTCAGCCAACTGCTGCAACGACGCCAGCTGAGCCAGGGCCTCACGCCCGACCGGCTGCTCGATGATGATCGACCCCGGAAGGTCACCTTGGCGGGCGCTTTCGACCACCGAGCGCACGAAGTCCTGCGCGGTCTCGGGGTCCATACCCGACTTGAAGTCCAACCACAGGGGCAGGTCCTCCTGCTGAGCCTCGCGCGCCTCCCGCACCGACGTCAGCAGACGCAGGAAAGCCCCGGCCGCCTCGTCGTCGTCACGGCACGACAGGCGCACTCGCCGACACGTTCCCGGCTCCAGGTCGCGCCCATCGACAGAGTCGGCCTCGGGCCCCTCGCCGGCGGAGGCGATCGGCAACCCGGGCCCTCCCGCACGGTGCTTGCCCCACAGGCCGCTCAGCGGCACATCCAGGGTGCGCGCTGCCAGATCCAGCAGCGCCATCTCCACGCCCAGCAGCGTTCCGCGGAAGGGACGGACGTAATCCGGGTCCACAGAATGATCGGCCGCCCTCTCGACGAAGCCGGCCATCAGACGCCGCACCGACTGCAGGGCGTCCGCTGCCCCACCGACCTCGAGGGTCACCCCCTCGAGACTCTGCATCACCGCACTCAGGAACGGCCAGGACGAGCCGGGCTCGTCACCGGTCGCCGCCGCCCGCGGCTGCCCCTCTCCGAGTCCCTCCACAGTGTCACCGCCGGGACCCTCCGCCATCAGATGCACCACATGATTGAACTTCGTGGCTCGGCCCGTCAGCTCACGCGGCACCCGATAAGAGAAAGCCCGGGCACGAACAATACGAAGGGCCCGGTGACTGTCTGGAGATGTGGAGGAACTCATATGTGGTGGCGAACTCTCGTCCATCGAACGGCTGGGTGACGGTCAGATCGGAGGGATCAGACCGTTGTGATGCTACCACCGCAGCCCTGCCAGAGACGGGTGCGCCCCACCGGGACCACCGGGCTCGCAGCGGCGTCCCTGCGGCGTCCCTGCGGCGAATCAGCCGCTTCCCCGCCCCCGGAGACGCCGCATCGTGCGCCGCATGAATCCGCCGACACCACGGTCCGGCGCCCGGTCCTCTGACGACTCGCCTGCCTCCCACAGGAGCGCGCGGGCCTCCTCAGGACCCGGGGCCACCAGGACACGTTCCGAGCCGAACCGCGCCAGGGCCTCCTGGTGCAGTGTCCGCCCCCCGCCGACCTGGCCCTCGACCTGCTCCTCGGCCAGCACCTCGACGTCCGGCACGGCGACATGGGTCACCACGGCGCTCTCCACGACATCAAGCTGCTCGGAGGTCTCCACCCACAACACCGACGAGGTCCCCCGCTCCTCACCACGCATGAGGGCCTCCACCACTTGCGGTTCCAGCGCGCCGCGTACGGCCGAACGTGTCATCCCGGCATGAAGCAGCACCGGCCTCCCATCACCCACGTCTCGCGGCGGATCAGAAGGCGCCTCGTCTTGAGTATTCATCCCAGCTCCTCAGCTGCGCCGCAACGGCGTCGGGTCGGTCTCGGTCAGGCGATCCTGGTGACGTTCCAGCCACAGGGCCAGCAGCGCCAGCCCGCGGATGAGGTGCTGGCCCCGTGTACGCAGGAGCTGGCGTCTCCAGACCTCCACGTCCCCCTCGCGCAGCTTGGGCGCCAGCAGCGCCGCTGCGGGGGAGTCCAGCACCAGCCCCCGGTACCAGGCGGCGGCCTCGAGAGACGCCCCTCGCCGCACGTGCTGGCGCACTGTGGTCAGGTCGGCCGCCGTGGGGATCTGGGCCAGCTCCGGGCGCACCCGGCGCAGCAGGTCCGGGTACCAGACGCCGTCGCGCTTGGCCTCATGCTCCACGCGCAGAGCCTGGGAGACGACCTGGTGGGACATGATCGGCACCGCTGTGGGGCGGCTGCCGCCGAGCACGGCCGCAGGAGCCATGCTGATGCCCGGCAGGGTGCGGGTCAGATAAGCCGTCAGAGTCGCTCCCTGGGGGTGATCGACCAGCGGTTCGGCCACTGTGGTGAAGTCCTCACGGCCGGCGGCGGTGAGGCTCTCGGCCACCCCGGGGGCCAGCAGCTCGTCGGCGACCTCCACATAGCGCGCCAGGCGAGTGAATCGAGCCGCCAGCACAGCCTGCGCGGAGGTGCCGGGCTCGAGCGCCTCCGGGCTGTCGGGGAATCCACCACCGAGGAACACTCCGCCGCCGAGACCGTCCAGCACCGTGCCCGGCTGGCGCGCCAGCTCCCGGGCCACCGGCATCAGCCAGACGTGGAAGGACGCCTGGTGCCCGGTGATCTCCGCATAGTCCTTGAAGTCCTGCGGAAACGCATCATGCCGGCCCGGCACGATGCGTTGGCGGATGCCCAACCGGTGCGCGATCCTGGCCGCCGTGAGCTCCTCCAGCGTGGTGCCCGTGTCAGAACTGGTGGTCCAGGCGGTCAGAGCCTCTACGTCGTCGTTTTCACAGGCCAGCCCTGCCAGCAGCCGGGAATCACGACCGCCGGAGAGCATCGGCTGCAACGGACCCCCACCGGCGTCAGCACCTGCGGCGCCGCCAGAGGCCGCCCCGCGCAGCTGCTCGCGCAGCGCGTCGAGGACGTCGCCGGTGAGCTCCTCCGGAGCCATGCCCAACTCTGGGGTGACGTGCTCCCACGGCCAGGAGGCCCGGTGGCGCTGCGGCTCCCGACCAGGCTCGAGGCGCACCTGCTCCATCGGAGCGAGACGGCGGATCGTCTGGACTGTGGTGCGTCCGGCCAGCGGTGCACCGATGCCGATGATCTGGGCCCACCCGGTCCAGTCCGGAACCAACGGGCCCTCAGCGGTGTCCACCAGGAGGTTCAGTTGGGTGGCGAAGTAGACAGCACCAGCGCGCTCTTCCACATAGACCGGCTGCACCCCGGAGATGCTGCTGTGCAGCACCATCGCCCCCGTGTCCTCGAGGACGATCCCGGCCACATCAGCGTCCCGAGCGGCCGACTCCCAGTCGCGCGGCGATCCGCCGAGCACATCCGCAACGGGAGTCGCCGTGGAGAACATCCACGCGTCGCCGGCGGCATCGGGGCGGGCCCGCAGCGCCGAACTGCCGACGATCAGTGCCGCGCCGCTCTCGACGACCACTGCGGCAGCGGCCTCGCCCTCGCACGCGAGGCCCGCGGCACGAGCCATGCGACGGACCCGGTCAGGATCGCCGGAGCCGAGCATGCCGCAGACTCGGGTCGTCTCGGTCACAGGCATCTCCTAGCGCGTCCGGTCACGGACGCCGGCTGATCGGGGCCTCGGCAGCACGAGGATGACGGTCCCCCGGGAGCGCCTGCGCGACACCGCTCTCCCGGGTTGGTACGATCCTAACGCTTGAGAACCCCTTCACCTGGAGGCGACGACACCGATGGATTCCGCGGCCGACCACGGACACAGCACTGCTGACGAGGGTGCGGCCCGTGCCGCGGCCTCTCCGACGCCTCCTGCTCCTTCCTTCCCCCGGAAGGTGGTCCGCAAGTCCCGGCAGGTCGCCCGGAAGGCGGACCAGAAGCGCCGCAACTGGCGCAAGGAGGTGCGCAAGTCCCGGCGCTGGACGCAGGACTACCGCAAATTCCTCCGCAAGGAGTTCCGCTGGGACACCTCGCCGGCCATGCGCCGTCCCCAGTGGTGGGCCCAGGGGTTCCTCTCCCGGTCCGTGACTCTCTACGGTCTTCCCAATGAGGACCAGCAGGACTACGTCACCGACGTCCAGCGCTACACCCGTACCAAGCGCATGGTCCATGAACACCTGCAGGAGATCCTGGACAACAAGTTCTCGTTCTTCCTGCTGATGAACCAGCTGGGCCTGGACTCCGACGTCGTGCCGCTGCTCGGTCTCTACACCCGCGGTGAGGTCCATGTCTTCCCGAACGACGACCAGGTGCCGCTGCGGGAGTTCCTGGAGACCCGGTTGGAGGTCGGCCAGCGGGTCTTCGTCAAGCCGCTCCGTGGTGCCGAGGGCCGTTTCGTGGTGGCCATCCGCCGCACCGAGGACGGCTGGCGGATGAACGGGCAGGACTGCGACCTGCAGGAGGTCGCCGCCTGGATCGAGGCCCGGCCCAAGCCGATGCTCTTCGAAGCCGCCGTTCCGCAGGCCGAGGCTCAGGCGCGGTTGAACCCGCACTCCACCAACACGTTGCGCGTGCTCACGATGCCGGACCTCACCCGCGGGAAGGAACCGTTCATCGCCGTCGCGGTCCAGCGCATCGGCACCTCCCGCTCAGCGCATGTGGACAACTGGACCCAGGGGGGTCTGAGCGCCAAGATCGACATCGACACCGGCACACTCTCCCGAGCCGGCCAGCTGCCCGACGATCACACCCCCGTGTGGCACACGGTCCACCCCGACTCCGGGGCGCAGATCGAGGGCACGGAGGTCCCCTTCTGGGAGGAGACCAAGAAGCTCGTGCTCGAAGGCGCCAACCGGCTGAACTTCATGGAGTACATCGGCTGGGACATCATCATCAGCCCCACCGGTCCGGTCATCCTCGAGGCCAACGTCAACTCCGGGATGAACGTCCTGCAGGTGCACGGTCCGCTGCTGAAGGACGAACGCGTCCGCCGCTACTTCGAAAAGCGCGGTGTCGTCCCGAAGAAGCGGGACTGACCTCTCAGACGGCGGTGACCAGGTGGATCCGGCGCAGCCGGTCCAGCGCCGAGGGCAGCTCGGCGGCGCGGATCCGCGTGGAAGCCCCATAGCGCATCGTGAGCTCGGCGCTCCACCCGGCTCCCGGCTCCTCGGGCCGGTGGAGCACGACGGCGCCGTCGAGGCCCGCGGGCACCGCGGAGGCGTCCTGCGGCTGGTCGGTGATCAGCAGCAGCGGCCCGGCCGTACCGACGGCCCGTCCCACTCCTTCACCGGCCGCGCGGATCAGCGCCCGGTGCAGACGCCCACCCTCCGGCGGAGCAGACTCCGGTCCTCGGAGACGCGCCACGGACCAACCCGACTCGGCGGCCCACCCCTGCAGGGCCTCTCCGGCGATCGTCCCGTCGGCGACCAGGACGCCCGCGGAGGCCCCCGGCGCGACGGTGACCGCGGAGGAGAGCCCCGCACCGAGCTCGACGGTGCGGGCGAGGCCGTCGTGGCAGGCGTCCTGCCACCAGCCGCGCAGTCCCTGCTCCACTCTCGGACCGCCCTCGGCAGGGTGCTGCCCGTCGCGCAGGGCGTGTTCCACAAGCTCCGCCGCAGTGCTCATGATCTTCTCCGGCGCACGCGAGAGGGCCCCCAGGCGAGCGATCTCCTCCAGCAGCTGCTCGTCCGTCTCCGGCGCGAGCACCATGCAGGCTCCGTACTGCCGGCGCGCCCATTCGAGGTGGGCGACAGTGGCCGGAAGCCAGTTCTCCTCATGCAGAGCCGCCCAGTCGGCTTCCCCGAGCACATGCTCCACGGTCCAGTCCGCCGTGCGGATCGGTGCACTGGTGGGCACGTCGGTGACGGCCACCAGGCGGAAGGCGTAGGTGGCCTCTCGGATGATCTCCACCGCACGGGTCAGTGCGGCGTGCAGCGGCGCACTGCGCCGCGTCACCACCGCCAGCACCACCGGGAGGTCGTAGAACGTGTGGGGCCGCAGAGTGCCCAGCGGGGCGAAGTCCAGGGTCTGGGGCACGGTCAGCACCTTGCCCCCGTGGTGCGTCCGAGCCCATGATTCCAAGCTCGTCGACCACGATTCTGTCGGTGCGGCCGGAGCCGGCGTCGAGGAAGTCGGCATCAGCGGGACTCCTGTCCTAGTCTCGGGGGCCGGTGTGGCGCGGCATGGTCGGCAGGGCGCGCGGGAAGCTCCGAGGCGGCCACCACACGGTGGAAGCAGCTGGCCACGCGTGGTTCAGGGGCGAGGCCCTCTCCGGCGAGTCCGCGCACCCAGACGGCGGGGATGTCTGCCCAGGCCAGGGCGCTCAGCAGCCCTTCCGGCACCTGCTCCCCCACCACGAAGACCTGCCCGGGGCGGTGTGCCCGCAGTACGCGGCGCAGGCTGCGGTGCAGGTGGCTCTGCCAGGCCGACTCATGGGTCTGCAGCGCCACCATGGACGGCAGCAGCAGAGTCGGGCCCGCAGTCGCTGAGGCACCCTCCGGTGAGCGCCCCGCGGAGCGGTCGGTGAGCTCCACGCGCAGCACGGGTCGGTCCTCTTCCTCCTGCAGCAGCCCCAGGGCCCGCTCCACCACGTCCTCGTCGGCCTGAGCCACGATCAGCAGGGCCGGGCCCGGCTGGGAGGGGACGTCCCCGGGGATGGGCTCGGCCGGGGATCCCGGGGCATGCACGCCGAGCGCCTCGAGCCGTCGGATGTGCATCTCGGGGCTGAAGGCCAGGGCGAAGTCCTGCGCACGAGCGGACTGGGCGAGGTACTTCTCGGGGTCCGCGTAGTACTCGTCCACGAGGCCGCGGACCTCCCGGGGAGAGGCGTAGAGGGCTGCGTCGCCGAAGAGCTCTTCCAGGTAGGGGGGCATGATCGCCACACAGCCGGCGGCCAGCGCCTCCATCGCGGCCCGGCCGAAGGCCTCCTTGAGATCCGGGTGATGCATGTACACCCAGAAGTCGATGCGCTCCAGGAAGAGGGCGGGATCCTCGCCGCCGAATTCGACGACGTTCCATCGGGCGGGCACCCGGCCCAGCTTGTGCTGGGCCACCTGGGCTCCCCCGAGGATCTCCACCTGGTAGTCCGGAGAGTCCGGGTAGGCCTGCAGGATGTCCTTGCCGGTGGCCGGCCACTTCCCCGGCTGAGGGCGGGAGTGCCGTCCGATCACCGGACGATCGGCGATGAACCCGGTGCGACGGCGCACCTCTCCGGAGGTGCGGAAGATGTTGACCCAGTCATCCGCACGCAGCGGGATGCGTCGAGTCTGGTCCAGCACGGTCTGGCGGACCACCGGCCCGATGGGCGCCCAGACCGGCTCCACGCCGAAGAGCCGGCGGACCCGCGCATCAGTGGCCTCGACCGGATAGTGCCAGGTCTCGGCGGCGTCGACGGCGGCGTGGTTGACCACGATGATCACATGGTCCGCGCTGATCCCCTCGAAAGTGGAGCGCGTGCTGTAGATGACGGTGGGGTGCCTGATGACCAGCACCTTCGCGTGAAGCTGCGCCCGAGGTGAGGCGATGCGCACCCCGGGGAGGTCCAGGATGCGCTGGATGTGGGCGCTCCACGGGTTGGGGTAGTTGGTGATCGATCCGGCGGCGTGGATCAGCGCCGTGCTGATGCCGACTTCCGACTGAGCGCGGACCTCCTCGGCGATGCTGCTGGTGGTGCCGCCGGGGAGCCGGAAGTCGGAGAGGATCGCGACGTCGACGTCGTAGGAGTCGGCCGATCCGGCCTTCGCCGATGTCATCACCGCGCTCAGTCCTGCTCGGAGGCCTTCGGGGTGTTCGAGGAGAACGACTCCTCGAACAGCTGCCGACGCAGCTGAGCCTGCGCGGCCTCCTGCTGCTCCAGCAGCCGGGCCAAGCGCTGCTCGTTGCTGCCATGGGCCGCGAGCTGTTCACGGACCCCTTCGATGACGTCTTCGGGAGAGATCTCCGGCCGGGGCTCACCCACGCGCCCTTCCTCACTCCGGTACCGGGTGCGCAGGATAGCCCGGTGGAGGACGGCTGCGCTGCCGGCGATGAGGACCTGGGTGGCCAGCACCATCACCACGAGCCCGAGCGTGTCATACCCCATCAGGATGACGAGGAAACCCACCAAGGAGGCGGCGACCGCGGCGGCGAACACCACGAGCAGCAGCCGCATCCGGCGCAGCTCACGAACGATCATCTTCACCCGTCCCACACTCCACATCTTCGTCCGGAATCGACGTCATCATTCATACCATCGGCAACACCTCACCCACCGGTGGCGCACCGGACACGCACCGAATCGCTCACGGCACCGGGCTGCGGGCCGAACCCCTCAGGACACCCGCTGCTCGACCACCATCGCCCGCTGGCCTTGGATGCCCCGATCCAGGAGCCGTTCCGCGACCCAGGCGATCCGCTCCGGCATACCGCGGACGGACCCCCCGATCTCGCCCAGGGCGTGGTCCGTCTCGTGCAGGTCACCGGTGACTCCCAGTTCCTCGAACCTCTGTTCCAGGACAGCCAGGAGCCCCGTCGGGTCCACCGCTCCTCCGATTCGGACCTCGGCAGCGACCTCTGCCTGGGGCGCCCGGAGAGCACCTTCCGGCAATCCACATGCCAGGATCTCGGCGGCCAGCGGAGCCACAGAATCTCTCTGCTGACGACGCACGATGGACAGCCAGGGACGCTCCGAGACCTCCACGATGGGCGCGGCCTCGACGGAGGTCTCCCGGGTGTGGTCCGCCACGACCATGTCCACCGCAGCGAGCGACAGCCCGGGCATCGCCTGCGCCGCGGCCACCGCGATGGCCTTGAGGCTGGGGTGCGTCGACTCCTGCACATCGCGCAGCGTGGCTCCGCGGGAACGCCACGGTCCGTCGGGGCAGAGAATGACTCCGCGCGCCTCTCCGCCGATCACGAGGAACCGCAGATACTCGCCCGAGAGGTGCTTCTCCACCAGGAATCGGTAACCCGGGGGTGCGACGAGTTTGCCGTTCTGCCGTCCCGGCTCGCGCAGCTCCGTCAGCGCATAGGCCGCGCGGGTGAACCCCTTGCGCTGCTCCGGCGGTGTGGTGAGATGCTTGATGGCCTTGTTGAACTGCCGCTCGTTCTTCAGCCCGGCGCTCACCTCGACGGTGTTGTCGCCGACCTCCGGTTTGACGACCACGGGATACCCCACTCGCGCGGCGAAGCGTCGGGCGGCGCCCTTGCTGCGCCCGACGGAGAACGTCGCCCCGCGCGGCACGGCCAGCCCCGCCCGGCGCAGGATCGCGCGGCGGATCCTCCGATCCTGGGCGAAGGTCGCACCGGCCAACGTGGTGGCCTGGGGAACTCCGTGGGTGAACGCGGCAGACGCGGTCTCGTCCCCAGGAAGCGAGACCTCCATGACCTGCCGCGGCAGGAGCCGGACGTCGAGCCCCCGGGCGAGGGCCGCACGATGGACCTCGAATCCGTCCCGGAGGTCATAGCGCAGCTTCAGCTCCAGCTCCGTCGCCGTCGAGGTCGACTCCTTCTGAGAGCCTCCCCCCTCGACGGAGGCGCCATGGGCCTCCGACAGCGCGTCGGCCCCGGTCTGCTGGCTCTCAGGATGCATCGATGACCTCCACTCGGGTTCCCGCCGGCGCGTCTTCGCGGATCTCGAAGCCGCTGAGCTCCTGGGGCGCGGAGATGTGCCGCGCCTCATACGCTGTCGGGACAGCGCGCTTGGGGCCCAAGATCGTCGCTGCGGCCACAGCGGTCGTCGGATCCGTCGGGCCGACCAGCACCGCCTCGACCGTCCGCGAGTCCACATTGCGCACCCAACCCGTCACTCCGGCCGATTCGGCACGGCGCTTCAGCCAGGCTCGAAAGTTCACCCGCGTGACGCGCCCGCGGATGGTCAGGTGCAGCGCGAGCCGCTCGGCACGGTCAGCCCGGGCATTGAGTCCATGCTGATCGACGACCGCACGCATCAGGGTCTGCGCGACGGGACGACCCGTGCCGAACATCGGGTACTCGCAGTTGCCGATCGCCGCGTGGGCGTTGAGCTCACAGATCCCCGCGTCCTGATCCTGCAAGGGCCGCGTGTGATCCTCCAGCAGGAAGTCCACCCCGCAGAACTGCAGGCCCGGCATGGCCTGGACGGCCTGCACACTGGCTTCCTTGATCGACGGGTGCATCTCGTCCAAGACGTCGATGGAGTCCCCGCCCTGGGAGAGGCTGCAGGTGTTGGCCAGCAGCTGGCGCTCCCCTTCAGGCAGCACCGTGTCGAGGTCGCGGCCAGCCTTCTCCAACTCATGGTGCGCGGCCTCGTCGAATTTCGCGGGTCGGGCCCAGAGGTGAGGGTTCCTGCGGCGGGCGATGTTCTTGTTGATCAGCAGCTCGGCGATGGTGGAGGTCCCGTCACCGGTGACTGATGCGGGCTCGCGCCTGATCGCGGCGATCACCTCCTCGCCGACGACGACGATGCGGTAGTCGGCTCCGTGAACATGCTTCTCCACGATGAAATCCTGCTGACCCAGCTTCGAACCGGACATGATCGAGAACGCCGCATCGAGCTGCTCCTCGTTCTGGATGCCGGCCACCACGCCGATCCCGCGCACGCCCATGGCCGGTTTGACGACGACGGGGAACCCGATCCGCGCCACGAACTCCCGGGCCGTGTCGAAATCTCCGACGGCGAACGTTCGCCCCTGCGGCACTGGAACCCCCGCCTGCTGCAGCTGCATGCGGGTGGCTTCCTTATGGGTGCACAGCGCGAGTGATGCGGCGCTGGAGAGCGGGTTCCTGCTCCACTTGAAGGGAACCGGATCCTTCTGCCCGTCCCAGGCGTCGAAGGCCCCCTTGGAGTATCGCGTCGTGTTCAGGCCCAGAGCCAGCGCTTCACGCTCCAACAGATGCCCTTTCGAGCCGTTGGGGCCCAGCGGATGCAGGTCATCGACGTCGTCGTACCGGGTGACGGGAACACCGTCATACGTCTCGGCAGGTGGGACCGGGTACGTCACAGCGTTCTGCAGATGAGCCACGAGTTCCGAGAGCACCAGATCGACTCCGAGGCCCGGGACATCGCGCACACGGGAGGTCTTCACCGCACTGCGCTGATCTGAGGACTGACCTGAGGACTCCGCGACATCTTCGGTGGTCTCCCGCTCGCGATCGACGTCCTGGTGGTCCTGCGGATCATCATCGGTCGTCCCCGAGGCAGACGCCTCGTCGTCGACGAGATCGTCCTCCGGCTCACGGTCGTCCGTCGCCGGCTCTTCGTCGTCGTCATGCGGGATCATCTCCACCACGCCATTCGTGGTGCCTCCGGCGGCGAGCGGCGGCGCCGGAGCCGGCACGGCGTCAGCCGGCGTGAGACGACGGGTGATGGGCAGGTCATCTTCCACCACGTTCTGGACGATGGCGGCATCGATCCTGGGCAGCGCCAGGGCCAGGTGACGCAACGCCGCCGAGGTGACTCGGCTCGCCCCGACCATTCTGGCCAGGAAGATGCGCGCCTCCGGTTCCTCGCGCAGCACCCGCTCGGCCAGATCCAGGCTGGCCAGCAGCCCACCGGCCTGAGCCGGACGGATGGTCACCCCAGCCAGACCACCGACCTTGCGCAGGCGGGAGACGTGGTGGATGTCTGCGACACTCTCATCACCGATGACCCTGATCTCGGCGTCGGGGCAGGTCGACTCCTCCTTGAACGTCCGGGTGCGTTGATGCAGCGTCCCGAGATGGTCCCGATACTTGGTGGGCACGGGCTGCTCCAGGATGACCTGGGGCGGCAGGACGCGGGCCTCCACAGACTCGGCCACCGCATCCAGCAGCTGCAGGGACTCCGGCCGGGTCAGCGCACCGTTGAGGTCGACCCAGAGCGGCTTGTCCGGGCATCCCACCTGGCGGGACCGGTTCACCAACGAGACCGTCTCCATGAAGTCCACCGTGGAGGCGATGTCATCACCAGCGGTGAGCCGCACGAACTCGAAGGCGGAACCCTGAGAGATCAGCTTCTTGCGGAGTTTCTCCATGGAGAGGTCCGGGGACAGCGCACCCGGCGCCACGGGAGCTTCTTCTCGCTTCTGGCCCAGCAGCTGGGCGAGCCGCTCACCTCTGGCACGCGCGACGGCGTCCAACAGGGCCACCTCGAGACCCACCATCGTGCCCCGGAACGGCCTGCGGTGCCCTGTGGTGCGAGAGAGCTCCTGAGCGGTGACCGCCAGTTCGGCCATCACCTCGCGAACGGACTGGAGGGCCTGGCTCCGGTCCCCCAGGGCGAGTGAGCGGCCGGTGAGAGCTCCCGTGGCTGCGGTGAGGAATGCCCAGGAGTCCCCCGCGTCCTCTCCAGTTCGCCATCCTCGCGGTTGACCCTCGCCCAGACCTTCGACCTCGCGGCCGTCCGAGGTCGTCGCAGTGATCCGGACGATGACATTCTGCGGCCGTGACTTTTTCTTCGCCACTTCCGGAACCCGGTAGGAGTAGGCCTGGGAGTGGGTGATCTCCATCGACACCGGACCGGTGTCCTGCGTGGGCGACAACCGCCCAGGAGAGGTCCGTTGCGACGGAGAGGAAGTCATTGGTGGCTCAATCATGGCTTCGGTGACAAGGATCATCCGGACAGGAGCTGTGACACGTCACTCTCACCACGTTCGCCACGAGTCCGGGCTGCATCTGCGCCGCCAGGGCCGAAACCCCGCCGACGCGCGCAGGGTAGATGGTACCACTGGCTTCCAGGGTTCATTCAGCGAAACGTCATCCCGGCGTGACCTGAACACGCCCCGACGGGCGTTCCGCGAAGCCCTGGACATCTGCAACTCTCCTCGCAGAACACGCATCATCGCAGGTCACCGGCTCTCCAGCACTCGAGCCGAGACCTGATCGCTGGCTCCGGGGACTGCCTCCGCCGCGTCCTTCCCCAGAGCGACCACCCGGTTCGACTCATCCACATGGACCACCCGGGGCGTGTGCTCGGCGATCTCGGCGTCAGTACCCATCTGATAGGAGATGAGGATGACCAGGTCCCCGGGCTGGATCAGATGGGCGGCGGCACCGTTGATGCCGATCACTCCGGTGCCGCGTTCCCCAGCGATGGTGTAGGTCTCCAGGCGCGCCCCGTTGGTGATATCGACGATCTGCACCTGCTCGCCTTCGAGGATTCCGGCTGCGTCCAGGAGGTCCTGGTCGACGGTGACGGACCCGACGTAGTGGAGATCGGCCTGGGTCACCGTGGCGCGGTGGATCTTGCCGGCCATGACGGTTCGCAGCATGTCAGTCTCCCTGGTGAGGTCGATGCGCTCCTGGATGAGGGGCTCCGCAGACATGCGAAACACCTCCAACAGGGTACTGGAACTGGTGGGGCCCCGCAGGATGTCTGCGGGGCCCCACCAGTGCGCGCTCCAGTCATCGGGAGCGGACCCGTGCGCTCAGCGGCGGGCCTTCGGCGCGTTGGAGTACTCCGCGTCCTTGGTCAGCTCGGCCACCAGCTTCTCGCGCCGGATCGCGTAGACCTCCTCCAACCGTGCCTGACGGCGGGCCCGACGGCGCTTGGTGGGCCAGGTGATGATCAGGGTGAGGATCGCGATGATCGCCACCAGCCCGACCACGGCGATCCCGGCGTCCATCCAGAACTGCTCCGGGTAGAGGCGGATCAGCGTGGAGTCCGGGCTGAAGGTCCAGGTCCCGTCCTCGAAGAGGATCCGGTGGAAGGTGTCGAAGAACTGCTGCCAGCTCAGGATGGCGGCGACAGCCCCCGCGGCGATCAGACCCAGGGTCACCCAGGCGCCGGAGAAGAACCCGCGGGCCACTCCTCCCGGGCGCCAGCGCCGCAGCAGCAGGGCGAAGAGGAGCGTGAGCAGCAGCAGGAACAGTCCGGCGCCCATGGAGATCATCATGACCATCTTGACGTCGGTCATATGGCTGACCTCCGCCTCAGTGAACAGCTGTTCCCCGCCCGGCGCCAGCTCAGACAGGTACCGGGAGTCGGCGGCGTTGAACAGGTAATCCATGCCGTAGGACCCGTAGAGCAGCCGGTCGGCCGTGTCGAAGCCGAACGTGTCCCCCGGGAATCCCGGCCGGTGATACGCGATCCACAGGAACGCCGGGGAGGCGACCAACCGGATCGCCGCCACCGTGACCATCAGCGGCACGAAGATCGCGATGATCACCTGGAAGACGCGCGAGACGCCCCGTTTGTCTCGGGAGACCTCCTCGTCCAGGTCCGCATCGGTGATGGCCTCGCCGGAGTCGCTGCGAGAGACTGGTCCACCGGCGATCGCCGTCTCATAGGAGGGGCGGTAGGGCTCCTCCTCAGGAGCGGCCGGGGCCGGCGACTGCGCCACCGGTGCGGGGGCAGGATCTGCTGAAGACTGCACCGGCTGGGATTCCGCGGAGATCGACTCCTCCGAGTCCGCGGCAGCAGGCGAGGCGGCAGGCGAGCCGGCCGTCGTCTTCGGCAGGGCGGCCGTCTCATCAGCTGTGCTGGAGCTCCGACCAGTCGTGCCGGCGGGGGCGTCGGCGGATGCGTCGGCCGGGCTGGAAGCCGCCGTGCCGACGGGGGTGACGTCGTCGAGCGGACGGGTCTCAGCCTGGGCCGGACGCGGCACCGCGGTGGTGGCACCCTCACCGGACGCCTCCTCATCAGCCCGGGCCTCATCAGCCCGGGCCTCATCAGCCCGTGTCTCGCCGGACCGCGCCTCGCCGGACCGCGCCGTGTCTGACGCGGCCTTCTCTCCCGGGGTGCCCTCAGCATCCAGGTGGTCCTCCGGGAAGTCCGGGTCATCCTCGGCGAACGCACCGTAGTCGAGCCCCGACTCGAAATCGTTGCTGGCTCCGGCGGTCTCCTCGTTCTCGGACCGCTTCGAATTCGCGCTCATGATCGCCTCTCCACGCAGTGCATTCCACTCTCGAGGGTACGGTCATGTCCGGGCATTTCCACGCAGACCTGCCGCAGTGTGGTTCAAACGGCGCGGTCAGTCTCCCGCCACGGCTGGGGCCACAGGTGCTGACCTTGTGCGACGAGCTCCGATGGCCGGATCGGACGGTGCCTTCCGCTGATGACAGCGCACCCGCATTACGAGCGCTTTACGGGTGTGTCTCACGCTGAGGGGACACCAGCCGGAGTGAGGCTCCGGACCCCAGGATGACGAGGAACAGACCCATGATGCACCGATTCGGCGCCGCGGCCGGCATATGCGCTCTCAGCCTGATGCTCACCGCCTGCGACGACTCTGAGAACCAGACCGACGACGAGGCATCAGAAGAGGCGGCAGGCGGCGCCGACCAGGCGGCGGAGAGTCCTGACGCCGAAGACGGTGCAGGCTCTGCCGAGGCGTCCGAGAGCCACGGTGAGGCGACCTGGTTGGGCGATGAGCTCGTCGTGGAGCGGGTCAGCTGCTCCACCGGACGCCCCGAGCCCGACATCCGACAGATCCGCGCAGGTGGCGACGACTTCGACCTCACCATTCAGCTCATCTTCGATCGCAGTGCCAGCGACGACGACACCATCGTCCTGGCCGCAGACGACGTCGGAGTCGAGATCTTCTTCCCCGGCGAGGGCGGCACCATCGGCGATGGGGAGGGCTACCGGGGAAGCACCCAGTTCGGCGCCGACGCCGACGGCGATGCCGATGCCGTCTCCGGAAGCCTCCACCTCGATCCGGACAGCGTCAGTCGTGCTGCCGAGGTCACCCCCGACGGAGGCGAACTGACCTTCAGCCTCACCTGCGGGACAGACTGATGAGAAGCATGGGCCCCTGGTCGGCTCTCCTGGCCGCAGCACTGGTTCTGGTCAGCTGCGGCGGCCCGGACCCGGACAGTGCTGAGACCTCTCCGTCTGCACCTGCGGAGGATGTCCACGCGGACGTCGCCACCGCCGGCGTCGGCAGCCTTGAGCACGTTCAGGATCTCTGGCTGTTCCAGCAGGTCGCCGTGGTCGGTGCGGCAGAGGCCGAGACGCTGGACGAGGAGATCTTCGCCTGGTTGGGCTCTGAGGCCACAGAGACCGTGGAGCTGCCCGGCGGCGCCAGCTTCCACCGCGTCGGGGCGCTCGATGCGCAGGTCCTGGCTCCGGACGATTCCCCCCGTGATGACGTGGACGTCATCGCCGGTTACGTGGAGTTCGAAGAGGCTCACGCACTCGCCATGCTCGGCACCGTCCACGACGGCGCCGAGCATATCGGCTACCAGGACCACCTCGACCTGGACCTGACCGCGGTCGAAGGCATCCGGGCCGGCGACATCATCAGCTATGAGCTGGCGTTCCTGCAGACCCTGCCGATGGCCAATCATGAGGATGAGGCCGGCCTCAGCGGCCTGGAGATGCTCAGCCAGCGGCTCGAGGCCGAGCGTTACCTCTACGCCGGCTACCGCGACGAACAGGGCGACATCCGGCCCGGCACCTTCAGCCAGCAGCTGGCAGCCGTCGTGGAGGGCTCCGACCGTCCGCGGCTGCCGGCCAAGTCTCAGGACATGATCGAGGGCATGGGAGATGCCGTGAGCGACTGCTCGGTCTGGGAATGCATCGTCGACTGGTTCGAGAACCTCGGACCAGGCGGAGGCGGCGGATCCAGCTGGGACAACGCCCTGTGCAACGGCAACATCGGCACCGACTGCGCACCGCCCCCGCCGCCCGCCCCGTACTGCAGCGCCCCACCGTGCAGCAGCACGCATGGAGATCCCTACCTGTCCTCCTATCACGGCGGCACCGTGCAGTTTCACCTCGTCGGGGAGTTCGTTCTGACCTCCGGGGACGACCTCGAGGTCCAGGTGCGGATGGAGCCCGCCTATCTGGACGGACTGGCGTTCAACACCGGCGTGGCGATCGAGTCCGACGCCCGGCGTCTGACCCTCGTCTACGAGGACGAGGAGATCGTCTCTCGGATCGATGGAGAGAGCGTCGCCGGTGCGGACCTCCACGCGGCCCTCGAAGCCGCAGGCTGGCACGCTTCGGTGCTCGACGACACCTACCTGCAGGTCACCACAGACCGAGGGCATACCGTCTCCGTGTCACTGCGCCACCGCTCCGATCACCAGTACCTCGATGTCTATATCGACCTCGCAGAGGAGGTTCCCGGGTTCGTGGGCCTGCTGGGCGGCGCACACGCCGACGAGCCCGGCTGGATGAGCCGCGACGGCGAAGAGTTCAGCCTCAGGGCGCTCGGCGACCGAACCACTCGTTACCGAGACTTCGGGGACACCTGGCGCATCACCGATGATGAGTCGCTCTTCGACTACGCCGAGGGCGAGTCCACCGCCACCTACACCGATCTGAGCTTCCCTGCGAGCGGCAGCATAGAAGCTGACGATCTCGACCCCGAGGATCCGGAGATCGCCCAGGCCGAGGCCGTCTGCCGCACCGCCGGCATCGAGACGCAGCCCCACCTCAGTCACTGCGTCCTGGACCTCTGGGCCACCGGTGACATCTCCGTGGTGCTCTCCGCACGCACAGCAGATCGCGTCCGACACGTCAACGAGGGGGAAGCGGACGGCGAGGAGTTCTCACCCTGGTCAGCCTGGGACCATGAGGAGCCCCCGGCAGGAACGATCGACGCGTCCTGGAACACCTCCGTCCGGGAGATCCGCGAGCGGTACGGGTTCGAGGAGGGCGATCGATTCGAGGTCACCTGCGCACCGGAGGCCGAGAGCGACGGCCGCACCAACACCCGCATCTGGGGCACCGACGTCTACTGGACCACCTCCCCGGTCTGCGCCGCTGCGGTCCACGCTGGTCAGGCCACCCTGGATGAGGGCGGAACCTTCGAGGTGGAGCTGCTCGACGACGTCCGTCATCAGGAGATCGAGCCGGAACCTCGCCACGGCATCGACCCAAGACAGTGGGTACGGACAGGGAGCGGGTTCCAATTCACCGAATCAGCCGATTCCTGAACATCTGCTGACAAGCGGCTGGGAGCCGCGTAATCTGGCGGCATCATGATCGCCACCGACGTTGCGGCCGACAGCGACCGGAAGGCTCCCAGGATCACCATTCTGGGCCCGGTCGCGGTGGATTCTGTCGACGCTACGGAGACCATCCGGGGTGAACGACGCGTGTCCGCGCTGGTCGCTCTGGCTCTGAACGCCGGCGAGGCGGTGACCCGCGAGCGCCTGATCGACGTCGTCTGGCGGGACGAGGCCCCGCCGACTGCCGCCACCTCCTTGCGCGTGCTGATCTCCCAGCTGCGCAAGACGCTCGGCGAGGACCTGCTGGAGACCACGGAGTCCGGATATCGGCTGGCCGTGGACCCTGACCTCGTGGACGCACGCCAGTTCCGTGCACTGGCCGACCGAGGCCGCGAGCTGCTGCACCAGCGGCGTTACCCCGCGGCGCACGCGACGCTCCAGGAGGCCATCGCTCTCTGGCGCGACCCCCAGTGGCCCGATCACGGGCTCCTGCGGATGGAGAGCTCGTCCCTGATCACCATCAAGGAAGAGACGGAGCTGCACCTGGCTGAGGCCCGCCTCCACGCCGAGGGGCTGCCCCCTGACGTCGCCGCACTGGAGGAACTGGTCCGGCGCCACCCCTACCGTGAGCGGGCCTGGGAACTGCTCATGACCGCCCTCTACTGGGCGGGCCGCCAAGCCGATGCGCTCGAAACCTTCCAGCGTGCCAAAGCACTCCTGCTGGACGAACTCGGACTGGACCCCGGCCCATCCTTGGTGGAGACCGAGACCGCCGTCCTCAACCAAGACCCCCAACTCGATCCGCCAGCCCCTGCCGCAGTGCGTCTGCCCAGCTACACGACGGAGTTCGTCGGACGTGCTGACCAGGTCGCCGAGCTCGCTGAGCTGGTCACCACCGGTCGCCTGGTCACCGTCCTCGGCCTGGGCGGGTCGGGGAAGACCCGCCTCGCAGTCCAGGCGGCTCGCGCAGCAGCCGGGGAGTTCCCGGACGGGGTGACCTTCGTGGGCCTCGGCCCGGTGGAGGACGGCTCCGTGGTACCGGCAGAGATCGCTCAGGCCGCAGACAGCCGGGCGGAGACCACCGGCAGTCTCGCCGCACATATCGGCACCTCGCGCATGCTGATCGTGCTGGACAACGCCGAGCACCTCAGCAGGCCCGTGGCGGACACGGCCCATGAGCTGATCACCCACTGCCCCCACCTCAGCCTGCTGGTGACCAGCCGCACCGCCCTGCACCTGCAGGCTGAACGCGCCTGGCAGATTCCGCTGCTGGACCTGCCGGAGGATGACACACCGCAAGCCTGTGAGCGCAGTGACGCGGTCCAGCTCTTCCTGGCACGCGCGCAGGCCAGAGCCGATCACCTGCAGCTGGACCACCGCAGCGCTCCGCAGGTTGCTCAGGCCTGCCGACTCTTGGCTGGTCATCCGCTGGGCATCGAGCTGGCTGCGGCCAAATCTTCGGTGCTCTCGATCGGAGACATCGTCGACCAACTGCGCCGAGGCACCTCGATGGAGGGCACGGAACACGACCGCCCCGAGCGACATCGATCGATGCAGGTCGCCCTCCGGTGGACCATCGACACCCTCCCGACGATCCAGAGGACGCTACTGGTCAGGCTGGCGGTGTTCCACAGTGCCTTCGACTTCACCGGGGTGCACAACGTCTGCCTCGGTGGATCGTTGACGGAGCAGAACCTCGCCGAACAGCTGGAGGCGCTCGCCGCCAGTTCGCTCATGCAGACCGACCACCAGAACAGCACCTGCTGGTACCGGTTGCTGGCGCCGGTGCATACGGTGGCGCGCGAGCTCCTGGGGCAGTCCGCAGACGCACCGGAACTGCGGCATCGGCTTCACGACGCCGTGCAGACCCTGGTCCGCCGCACCCACTCAGGAAGCCAGAGCGCCGAGGCGCCGGCACACTTCGCCCGACTGGACGCCTACGCCCACGATGTCCGTGCCGTGCTGGACGAGGCCGAACGCGAAGACCCGAACACAGCGGCGCAGATGTGCACCCAACTGCGACACTACTGGACCTCCCGGCGCACGCATCGCGAGGCGATCCGCCGCCTCGAGCGGCTGCTGATGCGGGAGGACGAGATCGAGGCCCAGACCTTGGCCGACCTCTTCGAGACCGCCGCATGGTTCTACCTGGACTCCGGGGACAGCACGAAGAAAGTCGAGGATGCCGCTGCCCGGTGCATCGCACTGCGCGAGACGGCCGAGGATGCGGCCGGCACGGCGTCCGCCAAACTGCTATTGGCCGCCGCCGTCTCTCACGACGGAGACCATGCCCAGGCCTACGCCACCTTTGCTGAGGCCCAGCAGACCTTCGAACAGCTGGGACACGACTCCGGGATGCTGCGGGCCGGGATCAACTCAGGCATCGCGGCGCAGAAGCTGGGCAGGCTCGAGGACGCCGATGAGCACTTCACACGCGCCCTCGCCGTCACCCGCCGCACCGGTGCCCGCGCGTTCGAAGCCCTGGTGCTGGAACGTCGTTCCTATCTCGCGGCCGAACGCGGCGATGCCGCCACGGCAGATGCCCTGGTCCGCTCCGCGCACACGATCCGGCTGGAGCTCGGGGAGCCCCTCGAACTGTGCCGCAGCCATTGGAACCTGGGCCTCAGCGCCTGCGCAGCAGGAGAGCATCGAGCAGCCACAGAGCACATGCTCGAGTCCATGAGGCTCGCCCAGGAGCACCGGTTCTCCGACGCCTGGTGGATTCCCGGGCTCCTCGAGCTGGCCGCGGTGCTGCTGGTGGAGCAGGGCAGCCTGTTGGCGGCCACCCGCCTGCTCGGAGCAGCCGACACACTGCGAAGTCGCTCGGGCCTGGGCCAGAACCCACAGAGCGTCCCCGGTGTGGAAGAGGCCACGACCTCCCTTCAGCAGACTTTGGGGTCTGTCACGTACGAGTCCGAGTTCGCCCTGGGTGCCGCACAGACCGGCCCGGTGGCGCTGCGACGGGCTCAGGAGGCCTGCGCGCACCTGTCAGTCTGACCACTCGGAGAGATCGGACGACAACTCGCTGGGCTCCGGACGGGCTGCACCAGAGCCCAACCGCCTGAGCCTCGATCAGGTCAGAGATCTCGACCGGCACCCGGGAGATCCTCTCCCCTTCGGGACCCAGTGCGATCTCTGCGGCGCTGTGAAGGCATTGGTGAGCCGCATGTCCACTTCGACCATCAGACTGCCGTCCTCCTGCGGAATCGACCTGACCGTCTCCTCGGTGTGGTGCACCCCGGCCTGGCCGCAGCCGCTGACCATCAGCATCGTCGCCAGTCCGGCCGATGAGGCAACAGGCATCATCCTTGCCATGGTGTGTCCTCTCTGGCTCAGGCAGGACCGGCCGCCCTGCGGATACGCCCATGCTGACCTGATGACCGTCATGCGACCGTAGAACAGCCGCCAGGAGGAGCATTACACCGGCTTTACACCCCCGTACCTACTGTAGAGTCCCATCGAGAGAGGACCCACAGTCATGGATTTCTCCTACGGCGCCACCATGAGGCTGCTCCTGCGCACGATGCCGTTCCTGATCTTCCGACTGCTGGTCTATCTGGGCATCGCGGTCGGCTGGATCATCATCACGGCAATCGGCGCCGGCATCGGTGCCATGACCGGAGCAATCGGCGGGTCCACCCCTGCCGGTGCCACCATCGGCGGCATCATCGGGTTCGTCGCCTGCCTGGGCATCCTGGCGCTGTTGCGCCGCTACCTGCTCTATATGGTCAAGTCCGCGCATATCGCAGTGCTGGTGGAGGCGATCGACGGCCGTGCTCTCCCCGCGGGACAAGGCCAGGTCAGGTTTGGGCAGCAGGCGGTCAAGGAACGCTTCGTCGAGATGTCGGTTCTCTTCGGCGTCGATGCCGTCATCAGAGGGATACTCAAAGCGTTCAACCGACTGGCCGTCCGCGTCGCGAACATCCTGCCGCTCCCCGGGACGGGCAAAGTCGCCACGATCGGCAGCACCGTGATCAACAGTTCACTGACCTACGTGGATGAGACCATCCTGGGACACAACCTTCGTGTGCGCTCCACCAATCCGTGGGAGACCAGCCGCCAGGGACTGATCCTCTACGCGCAGAACTACCAGCAGTTCCTGAAGAACGCGGTGAAGCTCACCCTGGGCGTGTGGGGGCTGACGCTGCTGATCTTCTTGGTCCTGGTCGGGCCGGTCGCACTGGCGGTGTGGCTGCTGCCGGTGACCGGAGGACTCGTGCCTCTGCTGCTGACCCTGAGCCTCACCTGGGCGATCAGAATGGCCGTGGTGGAGCCTTTCGCCGTCACAGCCATGCTGCAGGTCTGGGCCACAGTGACCGCAGGTCAGGTGCCCCACCCCGAGTGGGAGGGCAAGCTCCAGCAGGCCAGTCGGACGTTCGGCGAGATGGGTGCCAAGGCCCGGGACTGGGGACGGCGCAGGCCGGACCACTCCGCCCAAGCGCCCGGTGCCCCCTGAACGCCGCAGACACGGACCCATCGCCGGCCCGGCAGCCGGCCCGGCGGAGAGCGTGGAGATCACCGATCAGGTCCGCCCCAGCCACCTTCAGGTCGCGGCCCGGCACATGCAGGCGCTGGAGGAGCTCAGGCGGTCAGTTCGTGGGCACCGGCGTCGTACCGGCCCAGATCCCCGGTGACGCCGGCACGCTGGGCACGCCCGCCCAACACCAGGGTGTACACCCAGTAGGCCACCAGCACGATCGCACCGATGAGGATCTTCAGCCAGGACGGCAGGGCGCTGGGCGTCACGAAACCCTCCACGACCCCGGAGACCAGCAGCACGATCACCAGCCCCACCGCCACCGTGATCAGCCGCCGACCCTCATAGGCCAACGAGGTCAGGCGGCGCTGCTGCCCCGGCGCCACCCAGGCCCAGAAGATCCGCAGCCCCGCAGCACCCGCAATGAAGATCGCGGTGATCTCCATCAGCCCGTGCGGCAGGATGTTCAGCCAGAAGACATCGGCCGCGCCCTGCTCAGCCATGACCCCGCCGGCGATGCCCACGCTCTGGGCATTGACGAAGAGGATGAACGGCACCCAGACGCCAGTCACCCCGAAGGCCACCTCCTGAGCGGCGATCCAGGCGTTGTTGGTCCACACCTGGGCGGCGAAGGAAGAGTTCGGATGCTCCGAGTAGTACTCCTCGAACTGCGAGCCGGCATACTCCTGACGCTCCGCCTCCGGCATGAGCAGATCCAGCTGCGGGTGGTGATAGGTCCAGATGCCATAGCCCACCGCCACCGCGATGAACGCCGCACCCAAAATCACCGTCAGCCAGCGGATGCGGTAGAACGCCGCCGGCAGCGACTGGACGAAGAAATAGGCGATGCCCTGGAAGACGTTGCCGCCCGATCCCGTCAGCTGGGTCCGGGCCCGCCCCAGCCGGGCAGAGAGCCCTGCGGCCAAGGAACCACCAGGTTCGACCGCCTGCACCATGGACAGGTGGGTGGAGGTGCGCTCGTAGAGACGCAGCAGCTCGTCAGCCTCCGCCGCACTCAGGCGGCGCCTGTCGGAGAGCACCGCCAAGCGGTCCCACTCCGACTGATGCACGGCGACGAAGGCATCGATGTCCACGCCCTCGAGACTATATGACCGCCCGGGAGATCCGCTCATCACGGCGAGGCGTCTTCGCCGCGACCGGAGCACCGCGCGTGGCCGGGAACATGGCATCCAGCACCGCCCCCGCGGCATCACGCGGCGTGCCTGCCCAGGGGAAATGATGGCCTTGGATCGCCGGGCTGCCGTTGATCTCGATGATGCCCATCCCGCCGTCCGCAGCATCCTGAGGGATGGCCACGTCGAGCCCGGCGCACCGGAGCCCGGGGATGGCCTCCATGGCGTGCGCCACGAGGGTCCGGACCCTCCCGGCCACCTCATCAGTGACGTCGATGGCATCACCACCGGTGGCCAGGTTCGCCGATTCCCGGATCTGCACCTCCTGACCGGCCGCCGGGACGCTGTCCAGGGTGAGTCCCTGCGACGCCAGGAAATCCCGGGCGATCCCGTCCAGGGCGATCTTCTTATGACCGATGCTGCGGACGGCGTTCTTGCGTTCGACGAGCTCACCGATGGTCGCCGTGCCGTCGCCGTGGACATTGGCAGGACGGCGTCGGGTGATCGCGACGACCTCCCCGTCGACGGCCAGCACCCGGTGGTCGTCCCCCAGGATCTGGTCCTCGACCAGGATGTTCTGATGCCGCGCGGACAGCTCCTGGAAGACCCGGGCGAGGGTGCTCGCATCGCGGACCCCCATGTGGACGTCCTTCCCCTGTCGACCGTCCAGGGGCTTCACCACCACCGGCGCGATCGGCTCGGCCCATGCCCACGCTCTGTCGACCTCCGCCGCCTCGAAGACGCAGTTCTCCGGGGCGGGGAGTCCGGAGTCGCGCAGCAGACGGTTGAGGACGTCCTTCCGGTTGAGACACCGTCTGGCCAGGCGCGAGTTCAGCCGGGAACTCCCCGCCTGCCACCGATTCTCCACCGACCCGTGGCGGAGGAAGATGCTCTTCCTCTCCGGCTTGGCATACACCTCGATGCCCCGCTCGAGCGCCGCGGCCACCATCACCACGTTGCTCCAGGTTCTGGGATTGAATCCCTGCTGCCGCATGAACCGCTGGGCGGCCTCGTAGTCGCGTGGAGCCACGCTCAGCCTCCTGTCGTCGTCGGCGAGCCCGCGCCCACAGCGGCGCGCGGGTCTCTCCAGTCCGGATCAGGGACGCCCCTGACCCAGCGGAGACGCTAAGCATCGGAGCTGGTGGGGACCTTGGCGTCGGGTGGGAAGACTCTGCCCGCGTCACCCCACGGGGCATCCTCGATCGCTTCAGTAGAGTGGACCCATGCGCACCGTGATCACCGGAGAGGCCGTCCAGCTGGAGCTGCCTGCCGCCTCGGTGGCCGTGCGCGGAGCCTCCCTGCTGATCGACCTCGTGATCCACGCGCTGATCTTCATCGGCATCCAGCTGCTCTTCGGCTACTTCTCCGGGGCGGCCCTGGAGACCATGGACCCGGCCATGTACGCCGCCGTCAGCCTCTTCACCCTGGTCCTCTGCTTCGTCATCCTGCCGGTCGCCGTCGAGGCCCTCTCCCGAGGCCGGTCCCTGGGACGCCTCATCATGGGGGTCCGGATCGTCCGTGACGACGGCGGCACCGTGCGGCTGCGCCATGCCCTCATCCGTGGACTGGTCGGCTTCCCGGAGATCTTCATCACCTTCGGGGTGCTGCCGCTGTTCTGCGGCATGCTCAACGCCCGCGGCAAACGCCTCGGCGACATGGCCGCCGGCACCTACGGCATCCTGGTCCGCCAGCCGAAGGTGAAACCGATGATGCTGCCGGTGCCCCAGCACCTGACCTCCTGGACCCAGATCGCCGACCTCGGCCGCATCCCCGACCGCCTCGCCCTGCGGATCTCCCGGCTGCTGCGCCGGATGGAGACCACCGGCCGAGGCGACAACCTGGCGGTGCTGCATCGCACCGCCGACCAGCTCGCCGCCGAGCTGCGCCCGCACATCGCCCCACCCCCGCCGCCGTCGACCTCCATGGAGTTCCTCACCGCGGTCATGGCCGAACGCCGCAACCGCGAGTACCGCCGGCTCCGCCGCCAGCAGGACCGCACCGCCGAGCTCGGCCGCCGGCTGCACACCCTGCCCTACTCCTGAGTGACCTGAGGTGACGACGTCGAGCTCTGACCTCCACACCCCGCGATAGGCTGTGAGCCATGCCCAGTGCACCCCAGACGCACGTCATCTCCCCCGACGTCCTCGAGATCCTGCGCTGTCCCCTCACGGCAGCCCCGCTGCGCCAGGACGGCGATCTCCTGGTCTCCGTCAGCGACGACAGCATCCGTTATCCCATCGAGCACGGCGTGCCTCGCCTGTTGGCCGACGCCGCCTCCCGCGACACTCCAGAGGAGACCCCCACCCCATGAGCTTCGACTACAAGATCGCCGACATCTCCCTGCATGAGGCCGGCCGCCACCAGATCCGCCTGGCCGAGCATGAGATGCCCGGCCTGATGGCGCTGCGCGAGGAGTACGGCGAGTCCCAGCCGCTGGCCGGTGCCCGCATCGCCGGCTCGCTGCACATGACCGTGCAGACCGCGGTGCTGATCGAGACCCTCACCGCCCTGGGCGCCGAGGTCCGCTGGGCCTCCTGCAACATCTTCTCCACCCAGGACGAGGCCGCCGCCGCCGTCGTCGTCGGTGACGGCACCCCGTCAGACCCGCAGGGGGTGCCGGTCTTCGCCTGGAAGAACGAGACCCTGGAGGAGTACTGGTGGACCGCCAGCCAGATCTTCGCCTGGCCCGGTGCCGACGAGGACCCCGCCCAGGGGGCCAACATCATCCTCGACGACGGCGGCGACGCCACCATGCTGGTCCACAAGGGCGTCGAGTTCGAGGCCGCCGGCGCCGTCCCCTCGGCCACCGAGGAGGACCCGGAGGAGTACCGCATCGTCCTGGAGACCCTGCGGTCCTCCCTGGCGGAGAACCCGCAGCGCTGGACCTCGGCGGCGCAGAACCTGCTCGGCGTCACCGAGGAGACCACCACCGGAGTGAACCGGCTCTACCAGCTGGCCCGCGACGGTCAGCTGCTCTTCCCGGCGATCAACGTCAACGACTCGGTCACCAAGTCCAAGTTCGACAACAAGTACGGCATCCGCCACTCCCTGCCCGACGGCATCATGCGCGCCACCGATGTGCTCATCGGCGGCAAGGTCGCCGTGGTCTGCGGCTACGGCGACGTCGGCAAGGGCGCAGCCGAGGCGCTGCGCGGCCAGGGCGCGCGGGTCATCATCACCGAGATCGACCCCATCATCGCCCTGCAGGCCGCCATGGACGGTTACCAGGTGGCCACCCTGGACGAGGTCATCGACCAGGGCGACATCTTCATCACCACCACCGGCGGCAAGGACATCATCTCCGCGGCCGCCATGCAGCAGATGAAGGACAAGGCCATCGTCGGCAACGTCGGCCACTTCGACAACGAGATCGACATGGCCGGGCTGGCCGCGATCCCCGGCATCGAGAAGGTGGAGATCAAGCCGCAGGTCCACGAGTGGGTGTTCCCGGAGGCCGACGGCCGGTCCATCATCGTGCTCTCCGAGGGTCGCCTGCTGAACCTGGGCAACGCCACCGGCCACCCCAGCTTCGTGATGAGCGCCAGCTTCGCCAACCAGGTGATCGCCCAGATCGAGATCTTCGCCAAGTCCCACAAGGTCCGCCCCGGCGAGGGCAGCTACCAGAACGAGGTCTACACGCTGCCGAAGGTCCTCGACGAGAAGGTCGCCCGCCTGCACCTTCCCGCCCTGGGCGCGCAGCTCACCGAGCTGACCAAGGACCAGGCCGAGTACCTCGGCCTCGACGTCGCCGGTCCGTACAAGCCGGAGCACTACCGCTACTGAGCCTCACCGACACCTGCACGTGGGGCCCACCCGGATCACTCCGTGCGGGTCCCACGTGTGTCAACGGCTCACTGCGCCACCGCGAGAGCTTGAGACGGCTGATGAGCGCACCGCGCCGGATCGCGAAGGCCCGTTCCGCTAGCTCATTCACGTCCGGAAGCGTGTGCCGCCCCGTGTCTCCCCGATGCACCACCCGGTGCCTGAACTGCACGAGGTCGGCAGCCCAGTGCGGAGCCGTCCTCGCCCAGGGCGAGCCGACACCACGGGGTGCCGCACGGGGTACGGCTGCAGCGGTGTCCACGGTGTCCCCGTACTCCAGCACTGCCCACGTCAGAAGCGGCTCCCCGTCCAGCACTGCCCGAGCTCACGCAGCATCTGGGTCACCAGCTAGACGTGGGACGGGCCCATCGACATAGGCTCGGAGAAGGAACCGATCAGCAAAGCCGGTGGTCCTTCTCCTGCTCCGCTGCTTCGTTCGTCTGGGGGCCGACGGTGATCATGCGGTCACACCGTGGAGCGCAGCCCGCTGACACGTCATAGAACGTGATGGTGCTGGAAGACCACGGAGGCGCCTTTCTGCAGGCCCGGTCTGGACGACCAGGCGGAATGAGACGCTCATGGGCCGGGCAACCCGAGAGTGCCCTGATGGCCCGCAGGCTGAGATGTCTTCCTGTCACGGTGAAGCAGAATCCGCGTGATGGTGACCAGCGTGAGAGTCGCCATGAAGAGCACCCCCACGGCGATGACGTGGCCGCTGACGCCGAGGGCGGTGCCCATGGCCGCCAGGCCGGCGGACTGCGTAGTGTCGGTTCCGTACATGGTTCATATCTCCTCGTTGGTGGTGGTGTTCAGGTGGCTCCAGACGCCGTCGGAGCCGGTGAGCCGTTGCACGACGGCCCCAGCCCAGGCGGTCTGCAGGATCAGGGCATAGATGAGCTCAGGAACGATCAGCGCGGCGAACAGCCGCAGGCGCACCGGCTGGTCCCAGACGGACAGGACTCGTTCAACCAGGAATATCGCCCCGATGCAGGCCCAGAACAGCGTCGGAGGGGACGGCCCGTAGGTCACCAACGAAGTGATGGTCAGGATGATCAGGCCCCAGAACAGCACCACCGACAGGCCCAGCATCACCTGTTGCCCCCAATAACGCGCAGTGACGCGCGTCAGCCCCATGTCTGCGACGTTCTGCATCGCTCCCAGATACCAGCGACGCCGCTGGAGCCAGAGCATTCGGACCGTGGGCATCATCTCCGTGGCCGCCCCGCACTCGATCGGGGACCGCAGCTCCCACCCGCTGGTCTTCAGCTCCAACGTCAGGCGCATGTCTTCGGTGATGGTGTCCGTGTTGTAGTACTGCCCAGTCCGTATCCGTACCTGCCGAAGGGCTCTGCCACGGACCAGGGAGGCCGTACCGGACATGATGAACGTCTTGCCGGTCCGGTTGACCTGCTCCCGATACCGGTGCCATTCGAGGTACTGACACAGCTCCAGGTACGAGGTGGGTCGCTCGCCGCCGAACACGGCACCGACCCCACCAACGGCCGGGTCCTCCATCTCCCGGAGGGCCCGGGCGATGAAGGTCCGCGACAATCGGGTGTCTGCGTCGAGGATCAGGACGAATCCGTCCAGGTTCACGTGCTCCAGCGCCTGATTGAGCGCCCCGGCCTTGCGATGATCGTTATTGATGGTGGCCAGCGCCTCGGCGCCATGGCGCCGCGCGATCCCGACCGTGTCGTCAGTGCTCTTGTCCGAGATGACCAGGATTCGGTCGGGGGCGGGATCCTGGTCGCGGAGCGCCGTCAGCGTCCCGGGCAGGGCAGCCGCTTCGTTATGCGCAGGGATAACTGCAGTGATCATGAGAGTGATATTCCTTGGTGCGTCCTCGAGAGGATCGGCGGTCGGTCTCCGGTCCCGGAGGAGGCCTCTCCGCAGGTCCGGGGACATCCCGGAGTCACTTGCCCGTACTTCGGCTGCGGCTGACATGTGCAGAAGGCACGGACTACCCGGAAAAATGACTCCACGATGACGGCTACGCCACGCCTGACGAGCTCGGTAGCCGTCCCATGGCGATGACGCGGGACAGCGGGCCGCCCCGCCGTTCCGATGAACGGCGGGGCGGCACCCCTAACCACGGGCCTCACTCGGGTGGTCAAGCCCGCACCTTGCTCCGACGGAGCAGGACCAGACCAAGGGACAGCGCGGCCGCCGCCGCTGCAGCCACGAGAATGAAGCCGGAGACACCCGTGGAGGCAAGCGAGCCGTCCTCAGTGCCACCGTCCTCAGTGCCACCGTCCTCAGTGCCACCGTCCTCAGTGCCACCGTCCTCAGTGCCACCGTCCTCAGTGCCACCGTCCTCAGTGCCACCGTCCTCAGTGCCACCGTCCT
>NZ_BAAGRN010000025.1:0-83899 GCF_054782935.1 Nesterenkonia suensis | reverse complement strand
GGCGAGAACGGCGAGAACGGCGAGAACGGCGAGAACGGCGAGAACGGGGAGAACGGGGAGAACGGGGAGAACGGGGAGAACGGGGAGAACGGGGAGAACGGGGAGAACGGGGAGAACGGGGAGAACGGGGAGAACGGGGAGAACGGGGAGAACGGCGAGAACGGGGAGAACGGCGAGAACGGCGAGAACGGCGAGAACGGGGAGAACGGCGAGAACGGGGAGAACGGCACCGAGCCGGAACCTGAGCCGGAGCCGGAGCCGGAGCCGGAGCCGGAGCCGGAGCCGGAACCCGAGCCCGAGCCGGAACCTGAGCCGGAGCCGGAGCCGGAGCCGGAGCCGGAGCCGGAGCCGGAGCCGGAGCCCGAGCCGGAACCCGAGCCCGAGCCGGAACCTGAGCCCGAGCCCGAGCCCGAGCCGGAACCCGAGCCGGAACCCGAGCCCGAGCCTGCCAGCTCGGACGAGAAGCTGGCCCAGACCGGTCTCTCACAGGGGGCCATGATTCTGCTGGCCGCAGGTGGCGCTCTGGCCCTGGGGACCGTCGCCATCGGATGGGCAGTGCGCGCGCGGCGCGCCTGACCTGGTGATCGCCTCGTAGGCAACAGGGTGGCCCCAGTCCATCGGACTGGGGCCACCCTGTGCGTGCTGGTGCCTCTGGTGTCAGTCCCGGGACCGAGACCTCTGCGGTGTCAGCCGTCCAGCTGCTGACGTTTGGCGCTGATCACCCCGGTGTCGAAGCCCCCCAGGTGCAGATTGCCGTGGAATCGACCATGCTCGATCTTGATGCATCGATCCTGGACGGCATGGAGCCCGAGGTCCGTGGCGCGCTGCATCGCCTCCTCGGAATGGATGCCCAGCTGCACCCACAGGGTCTGGGCCCCCACCTCGGCGGCCTCCTCCGCCAGGGCCGGAAGATCCGCCGGCTTGCGGAAGGCCACGACGATGTCCGGAGCCTCCGGCAGGTCCTTCAGTGAGGCGTAACCGGGCTCACCCAGCACCTGGCTGATCCGGGGGTTCACGTAGTACAGCTGATAGGAGGAGTCCGAGGTCAGGTAGGTGGCCACGAAGTAGCTGGCACGGGCCGGCTTGTCGCTCATGCCCACGATCGCCACGGACTTCGCCGCCCGCAGCAGCTGGAGGCGCCGTGCCGCGCCCGGCTCCTCCCACAGCCCGTGGGGGTGCTCGCTGCTGGCCCCGGTGCTGCTCTGCGTCTCAGGTGCGGTGGTCATCAGGCCTCGCCTCCGTTCTGTGCTGCCCCGACCGTACCGGCCCCCGCCGTGACGGCGGTAGGGGTCTCCCGGTCGGGGTCCTGCTGGGCGGCCAGTGCGCGCTCCAGCGCTTGGTCGAGGTCCCAGATGATGTCGTCGACATCCTCCAGACCCACCGAGATGCGGATCAGATCCTCCGGGATGCCGGCGGCGGCCAGCTGATCCTGGGTGAGCTGCTGGTGGGTGGTGGACGCCGGGTGCAGCACCAGGGTGCGCGCATCACCCACATTGGCCAGGTGGCTGGCCAGCTGCAGCTCCTCGATGAACCGGGCACCGGTCTCCCGACCGCCGCGCACACCGAAGCTGAACACCGAGCTGGTGCCCAGCGGCAGCAGGTCCTTCGCCCGCTCATGGTGCGGATGCGAGGGCAGACCGGAGAAGTTCACGTACTCCACGCGCTCGTCGGCCTCCAACCATGCGGCCACCTTCTGCGCATTGGCGGTGTGCTCCTCCATGCGCTGCGGCAGCGTCTCCACCCCCTGGATCAGCTGGAAGGCCGCCTGCGGGGTCAGCGACGGTCCGAAGTCGCGCAGCTGCTCGGCCCGGATCTTGGTCAGGAACCCATACTCGGCGAAGTTCCCCCACCAGGACAGCCCGCCGTAGGACTCCACCGGTTCGGTCATCTGCGGGAACTTCCCGTTGTTCCACGGGAAGGTGCCGGACTCCACGATCACCCCGCCCAGCGTGGTGCCGTGGCCGCCGAGGAACTTCGTCACCGAATGGGTGACGATGTCCGCGCCGTGCTCGATCGGACGCAGCAGGTAGGGGGTGGTCAACGTGGAGTCCACCACCAGCGGCACCCCGTGGTCATGGGCCACCCCGGCCAGGCCGGGCAGGTCGACGACGTCGCTGCTCGGGTTGGCCACCACTTCGGTGAAGATCAGCTTGGTGTTGTCCTGCAGGGCGGCCTTGAAGTCCTCCGCTTCGTCCGAGTCCACGAAGGTGGTCTCGATGCCGAAGCGGCGCAGCGAGACATCCAGGTGGGTGATGGTGCCGCCGTAGAGCTTCGAGGAGGCCACGATGTGGTCCCCCTGCTCACACAGCGCGGCGAACACCAGGAACTCCGCGCTCATGCCGGAGGCAGTGGCCACCGCGCCGATGCCGCCCTCCAGGGAGGCGAGGCGCTCCTCCAGCGCGGCCACGGTCGGATTGCCGATCCGGGAGTAGATGTTGCCGAACTTCTGCAGCGCGAAGAGGTTCGCGGCGTCGTCGGTGTCCTTGAACACGAAGGAGGTGGACTGGTGGATCGGCACCGCACGGGTGCCGTAGACGGCATCCGGCACGGCCCCGGCATGCAGGGCCCGGGTGCGGAATCCGAACTGTCGATCGCTCATGGAAGCTCCTGGATCGGTCGAGAGAGGTGGTCAGGGTCAGTGGTTCGGGCGGCTGCGGTGCCACGGTGCTGGCAGATCTGCGCGATCTGCGGCACGCAGTGCTCGTTCTGCAGGCTGGTGGTGTCGCCGAGGGATTCGCCCTGGTGCAGCTGAGTCAGCAGTCGGCGCATGATCTTCCCGGAGCGGGTCTTCGGCACCTCCGGCACCGGGATCACCGTCCGGGGCTTGGCCACCGGGCCGATCACCTCCCCCACATGAGCGCGCAGGGCGGCCAGCAGCTCCACCTCCGCCTCGGCGTCGACGACGCCGCCCTCCCGGGTCAGTCGTTCGCGGGCCGTGTCGGTGAGCACGGTGAAGGCGACGGCGGCGTGGCCGGTGGTCGCGTCCGGCACGGGGCACACCCCGGCCTCCACCACCTCGGGGTGGGAGACCAGCGCCGACTCGATCTCGATGGTGGAGAGCCGGTGGCCGGAGATGTTGATGACCTCGTCGATGCGACCCAGGATCCAGATGTCCCCCTCAGCGTCCCGCTTGGCGCCGTCGCCGGCGAGGAACCAGCCGCGGTCGGCGTACTTCTCCCAGTAGGAGGTGAAGTACCGCTCCGGATCGCCCCAGACCGTGCGCGCCATGGCCGGCCCCGTACGGGTGAGCACGATGCTGCCCTGCGTCTGGGCAGGCGCCGGGGTGCCGGCGTCGTCGACGACGTCCACCGCCACACCCGGCATCGCCCGGGAGGCGCAGCCGGGCTTCAACTCGGCATCCTCCGGACGGGGACTCATCACCGTGGAGCCGGATTCGGACTGCCACCAGGTGTCCACCATGGCAATGGCCGGGGCGCCGTCGTCGTCGCGGGTGTCCTGGCCGAGCTGGCTGCGCAGCCAGGTCCAGGCCTCCGGGTTCACGGCCTCGCCCACGGTGCCCAGCAGGCGCAGCGAAGAGAGGTCATACTCGGGCGGCACACCCTCGGGGAACCAGCCCATCAGGGAGCGCACCAGGGTCGGCGCGGTGTAGTAGGTGGTCACGGCGTGGCGCTGGATGATCTCGAAGTGGCGCCCCGGATGCGGAGTGTTCGGCGTGCCCTCGTAGATCACCTGCGTGGCGCCGGCGGCCAGCGGCCCGTAGATCTCATAGGTGTGTGCGGTGACCCAGGCCAGGTCCGCCGTGCACCAGTGGACGTCGTCGACACGGCGTGCCGGGTCCGGGTGGGCGAAGAGTCGCAGATAGGTGAACAGCGCCGCGGTGAGGTATCCGCCGGTGGTGTGCACCAGGCCCTTCGGCTTCCCCGTGGTGCCGGAGGTGTACATGATGAACAGGTCCTGCTCGGCGTCGAAGGCCTGCGGGGTGTGCTCGGCGGAGGCGGTCTCCACGACGTCATGCCACCAGACGTCCCGGCCCAGACCGTCCCCGGCCAGGTCCTCGCTGGTCCACGAGGCATCCGAGCCGGTGCGCCGGATGACCAGCACATGGGCCAGGCTGCCGCCCTCGGCCACGGTCAGGCCCTCCACGGCGGCGTCGGCCCGCTGCTTCACCGGCACGGCCTGCCCGCGGCGGAACTGGCCGTCGGTGGTGACCAGCAGCGTCGCCCCGGTGTCCTCGACGCGGAAACGCAGCGCCTCGGCGGAGAACCCGCCGAAGACCAGCGAGTGCACCGCGCCGATGCGGGCGCAGGCCAGGGTGATGACCACCGTCTCCACCAGCACCGGCAGGTAGATCACCACCCGGTCCCCGCGACCCACACCCAGGGCGGTCAGGGCATTGGCGGCCTGATTGACCTTGTCCTGCAGCTGGGCGTAGGTGACGTCCTCACGGTCCCCGGGCTCACCTTCGAAATGCAGGGCGACGACGTCACCGCGCCCCGCAGCCACATGACGGTCCACGCAGTTGACCGCGGCGTTGAGCGTTCCCCCGTCGAACCAGCGGATGTCCGGGCCGCGGCGGGACCGCGGGTCGGGATCCGTCCAGGAGTGCGTGGTGTGCCAGGGGGTCTCCCAGTCCAGCAGCGACGCCGCCCGATCCCAGAAGCCGAGGCGCTGCTGTTCGGTGATCGGGTCCGCCCAGGAGTGGACGTCCGCGGCCAGCGGGTGCTGCGGCGTCGCCCGATCGATGTCTGACGCAGGCGTCACGCCCATGTCTTCAGCGCCTTCCGCTCGACCACACCCAGCAGGGCGTCGGTGAGCTTGCCCAGCACGGCCAGCAGGATGATGGCCAGCAGCAGGCGGTCGGTGCGTCCGTTGTTCTGCGAATCGGTCAGCAGGAAGCCCAGCCCCATGGAGGAGGCGATCAGCTCCGCGGCCACCAGGAACAGCCAGGCCTGTGCCAGAGCCAGACGCAGCCCGGAGAACACACTGGGCACCACTGCCGGCAGCTGAACGGTGACCAGCAGTCGCAGCCCGTGATACCCGAACGCGCGGCCTGCCTCCACCAGATGCGGATCCACATGCCGCAGGGCAGAGTGCACGGCGGTGAACACCGGGAAGAACGCGCCGATCGCGATCAGCGTGACCTTGGAGTCTTCATGGATCCCCATCCACAGGATCAGCAGCGGCACCCAGGCCAGGGAGGGGACCGCACGGAACGCTCCGACCGTGGGGTGCAGCAGGGTGTCGGCGACACGGGAGAGTCCCAGCAGCGAGCCCACCACCAGGCCCAGGCCGGCGCCGATGCCGAAGCCGAGCAGCACACGCTGCACGGAGATCGCGATGTGCTGGTAGAGCTCCCCGCGTTCGAACAGCTCCACGCCGGCGCTGAGCACGGTCTGCGGGGCCGGCAGCTGCACGGGGGAGAACATCCCGGAGGCCGCGACGCCGTACCAGAGTCCCAGCAGCGCCAGCGGCACGATCGCTCCGAGCAGGACCCGTCCTCCCGGGATCCGGCGCACCGGAGCGGGCACTGCAGCGGTCGGACTGTCCGGGTCGGTCACCGCCGGGGGCGCGGCAGAGTCCCGTTCGCCCACCGCCTGCGCCGGCTCGGCGGACTGCAGGCGGGCCGCCTCGGCCCGGGGGTGGGCGTCATCGGGCAGCGTCTGGCTCATCACTCATCATCCTCGACGATCGTGGCCTCATCGTCGGCCCCTTCTGCCTCAGTGGCGGCACGATTCTCCGCGAACTCCGGGTGGAACAGGGTCTCCAGGGCGTCGTCGATGCTGTCCTGGCTGGAGACGTCGCCGGTGTCGATGAAGATCGGGCCGACCTCCTGGAGCACCTGGTGCTGAGCCTCGCCGGGGACCGGGTCGACCTCGAAGTTCGACCGCTCCTGGATGACGGTCTCGGCGACCTCCAAGTCGATGTTTCCGTACTCGGCGAGGATCTCTGCCGTCTCGTCCGGGTTCTGCAGGGCCCACTGACGCGCCTGCTCATAGACGTCCACCACGGTCTGGACGACCTCCGGGTGATCGTCGATGAACGACTCGGTCGCGTTGATGACGCTGTAGGTGTTGAAGTCCACGTTGCGGTAGAAGAGCTCCTGGCCGTCGGCCTCGGCGCCCGCCATGATCGGGTCCAGCCCGGCCCAGGCGTCGACGTCCCCATTGGCCAGCGCAGTGTGGCCGTCGGCATGCTGCAGATTCTGCACCTCGACGTCGCCGATCTCCAGACCGGCCTCCTGCAGGGACTGCACCAGGAAGAAGTACGGGTCCGTGCCCAGGGTGGCGGCCACCGAGGCGCCCTCCAGGTCCTCCACGTCGCCGATGCCGGAATCCGGGGAGGTGACCAATGCTGACCATTCGGGCTGGTTCTCGATGAGGACCATGTGGATCGGTGAGCCGTTGGCGCGGGCCAGCAGCGCCGCCGAGCCGGCCGTGGAGCCCAGGTCGATCGCCCCGGCACGCAGCTTCTCGTTGGCGTCGTTGGAGCCGTGGGACTGGATCCACTCGACGTCGGTGCCGGCCTCAGCCAGCTCCTCCTCGAGCCAGCCGTGCTCCATCATCACCAGACTGAGCGGGTTGTACGTGGCGAAGTCGATGCTGAGGGTCTCCAACTCGCCGTCGGCTCCGGCGCCGTTGCCTTCGCCCTCTACGCAGCCGGCGGCCAGGAGCGTCACGCCGACGCCGGCGATCGCGGTGCGGGCGGCCCGGCTGAGCTGGCGGCTGGTGCGGCCGACAGCGCCGGGGACAGCGCCGGGGACAGCGCCGGGGACAGGACGGGGGGAGGGAGTGGTCAGGCTGGGCATGAGGTGAACGGACCTTTCGTGGGTGGTGGTCGTCGCTCTGCCTGCGCCCCGGCCGAGACGGACTCTCGCTGGCGCCGCCCGGCGGAGACCAGGGGCGTGCGGGTCATGCTCGGACGCCCGCGCAGGGCAGAGCGGACGGGGTCAATGTGCGTGGGCGTCGACACCGAGCCCGGCGAGCAGCTCACCGCGCAGGGCGGCCAGCTCGGCGGAGGCGCGGTCGCGGGGTCGGCTGCCCGGAACGGTGAGCAGCCGGGAGACGGTGGCGCCCTCTCGGGCGTCACCGGAGGGGTCAGGGCCGAGCAGCAGGATGCGGTCGGCGAGCTGGAGGGCTTCGTCGACGTCGTGGGTCACCAGCAGCACGGTGGTGCCGGTCTGCGCGTGGACGTCGAGCAGCAGGTCCTGCATCTTCAGCCGGGTCAGCGCATCCAGGGCGCCGAAGGGCTCGTCCAGCAGCAGCACTCCGGGGCGCCGGGCCAGCGCTCGGGCCAGCGAGGCGCGCTGCGCCATCCCTCCGGAGATCTCCCGCGGGCGCAGCTGGGCGCGTTCGGCGAGGCCGACCAGCTCGAGCAGCTCATCGACCCGATCCTGGCCCTCAGCCTTGGGGACGCCGCGTGGCAGGCCCAGCGAGACGTTGCGGTGGACTGAGCGCCAGGGCAGCAGCCGTGGCTCCTGGAACCCGACGGCGGTGCGCTCGTCATAGGTGCGCACGGGGGTGCCGTCGATGACGACCGTCCCGGTGTGCCCGGTGTCCAGGCCGCCGACGGCACGCAGCAGGGTGGACTTCCCGCAGCCGGAGGCACCCAGGATGGCGACCACCTCACCGGGGGAGACGTGCAGGTCGACGTCGCGCAGCACGGTGCAACCGTCGAAGCTGCGTCCGACGTCACGCAGCTCGACGTCCAAGGAGTGGGTGGCCGCGGCGGCGGGTCGTTCGAGCACGGCCGTGCCGCCGGACGGTCCAGAGGTGAACAGGTCAGACTCGCGGGGGGCGAGTGTGGGTGCAGAGGAACCCATAGGAATATCTCTCCCATCGATCCTGGCGGTAGCACCTTTTCTGATGCGATGGGCACAGACGGCCCATCAGCGCATCCGAAGGTTGCTGCGGCGTCGTCGAGCCAGATCTCTCAGCCGCTCGGGATGGTGGCACTGTCAACCCTACGCACATCGGGGCCGACCGGGCAAAGGAGATGTCACAGTATGAGACATCCCCGGAGCGGGGGCTTGCTCGGCAGCGCTTCGCAGGAGGGGAGGGGTCAGCTCTCGGAGGAGAGCGGGTCGAGGGTTCGGAACCGGCTCTGGTGGAACACCAGCGCTTCGGCGTCCTCCTCGACGGCGAGGTCGAGCAGTTCGAGCACGATGATGTCGTGATCCCCGGCCCGGACCTGATCGTGGATGCGCGTGGTGAAGGTGACCGGTGCGCCGTCGAGCGTGATCGCGCCCCGCGCTCCGGTGGTGAGGTCTACCCCGGAGAAGCGGCTCTGACGATCCTTGGAGGCGATCTTCCGGCACAGCGCCTCCTGGCCGCGACCGATCAGGGAGATGCCCAGCTCCGCATCCGCGCCGACGAGCTTCGGCCAGGTGGAGGAGCTGTGCTGCACCGCCAGGGTGGCCAGCGGCGGCTCCAGCGAGACTCCGACCGTGAAGGTGGAGGCGACGAGTCCCTCCGGGCGGCCGTCCACTGCGGCGGCGACGACGACCACGCTCTGTGGAAAGCGTCCGAAGACCTCACGCAGCTCCCCCGGGTCGATGGTGCTCAGCGGGGTGGCCTCGCGGGAGGCGACGACGTCGTGGGTCTTCTGCACGGGCGCCTCGGCAGTGGTCGCAGGGGTCGGGGTGGTCGCAGGGGGCCCAGGGGTGGCCAGTGCTGCGCTCATGGAGGATCAGCTCCCATCGGTCCTGGCGGCAACACCGCCTCCGACGTGCTCGCCAGGCAGGCGGGGCACGTCGCAGGGTGGCTGCGGCGTCGTCGAGCCCGATCTCTCAGTCGCTCGGGAAGGTCTCGTCAGGCCAGCGTACGGACGCCGGTCGAGACCTTCAACGGCGTGTCCGAGGGGGGCTGGCTGAGGAGCCGGCCGAGGAGCCGGAGGGAGGGCCGTGAGAGAGGGTTCGGGCTCCTCGAGGGGGGGAATGGGAGGTCGAGGGGAGGAGGGGACGTGACGCAGCCCGGTCCGCGCATTCTTACGTTCTATGTCATGAACTTATCCGTGGAGTTTGACGAATGTTCAGGTCTGCGGCGTAGGCTGGGATTCACCAACCCATCCAGAGCGACCGAGAGATCTGGCTCGACGACGTCGCAGCAACCACCCGGTGCAGCCGCGCTCCTTGCGGTCCGGGGAACGGTGCTACCGCCAGAGACGATGGAGACTGCCTGATGATCTCACCACGTCATGTGTTCATGACCCTCCACGCCGCGCGGCGCCACGGGATCCACCACGGCGTCGACGGCGTCCGCCGGACCGCGCGTCCCGCCTCCGGTGCGGCGCCTTCCGGCGCCCCATAGACTCTCCCGACGTCGGCCCCGTGGTTTCACTGGGCATGGCCGCGTGGTCGGCGTCGGGAGTTCCTCTCTGGTGCTGCATCAGCAGGGCGTGGTCTCCCGTCTTGGGGTCGATCTCCTGGAAGCCCTGGCGGCGGTAGAATCGCCGGGCGTCGGCATCAGGCGCATCCGCCGGGGCCTCTGCCAGGGCGACGCCCGGCGTCCTCAGCACCGGCTCGCTGCACGTGCGTCCCGTCCCTGCCGCCGTCGTCCATCCTCACTCCTCCTCACCGTTTCGCACGGTCAGATCACGTCTGCCCCAGCAGATCTGGTGAGGCAGACGTGATGTGGTGGTGCAGAACCTCCTGCGCGGACGGTCCACCGCGGTTCAGCGCGAGGCGCGGTGCAGGATCTGCTCCATGATCGCGTCATGCACCATGCGCGGCTGCCCATAGGCGGGGTACCGGAACTGCACGATGTTCGCGTACGGGTTCACGTCCAGGACCACTGCGCCCTCGTCGGTCTCCAGGTCGGGCACCAGCAGGTCGACGGCGGCGGCGCTCAGTCCGGGGATGGCCCAGAGCCCGTCCACGGCGAGTTCCTTCAGCGCATCGGGCAGCTGATCGGTCACGTCCACCGTCACACCGCCGCCGCGAGTGGTCTCGGCGATCGGGGTCAGCTTCTGGATGCGCCCCGTCTCCGGGACGTCCTGAGTGGTCAGGCCCATCCGAGCGAGGAACTCCTCGGTGACCTGCGGCTGACGAGCCCGCAGATAGGTGTTCTTCCGGCGCCGGTGGATCTCCGCCTCCGCCAGCTCGCCGATGGTGGAGACGCCATCGCCGACCACGTAGAACGGCACACGCACGATGCCGCCGACGACCTTCTCCCCCACCACATAGACGCGCAGGTCCAGCCCGGGGTGATGCTCCTCGACGATCATCTGGTATCGGACGTTGGAGGTGGCCGCCCGGGAGGCCATCGCCTCCTGCCAGGCCTGCCGCAGGCCCGCCTCGGTGCGCACCCCGGTGCTGATGCCCTGACCGGCGCGGCCCGAGGACGGCTTCACCACCACGGGCCCGCTCACCGCCTTCATGTACTTCACGGCCCGGGAGAACTCGGTGGGGCTGATCGCCCGGCCCTTCGGGGTGGGCACCTCCGAGGCCATCAGGTACCGCTTGGTCATCTGCTTGGACCGGGAGACGCGCCGCGCCTGGTGGCTGACCAGGGAGGTGATGACGGAGTCCATGCCGCCGATCACCACACCAGAGAGGAACAGCAGGCGGTTGGTGTCGTTGATCTTCTTCACGGTGATCTTCTGACGCTTGGCGGCTGCCATCAGCAGCTGGTCATGGGCGGAGACCCGGCTCCAGGTACGCAGCTGGTCCGCCTGGGGCTCCACGTGGGAGGCGATGAATCGCTCGACGGCGTCAGCAGAGGCTGAGAGCACCGGCGCGGTCCGCTCCGGAGGTGACGCGGGGCCGTCGGAGGTCGTCGTCTCGGCGGGGCTGTCCGTCGGGGCGGAGGATTCAGGGGACATGCGTCACAGGATAACCTCCTCCGCATCACAGGGAGGCGGACATCAGGATCTGCTCGGCGATCGCCCCGGCCACGTCCCGCGACCTGCCGTAGGCGGGGAAGTGATGCGGGGCGAGGCTGGCACTGGCCTCGGCCTCCAGCACCACGGCTCCTTCGGCGGTGGTCAGGTCCGGCACCAGCAGGTCCACTGCGGCCGCATACAGGCCGGGGACCGCCCACATGGCGTCGACGGCGAGGTCGGCGAGGTCTTCTCCGACCTGGTCGGTCACATCCACCGGCACCCCACCGGCGCGGAGGTTCGCCGCCTGATTCAGCATCACCAGTTCGCCCTTCTCCAGCACCGAGGAGAGGGAGAGGCCCAGCGGCCGCAGGTCGGCCTCCCGGACTTCGGGGAGATGCTCGGCCAGCAGGCTGTGGCGCTGCCGACGGGCGAAAGTGTCCTCCAGCAGTGCGCGCAGCTCCGAGGAGCCGTCGCCGACGAGGTGCAGCGGGACCCGGACGATCGCGGAGATCAGCCGCTCGCCGACGACGAAGGCCCGCAGGTCCAGACCGTCATGGAACTGCTCGATCAGCAGGCGCCTGCTGGGTGCTTCCTGGGTCTGCCGGGACTCCAAGGCCACCGGCCAGGCCTGGCGCAGCTCCTCGGAGCTGGTCAGGCCGACGGTGATCCCCAGCCCGGAGCGGCCGCTGGCGGGCTTGAGGACTCCCGGGCCGGACAGCGCCCCCAGATACTTGGCGGCCTCGGTGATCTCCTTCTCGCGGAAGGAACGGCCAGCGGGGGAGGGGATCTCCTGCAGCTCGAAGTGTCGTCTGGTCAGGGCCTTGTTGCGGGCGATCCGGCGCGCGTTCGCGGAGACGAGGGTGGTCACAGAGCGGTCCATGCCGCCGACGACGACGTCTCCGAAGGTGAATACGGCATGGTGCGGGTCGACCTGACGGACGCTGATCTGCCGACGGGCCAGCTCACGCTGGAGCAGCGCGATGTCGTGGGGGACTCGGGGTGCGTCGCGCAGCTCGTCGGCGCGGGGTTGCACGTGGTCGGCGATGAACCGCTCCAGCGCCGTGGGCTCGGCGCCGAGCTCGATGTCGATCGTCTCGCCGTCCGCGGCGGTCGACTGCGAAGCGTTCCCGTGGCTGGCCATGGGCACCAGGATATCCCGGGGTGCGACGTCGCCGTCGGGAGGCCGCAGGAGTCTGACGTTCCGGCCCTGCCTGCAGGTGGCTCGGCGGTGTGGGCCCTGATCAGCCGCGAACGGCTGTCATCAGGGCCCACACCGCCGAACCCCCCTCTGTGTGGAGGAGCCGGTCAGCCGCCGTCGCGGGTGCCCGGGCTTCCGCCCTCCTGGGCCCAGTCGCTGCCGTCCTTCTCCGTGCTCAGCCCGGGGTCGCTGTCGACGTCGCCGTGGCTGGAGGGCACGGTCTCCGGGGCGTGGAACTCCTCGTCGAAGGTGTCTGAGGCTTCCGTGGCGCCCTGTCTGACAGCCTCGGCCGCGGCGGCGGCGGCCCGTCTGGCCGATTCCGCCACCTCCTGGGCCACCCTGCCGGCGGTGTCGGTCGCCGAAGAGACGGTGTCCTGGATCTTCTCCTGCAGGTCAGGGTCGTTCCAGGCCTCAGAGGCGGACCTGCGCGCCTTGTCGAAGCCTTCTCTGCCGGTCTTGGTGCCGATCACATAGCCCACGGCCATGCCGACACCCAGTGAGAGCAGTCCCATCGTCAACTCCTTCGCTCCGTCATGACCCTGGTGGGTGCAGCCGAGGCGGGGCGGCTCCGGGGCAGCGCCTGGGCGCCACCTGTCCGGCTCCTGTCGTCCCTCGGCTCCGCCGGTCCTTCGAAACTACTGGTGGAGGCCGGGTCATGTCACCAGGTCGCGACCCGGAGCCGACCCCGATTCGACCCTGATCCCACCCTGATCGGCCGGGGTGGTGCCAGCCTCAGTGGGTGGGGAATCCCAGACTGATCTGCGAGTCGCTGGGCTCGGGCCAGCGGCTGCTGACCACCTTGCGGCGGGTGTAGAAGGTGAAGGCCTCCGGGCCGTACATGTGGGTGTCGCCGAACAGCGAGTCCTTCCAACCGCCGAAGCTGAAGGCGCCCACCGGCACCGGGATCGGGACGTTGACCCCGACCATGCCGACCTCGATGTCGAACTCGAACTCGCGGGCGGTCTTGCCGTCCCGGGTGAACACGGCAGTGCCGTTGGCGTAGCGGCTGGCGTTGATGAGCTCCACGGCGTCGTCATAGCTGCCCACACGGACCACCGAGAGCACGGGGCCGAAGATCTCGTCATCGTAGACCCGCATCCCCGGGGTGACGTGGTCGAGCAGGGAGGCGCCGATGAAGTAGCCCTCACCGTCGAACTGCTGCTCCCGGCCGTCGAGGACCACGGAGGCCCCCTCCTCGGCCGCACCGGCCACATAGCCGGTGACACGGTCCAGAGCCTCCGCGGTGATCAGCGGACCCATCTCCGAGGCCGGATCGGTGCCGTCGCCGATGCTCAGGTCCGCGGCACGGGTGCGGATCTTCTCGACGAGCTCATCGGCGATGTCTCCGACGGCGACCACCACCGAGATCGCCATGCACCGCTCGCCGGCGGAGCCATAGGCGGCGGAGACTGCGGCGTCGGCGGCGGAGTCCAGGTCGGCGTCGGGCATGACCACCATGTGGTTCTTCGCCCCGCCCAGGGCCTGGACCCGCTTCCCGTGCGCGGCGCTGGTGGCGTAGATGTGCTTCGCGATCGGGGTGGACCCCACGAAGCTCACCGCGGCGACGCCGGGGTTGACCAGCACCTCGTCTACGGCCTCCTTGTCTCCGTGGACCACGTTGAGGATGCCGTCGGGCAGCCCGGCGTCGCGGAACGCCTGGGCGATCAGCAGTGAGGCCGAGGGGTCCCGTTCGGAGGGCTTGAGGATCACCGCGTTGCCCGCGGCGATCGCCGTGGTGACCATCCACAGCGGGACCATGGCCGGGAAGTTGAACGGGGTGATGCAGGCGACGACTCCCAGCGGCTGCCGCACCTGGTGGACATCCACCCCGGTGGCCACCTGCTCGGCGTACTCACCCTTGAGGTGGTGCATCAGCCCGGTGCAGAAGTCCACGTTCTCCAGGCCGCGGGTGATCTCCCCGTCGGCGTCGGAGAGGACCTTGCCATGCTCGGCGGTGATCGTGGCGGCGATCTCGGCGCGGCGTTCGTCGAGGATCTGCCGGGCGCGGAACATGATCTGGGTCCGCTTGGCCAGCCCGGTGCGGCGCCAGGCCTTCTGCGCCGCGGCGGCGACGTCGACGGCCTGGCGGACCCGCTGCGCGTCAGCCAGGGCGAGCCGTCCGGTCTCCCGGCCGGTGGCCGGGTTGCGGACCGGCGTGTGGCGGGCGGCCTCGGTGATGGTCTCGCCGCCGATGACGTGCCCGATGACGGGCAGCTCGCCGTCGACGCCGCGGGCTGCTCCGGTGGGGGAGCCGCTGGGGGTGGTCGATGCCATGGTGGTCAGGCCTTTCCGGTCTCGGCCGCGGGAGCGGCCTGAGCTGCTGGGTCGTCTGTTGGGTCGTCGGTTGGGCTGGATGGTGTCCGGGCGGAGCCGGTCCCGTCCCAGCCGGGGGCGCCGCCGTCGGGCGAGGAGTACTTCACGATCAGCGTGCAGTCCTTGTCCGGATAGCCCTCTTCGATGAGCTGGGCGAATCGCTGGCGGGCCAACTGGGCGGCCTGCAGCCTCACCCCGGTCTTCTCCCCGGCGTCCAGAGCCAGGCTGATGTCCTTATGCGCCAGGTCGGCGCGGAACGTCGCATCGTAGTTGCGGTTGGCGGCGGCGGAGTCCACGACCCCGGGCACCGGGTACCAGGTCTGCTGCGCCCAGGAGTGCCCGGAGGAGACGGAGGCGATCTCCCAGAAGACCTTCGGGTCCAGGCCGAGCTTCTCCGCCAGTTGGGAACCTTCTGCGGCGGCCAGCAGGTCGATGAACAGCATCATGTTGTTGCAGATCTTGGCGGCGATGCCGGCGGTGGGCCCTCCGGCGGCGATGACCTGTCCGGCCATCGGTTCGATGAGTTCGGCGGCATCGGCGACCGCGCCCTCCTCCCCGCCGACCATGAATGTCAGGGTCCCGGCGGCGGCCCCGGAGACCCCTCCGGAGACCGGGGCATCCACAAAACGGAAGCCACGCTCGGACGAGACGTCATGGCAGTGCTGGGAGGTCTCGATGTCCACTGTGGAGGAGTCCACCAGCAGGGTCTGGGTGCCGGCGGTGGCCCAGATGCCGCCCTCGCCGCCGAAGACGGCCCGGACATGTTCGCCGCGGGGGAGCATGGTGAACACGACGTCGGCGCCGTCGACAGCTTCGGCGATGCTGCCCACGGTCTGCACCCCGTGGGAGGCGGACTCGGCGACAGCTTCCTGGTCCAGGTCGAAGCCTCGGACCGTGTGGCCGGCGGCGACCAGGTTGGTGGTCATGGGGCCGCCCATGGTGCCCAGTCCGATCCATCCGTAGGTGGCCATGTGCTCCTCCTTCAGCGAGGGGCGCGCCGTCGGCGCGCCTGTGTCATGCCTCACAGTAGGAGGGGCGGGCCTCGGCTTCAATGCACGACGGTCCCGCAAGATTGCACGGTCGGTGTGCACAGATGCACACTCGGGGCATGGATGGCCAGCCAGATGTGGAGCCGCCCCACCAGAACCTCGAGGCGCTGATGACGTTCCTGCACGTGGCACGGCTGGGCCGCTACAGTGCGGCCGCCGAGGTGCTGGGGATCAGCCACAGCACGGTCTCGCGGCGCATCGCGGCGCTGGAGCGCTCCCTGGGCGGGCGCGTGCTGGCCCGTACCCCGACCGGCTGGGAGGTCACCGCCCTGGGGCGGCGCGTGCTGGGCGCCGCTGAGCGGGTCGAAGACGCCCTGGCCTCGTTGGCCGGTGACGGCGACCGGCCCGGGTCGATCTCTGGAGTGGTCCGCCTGGGCTGCCCGGACGCCTTCGCGGTCCACGTGGCGACTCCTGCGCTGGCGGAGCTGCAGCGGGCGAGCCCGCACTTGGCCGTCGAGCTCATCAGTGCGACCCAGCGAGCCCGGCAGACCCGGTCCGGACTGGACCTGGAGATCGTCGTGGGTCGACCGCAGATCCATCGTGCCCGGGCCGAGCTGGTCATGGACTACGCGCTGGGCCTCTACGCCACCGAGGAGTATCTGCAGCGCCACGGCCGTCCGGCCGGCCTCGCCGAGCTGGCCGGGCACCGGCTGAACTATTACGTCGAGGCCGTGCTGACCATCGATGATCTCGACCGGGCCACCGAGGCTCTTCCCGCCATGCGCCGCGGCATCGCCTCCACCAATGTGCTCTCCCACGTCACCGCCACCACGGCGGGCGCCGGCATCGGGCTGCTGCCGAACTTCGTGGCCGATCATCAGCCGCAGCTGCACCGGCTGCTCGCCGACGAGTACGCCCATGAGCTGTCCTACTGGGCGGTCGGGCGTCAGGAGGCGCTGCGCAATCCGGCGGTGCAGGCGGTCTATGCCGCGCTGCGCGAGCATGGTCGACGCATGGAGGTTCGGCTGGCCGGCACGTCCGGCGCGGTCGGTGACACTCTGTCAGGTGCGGGAGAGTTCGACTGACAGTGTGCTGCCTCCGGGGCCGCTCAGCACTGGGGGAGCATAGTGGCATGGATCACAGCGGAGCGGTGCGCGTGCTGGACGTCGCCCCTCCAGGTCCCGTCAGAGGAGGCGAATGACCATGTTCGGTCTGCCGACCAGCACCACGATCATCATGACGGTGGTCATGAGTTTCTGGGTCGTCTACACGGTGGTCTTCTACGTCAGCACCCGAGGCTGGGCCGTGGAGGACGCCGACTATGACGCCGACTATGACGCCGGTGATGACGCCGGCGCGAACCATGCCGGTGCTGACCATACCGGCGCGAACGACGGAGGGGGGATCCGATGAGCATCGAGATCGTCTACCTCGTCGTCTACTTCGTGGTGCTGCTGGCCATCGGCGCCTGGGTGGCGAGGATCAGCTCCCGGGACCGCGAAGGCTACCTGCTCGGCGGCCGTCGGCTCGGACCCGCCGTCACCGCGCTGAGGCTGCAGAGCACCTCGATGTCCGGATACATGTTCCTCGGCGCCGGCGGGCTGGGCTACTCCCAGGGCTACTACTCCATGTGGTACGCCCTGGGCGATCTGGGCGGCGGGGTGCTGAACCTCTCGGTGCTCGGTCGGCGAATGCGCAAACTCTCCCACCTGCTGGGCTCGATCACTTCGATCGGGTACCTGGAGCACCGATACCCCTCGGTGTGGACCCGGGCCGTGGCCGCGCCGATCGCGCTGTTCTGCATGTTCTTCTATGTGCTCGCCCAGCTGCTGGCCGGCGGGCAGGGGCTGGCCATGGTCACCGGCCTGGACCTCAACATCGCGCTGATCATCGCTGTCGGCGTCATCGTGGGGTACACGTTGATGGGCGGCTATCTGGCCGTGGCCTACACCGACTTCTTCCAGGCGATCATCCTGGTGATCGGGATGCTGTGGATCCTGGTGGCGACCCTGCAGCACGTCGGAGGGCTCACCGCCGGCCACGAAGGGCTCGCCGCGATCAATGAGAACCTGCTGACGATGTGGGGCGCGGAGGGCCAGCACTTCGGCCAGTGGGGCATCATCCTCGGCGCCCTGCTGGTCTTCTCCATCGGGTACATGGGCTGGCCGCATGTCAACGTCAGCCACATGTCCATGCGGCGGCCCTCGGTGGCGCGCCGGGCGGGCCTGTACGCGACCGGCTTCAACCTGCTGTTCATCCCCGGGGCCTACCTGGTGGGGATGATGGCGCTGCTGATCGTGCCGAATCTTGAGGATCCGGAGATGGCGATCTTCAGCGTCGCCGAGACCGTCCTGCCGTCCTTCGCAGTGGGTCTGGTGATGGCGGCGATCATGGCGGCGATCATGTCCACAGCGGATGCGCTGCTGCTGCAGGCGGGCACCATCGCCTCCCAGGACCTCTGGGGTCGGTTCGTCCAGAAGAACCTCTCCGAGCGGGCCTCGGTGCGCGTCTCTCGGGTGACGATCCTGGTGCTGGCGGTGATCGGGCTGGTCCTCGCGATGACCCGGCCGCCAGGAGTCTTCGACGTCGTCGTCTTCGCCACCTCGGTGCTCGGGGCGGCCTTCGTCCCCGCCTATGTGTGCGCTGTCTGGTGGAAGCGGGCCAATGCGGCCGGTGCGATCGCCTCGATGATCGCGGGCACGGTGAGCGCCGTCGCGGCTGAGCTCTCCGGCTCGGCCGACCTGCTCGGCGTCGACGCGATGGTCGTGGGCCTGCTGTCCTCGACGATCACCATCGTGGTCGTCTCGCTGGCCACCTCCACGGTGAACCCGGTCCCGGACCACATCCGCCGCGCAGTGGAGGAGACCGCACGGGTCGGAGCCGTGCCGGCCCGCATGGTCTTCGGTGAGGACCCATCCCTGGCCACCCAGCGCCCGACCCGCCCTGAAGAAGGTCAGCCGCAGGAGGACCAGCCCCGGCAGGGCCGGCCATGACCGAGCAGTCCACCGCGGCGCCCACCGTGCCGCTGAGGCCCCAGGTGGTGTGGCCGACGACGATCGGGCGTGATGTCGCGATCCGTCGGGTCGTCGCGAAGATCCCCGGAGCGGGGGGATCTGACTCCGACCTCTCGGCGGAGCTGCATCTGCACCCGATGCTTGCGGTGGAGTTTCTCCGGCGGCGACCCCGGCTCGGCTCGGTGGGGGAGCTGCGCGCCCACGCGCTGGTCGACTTGGTGGGCGGACGGGCCTATGTCGCGGAGCCCTGGACCGAGATCGACTTTCTGCCTCGTGAGCAGGTGCGTCCCGGGGAACCCCCACCTCCGATCCCACCGGCGCGCATCGGCCGGACCGAGGCGGTGGAGACCGCCCGCCGGATGATCGGCGGGGTCATGCTGCGCCGTCGTCGGCTCGACACCGGGGCCCCGCTCGAGCTCGCCCAGGAGCCGCTGTGCTTCGCGAAACCCAACTGGTGGGTGACCGGAACCTGCGCCGGCCGCGAGGTGGAGGTCGTGGTGGACGCGATCACCGGGCGCCACTACGCGTTCCGCGCCTGATCGGCCGGACAGGGAGGAGAAGACCATGGTGACCACGATCATCCACGGGGCGCGCATCCGCCCCATGACTCAGCGGGCAGGCGCCGCCCAGATCTCGGAGACCGCACTGGCCATCGCCGACGGCCGCATCCTGCGGCTCGGCACGGACGCTGAGATCCTCGCGCTCGCCGAGCACAGCACGGAGATCATCGACGCCGCCGGGGCCGTGCTCACCCCCGGGCTGATCGACTCCCATATGCACCCGGTCTGGGGTGCGGAGCTGGCGGTCGGATTGGATCTCGACGGGCTGACCGAGCTGGCGCAGGTCCGCCAGGCCGTCGCCGCCGCAGCCGCCGAGCTGCCGCCCGGTGCGTGGATCCGCGGCTGGAACCTGGACTACAAGGCCTTCGACGCCACCGGCATCCGTGGCGACCTCCTCGATGAGGCCGCCGCCGGACACCCCCTGGCGCTGATCTTCTACGACCTCCACACCGGCCTGGCCAACCAGCAGGCCCTGGACGCGGCGGGGCTCGACGTCGACCACCCCTTCTCCGATGCCAGCGAGATCGTCCGTGGGGCTGACGGTCGCCCCACCGGAGAGCTGCGCGAGATCCCCGCTTTCATGACTGTGCTGGACGCGGCGCCCCCGGGCGGCGGCGAGGAGGTCGCGGTCCGGGCGCAGCGGATCCTGTCTCAGAGCGCGGCCTGCGGGGTGACCAGTGCGGTGGTGATGGACGGCCGCGACTCCACGCTGAGCACGCTGGGGGAGGTGGAGGCGCTGCCCGGGGGTCTGCCCGTGCGCCTGCACATCGCGCTGTGGCACCAGCCGGGGGATGACGACGTCGCCGTCGAGCAGCGCATCCGGCGCCTGGGCGTCGCCGGAGGCGAGCATCCCGGGGGAGCGCACTATGCGGTGAGCATGATCAAGATGTTCCTCGACGGCGTCATCGACGCCGGCACCGCCTGGTTGCACGAACCCGACGCGGCAGGTGGCTCCACCCGGCCCTTCTGGCACTCGGTGCGGCGCTACGACCAGGTGTGCCGCGCCTACCACGAGGCCGGCTTCCAGCTGGCCACCCACTCCTGCGGCGACGCCGGCGTCGCGCACGCCCTCCAGGTGTACCGCACGTTGGACGGTCCGGCTGGCCCCGCGCGGTCACTGCGCGGTGCGCCGCACCGCATCGAGCATCTGGAGACTCTGACCGATGACGACGTCGCGGCGCTGGCCGCCTCGGGCGCGGTCGCCTCCATGCAGCCGCTGCATATGCAGTGGCGCGAGGCGGACCATTCCGACTCCTTCGCGGCCCGGCTGGGGCCCGAGCGTGCCGGGCACGCCTACCGGACCCGGGACGTCCTCGACGCCGGAGGACACCTCGCGCTCGGGTCGGACTGGCCGGTGGCCCCGCTGGACGCCCGGCTCGGGATGGCCTGGGCGCAGCTGCGACGGACCCCCGGTGACCCGACCGCGCCGGCGTTCGAGCCGGGACAGCGGCTCAGCGCGGCCGAGGCGCTGCTGGGGTACACCCGCTGGGCGGCCGAGGCACTCGGCCGGGAGGACCTCGGCGTCGTTGCACCGGGTGCGGTCGCCGACCTGGCGCTCTGGGAGGAGGACCCGATCACCGCGGACCCGGACCACCTTCCGGAGCTCCCAGTGCGGTGCACGCTGCTTGGCGGGCAGGTCACCGTCGGCTGAGAGCCGTGTCCTGCAGCCGTTCGAGCTGGGCGGCGGTCAGGTCGTGCATCTCGGTCTCGGAGATGCCGAACCCGATGATGCGCAGTGAGGTGTGGCCGAATTCTACGTGGGCGACATGGGAGCTGTACTCCGTGAGGCCCGAGTCGCTGGCCTCTTCGGGGACGTCCATGGTGGCGGTGTACCCGTGGACACCGGGGATGCCGAGGTCCCTCATGCCGGAGGCTCCCGGTCCACCGTCCTGGCCGCAGACGCTCAGAAGGTCCGCCCAGTGACCGGCCGCGGCCGAGGGGTCGAGCTCCTCCTCGTAGGACTGCAGGAGCACGAGCGCCCCACGCACCATCGCATCCTCGGCGGGGTCGTGCTCCAGAGCATGGCTGAGGGCCGCGCCGTCTCCCGGCGCGCCCAGGAGGAGATCCTCGTAGGACTGGTCGGAGGTCTGCAGGCACTCGTCGCTGGGGTCCGCCTCAGGGCTGAACGCAGGACTTGCCGCGGCCATCATCGGTCCCATCAGGTGCTGATCGTCGAGGGCGTCAGGGCCGTGCTCCACGATGGTCTCCGTCGCCTGGACGGGGAGGTCGGCGGGGTCCATCAGCAGATCGGCCAGCTCCTCGGAGCTGAGCTGCTCGGCCGGGAGCTCCGCTTCGTCCAGCATCTGTTCCGGTGGATGGCTCGCAGGTCCCTCGATCAGCTGCTCGACCTGCTGGTCGAGCAGGTCCGCCAGGGTGTCTGCATCCAGGTCGCTGCTCACACGGATGACGTGTTGGCCCACGGCGTAGGACAGGGTGTGGTAGGTGCTCGCTCCGGCCGCATCGCCGTCCTCCTCCCACTCCCAGTGCTCGCGGAGCCCGCGGAAGTCTCCGATCTCCGCTGGCTCCAGCCGTGCGGTGGCGGTCCAGGATTCGTCCTCCGCTTCCAAGGTCTCGCCATCGCAGGCTGCCTGGTCCTCGTCCCAGGACGCCTCCACGGAGGTCTCCTCCTCATAGGAGGTGAGGGAGAGGCGCACAGAGCGCGGAGCCTCGTCCTCGTCCTCGTCGACAGTGACGGTCGCAGAGCGCTCACCCGAGGCGTGGACCGGGTTCTCGCCGTCCACGCCGCCGATGTCCTCAAGAACCTCGGTGCATTCCGAGGTTCCGAAGAACTCGGAGTAGGTGGACCACCCCTCTGTGGCGTCACCGTCGAAGAGGTCGGCGCCGAAGTGGTTGAGGGGCGCGTCCACGCTGCCGGGAAAGTCGGAGTAGCTCAGGAGGACCGACGGGATCTCCTCGACGGTCAGCGGTTCATCGCGGGGATCTGTCCCGTGGGCGTCTGTTTCGGCGGTGCCCTCCTCCGGGCCTGTGTCGGAGTCGGTGCCGCAGGCGCTGAGCAGCAGCGCCCCGACGACGGCGAGGTAGGGGGCGGTGCGAGGTGTCAGGTTCGTCATCGCCGGCAGGATATCTGGGTCTGCCGACTACGGATCCCTGATCCTGCCCATATGACGACGGCATGAAAGTGGCCAGGCGGGGAAACGTCACGTTCTGCACCACCACATCACGTCTGCCCCATCAGATATGGGTGTGCAGTCGTGATCTGACGGGGCAGACGCGCGGGGCAGACGCGCGGGGTGGTGCGGCGAGAGCAGGCGACGGCGGCACGGCCCGCCGGTCAGAGCAGCGTCCAGGCCTCGCTGAGCACGTGACGCAGGATCTGCTCGATCTCCTCGAAGTCCTCCGGTCCGGCGATCAGCGGCGGGCTGAGCTGGATGACCGGGTCGCCGCGGTCGTCCGCCCGGCAGTACAGCCCGTGGTCGAAGAGCTTCTTGGAGATGAAGCCGTAGAGGATCCGCTCGGACTCCTCGGCGTCGAAGCTGGCCCGCGTGGTCTTGTCCTTGACCAGCTCGATCCCGTAGAAGAACCCTTCGCCGCGGACATCGCCGACGATCGGCAGGTCGCGCAGCTTCTCCAGGGTGTTTCGGAAGGTGCCGGCGCTCTGCTGAACGTGCTCGAGAACCTTCTCCTCCTCGAAGATCTGCAGGTTCTTCAGTCCCACCGCAGTGGAGACCGGGTGCCCGCCGAAGGTGTAGCCGTGGCCGAACATCGCCCCTGGCTGGAGGAACGGCTCCATGAGCCGGTCCGAGGCGATGGCGGCGCCCAGCGGGGCGTACCCGGAGGTGATGCCCTTGGCGGTGGTGATGATGTCCGGCTGATACCCGAAGTGCTCCGCGCCGAACATGTGCCCCAGTCGGCCGAAGGCGCAGATGACCTCGTCGGAGACGAGCAGCACGTCGTACTCGTCGCAGATCTCACGGACCCGCTGGAAGTATCCGGGAGGGGGCGGGAAGCAGCCACCGGCGTTCTGCACGGGCTCCAGGAACACCGCGGCCACGGTCTCGGGGCCCTGAGCCTCGATCGCCAGGGCGATCTGGTCGGCCGCCCAGCGCCCGAAGCGTTCCAGGCTCTGGGCGTCGGTGACCTGCAGGGCGCCGGCGGTGAGCTCGTGGGCCCGGTAGGCGTTGGTGTTGCTGACATGGACGGTGCTGGGCACCAGCGGCTCGAAGTCCTGCTTGAGCCCGGCCAGGCCGGTGATGGACAGCGCACCATGGGTGGTGCCGTGGTATGCCGTCGCCCGGCTGATGACCTTGTGCTTGGTGGGCCGGCCGGTGAGCCGGAAGTAGTTCTTCGCCAGCTTCCAGGCGGTCTCCACCGCCTCGCTGCCGCTGTTGGTGAAGAAGATCCGATTCAGGTCCCCGGGAGCGAGCTGCGCGAGACGCTCGGCCAGCTCGATGGCGGGGGGATGCGCGTAGGACCACAGCGGCATGAACTCCAGCTGAGTGGTCTGGGCGGCGGCCGCCTCGGCGAGATCCCGGCGGCCGTGTCCCAACTGCGAGGTGAACAGGCCGGCCAGTCCGTCGATGTAGCGCCGCCCCTGGGCGTCCCAGAGGTGGACGCCCTCGCCCCGGACGATCAGCGGCACGTGGGCTTCGGGGGAGGGGCTGTGTCGGGTGAAGTGCATCCAGAGGTGTCGGTTCGCCGCGGTCTGCAGGCGGGACGCCTCATCCTGGGGCAGAGAGGGGTGAGTCATCTTCCTATGGTGCACTCCGCCTCTCGCCCATTCAAGAGAATCAGCGAACAAAATCTGTATCAGCGACGAAATCAGTTGTTCACGAGTCGATGCTTGGCTTGATCCGTACATCCCCTGTACGGTGGGTGCGAGTGACTCGGATCACACCAAAGGCGTGGCCCTTCATGGAGCCGCGCAGGAGAAGGAGGCCACAGATGGCACTGACGGAGTTCTTCAACATCGTCGACGGGGAGAAGGTCCCCGCCGTCTCGGGGGCGACCTACGACGTCGTCGCCCCGCACCTCGGAGAGGTCTACGCGACGGCTCCGCTCTCCGGCCCGGAGGACGTCGACCGCGCCTATGCCGCGGCGTCGCGGGCGTTCTCCAGCTGGAAGCGCACCACGCCGCGGGAGCGCGGGGAGGCGCTGCTGAAGATCGCCGACGCGCTGGAGGCCCGCTTCGACGAGTTCGTCGCCGCCGAATGCCAGGACACAGGGAAGCCGAAGCACCTGACGGCCGCCGAAGAGATGCCGATGAACATCGATCACTTCCGGTTCTTCGCCGGTGCCGGCCGCGTGCTCGAAGGCAAGGCCGCCGCGGAGTACATGGAGGACCACACCTCCTTCGTGCGCCGCGAGCCGGTCGGTGTCGTCGGCCAGGTCACCCCATGGAACTACCCGCTGCCGATGCTCATCTGGAAGGTCGCCCCCGCCCTGGCCGCCGGCAACACGATCGTGCTCAAGCCCAGCGACACCACCCCGGCGACCTCCACGCTGTTCGCCGAACTCTGCGCCGAGATCCTCCCGGCCGGAGTGTTCAACGTGATCTGCGGCGACCGGGACACCGGCCGCGCCCTGGTCGCCCACGACACCCCGGCGATGGTCGCCATCACCGGCTCGGTGCGCGCCGGGATGCAGGTCGCCGAGGCGGCCTCCCAGGACCTGAAGAAGGTGCATCTGGAGCTCGGCGGCAAGGCGCCGGTGATCGTCCACGACGACGCCGACCTCGCCTCCGCGGCCGAGGGCATCGCGGCCGCCGGCTACTTCAACGCCGGTCAGGACTGCACAGCGGCCACCCGCGTGCTGGTCCACGAGTCCGCCCACGACGAGTTCCTCGCCGCGCTGAAGGAGCAGGCCGAGCACACCACCCTCGGCGGCCCCGATGACGACGACGCCGACGTCTGCCCGCTGAACAACGCCGACCAGCTGGCCACGGTCTCCGCGAAGGTGGACTCACGTCCTGACCATGTGCGGCTGGTGGCCGGAGGCCACCGGGTGGGGGAGGCCGGCTACTTCTACGCCCCCACGGTCCTGGCCGGCCTCGCTCAGGACGATGAGCTCATCCAGGAGGAGATCTTCGGGCCGGTGATCACCGTGCAGACCTTCTCTTCGGAGAAGGAGGCGCTGGCCATGGCCAATGACGTCACGTACGGCCTGGCCTCCAGCGTCTGGACCAGCGACCACGGCCGCGCGATGCGCGCCTCGAAGGAGCTCGACTTCGGCTGCGTGTGGATCAACACCCACATCCCCTACCTCTCCGAGATGCCGCACGGCGGCTTCAAACACTCCGGCTACGGCAAGGACCTCTCGATGTACGGCCTCGAGGACTACACCCGCATCAAGCACGTGATGAGCTTCATCGGAGACGGCGAGTAAGGCGGAGCACCTCATGGAGACCACCGTGACGGACTGGGGGCGTCAGGCGCTCGAGGGCGCGAAGCTGGCCCCGCTCTGGCTCGACACCGACGAACGCCCGGCACCCCGGCCTCCCGCTCAGGACGGCGCGCAGGTCGACCTGCTCGTGGTCGGCGGCGGCTTCACCGGACTGTGGACCGCACTGCGCGCCGTCGAGCGCTCACCCGGTACCCGGGTGCTGCTGGTCGAGGCCGACCGCCTCGCCGAGCAGGCCACCGGACGCAACGGCGGATTCTGCGAGGCCAGCCTCACCCACGGGGAGGAGAACGGGCGCAGCCGCTGGCCCCAGGAGTTCGAGACTCTGGAACGCCTGGGGCTGCAGAACCTCGACGAGATCGAGGAGACCGTCGACCGATACGGCATCGACTGCGGCTTCGCCCGCGGCGGCGCGCTGAGCGTGGCCACCCGCCCGCACGAGGTCGAGGCCTTCGAGCCGGGCACCCCCGGGTTCCTCGACGCCGAGGCGGTCCGCGAGTACGTGGACTCGCCCACTTATCTGGCGGGCCGTTACGATGCCGAGTCCTGCGCCGTCGTCGACCCGGCCCGCCTGGCCTGGGGCCTGGCCGCCGCCGCGGAGGCCCAGGGCGTCACGATCGCCGAGCACAGTCGCCTCGAGAGGCTGCAGGAGCTGCCGGGCGGCTCCGGCGACGGGGTGCAGGCCCAGCTGGTGACCTCACACGGACCGGTGAGCGTCACCGCCGAGCGTACGGTGCTGGCCACCAATGCGTTCCCGAACCCCTTGGGGCGTTCGTGGAAGCACCTGCGCTCCCGCTGGGAGACCGTGCCGGTCTACGACTATGTGCTCGCCACCGAACCGTTGAGTGAGCAGCAGCTGGCCGCGATCCGCTGGGACCCGGCCATCGGTGTCGCCGATGCCGGCAACCAGTTCCACTACTACCGGATCACCCCGGACCGGCGGATCCTCTGGGGCGGGTACGACGTCGTCTACCACTTCGGCCGCTCGATCCGGGCTGAGCACCTGGACCGGCCGAAGACCTACCAACGGCTGGCCGACCACTTCGCCGAGACCTTCCCCCAGCTGGAGGGGATCCGCTTCACCCACCGGTGGGCCGGGGTCATCGACACCTCCTCCCAGTTCTGCGCGCTCTACGGGCAGGCCCATGGGGGCCGGACGGTGTACGCCACCGGATTCACCGGGCTCGGTGTGGGGTCCTCGCGGTTCGCCGCCGACGTCATGCTCGACAGGCTCGCCGGGCTCCAGACCGCACGCACCCGGCTCGAGATGGTCCGCCGGAGGCCGATGCCGTTCCCGCCTGAGCCGCTGGCCTGGATCGGCATCATGATCACCACCTGGGCCCGGGCCCGGGAGGACGCGACAGGCCGGAAGAACCTCTGGCTGCGCACGATGGACCGACTGGGGCTGGGATTCGACTCCTGAGCCTCGCGAAGGCCGGACACCGCACTGAGATCACCGCACTGAGATCGCCGCACCGAGATCACCGCACCGAGATCACCGCACTGAGATCACCGCATCACCGCACTGAGGAGGACCCCATGTCCCGTCGCCACACCCCCCTTCCCCCGGACCCGATGGTCCGCTCCCTGGTCCGCTCCCAGATGGCCAGCCGGCGGATGTCCCGCCGTCACCTGATGGTGGGAGCAGGAGCCGCCGGACTGTTGGGGGCGCTGACCGCCTGCGGCACCGGTGGAACCACCAGCGCCGACGACGCCCCGGCCGAGGACCTCTCCGAGGAGACCATGGAGCTGCTCTGGGCCAACTGGAGCCTCTACCTGGACTATGACAGCGACACCGGCAGCTATCCCACGCTGGAGAGGTTCCAGGAGGAGACCGGCATCAACGTCACCTACGCCGAGGACATCGACGGCAACGAGAGCTACTACGGCACCGTCCAGAACCAGCTGCGCCAGGGCCAGAACTTCGGCCAGGACCTGGTCACCTTCACCGACTGGATGGCCTCACGCCTCATCGCCGCCGGCCAGGTCCGCGAGCTCGACCACGGCAACATCCCGAACCTGGACAATCTGCTTCCCGGCCTGCGCGACGTCGGCTTCGACCCCGGCCGCACCCATTCGGTCACCTGGCAGTCCGGGATGACCGGACTCGCCTGGAACAAGGAGGCCGTCCCGAACGGGGTGCGCACGGTCACCGACCTGCTGACGAACCCGGACCTGCGCGGACGCGTAGTGGTCCTCGACGAATGGCGGGACACCCTGGCGCTGCTCATGCTGGAGCAGGGCACCGACATCACCGCCTTCGACTCCGACGACTTCGACGCCGCACTCGAGGTGCTGGAGGAAGGCATCTCCAGCGGCCAGATCCGTCAGGTCCGAGGCAACGCCTACATGGAGGACCTGGTCTCCGGAGACGCCCTGGCCGTGATGGCGTGGTCCGGCGACATCACCCAGCTGAACCTCGAAGAGGGCGACCGCTGGGAGTTCGGCCTCCCCGAGGCCGGCGGCGCCCTGTGGTCAGACAACCTGCTCATCCCCAACGGCGCCGAGCACAAGACCAACGCCGAGCGGCTGATGGACTACTACCTGCAGCCCGAGGTCGCCGCCGAAGTGGCCGCCTACGTCAACTACGTCTGCCCCGTCCAGGGCGCCCAGGAAGCCATGGAGGACATCGACCCCGAGCTGGCCGATGATCCGATGATCTTCCCGACTGAGGAGATGCAGGCGGACCTGCACACCATCCGCAGCATGGACGCCGAGGAGGAGGCCGAGTTCACCGACCGGTTCCAGGCGGTGATCGGGAACTGATGATTGTCACCGATACGGCAGGCACCGGACGAGACCTCGCTCTCCGCGGGATCACCAAACGGTTCAGCGGGTACACCGCCGTCGACGACCTCGACCTGCACGTGCCCGCCGGCAGCTTCTTCGCGCTGCTGGGCCCCAGCGGATGCGGCAAGTCCACCACCCTGCGGATGATCGCCGGACTGGAACACCCCACCGAAGGCCGGGTCCTCATCGGTGAGGAGGACGTCACCGGCAGCAAAGCCCACCAGCGGGAGGTCAACACCGTCTTCCAGAGCTACGCGCTGTTCCCCCACCTCAGCGTCCTGGAGAACGTCGCCTTCGGGCTCAAGCGTCGCAAGGTCCCCGACGCCCTCGGCCGGGCCGGGACGATCCTCGACCTGGTGGAGCTGGGCCACCTGGCCCAACGACGCCCCGCCCAGCTCTCCGGAGGCCAGCAGCAGCGAGTCGCCTTGGCCCGAGCCATCGTCAACGAGCCGCATGTGCTGCTCCTGGACGAACCGCTCGGAGCTCTGGACATGAAGCTGCGGCGCCAGATGCAGACCGAGCTGAAACATATCCAGGAAGAAATCGGGATCACCTTCATCCACGTCACCCACGACCAGGAGGAGGCCCTCACCATGGCCGACACCGTGGCCGTGATGAACGCGGGCCGCATCGAGCAGATCGGCCCGCCCGGGGAGCTCTACGACCTGCCGCGGACCGCCTTCGTGGCGAACTTCCTGGGCAAGTCCAACCTCTTCGAGGCGGAGGTGCTCGGCGATGCGCCGTCCGCACCGGGGAAGCTGACCATCCGCTTCGGCGAGACCTCCTGCACGCTGGCCGCTGAGAGGGCCGTGCAGCATGCGGGGACGATCGTCGTCGGAATCCGCCCCGAGAAGATCCTCATCTCCCGGACAGGTGAGCGGCCGCCCGGTGACCGCGCCGACTGGACCCGTGTGACCGGCGGGCGTGTCAGCTCCGCGGCCTACACCGGCGTCTCCACCGAGTACGAGGTGGAGCTGCCCGCAGCCGGCACCCTGACCGTGTTCTCCCAGAACCTCCACACCGAGGTGATCAGCGCCGGAACCGAGGTCGACCTGTGGTGGGACGACCGCAACCTCTTCGGGCTGGCCGGCGGCTCCGACACCGGTGCCGGCGTCGGGGAGCTGCGATGAGCCTGCAGCCCGCCGAAGAGCTCACCACGCCTCAGGAGCACGTCGACCCGCCGACGATCCCCGAGCAGTCCGCGGAGGAGCAGCGCACCTGGCGATCCCGCGGACGTCTCGGGATGCTGCTGGTCATCCCCGGCTCCGCGTTCATCCTGATCTTCTTCGTGGTGCCGGTGTTCTCCATGCTGGCGATGTCCCTGTACACCCAGCCCGAGGGTGCGACCGCCGGAGAGTTCGTGCCCGGGTTCAACATCGCCACCTACGCCGAGGTGATGACCACCTACGGGGACACCTTCATCCGGTCCTTCGCCTTCGCACTCATCGCCACCCTCGCGGCGCTGTGCATCGGCTACCCGATGGCCTATCTGGTGGCGGTCAGGCTGCGCGGCCGACACCTGCTCCAGGGGCTGCTGCTGGTGGTGATCATCGCGCCCTTCTTCTCCAGCTTCATCCTGCGCGTGCAGTCCTGGCGGTTCATCCTCTCCGATGAGGGATGGGTGGTCGGCTTCCTGAAGGCGATCGCCATCCTGCCGGAGGACGGCCGACTCACCGCGACCGCGCTCGCCGTCGTCGCCGGCATGACCTACCTGTACCTGCCGCTGATGACGCTGCCGATCTACGCCAACCTGGAGCGTCTGGACACCCGGCTGATCGAGGCCGGAGGAGACCTCTACGCGGGCGGTTTCCAGACCTTCCTGCGGGTGACGCTGCCGCTGTCCACCCCCGGGGTGATGGCCGGAACCATCCTGACCTTCATCCCGGCCTCCGGCGACTACGTGAACGCCGTGATGCTCGGCAACAACGTGGACACCACCACAGTCGGCCAGATCATCGATTCACGGTTCTTCCATGCCGCGGACTACCCCTCGGCCGCGGCGCTCGCGGCGGTGCTGATGGCGATCATCCTGATCCTCGTCACCCTGTACGTGCGCCGGTTCGGGACGAAGGAGATCGTATGAGCACCGTGCAGACCTCGAACACCACGGAGGGTTCGGGCACCGCCCCCAGAGCGGGCGCCGGCGGGGTGACCGGCGGGGTGACCGACGACGTCGAGACGACGAGCACCCCGCGCGCCCGACGTCGGTTCGACCTCAGCCGCTGGTTCGTGCCGGTGATCGGCGGGTTGGCCTTCGTCTACCTGCTGGTCCCGATCGCCTACATCTTCGTGTTCTCCTTCAACGACGCCGGGCGCACGAACCTGACCTGGCGCGGCTTCACGCTGGCCAACTGGCAGGACCCCTGCCGGCCCTCGCAGCTGTGCGAGGCCTTCGCCAACTCCCTGATCGTCGCGGTCGTCGCCACCACGGTGGCCACTGTGCTGGGCACGATGATCGCCTTCGGGCTGGAGCGCTACCGCTTCCGATTCGCCGGCTCGGCGAACATGCTGATCTTCCTGCCGCTGGCGACCCCGGAGGTCGTCCTCGGTGCCTCGCTGCTCTCCCAGTTCCTCAACCTGGGCGTGCAGCTGGGGATGGGCACCACGATCCTGTCGCACATCATGTTCTGCATCTCCTTCGTGGTGGTGGCCATCCGAGCACGCATCGCCACTCTGGATCCGGCCCTGGAGGAGGCTGCCGCGGACCTCTACGCCTCCGGACGCACCGCGTTCTGGCGGGTGACCTTCCCGCTGCTGATCCCCGGGATCGCTGCGGCGGCGCTGCTGAGCTTCGCGATCAGCTTCGACGACTTCATCGTGGCGAACTTCAACTCCGGGGCGTTCACCACCTTCCCGCAGTACGCCTACGTCGCCGCTCGGCGCGGCATCCCCGCCGAGGTGAACGTGCTGGGTTCGGCCATGTTCCTCGGGGCGATCGCCCTGGTCGTGGGGGTCCAGGTCTGGCGGTACTGGCGGGGCAAGAAGCTGGCCGCACTGTGACGGGCACTGTGACGGGTGCTGTGAAAGGCTGGAGCTCATGGTGAAGAACAAGAACCACCGCACGGCCGAGATCGATGAGGTCAACAAGGCCATCATCGAGCTGCTCCAGCAGGACGGCCGCCGCTCCTTCGCCTCGATCGCCAAGGCCGTGGGGCTCTCGGAGGCCGCCGTGCGCCACCGCGTCCACCGTCTGCAGGACCTCGGCGTGATGCAGATCGTGGCGGTGACGAACCCGTTGGAACTGGGATTCCCCCGCCAGGCGATGATCGGCATCAAGGTCGCAGGGGAGCTCGAACCGGTGGCTGAGGAGCTCGAGTCCTACGACGAGGTCGACTATGTGGTGATCACCGCCGGGGGCTTCGACCTGCTGGTGGAGGTGGTCTGCGAGGACGACGACCATCTGCTCGAGATCATCTCCCAGCGGATCCGTGCGATCGACGCAGTGGTCGGCACAGAGACCTTCATGTACCTGAACCTGCGCAAGCAGACCTACACCTGGGGAGTCCGGTGAGCGTCCGGCCGGCCCCGGGGTGCTGACCCGGGCTGCTGACTCGGTTGCTGACCCGGTTCCTGACCGGCTTCCCGGCCAGCTGACGGCCGCCGTCGAGTGCGTACGGGCACGACGACGGCGGCCGGCTCCATGTGCCCAGCGTCTCCTCCTGCGGGCTGAGGGCAGACACCCGTGCCGCCCCTGATGTCCTGACTCAGTACACCTAGAATGGGGCGGGGCGTCACCGCGCCTGATCTCTCGGATGATCTCCCGCATGATCTCGACAAGGACGGAGCACGTGGCCGCTGAGAAGACCGACGTCCGCGAGCGTGCGGCGCTGAGGTCCCCCGTCGAGCCTGCCGTCCTGGAGGCCCAGGGGCTGAGCTCCATGCAGGTGGCCGAGCGGCAGCGGCTGAAGCTGGCCAACGTCCAGCCGCACACCACCTCCCGTTCTCTCGCGGAGATCCTGCGCACCCACCTGATGACGCTGTTCAACCTGATCATCGGGGTGTGCGCACTGGTGATCATCATCCTGGGCCGCTGGCTGGACCTGCTCTTCGCCGTCGCCGCCGTCGCGAACGTGATCATCGGCCTGGTGCAGGAGTACTCGGCGAAGCGCAAGCTCGATGCGATCGCCCTGCTGCACCAGGACAGCATCCGGGTGCTGCGGGACCGGCTCATCGTGGAGATCCACCGGGAGCAGATCGTCCTCGACGACGTAGTGGAGCTGCGCCGCGGCGACCAGGTCCCCGCCGACGGGGTGGTGATCGCCTCCTCCGGGCTGGACGTGGACGAGTCCATGCTCACCGGCGAGTCGGATCCGGTGCCCAAGCGCCGCGATGACATCGTGCTCTCCGGCACGGCGGTGCTGGCCGGCACCGGACGGTTCGTGGTCACCGCCGTCGGCGACGACGCCCACGCGATCAAGCTCGCCACCGAGGCCAAGCGGTACCAGAAGATCAATTCGGAGCTGCGCCGTGCCCTGGAGAAGGTCGCCTTCTGGCTGTCCCTGGTGCTTCTGCCGATCACCGCCGTCGTGGTCAACGGGCAGATGCAGGCCTTCGGGGGCTGGAGCCGGGCCTGGCGCACCGGCGAATGGCGTGAGGCCATGGTCACCGCCGTCTCCTCGGTGACGGCGATGATCCCGCAGGGCCTGGCGCTGATGACCACGATCGCGTTCGCCGTGGCGGCGCTGAAGCTGGCCCAGGACAAGGTCCTCATCCAGGAGCAGCCGGCGGTGGAGATCCTCGCCCGGGTCGACGTCGTCTGCCTGGACAAGACCGGCACGCTGACCGACGGGACCATCGCCTTCCACGGGGCGGTGCCCCTGGACGCGCGCGGGATGCCCCTCGCTCCGCACCGGGATCCCTCGTCGACGGCGATGGCAGGCACCGAGCCGTGGCAGCAGGTGCTGGCCTGGTTCGGCGCGGACCAGTACGCCAACCCCACCGCGGCGGCGCTGCGCGAGCCGTTCTCCGCGCTGCCCCGGCACCACGCCGCCTACCAGGTGCAGTTCTCCTCGGCCCGTCGCTGGTCTGCGGTGACCTTCGCCGACGACGCGGGCGAGCTCGCCGGACACTGGGTCCTCGGCGCCCCGGACATCCTGCAGTCGCCGCATGTGGTGCCCTCGGTGGAGGTGGACCGGCTGCTCGACCACACTGACACCACGGCGGCCAGCGGGCTGCGCACGATGATCCTGGCCCGCGCGCCCTTGGAAGGACCGATCCGCGACGGCGCGAGCGGACCGCTGGGCCGCGGGCATCGACTCCCCGATGAGCTGGAGCCGGTGGCTCTGCTGACGTTCAAGGAGAACGTCCGGGCGGACGCCCGAACCACCCTGGAGTACTTCGGCGAACAGCACGTGGCCCTGAAGGTGATCTCCGGAGACAGCCCCCGCACGGTCTCCGCCGTGGCGCGGGAGGTCGGTATGCCGGTGGTCGGTGACGGCGTCGACGCCTCCCAGCTCACCGACGACCCGGAGGCGATGCGCGCCGCACTGGTCACCCACGCGGTGTTCGGGAGGGTCTCCCCGGAGCAGAAGCGCACGATGGTGGAGGCGCTGCAGGCCGACGGCCATGTGGTGGCGATGACCGGCGACGGGATCAACGACGCCCTGGCGATGAAGAAGGCCGACCTGGGCATCGCCATGGGCAACGGGGCACCGGCCACCAAGGCGGTCTCCCGGATGGTGCTGCTCGACGGCCGCTTCGACCGGCTGCCGAAGGTGCTGGCCGAAGGACGGAAAGTCATCGCCAACACGGAACGGGTGGCGCACCTGTTCCTCACCAAGACGGCCTATGCGATCATCCTGGGACTGTTCTTCGGGCTGATGTTCTGGCAGTTCCCGTTCTTGCCGCGCCAGTTCTCCACCGTGGACTTCCTGATGATCGGCTGCCCGGCGTTCTTCCTGGCGCTGCTGCCGAACACGCGCCGGTACCGTCCGGGCTTCCTGCGTCGTTCGGTGCTGTTCTCCATCCCCGCGTCGCTGGGGATATGCCTGGCGGTGATCGCCGTCAGTGCGGCCGGCCGGCACCTCCAGGAACCGGCCTCCGGGGTGCAGACGGCGTCCACGCTGTGCCTGACGGCCGTGGGCCTGTGGGTGCTCACCGTGGCGCTGCGCCCGCTGACCACACCGCGGATCATCCTCATCGCCTCGATGTACGTGCTGCTGGCCGCGGCACTGCTGGTGCCGATCTCCCAGCAGTACCACCTGTTCGCCATGCCCAGCGCTGAGCTGCTGGCCGTCGCGTTCGTCGCCGCGATCCTCGGGTCCGGGCTGATCGAGCTGGGATACCGATGGCACGAACGCACAGTGGATCTGGACCCGCTGGACCCGGTCCTCGCTGAACGGGGCTGAGCTGCGCGGTCAGTCGCCGATGACGGAGACCACCAGGTCCTCGCCGCTGGCGCCGACCTGGACGTCCAGGCCGAAACGGACGTCGTGGCTCTCCTCGAGCTCCTCGCCGTCGAAGTGGTCCAGAGAGTCGAAAGTCACCGTGGCACGGAGCATGGAGGCCCCGGTGACCGTCCAGCCGTCGTCGCCGAAGGTCAGGGTGATGTCTGCCGGGTCGGGCATCTCCCAGGAGATGGTGTCCGCGTCCACCGAGTTGGGGGTGGTGACCCCCATCGGGCAGCCGCTGGGCATCAGCACCTCCTGCTCGGCGCAGCCGTCCAGATACTCCTCGACCTCGTCATGCATCAGCTGGGCGGCGGTCTCCGAGGCTTCCAGCTCGATCTCGATCTGGTGGTCGCCGTCAGCGACGACCACCTCGTGGCCCGCGCCGGAGAGCCACTCGCTGTCGATGTCGACATCGATGACAGTCGGTACGAACGCGGCCAGAGTGGCAGCGTCCTCGTGGAGGTTGACCGGCTGCTCGTTGACCTCCACCTGGCCGATCCCGCCGAGCTCGGCGGCTGGGACCGAGAGCTCCACCTCGGTCATCGCCTCGGAGTTCAGCGTCCAGTCGTCGAAGAACAGCCAGATGCTGCCGGTACGGGTCATCGGCACATGGGCCTCGTGCGGATCGCCGTCCACGGTGAAGGAGAGGTCGGCGCCGTCGCGGCGCTCGGTGATGGCCAGGTTCTGCACCTGCTCAGAGGAATGGCGGAGCGCATCGTCGTCGAGGAGCACGGAGTCCATGGCGCCGGGCGAAAGCCGGTCCTCGTCAGGGACCGTGGGGGAGTCGTCCGCGTTTTCGGCGTCCGGCGCCTGGTCCCCCTCAGCCTCATCTTCGGCCGAGGCGGCGAGCGCGAGGCTCTGCGGCGTCGGGAGTGCGGCATCGAGCTCGGGCACGGAGGAGAACATCGCCAGCGCGGTGGCGCCGTCGCCGGCCTGCAGTGACTCCCAGTAGTTCTCGGCCACTGCGTCGGTGGAGTAGACGTGCTCGTCCACCTGCCAGATACCGATTCCGCTGGCGACCAATGTCAGCACCAGTCCGCTGCCCCAGCCGGCCCACGCGGCGACGTTGGTCTTCCGCGGCTTCTCCGCCGGAGCGGGCTGGCCGGGCTGGCCGGGGTAGCCGGGCTGGCCGGGACCCGGCTGTGGGCCATACGGGGGGTGGCGGTGCGGGGCCTGGTGGACGCCGCCCGGACCGTGGGGGTTGTGCGGACCTGTGCCGTGGGGTCCCGGGCTGTGTGCGCCGGGGCCGAAGGGACCGGGAGGAAAGGGAGACGGTCCGCCGTGCTGGGGGCCGGGGTGGCCTGGGCCGCCCTGCTGTGCCCCTCCTCGACCAGGGTTCCTGGGGGCGGGAGCTCCCTGGCCCGGGATCGGTCCGGCCGGACCGGGACGCGGAGCGGCCGGTGGCGGGGACGACGGCGTGCTGGACGACGGCGTGCTGGACGACGGCGTGCTGGGGGACGGCGTGCTGGGGGACGACGCCGTGCCCGAGTGCGGCACTGTGTCAGGGGATACGCCGCCTGCGGGGGCGCCATGACCACGCTGGACCGCGCCGAAGCTCTCCGAGTCGCCGGAGGAGCCCGGCGATGGTGCGGAGGGACCGCTGCCTGCATGCCGTGCCGTGCGTCCGGGGCCGTCGGGCCGCTCCGGCCGCTCGCCGGGGAGGGCGCCGTCGTCGTGTCCCTGGTGACTCATGGTCGGTGGTTCCTCATCGTCGCGCGCATCGTTCCGGGTGGTGGCAGGGCCGCCCCCGAGGTCGGCAACAGCCTAGCAACCGGGAACCCGCCGGAGGACCGACACCCAGTGTGTGAGAACACACCGCACACGTTGATGGTGCGATCTCACCACCCCGATGTGGAACGGGCGGTGAGAGCGGGTCGGGGCGCACCGGGTGCAGAACGGGCGGACGGCGCTGAACGCTCCAGCGGGGCCCGTTCCTGGCTCACATGAGCAGCAGCGAGACGGCGATCATCGCCGGAATCGCCAGGATCGTGGTCACCAGGACGGTATCCCGGGCGATCATTTCCCCGGACTCGTAACGGATCGCGCTGACCAGCACGTTCTGGGCTGTCGGCAGCGAGGCCATGACCACCGCGGCCAGCACCTGGTGCCCCGACATGCCGAACACGACCGTGGCTAAGAGCCAGGCGAGCACCGGGTGGGCGACAAGCTTCAACGAGGAGGCCAGCAGGACGTCGGCCCGCCGGCCAGCCTTCTTGTTCAGCGGTCGGCTGCCCACCAGGGAGAGGCCGAAGGAGAGCAGCATCAGTGGGATGGACGCCCCGGCGATGAGCTCCACAGACTCGTGCATCGGACCGGGCAGCACCCAGTCCTGCCAGGAGAACAGCAGGCCCAGCCCGGCCCCGAGGATCATCGGGTTCACCGCTGACTGCCCGAGGCTGCGCAGCGTGGAGGTGCCCCTCGCGGGACGGACCTTCGTGGTGGTGCCCTGGTCCCGGGTCAGCCAGTCCATCGCCGTCACGTACACCGGGGTGTAGAGGGCCAGCTGGAACATGATGATCGGGGCGGCGAAGGCCACGTCTCCCAGCACGTAGGCGGCGATCGGGAACCCGAGGTTCGCCGAGTTCACCAGCGAGGCGCTCATCCCGCCGATCATCTGCTCTGAGCCGGCCCGCCGCCTCAGCAGCAGCCGGGCCAGCAGCAGATACAGCAGCAGCGTGGTGAAGGCTCCCAGAGCGGCGATGGCGAACTGCGGGCCGAGGACGTCGCGCAGCGAGGCGTCGGCGACGGTGAGGAACAGCAGGCAGGGGGAGGCGACGAAGAACGCCACCCGGCTGAGCACCACCCGGGCCTCCGGAGGCAGGAGCCCGAGCTTCCCAATGACGAAGCCCACACCGATGATGAGCCAGATGATGGAGAAGCCGGAGAAGACCGCCTCCATATCGCCCCCTGATCATCCTCGTGCCGGCCGACCGGTTCCGCGGACGACTCTACTCCTGCCGCCGCAGGCCAGGGGGACAGGGACGTCTGGTGACGCGAGCATGACAGAAGAGGCCGCCGTCGTCGTCTTGCCGGGGCGGACGACGACGGCGGCCTCACCAGGTCTGCGGGCCGGTGCGGCTCACTCCTCCTCGGCGGGGCGGAGGAAGTCCTCACGGATGCGGTCCACGCCCTCGGCGGAGATCTGGAAACCGTGCTCCTGACCGGCATCGATGATGATGCCGGCACCGGCGAGCGACTGCACCACGGCCACACCGGGGGCGTCCACGGCGTGCGGGGCGTGCTCGGAGTACTCGGCCGGCACCACATCGGTGCCGGAGAACAGGGCGATCAGCGGGTTGCCCTCGTTGTCCTGCAGGGTCAGCGGGTTCACCGAGGCGGTCTCCGGGGTGACCTCCTCGGCGCTCAGGAAGTACACAGTGGAGGTGAGGAAGGCGCGGATGATCTCGTTGGGCTGAGCTTCACCGTCCTTGCCGGCGACCAGCGTGTCGCGCAGGTCGGGCAGCTGCTCGCCCTCGGGCGTCTCGTCGGGATTCTGGGTCTCGGGGTTCTGAGGAGTCTCGCTCATCCGTCCACGCGATCATGTCCGGGCGCGGAATGCAAGGTGGTACCGGCGCCGTCCCGCGTCCTGAGCGGCCAGCGGCGCCTCCGGGCACGCCTGCATTCTCGGCTGCGTCGGCGTCATCACCCCGGGCGGGTGCGGTACCTTGGCTTCGTGCTGCTTTCAGACCGTGACATCCATGCAGAGCTCGACGCCGGCAGGATCCAGCTGGATCCGTTGGACGAGAGCATGATCCAGCCCTCCAGCGTCGACGTGCGCCTGGAGCGCATGTTCCGGCTCTTCGACAACCACAAGTACGCGCACATCGACCCCGCGGCGGAGCAGCAGGACCTGACCCGCCTGGTGGAGGTCGACCCGGAGGAACCCTTCGTCCTGCACCCGGGTGAGTTCGTCCTGGGCGCCACCTATGAGCAGGTCACCCTGCCCGACGACGTCGCCGCCCGGCTCGAGGGGAAGTCCTCGCTGGGCCGGCTGGGGCTGTTGACGCATTCCACGGCCGGGTTCATCGACCCTGGCTTCTCCGGTCAGGTGACCCTGGAGCTCTCCAACATGGCGACGTTGCCGATCAAGCTGTGGCCGGGCTCGAAGATCGGGCAGCTGTGCTTCTTCCGGCTCACCTCCCCGGCCACCGACGGATACGGCAGCAGCAAGCACCAGTCGCGGTATCAGGGTCAGCGCGGCCCGACGGCGTCGCGGTCGCATGAGAACTTCCACCGCACCATCATCGGCTGAGGGCACGGAGCGCAGCATCATGGCGGGCTTGAGGCAGGCCCCTTCGTCCTCGGACGATCCGCGGGATCCTGTCCGGCGGAAGGCGATGCAGGACATCCCGGCTCTGCGGCGGCGTGAGCGCCGGGTCTTCGGAGCAGCTCTGGTGCTGCTCGCCCTGGTGAGCGCGCTCGTGGTGGTGGAGATCCGCACCGTGGGGAACGTCGTGTTCCCCGTGGCCGCCCTCGTCGTGATGGCGGTGTGCGCGGTGGGCCTGCTCCGCTCCATCCTGCTCACGGAGAGGGCGAACCGTCGGTTGGAGCGGGACATGACCCCTCCGGCGCGGGAGCGGGTGCCGCTGGAGGTGCGTGTGGTCGTGATGGACATGCCTTCCGGAGCGGGCGGGGTCTGGTGGACTCGAGTGTCGCTCTGCGAACCGGGAACCAGGCGCGCGCTGCTCATCTCACGGTTCCGAGGACAGGGCCCGGCTGAGGTGGAGGGGGAGCCCGTCACCTTCCACGGCCGATTCGTGCCGGGTGGCAATGCGGTGCTCGAGGGGCCGACGGCGATCTGTTCGCCCTGCCGGAGCCGCTGCGTTCCCCCGTGTTTCGGCCGAGCCGCTGGAGACGCTTCCGGGAGTCTCGGGGGCTGCCGCCCACGGCTTGAGGTGTTGCCCTGGCGGACCTCTGCCCTCGAGTGGGGACGTGCGCTCACTTCCGGACGCGGTGTTCGCGCATCTTCGCCGGTCCGGTGGGGTTCTTCACCAGCAGCATCGCGGCGAGGCCCATCAGCAGGATCGTCACCACACCCAGGATGATGGCCTTGTCCCCGGCCTGGGTGTCGGTCTCCTCGGCCGCAGAGATCAGCAGGATCAGCGAGATCAGCGCCGGGGTCAGGAAGCTGACGCTGCGTCCGGCGGTGGCGTAGAGGCCGAAGAGCTCGGCGGCCCGTGAGGGCGGGGCGAGCCGTGCGAGGAAGGCGCGCGACGACGCCTGCGCGGGTCCCACGAAGAACGTCAGCCCCAGCCCGAGGATCCAGAATGCGGTGGTCGGCTCGAGGACGAAGGCCCCGAAGTCCCGGTCCACGTCGAGGAAGTACATGGTCCCGGCGAGGACGACGAGGCCGGTCACGCAGGTCATGATGACGGCGCGGGGGCCGAGCCGGTCGTCGAACCAGCCGCCGATGAACGCCCCGATCGCCGCGACCACGTTGCCGGCGATGCCGAAGAGCAGGATGTCTCCGGTGGTGAAGCCGAAGACGGTGACCCCCAGGATGGCGCCGTAGGTGAACACGGCGGAGAGTCCGTCGCGGTAGATCGCTGAGGCCAGCAGAAACCACAGGGTGTTGCGGTCCTCCTTCCAGAGCCCGATGATCACGCGGAACAGCCGCCGGTAGGACTCGACGAGGGAGACCTTCTCCTCGATCGTCTCGGTGTCGGCGGTCTTGACCTTGGTGAACAGCAGCGGCAGTGCCCACAGCAGGAACCAGGCGGCGGCGACGACGGCGACCATCCGGATGTTGATGGCATCCTCCTCGCCGAGGCCGAACCAGTGGGGTGGGTCCCCGGCGACGAGTCCGAAGTAGACCAGGGACAGGATCGCGATGCCGCCGAGGTAGCCGGCACCCCAGCCGATGCCGGAGACCCGGCCCATCCTCTGGGGGCCGGCGATGTCGGTGATCATCGCGTTGTAGTTCAGGTTCGCGAACTCGTCGAACAGGGTCATGGTGGCCATGAGCGTCACGCCCAGCACCAGGTAGGCCTGGTCCGGCTTCACGAAGAAGCAGGCGGCGACCAGCGCGATCACGATGAACGTGTTGATGGTCAGCCAGAGTCGACGGCGGCCGGCCTTGTCGGCCCGCTGCCCGATCACCGGGGCGGTGACCGCGATGAGGCCTCCGGCGATCGCGTTGGCGGTGGTCAGGTACTGGGTGCCCTGTCCGCCGGGACCGACGGCGTCGGCGATGTAGGTGCCGAAGACGAACGTGACCATCACGGCGCTGACGGTGGCGTTGCCCCAGCTCCACATGCTCCAGACCGCGATCACCCGCTTGTGCAGCGGTTGGCCCGCGGAGCTCGGGGCCGCGTCGACTGATGAGGTCATGGGCGCATCGTATCGTCACAGGCAGGCGCGCGAGGATGGCATCATCTGGCAGATCGCTTCAGCCCTGATCCACCGATGGGAGAATCAGAAGCCCCTGTTCTCAGCCGAGAACAGGGGCTTCTGACGTGGGGACATTCTGTTTTCTCTTGAACGCAGGTCTGTAAGGAGGCTTCACCTCAGAGGTGAACGAGCGGTCAGCTCGCCGTCGGTGCCTCGCGGGTCACGGCGGTCTCCTGCTCAGACGCCATTCCTTTGTGTAGGAAGAGCCCGATTATGAGGGTCAATACCAGGCAGATCCCGTAGTACAGGTACTCGTGCAGATGAAGATGTGACCACGGACCGATCCTGGTCCAGGCGAATGCTGCCATGTAGATCCCGAAGCTCCGGGGTTTGATGACCTCCGTATTAGGGATGTCGTTGACTCGCAGATAGATCGCCAGAGATGCCACTGTTGCGGCCAGTGCGATGATAAGCATGCCGGTGCGCTGGTCGCCAGTGTAAGCACCCCATAGAGTAAGTGCGGCACCGGCGACCAGCGTGGCGAGCACAACTGCTGTGTACTGCGCTGTTCGGTTATTCATCAGTCGCAGGCTGCGTTCCAGTCGATCATCTGGTCTGCGGCGAAGTTGACGGCGACGCAGGTCAGAGCAGCGACTCGGCTGACCAAGCCTGCGGCGTAGCAAGAGGGGTAGCGTGCCGCAACGAATCCGAGGGCAGTACCCCAAGCTGCGGCACACTCAGGCATCTGGATACCCCGGGCCTGGACGTCACCTTCCCCGGTGCTGGGGGCCTGGCTCTGGATCAGCTCTTCGAGTTGGGCCTCGTCCACGGTGACCTGGAGTTCTTCGGAGTGGTCGAGATATGGGATGAAGACCCCCATCTCGTAGAGGTCGATGGTGCCTTGGAGGGCTTCTGTGTCATCGATGGCGGCAGCCAGGGCCTGCTGCTCCAGGTATGCCCGATCACCGGGAAGCTCATTGAGCACGGCATTCAGGGTGGCAGAGCTTTGGGCGATAGCAACTCTTTCTTCGAACCCGGCAGGATCTGCTGCCTGAGCTTCCGCGATGTGCTCTTCAATCTCAGCCTGGCTGGCCTGAGCAACCTCAGCTGCGGCCTCCTCGTCCTGAACGGTTCCCGAAGCATGAGCGGGCCCTACTGAGGCGAATGCGAGCACCCCGGCGCAGACGATGGATGCCACCGCGGTCAGAGGCCGGAAGGAGCGCTTCACCGCCTTCCCCGTGTCCTCGTTCTGGACCACTGGGAAAGCATCAATATTCGTCGGGTTTGCGGTGGTCGTCACGCTGAATCACTCCAAATTTGTATCTCTCAACTTTGTGCGAGGACGTGACTCCACCTTCACTGAACGAGAACTGTGCGTCAACACGACGGCTCGTTAAATTCCGATGAACCGCTGAAGGCCGTCCAACTCTTCGCCAGACCCCCTATGCCCTTGATTGGGGCTCTTCGGAGTTCAGGTGGGGTAGGCACGACACGCTGAGTAGCTCAGGGGCGCAACGAAGAGGGGCCGGGGCCCCGAAGATGTGTAGCGACCAAGCAAACACAGCCAGGAAGCCCCGACCCCGATGTTCGAGAATACCCGGCCTGTCTCTGCCTGCCGAGCCGACCAGCACACCTCCTGCCACCACTGTGACGTCCTCGTCGGTCTCGAGGGCCTCCACGTCATCGATGTCGATCGCTCAGCCCGGGCGGGTGCGTTGATCGTCACCGTTGAATCTTCCCCATCTGGTACCGGCTGCCCGGACTGCGGAGTCATCGCTACCAGCGCCGGAAGGAAGACCATTGAGCTCATCGATGCCCCGGTCTACGGAGCCCCGGCCCGATTGCGCTGGCGCAAGCGACGATGGCGCTGCGGCGACCCTGACTGCTCCACCGGGGTCTTCACCGAACAGAACCCCGTCGTGGCGGCAGAGCGGGCGCTATTGACCCGCCGGTGCATCGCCTACGGGATCACGCTGATGCGCCGAGAGAATCTCTCCGTCCAAGGACTGGCCCGCCAGCTCGGAGTCGACTGGCACACCGCCTGGCGAGCGATCCGCCCCTTGTTGCAGGCTGCTGCTGGCGATGAGCGCCGATACACCGGGGTCTCCACCCTCGGTGTCGATGAACATGTGTGGCACCACGTTGATCGGCGTCGACGCGGGCCGAAGGAACTGACCGGGATGGTCGACCTGACTCGAGATGATCGGGGCCAGGTGCAGGCCAGGCTGCTGGACCTGGTTCCAGGGCGCACCGGCAAGGCCTACGCCGACTGGCTCGCCACCCGCAGTCCTGAGTTCCGGGCAGGTGTTCAGGTCGCCCCGTTGGATCCGTTTGCCGAGTATAAGAATGCCATCGACGCCCATCTCGACGAGGCCACCGCTGTGCTCGATGCCTTCCATGTGGTCAAGCTCGGCACCGCCGCTGTCGATGAGGTCCGTCGCCGAGTCCAGCAGGACACCCTGGGGCACCGAGGCCGCAAGGGCGACCCTCTCTATGGAATCCGGCGGTTGCTGCAGACCGGGATGGAGAACCTCAGCCAGGCACAGTGCCGGAAGATCGAGCGGGTCATCACCGCTGACCCGAGGCATGAGGAAGTCTTCATCGCCTTCCAATGTGCGCAAGAACTCCGGGCGGCCTATCAGCACCATGACCTACGAGCTGGGCGGCAGATCGCGGTTAAGGCCCTGGAGTCCTTCTCCTCCTGCCCGGTCGGCGAGATCGCCCGGCTGGGCCGGACCCTGCGGAAATGGCGTGCCGAGTTCTTGGCCTACTTCACCACTGGCAGGTCGAACAACGGCGGCACCGAGGCGGTCAACGGACTCATCGAGCTCGCCCGACGGATCGCCCGTGGATTCCGCAATCGTGAGAACTACAGGTTACGGATGTTGCTGATCGGAGGAGGCCTCGATGGGTATCTCCCCACCTGAAGTCCGAAGAGCCTTGATTGGGGCCGTACATCTGCGTGCTGCTGGGCTGCAGGCGTCCGGGCAACTGGCAGAATGACGGTTCTCGAAGCCTTCATCCGACCGCGCAGAAAGGATGCCTCCAGCGGTGTTATTGAACCACGCACCCGGTGCTCTGGCCTACGATTTCGACGACCCGAACCTGATTGGCTCCGCCGGGCTGCTTCCTGTGATGCGTCTGGCAGAGGCCGCTGGGCTGAGTACCTTGGCCCCACAACGACTGAGCCTGCCCGGTGACAAGGGCGCGAACTCCCCGGCGAAGATCGCTTCTCTGGTAGCTGGTATGGCCGCCGGAGCCGATTCCATTGACGACATGGGCTCGCTGCGTCATGGAGCCATGCCTGGACTCTTCAAGAAGATCTACGCCCCCTCAACTCTCGGGTCGTTCCTGCGGGAGTTTTCCTTCGGGCACGTACGGCAACTCGATGCACTCTCATCACGGCTGTTGGCCGCCCTGGGATCACAGGCCCCGCTGCTGCCGACCCAACGCCGACCCATATCTGAAGCCGAGGGCATGGCCTTCGTTGATATCGATGACACTGTCATCGAGGTCCACTCTGCGAAGAAACAAGGAGCAGGATTCGGCTACTCCGGGAAACGTGGGCTCAACGCTTTGCTGGTCACCGCCTCAACCGCGCAGGCCCCGCCGGTGATCATCGGCCAACGCCTGCGCAAAGGAGCTGCCCACTCCGCGCGAGGAGCTTCCAAGACTCTCAGTGACGCCCTGGCCACCGTGAGCAGGGTGCCCGGTCATCACGCCCGGGTGGTCGTCCGCGCTGACTCAGCCTACTACTCTGCTCGGATCGCTGAGACGATTCAGCGCAACGGCGCAGACCTCTCGATCACTGTGCGGATGAACAAAACCATCCAAGAAGCGATACGGGCGATCCCCGAGCAAGCTTGGCAGGGGATCGAATACCCGCAGGCCATCTATGACGAGGCCACCGGGTCATGGATCTCATCAGCTGAAGTCGCGGAAGTACCCTTCACCGCTTTCACCTCGAAGAAGAACCAGCAGCAGGTCACAGGACGGCTGATCGTCCGCAGAGTCTCGGAGCTGAACCAGGCTAAACTTGCCGCAGGACAGGACCCTCTCTTCGATGCCTACCGGCATCATGGATTCTTCACCACTATTAGCGCTGAGGTCCTCGATACTGTGGCCGCCGACAAGACTCACCGACAGCACGCTGTCATTGAGCAAGTCAATGCCGAGCTCAAAGCAGGGCCGCTGGCGCGCATGCCCTCCGGGGTCTTCAACGCCAACGCCGCCTGGCTGACGCTGGCAGTGATCAGCCATAACCTCCTACGTGCGGCTGGAAGCATAGCGGCAGGAGCCCTGACCAAAGCCCGTGCGCTGAGCATCCGTCAGAAGCTGATCAACATCCCCGCCCGGATCGCTTCCCACGCCCGGAAACTGACGCTGCACCTTCCCCAAGAATGGAAATGGGCGCAGGAGTTTGCTCGCCTCTACGCCCACTCCAGTGGCAATCCACCTGAATCAGAATCAAGCCCTTGACGATCAGGCCCCGAAAGCCGCGAACCAGGTATAAGGAGAACCTGGCAAATCTCACAGTGGAACAGCTCGGAGCATGGCCGGGACACCCTGACACGCCCACAGCAGGGCCGCCCCGCTTTTAAGAGAAATTCAGAACAAGGGAGCCCTGTTCAACCTCGACCGGTGGATCAGGGTTCAGCTGTGTGCGAGTTGGCGGGCTACGAGCGCTTTAGCTATGGTTTCTCGCGGAAACTTTCATGGTGTGAGTATTTGAGGGGTATTGGGAAGAAGTTGACTCGCGCATTGGCGAATCTTGGTGTTTCGGCAGGATTGGTCGCCGGGTCCATTGTTCCGGCTCAGGCCGCTAATGATGGATCATGGACTTCCTACTTCTCTGGGTGGCTCACAGGCGTAGAAACGCGCCAGTGGAGCGACCCTAATGTGAATCGTAGTACGACAAGCGTCACGGTGAGAGACTGTCGTTTTCATGCTTCAACACGAGATGTGAACCTTACTTTCAGTCTTGAGCGCAAGCGCACTCTCTTGCCGGGCGTCAGTGAGGGAAGCAGGACTTTCTATTGTTCTGGCGGAAGGTCTTCGACTTCTAGCTATTCTAATCATTCCGGTAATTACACCCTGCGCCTGACGCATATCAATGGCGCCACTAGTTCGTCGGACAAGGTCAGATCATCCTATATGCGTGTGGTTTACTGATTGAGTACATTCGATTTTACGAGGGATACCGTCAGTTATCGTCGCCGAGTCGTGCTGGGTCCCCTGGATCTCTCCATCGATCACGGGGTGACGGCGCTGATCGGCCCTAACGGCTCTGGGAAATCAACCCTCATGAAAGTCGCGGCTGGGAAGGTGAGACCTTCGGCCGGATCGGTGACGAGGTGTGAGGGCGCCCTGTCAGTGGGGCATATGAGCCAGGATGTACGGTCGCTGTCTGGGTTGACTGTGCAGGAGCAGGTAGCGTACTCGGGATGGTTGCATGGGTTGCCAGCTTCTGTCGCTCGCCGACGAGTAGCGGACGTGTTGGGGGTCGTGGATCTCAGCGAGTCCTGTGATGTGCGGAGCGTCGCCCTGTCGGGCGGACAGCTGCGCCGCCTGGGGCTGGCCGAGCTGTTGGTGTTCTCGCCTTCTGTGATGTTGCTCGACGAGCCGACCGCCGGCTTGGATCCGGAGCAGCGCATGAGGTTCCGAAGCGTGTTGGACAGGGTCGACAGGAATCACACAGTGGTGGTCTCCACCCACCACCTTGAAGACTTGGATGGGCTGGCGGAGCGCGTGGTCGGGCTGCAGGGCGGCGCAGTCGTCTTCGACGGTGACCTGGCGAGTTTCTGGGCCCTGCGTTCTGACGCTGAGGACGAGCCGACGTCGTTCGGCGCCACTCGGGTGGCGGGGCAGGCCTATCGAGCCATCTACGGGGATTCAGTATGAGCCCGGGGCGGCGTTGGCAGGTGTCACGTGCGACGTGGGCGACTGTGATGGTCGTGGTATCCGCGGTGGCGGCAGTTCTGCAGTTCCCCGGTCTCGGACGAGACTGGGCCGCCGGATGGACGACGGGAGCGGCTCAGGGAACGATTCTCAGTGCTCCAGTGCTCGCCGCCTATGCGGCGTGGGTCGGGCACCGACACCTGCGGCCCGTCCTGCGGCGAGCGACCATCAGCCGTCCGGTGCTGCTGGTGGCCGCTGAGGTCGCATGGCCGATTGTGGTCGTCGCCGGTGCGGGCATCGGAATCGGATTGGTCCTGTCGGCGCTCCGCCAGGGGGGAGCTGTTCCTGCCGACGCTGAGCATCCTCGTGTCAGCGCTGCTCACGTCTCTGGCGTTCGCCAGCCTGGGTCTGTGGTTGGGCACCAGGCTCCACGTGGTGCTCAGCGCCCCGGTCATGGTGGGCGGAAGCTTCTACCTGTTGGCTTTCCCCGCCTCATGGTCCACCGTCCCGTGGGTGGAGAACATGATCAACTTCACCGACTGCTGCGGCATCTGGAGCGCACCGGATCCACGCATCCTGGGTGGAACGGCGCTGACGGCTCTCGGACTCCTGAGCTTGACAGCGGGACTCTTCCTCACGGGGGAGTCTCCCCGGAAGGCGGCTCTCAGCGTCGCGCTCGCCGGGGTTCTCGTGGGTGGGTCGTTCGTCGCCGTTCGGGACACAGGGTTCCACCAGTCAGTACCCCGAGGAGGTCCCGTGGAGTGCGAGCTCATCGAGGAGCGGGAGTACTGCATCTGGCCTGAGGCGCAGACGGATTGGGACGCCGTCCGTGACGTCCTCCCGCCGGCTGTGGAGGAGGCGGAGGAGGCGGAGGAGGCCCTGGGTTTCCCGCTGCCGGATCGGTGGTCCATGGCCGCCGAGGCTGAGCGCGCTGAGGGTGGACCTCGACAGTCCGCTCGTCTGATCCCGTTCGGGGTCACCGAGCAGGACGCTCCTGCTGCGGTTGTCGCCGGAGCCTTGCCCCATGTGGAGGAGGCCTGTTTCAGCGATGAAGGCATCCGGCACGATCAGCTCCAGGACCTGTACCTCCTGGAAGCTGTGACCGAGGCATGGTGGTCACGTCAGGTCTACGAATCCTTCCACGCCGACGATCTGTTCCCAGAAGCTGCCGCCGCATTGACCGCTCTGGCGGACAAGCCGACGGACGAGCAGCGACACTGGATTCTGCGCGCAGGAGCGTCCATGACCACCTGCGACGTCGACAAGGCTGGGAATCTGCTGTGATCAGCTGGAGACCTGCTGTGAGGGGCGCGTGTGCGTGAGCTGCTCGTCGCCCGCCGTTGGCCGTGGCTGACGGGAGTCGTCGTGCTGGGCGCGGCGAACCTGTGGCTGGCCGACACCGGCCTGCTGATGCCCAGCATCGCGCCGCTGGCAGGTATGGCCGCGCCGGCGGCCACCCTGTTCCCCGGCGTCATCGCTGCCGCCGTTCTGATCCCCTGGTGCCGTGAGGGGTCGGTCCACGAGAGGGGCGCGGTCAGATCCCGTGTCGGACTGGAGGTCCTGCTGCTCTGCGGAGTGCTCCTAACTGTCCTGGTGGCGTTCGTGGGGGCAGCGCTGCTGATGGATTCGCACCACCTGTGGGCCGGGGCCCGCAACTGGTTGATGTTCTTCGGACTGACTCTGCTGGCGCTCGGGCTGATCGATCGACGGACCGCCCCGGCTCTCGCTGTTCTTGGCGTCGTCGCGATCTCCTTCTTCGGACCGGCGCGCCGCGACTCCCCGCTGTTCTGGATGCTCTGGAGCCCGGAGGTGGGTGGCACATGGATCACCGCAGCTGCCATCTGTCTGCTGGGGGTGGGGGTCTTCGCCGCCGGTGGACGAGTCACAGTACTGGGCCCGGCGCGGAAGCTCGCCGATGCGACACGAGGTTGAGCCAGTCGCCTTGGCATCGTCGGTGTCGGGGATCGCGGCGCCTGTTAACATGGGACGACTCCTCCTCAGTGCGGCTGACGTGGAGCATCCCGCGCCGCACCGCCTGGTCCTCGACGCGGAAGGACGCCCATGCTGCTGATGCTCGCTGTGCTGTTCGCAGTGAGCCTCGTGGCGCCCTGGCTGTTCCGTCGGATCGGGCGGTCCACCTTCTTCGTCCTGGCCGCGATCAGCGCGCTGGCGCTCGGCTGGGTGCTGAGCCACCTGCCCCAGGTGCTGCGCGCAGACCAGGCCGCACCCTCCGGATCCCCGAACGCGCCGCCGTCGGAGATCATCGAGTGGATCCCGGAGCTGGGCGTGGAGATCGCCTTCCGGATCGACGCGCTGACCCTGGTGATGTCGTTGCTGATCCTCGGCGTCGGGGCGCTGGTGCTGCTCTACTGTGCCCGCTACTTCCGCTCCACGGAGGCCTCCGCCGGTCCCTTCGCCGGCCAGCTGTTCGCCTTCGCCGCCGCCATGCTGGGCCTGGTGCTCAGCGACGATCTGGTGATGCTCTTCATCTTCTGGGAGCTCACCACGGTGCTGTCGTTCCTGCTGATCGGTTATTCCGCGCACCGCATCCTGGCCCGCCGCTCAGCGATCCAGGCGCTGATCGTCACCACCTTCGGGGGCCTGGCCATGCTGGTCGGGCTGCTCTGGCTGGGTGAGCTCGCCGGCAGCTACCGGCTCTCCGAGATCCTCGCCTCCGCCGGCGAGCTCCAGGGGGCCTCTGCGGACATCGCGCTGCTGCTGATCCTCATCGGCGCGCTCTCCAAGTCCGCCCTGGTGCCGTTCCACTTCTGGCTGCCCGCTGCGATGGCCGCCCCCACCCCGGTCTCGGCCTATCTGCACGCCGCCGCGATGGTGAAGGCCGGAGTCTACCTGGTGGCTCGGATGGCTCCGGGCTTCCATGAGAGCGCCTTCTGGCTGCCCACGGTGCTGGGCGTCGGGCTGGTCACCATGCTGGTGGGCGCCTGGCGGGCGCTGCAGCAGACCGACATCAAGCTGGTGCTCGCCTACGGCACGGTCTCCCAGCTGGGCTTCCTGGTGATGATCAACGGCCTGGGCACCGAAGACGCCGCCCTGGCCGGGCTGGCGATGCTGCTGGCCCACGGGCTGTTCAAGGCGGCGCTGTTCATGGTGGTCGGCATCATCGACCACGAGACCGGCACCCGTGACCTCACCCGGCTCTCCGGACTGGGCCGCACCCAGCGGCCCCTGTTCTGGATCTCCGCGGTCTCGGCGGCCTCCATGGCCGGGCTGCCGCCGCTGTTCGGTTTCGTGGCCAAAGAGGTCGTCTTCGAGTCCTTCTACGACTACGCCGAGGTCCACCCGGGCTGGGGCTGGGTGGTGATGGTCGGCGTCGTCGTCGCCTCCGCGCTGACAGTGGCCTACTCGGCGCGATTCCTCTGGGGCGCCTTCGCCACCAAGCGCTCACCGGAGGGCACGACGACGGCGCCCACGCCCTTCCACGCGCCGGCCGGTGCCGTGTTCCTCGCCGCCCCGGCGGTGCTGGCCGCCGCCACCGTGGTCCTGGCGGTGTGGCCGGCCCCGGTGCAGCGGCTCATCGACCCGTTCGTCGCGCTGTTCCACCCGGTGGCCCCGGAGGCCCACGGCACCTATCTTGCCCTGTGGCACGGCCTGACCCCGGTGCTGGGGCTCTCAGTGCTGGCCTGGGGAGCCGGGCTGGGGCTGTTCGCCGTGCGGGACCGCGTCCGCAGGATCCAGGGGCACATCCCCGCGGTCTTCGACGCCGAGCGTGGCTACCGCTCTTCAGTGAAGCTGGTCGACGTCGTCGCGGTCTGGCTGACCTCGGTCACCCAGCGCGGCTCGTTGGCCTGGTACCTGTTCATCATCCTTGCCGTCGCCACCGGGGTGGTCTCGGGCGTGCTGCTGTTCACCGATCATCAGGTGCCGCAGAGCGTCATCGTCGCCGAGGAGCCGCTGCAGCTGGTGCTGGCGGTGGTCATCATCGCCGGTGCGTTCGGCGCGGTCTGGGCGCCCAAGCGCTTCATGGCGGTGCTGATGGTCTCGCTGTGCGGCTATGGGATCGCCGGGCTGTTCGCCCTGCAGGGTGCTCCGGATCTCGCACTGACGGTGCTGCTGGTGGAGTCCATCGTGCTGGTGGTCTTCGTGTTGGCGCTGCGCTCCCTGCCGGCAGGGATCTGGACGCAGAACCCCGCCCGCTTCCGGGCCGGCCGGGTGGTGCTGGGCATCGGGTTCGGACTGGCGATGATGGGCGCACTGGCTGTAGGTATGGACTCCCGGGTGGCGGAGCCGATCTCCGCAGAGTTCCCCTGGATGGCCTATGAGATCGGCCAGGGGGCCAACATCGTCAACGTCACCCTGGTGGACATCCGCGTCTGGGACACCTTCGGCGAGATCACCGTGCTCGCGGCCGCCGCCACCGGGGTGGCCTCGCTGATCTTCGTCAAGCGCCGGGACGTGCGCCGGCGCAGCCTCCACGAGGTGCCCACCGGTTCAGTGGGCCGGGTCCTCAACGAGGACAACCTGACCCCGCGCCAGGCCCAGGAGATCCGGGTGGCGCGCAGCTTCTCCACCGTGGCCCGAGAGGCCTGGCTGGTGGCGGGCCGCACGGTGGCCCCCGAGCACCGCTCGATCATCTTCGAGGTAGTCACCCGGCTGATGTTCCACGCGATCATCCTGCTGTCGGTCTACCTGCTGCTGGCCGGGCACAATCTGCCCGGCGGGGGATTCGCCGGCGGGCTGCTGGCCGGGCTGGCGCTGACCCTGCGCTACCTGGCCGGGGGCCGCTATGAGCTGGAGGCTGCGGTGCCGTTCAGCGCCTCGGCCCTGATGGGCTGGGGGCTGGTGCTGGCCTGTGCCACCGGGCTGGTGTCCCTGCTGGCCGGTGGACACATCTTCCAGTCCGCGGTGCTGGATGTGGACCTGGGGGTGTTCGGGGAGCATCACATCGCCTCGGCGATCCTCTTCGACATCGGCGTCTACCTGGTGGTGGTCGGCCTGATCCTGGACATCCTGCGCAGCCTGGGCTCGGAGATCGACGTCCGCTCGGAGATGGAGAACCGTGCGGCCGAACGCGGGGACCCGCACCACGGGCACGGGATCCACTCCGAGACCACGATGGGGGTGGCCCGATGACGTTGAACCTGACCCTGCTGGTGCTGATGGGCGTGATGTTCGCCGTCGGGATCTACCTGCTGCTGGAGCGCTCGCTGACCCGTGTGCTGCTGGGCATCATCCTGATCTCCAACGGGGTGAACCTGTTGCTGCTGCAGTCCGGCGGCCGGGCGGGGGACTCGCCGCTGGTGGTCGACGGCGACGTCGGGGCGGACTTCTTCGACCCGCTGCCGCAGGCGCTGCTGCTCACCGCGATCGTGATCGCCTTCGCTCTGGTCAGCCTCATGCTGGCGCTGATCTACCGGTCCTGGGTGCTGGCCCGCCAGGACGAGGTCTCCGATGACGAGGAGGACCGCCGGGTGGCCTCCCAACCGGTCTATGACCCAGAGGAGGACTCCGAGGTGCCCACCGAGACCACCGAGTTCCTGGTCGAGGACCTGGAGTCCAGGCGGCTGCTCAACCCGCGCTCCGGCCGGGACGAGGACCTGCCGGAGATCTCGGCGCGCACCCCTGAGGACGACGGCGGCGGCCCCGTCGGCCGTGAGAGGGGGCGCTGAGCGATGCAGACGACCTTCGTGGAGCTGCTGCCCCTGGCGGTGCTGATCCCCTTCTTCGGGGCGGGTCTGGCCTTCGCCTTCTTCCGTCAGCGGACCACCCAGCGAATCATCACCGTCGGCACCCTGGTGCTGACCGTGCTGTTGGAGATGACGCTGCTGGCCGAGACCTGGGACGGCGGGGCGCATGCGGTGCACCTGGCAGGCTGGCCGGCACCGTTCGGCATCTCGATGGTCATCGACCGGTTCTCCGCCCTGATGCTGGTGGTCTCCTCGATCATCACTCTGGCGGTGCTGCTCTACGCCGTCGGGCAGGGTGCGGCGGAGGAGGGAGACGACGCCGGCCCGGTCTCCATCTTCTACCCCACCTACCTGATCCTGGTGGCCGGGGTGTCCAATGCGTTCCTCGCCGGTGACCTGTTCAACCTGTACGTGGGCTTCGAGATCTTCCTGACGGCGTCGTACGTGCTGCTGACCCTCGGGGGAGGGGAGTCCAGGATCCGGGCGGGGGTGACCTATGTGGTCGTCTCCATCATCTCCTCGATGCTGCTGCTGATCACCATCGGGGTGGTCTATGCGGCCACCGGCACGGTGAACATGGCGGATCTGGCGCTGAAGCTGGGCGCCCTGGATTCGGACATGCAGTTGCTGCTGCACGTGATGCTGCTGGTGGCCTTCGGCATCAAGGCGGCGGTCTTCCCGCTGGCGTTCTGGCTGCCGGACTCCTACCCGACGGCGCCGGCCCCGGTGACGGCCGTGTTCGCGGGCCTGCTGACGAAGGTCGGCATCTACGCGATGATCCGCACCGAGACCCTGCTGTTCCCGGGGGAGCGGATCAACACCGCGCTGATGATCATCGCGCTGCTGACGATGATCGTGGGCATCCTGGGAGCGCTGGCCCAGGGCGACATCAAACGGATGCTGTCCTTCACGCTGATCAGCCATATCGGCTATCTGGTGTTCGGGCTGTCTCTGGTCTCGATCGTAGGTATGTCCGCCACGATCTTCTATGTGGCCCACCACATCACCATCCAGACCACCTTGTTCCTGGTCACCGGGCTGATCGAGCGCCGCGGGGGCTCGGCGAACGTGGACCGGCTGGGCGGGCTGGCGAAGATCTCTCCGGCGCTGGCGGTGCTGTTCTTCATCCCGGCGATGAACCTGGCGGGAATCCCGCCGTTCTCCGGGTTCATCGGCAAGCTGGGGATGATCCAGGGCGGCATCGCGGAGGGCACCTGGATCACCTGGACCCTGGTGGTCGGCTCCGTGGTGACCTCGCTGCTGACGCTGCTGGCGGTGGCGCGGATCTGGGCGCGCGCGTTCTGGCGGAAGGCCGAGGATGCGGAGTCCCCGGACCGGCTGCTGATGTCGAAGACGCTGGATCACGCTCGGGCGGCGAACAAACGGCTGCTGCCGATGTCAGTGGTCGCACCCACGGCCCTGTTGGTGGCGATGTCTTTGGCGTTCACCGTGTTCGCCGGGCCGCTGATGTCCTTCTCCCGGGCGGCGGCGCAGGACATGTATGAGCGCACCCCGTATTTGGAGGCTGTGCTGGGTGAGGAGCGTGTGGACGGCGTGCGGGCGGAGCTGGCGGAGCTGGCCGCGCAGATTCCGGACCTGGACACCGGCGACGGCGGCGCCGACGAGTTCGCCCCGGTGCGCACCTCCTTGGAACCTGATGACGGTGTCGTGCCTGAGGATGAGGCCGCGCTGGAGGCCGACGACGACGCCGGGGGTGACCGATGAGGCGGCCCAAGACTCCGTTGGCGCTCGAACTGCCGCTGATCACGTTCCTCGGTTTCCTCTGGATGGCGCTGTGGCAGGACTTCACCCCGGGCACGCTGATCTTCGGGCTCGCCCTGGGCACGGCGATCGTGCGGATGTTCTATCTGCCGCCGCTGCGCGGCTCCGGGCGGGTCAATCTGTGGTGGGTGCTGGTCTTCGTGGTCCGGTTCCTGGTGAAGATGACGGCGGCATCCTTCCAGGTGGCGTGGATCGCGGTGGTCCGGGGTCCGCGGGTGCGCAACTCGATCATCTCGGTGCAGCTGCGCAGCCATGATGACTTCATCGTCACCGTGACCGGCCATGCCCTGGCCCTGGTGCCGGGCTCCCTGGTGATCGACGTGGACCGGACCACGGCGACCCTGTACCTGCACTGCCTCAACGTCACCGATGACCATGACGCCGAACGCATCCGGCAGGACGCGCTGCGCACGGAGGCGCTGGTGCTCCGCAGCTGCGGAAACCGGTCGGACCTGGCGGTGGTGAAGGCCGAACATCGGCTCGGCCGGGTCAGCGGGTTCTCCAAGACCGAGCGCGAGGAGCCGGTCCGCGGACGCGGCGCGGCCCAGACGTCTCAGACACCTCAGACGTCTCAGACACCTCAGACGTCTCGGACATCCCAGACGACTCAGACACCTCGGACGACTCGGACACCGGAAGAGGGAGGGCGATGATGCTGACCTCCGCCTACTGGATCACGCAGGCGCTGCTGGCCGTCGCTGTGCTCTGTGCGGTCTACCGGGTGTTCCGTGGGCCCTCGGTGCTGGACCGGGTGATCAGCGTGGACGTCATCCTGATCATCGTCTCCTCCATGCTGATCACCGACATGGTGGCGCGTGACCATCAGGATTTCATGCTCTTCGTGGTCGCCACTGCGGTGATCGGGTTCCTGGGGGCGGTGGCGATCGCCCGGTATGTGGCAGTGCGCCGGCCGGAGGACGCCGGGGTCCGAGACCTCACGGCTCCGCTGCCCCGGGTCGCTGCGGGTGATGCTGCGGGTGATGCTGCCGGTGGCCTCGGCGGCAGGGGCGCTGCCGGGGTCGGATCCGGTGGCGGTGAGTCCGGTGGCGGTGAGTCCGGTGGCGGTGAGTCCGGTGGCGATCGCGGAGGTGGCGATGCCGTCGGTGGGGCAGGGGCCGCGTCGTCGTCTACGGGGGCGGCCCCGTATGCGGCGAGTCCCTCGCGGCTCGGCGGGATGGACCCCGTGGATCCGCACGGAGGAACGTTCGCACCCCGCGGCTACGGGGAGGATGAGGACCCGGCGACCTCCTGGTTCCGCGAGCTGACCCGCTCCGGCTTCACCCCCCGCCGCCGCCGCGAGGAGGCTGAGGAGCCTGAGGAGCCTGAGGAGCCTGAGGAGCCTGAGGAGCCGGAAGAGCCCGATGAGGCGGAGGGACCTGAAGAGCCCGGGGAGGGAGACCGATGATGGGTGTCCTGGATCCGGAGGTGGTCGAGCAGGTGCTCGACGCGGTGGCCGCGGTGCTGCTGGTGATCGGTGGGCTGATGTCTCTGGCGGCCGGGATCGGCCTGGTGCGGCTGCCGGACCTGCACTCGCGGATGCATGCGGCGACGAAGCCGCAGGTCCTCGGCCTGCTGAGCCTGCTGCTGGCCGCGGCGATCACCTGGCGCACCTGGACCGGTGTGGTGCTGGTGCTGCTGGCCTGGGGGCTGCAGATCCTCACGGCCCCGGCGAGCGCCCATGTGGTGGGACGCGCCGGGTACCGGACGAAGCACTTTCGGTCCGATCAGCTGGGGCAGGATGAGCTGGCCCGTGCGGTGGATCGGGTCTCCCGGGGCCACGGGGAACGCCGAGAGGTCCGTGACGAGTCGGACTGACCGGGCGAGGGGGTGTGCTGTGGCCGCCATGTGCCGTCACCGCCCACAACACGTCGAGGAGTCACGTTCCGGCACATTCTGGCGGTGGTGAAGCGCGTCATCCGCGTCGAGCATGCCGGATAGTGACTCCTCGATGCGGGAGCCGGGCCGGCGGTCGGCTCAGGGTTCCCGCCAGGTCAGACTTCCCGCCGACTCAGACCTCGGCCTTGTCGGCGTAGGCGGCCTTGATCTTCTTCACCGAGGCCTTGGCACCGCGCTGGGACAGCACCTGGACGCCGGCAGAGATCGCCGCCGAGGAGACGGCGAACACGAGGGCCTTCTGCAGCGAGATGTCCTCATCGTCGTTGCCGTGCGGGGTCTCCTCCCCGGTGGCCTGCCGCCAGGCGAACTCGAAGGCCTTGGTGGCGGCGAACCCGCCGGCCAGGGAGATCCCGGTGGTCAGCAGCTTGTCCATGATCTTGTCCATCGGCACTCCTGAGGATTCGGATGTGGTCGGTCCTCGGCGGCCGGCCGGAGCCGACATCGCAGGGATCCTGTGGTCACCACCCTAACCGGCACGGCGGCGCGATGCGCTACCGTGGGAGACGTCATTCGAGACACGACAGGGGAGCGCCGCCTTCGTCCCGCCTGCGGGAAGTGGGACGGCGCTGAGAGTGGGCTGAACGCCCTGACCCTCGAACCTGATCAGGACAACCCGGAGCGGCATGCCGCCCGGTCAACGCCTGCGAAGGAAGTCGAGCTGTCCTCGGATGCCGGACCTGCACGCCGACACCGTCTGCTGCGGCAGGGCCGGCTCCCTCCCTGCGTGCTCGTGGTCCACGCTCGTCACTCGAGGGAGCATCATGAGCAGCACGCATCACACCACGACACCGGCACGTCCCGGTGTCCAGTCGCGGAGCCACCGCTGGTCGGTCTCCGACATCGTCGTCGCCTCCACCTTGGCGGTGGCCTCCGGGGTCATCTTCTGGGGATGGAACCTCAGCTACCACGTCGTCGGCGGACTCTTCGCCGCCTATCCGCCGGCGGCGACCCTGGTCCACGGCATGTGGCTCTTCCCCGCCGTGCTGGGGATGCTGATCATCCGCAAGCCCGGCGCCGCCATCTACTGCGAGATGGTCGCCGCCGTCGTCTCCGCCCTGCTGGGCTCCCAATGGGGGCTGACCGTGCTGTCCTCGGGCTTCGTGCAGGGACTGGGTGCGGAGCTGATCTTCCTGGCGTTCCTCTACCGGCGCTACACCCTGGAGGTCGCGATGCTCGCCGGGGCGCTGTCCGGCTTCTTCGGTGGGGCCACCTATCACTGGATCATCCCCATGTATGCCTACGCGCCGCTGGAGACCTTCATCCACATCGGCTGCTTCACCCTCTCCGGGGCAATCATCGCCGGGCTGCTCTCCTGGTTGGGCACCCGGGGGCTGGCGGCCACCTCGGTGCTGGGACCCTTGGCCTCCCGCCGCGCGCATCAGGAACCGGTGCTGCGCCGTCGTCGTGAGGATTGAGCCGATGGCGCAGCACCAGCTGGACGCGCAGCCGACGGCGGCCTCGCCCCGGGGCGCGAGCCAGCCCGGCCGCCCCGCAGCCCGCCCCGCCGGCGCCGCCGTCGAGGTCCGCGGCTGGAGCTACCAGCACGCCGACCGGCCGGCCCCGGCCGTGGACGGGCTCGACCTCCACCTGGACCCGGGGGAGAAGGTGCTGCTGGTGGGCGCCTCCGGCGCGGGAAAGTCCACTCTGCTCCACGGGCTGGCCGGAGTGCTCCATGATGACGAGGCCGTCTCCTCCGGGGAGCTGCTGATCGACGGTCTCGCCCCCGCACAGGCCCGCGGCCGCATGGGGCTGATGCAGCAGGATCCAGAGTCGCAGGTGGTGCTCTCCCGGATGGGAGACGACGTCGCCTTCGCCGCGGAGAACCTCGGGGTGCCTGCCGCCCAGATCTGGGAACGGGCGCGTCAGGTGCTGGTGGAGACCGGCCTGGCCGGCTCGGCGGAGCAGGCCGAGGCGCTGCTGGACCACCCCACCGCTCGGCTCTCCGGAGGGCAGAAGCAGCGGCTCGCGCTGGCCGGGATCCTCGCCATGCGCCCGGGGCTGCTGCTCCTCGACGAGCCCACCGCCAACCTGGACCCGGAGGGCACGGTCCGGGTGCGCGATGCGGTCGTCGAGGCCTCTGCGCGGCACGGCTCCACGCTGCTGGTGGTGGAGCATCGGCTGTCCACCTGGGCGGACCATGTCGACACCCTGATCGTGCTCGACGCCGCCGGAGGGGTCCGCCACCGGGTGCCCGCGGCGCGGATCCACGACGACCCCGACCTGCGGGCTGACCTGGTGGAGCTGGGGCTCTGGGTGCCTGGGCACGACCCGGTCCCGGACCTGCTGCCGGACGCCGGCGCCGCGGCCCGGGGAACCGACGGAACATGGGCGACTGAGGGGGCCGAGGGCGGCCCCGAAGGCGTCGACGTCGCCGAGAGGAAGCAGGCAGATGCTCAGCGTCCAGCGTTCGGGACCCTGCTGTCGGGACGAGGGCTCGCGGTCTCCCGCGAGAGACCGCGGCGCCGGTCCCGCCGTCCTGCCCCGACGCCGGTGCTGCACGGGGTCGACGTCGACCTGCCTGCCGGGCGGGCGCTGGGAATCGTCGGACGCAACGGGACGGGCAAGTCCACCCTGCTGCTGAGTCTGGCCGGACTGATCCCGGTCCACGCTGGTGAGCTCACGGCCACCGGCCGACTCAAGGGCCCGCGAGGGGAGGCGTTGGTCGATGACCCGCACCAGTGGCGCTCGGCGGACCTGGTTGCCCGCATCGGGATGGTGTTCCAGGAGCCGGAGCATCAGTTCGTCCGGCCCACCGTCCGCGAGGAGCTCGCACTCGGTGCCCGGCAGGCGCGGCAGCCCGGCGCGGATGTCCCGCTGTTCACCCCGGAGGAGGTTGAGCAGCGGGTGGACCGGCTGCTGGAGCGGCTGGGTCTGACGCAGCTGGCGGGGGTCAACCCGTTCACCCTCTCCGGTGGGGAGAAGCGTCGGCTCTCCGTGGGCACGGTGCTCGCCGCCGGGCCGGAGGTCCTCATGGTGGATGAGCCGACGTTCGGGCAGGACGCCCACACCTTCGCCGCCCTGATCCGGCTGCTGCGCGAGCATCTCGACGACGGCGGCACCGTGGTCGCGGTGACCCACGATGAGGCGTTCCTGCGGGCGCTGCAGGCGGATCAGCTGGCGTTGGGACGGGCCGGTGCCGACCAGTCCGCCGGTGCCGGGCAGCCCGCCGGTGTCGCGCAGGCTGTCCAAGGCGACGACACCTCCGGTGGTGCTCCGGGTGACGGTGTCGTGGACCATCGGGGCTCTCCCCCGCGCGGCACCGCGGCGCCGATGCTGACCGGGGTGCGCTCCGAGTCCTGGCTCGGCGGGGCCAACGCCCTGGCGAAGCTGCTGGCGGTGCTGATGGTGACGGCCGCTCTGGTCTCCACCATGGACTGGGTGAGCTCCTCGGTGGTGATCGTCGCCAGCTTCCTGCTGCTGCCGCTGGCCGGACTGCGCCTGGGCCAGTTCCTGAGGCGGATCTGGCCGTTCGCGACCGGCTCCGTGGTCGCCGTCTGGGGGACGGCCATCGCGGCTGAGGAGTCCGGGGCGGTGCTGCTGGACCTGGGATTCACCACCGTCAGCGAGGGCTCGGTGGAACTGGGTATCGCCATGGGTGCCCGCGCGTTGGCGGTGGTGCTGCCTTCGGTGATCATCTTCTCCACCACGGACCCCACGGATCTGGCCGACGCCCTGGCCCAACAGCTGCGGCTGCCGGCACGGTTCGTGCTCGGTGCGTTGGCGGCGATGCGGCTGCTGGGGCTGCTCGCCGAGCACTGGATCATCATCGGGCTGGCCCGGCGGGCGCGTGGTGTGGGCACTCAGGGCGGGTCCCTGGGGAAGGTGCGGGCCACCTGCTCGCAGGCTTTCGGGCTGCTGGTGCAGGCGATCCGGGTGGCCACCCGGCTGGCGGTCACTATGGAGTCCCGCGGATTCGGGGCTGACTCCGGGGCCTCCGGTCGATCGGGCGCCGCTCCGGGTCGGACCTGGGCACGGCCGGCGAGCTTCGGCGTCGTCGACATCCCGGTGGTGCTGGGTGGTGCGCTGCTGGCAGGGCTCGCCCTGGGCGCCGCCGTGCTGACCGGGCACTGGAACCCGGCCTGGTGACCGGCCTGGTGACCGGCGGGCAGCAGCTCGCCGGGTGTCGGCGGCGTCGGAGTGCGGCCGGACAGGGGTGTCGAGGGGCTGCCCCACGTCTTACAGTTCCTCTATGCGCGATGTGGAGGCGGAGGCTGAGATGCTCCTGCGGTGCCTGCAGGGGCTGCGCGAGGCGATGGTCTGGAAGCTCGACGGCGTGACGGAGCACCGACGACGCCGTCGCCGACCTGGGCCTGGACGCGCCTGCCCAGGTGCCCTGGTGGGGTGAGAACGGCCGCACCACCCTGGGGCGGCTGGTGGTCCGTCTCATCGCCGAGACCGCCCGGCACGCCGGCCATGCGGACATCCTGTGGGAGCAGCTCGACGGGGCGGTGGGCATGCGGCCAGACAGCGACAACATGCCGGAGGCGGAGCTCCCCGACTGGCACACCCATGGGGAGGACCTGCAGCGTCTCGCCGATGAGGTCCTCTGAGGCGGGGTCGGCACCGGATCGACGCGTAGGCTGGTGTCATGCGTATCGCAGCAGCACAGATCGTCACCGGTGAGGACCCGCGGCAGAACCTGGAGCTCGTGGACGAGTGGGCCGGCCGGGCGGCCGAGGCCGGCGCCGAGCTGGTGGTCTTCCCCGAGGCCGTCCAGCGGGCCTTCGGGCACACGCTGACCTCCGTCGCCGAGCCCGTGGACGGCGCCTGGGGCGCTCAGCTGCATGACATCGCCCTGCGTCACGGGATCGCGATCGTCGCCGGCATGTTCACTCCGGCCGAGCCGGGGGAGCAGGGTCGGGCGCGGGTGACCAACACGCTGCTGGCGGTGGACGGCGAAGGCGTGCTGGCCACCTACGACAAGATCCATCTCTATGACGCGTTCGGTTTCCAGGAGTCGAAGACCGTGGCCCCCGGTGAGGAGCCGGCGCGGTTCGCCCTCAACGGTGAGCTCCTTGGCCTGGCGACCTGCTATGACATCCGTTTCCCGAACCTGTTCACGGCCCACGCCCGGGCAGGAGCGCTGGCCACCATCCTGCCGGCGTCCTGGGGTGCCGGACCCGGGAAGGTGGACCAGTGGCGGCTGCTGGCCCGCGCCCGGGCGCTGGACTCCACCCAGTACATGATCGCGTGCGGTCAGGGCCTGCCCGCAGCGGCCGGGGTCGAGGCGGTGGAGGGGGCGCCCACCGGGGTGGGGCACTCGATGATCGTCTCGCCCACCGGGGAGGTGCTCGCCGAGGCCGGCGAGGCCCCGGAGCTGCTGGTCGCCGACCTCGACGCCGACGTCGTGGCCGCCGCCCGGGAGAAGCTGCCGGTGCTGTCCAACGCCCGGGAGATTTCGCAGGGCTGAGGGTTCCTGCCCTGTGCTCCGGCCCCTGTCTTCCGGCTCTGAGGTGGTCCGCAACCATCCCTGTCCCCCCCCCTCCAGAGACGACGGCGGCGGATGACGCGCTTCACCACGGGGTGACGTCCCCGAAAGGGGGACAGAGATCAGGGGGAGGGGGTCAAGAAGCCCATCCCACGTGGCGACGGCCCGCGGCCAGGGTGCAGACACCCGCCCCGACCGTCACCAGCGGAAAGCTCAGGCTCGCCACCAACCAGGGCACCATCCAGGCGGCCTGAAGCCGCGTCATCTCCAGTGCGGGCCCAGCCAGGAGCCCGACGACGGCGGCCAGCGCGGCGAGCATGATCGTGACCTTCAAGGAGACGACGACGGCGCGGGCCAGTGCGGCCTCGAGCCGTGGAGGCCGCACTGCACGGGTGGACCATGCCAGGGCGACTCCGGCGAAGACCGCCAGTGCGACTGCGACGTGGGCGGCAGGCAGCAGGCGCTCGCCGATCAGCCACCAGGCGAGCAGTCCGGCCGCCGTCGCGGAGATCAGTGCCGCACCAGTCGCGGCGACCCCGGGAGCCGCTGCCCGCAGGGCGGGAGTCAGCAATAGTGATGACGCTGCCCCGGCGGCCGCCGCGACGACTGTCGGAGCGGTGATGAGCACCGGCACCCAGCCGATCGCCCCCGCGAAGCCCGCCCAGGTGACGCCGAGCTCCGTCAGGAGGCTCACGAGTGCCCACAAAGCACCGATCGCACTGACGAAGGCGGCGGGGTAGGCGGCGCTGCGCCACGTGATCATTGAAAGTGTGCTCGGCTGTTCCATGGCTTCATGTCCCTCTTTATCCGTTTCGCACGTTCGACGCGAAAGTTGACCACTGAGACCTCGCCCCAGGATGAGTCCAGGCAGCCCAGGACGGAGTAGATGCGTAGACCGTCAAGACGCTGCGGTCTCCGAAACTGAAGTTCACTGTATGGCCCGTGCCATACAGGTGGTTCGCTGTGGTTCGGAAGTTGAAGAAGAAGCTATGGTTCGCATCCGGCAGCTGTGTCACTCCCATTCTGCATTCGAAGTTTCCGATGACGGCTACGCGGAGCGGCAGGAGCTGACCATTGCTGGGATAGTTCCTAGGGGCGCCGGAAATAGGAAAATAGCAATTGAAGCAGCCGCGGACCAGGCTGGACGCCTGGTACTTCGTCTTGCCGTATGAGTACGTGTAGGAGTAGCTCCATCCGGAGGAGACTGAGACCGGGTAATCGCTGACCTGATCATGGTTGAATTCCTGGTAGAGGATCCCGTCTTCCCAGGTGTACCAGGCCTCGATTTCTTCACCCGAAGCGTCACTTGCTGTGATGCTGGTGAACGCAGCGACAGTTCCTTCGTCGGCTTCCAGAAGGTGCCCTTCAGGGTTCTCGGTCAGCTCTGCCTCCGATGTGATGTCGAGGTCCAAAGCAGGTGCAGTAGGTTCGTTGGAGTCGCTGACCACAGAGTTGAACTCCATTCCTGCGGGGTGACTGGTCACCTTGAAAGTGGACCCGAGGCCGTCGTTCAACGCGAGATGCAACTCAGTGTCTGCCGTGGAACCAATCTCTTCAGCTGCGGCCGTATCGACGACAGTAAAAGTGAGTCTATCGTTTGCGGATAGTTCGTCCAGTTCGGTCTCATCCTGCACCCCAGGAGATTGTGGGGTAGAAGGTTCGACAGAGGAGTTTTCGGTATTTGGAGTGTGTGAGACCCTGGCCTCTCCAGTCGGTGAGTCCCATACATCCAGTGCCCCAGATTTGTCTGACTCTGGGAAGCCCGATGGCGGCGGCGTGTGGGGCGTGTTGTCCACCTGCATAGGTGTGAACATGCCTGCGCTCAGCGCGCCTATCGAAGCGAGCGATACGAGAGTCTTCATGCGTCCCTTCTTGGCCGGATGAGTTGAGAACCCCAGGTGAGGGGCTGCACTCTAGGATCGACGAAGTTGCGACCGTCGCCCGGTAGAAGAGCGGATACTGGTGACCATTGGCTACATCCGAGGTCTGACGAGACCCAGCTGCGTAGCACGGATGAGCAGCTGCACGCGGTCTCGAGCGTCGAGTCTGCGATTCAGCCGGCTCAGATGTCCTTTGACTGCGGCTTCGCTGATCGTCATGGCCTGCGCGATCTCATGATTGCTGAGACCTGTGGAGAGGTGCTGCAAGGTCTCCAGCTCCCGGGGCGGGATCTCTGGGACCAGGCTGAGGATCTGCGTTGCTGCTCGGTGAAGAGCGTCTGGAGAGGCTGTCGGGCTGACCAGCAGGTGGGGGGCAACAGCGGAGTCCAAGATGGGCTTGTCGGCGTGGACACGGCGTATGCCAGCCACTATCTCCCGTGCGGTCGCGCCCTTGCTGAGGTACCCGGTGGCGCCCGCGAGAATCGCATGAGCGACAGTCGTTGGGGATGTGAACGCTGACAGTGCCAGCACCCGCGTGCGTGGGTAGGTGTCGACGATGATCCGAGTGATCTCGACGCCGTCGTGGTCCGGGAGGTGGAGGTCGAGTAGGACGACGTCGGGCGCGTCGTCCCGGACGCGGTGGAGAGCAGCCCGACCAGTGGCGTGGCCGCCGACCAGCTCCATGTCGGAGGCAGATCGCACGTAGATGCTGAGTGCGTCGCGCATGGCGGGATGATCGTCCACCACCAGCACTTGAATCATGGAACGATCCTATAGCCTGACCACATGGTGCGAACCCCAGTTCCCAGCATGGTGCAGAAGCTCCCACGGTACGCACTGCTGGCCGTCACGATTCCCGTGGGGTCGGCTCTGATCATCTCCCTGGTGCTGCAGATCCTCGTGCTGGAGTCCCCAGTGGCACAGGGTACGTTGATTGCCTACATTGCCTGGGCATTGAGTTTCTGCGCGCTGTGGATCGCGCCGCAGGCCGGTGCCGTCGTCGCACTCGGAGGCGCGGCCATGAGCGGATTCATGGGGGCTCCCGTGGAGGGGGCGCTCCTGGCGGTCGCCTTCGGAGGGATCATGGCTGTCTCCGCCCGGCCATGGTGCCGGCGCGCCTATCTGGTGCTGGCCTTGTTCTGGGTGACGCTGTCCGTGTGGGACCGAGCGTCAAGTGGGTCGGACCTTGGAATGTGGGTGTGGTGGGCACTGTGCATCGGGGGCGCCTATGTGGTCGGGGGTCTGCTCCGGCGGACCTATGAGCGGCAGCAGGATGCTGAGGAACGTGCTGTTGCTGTTGAAGCGGCCCTCGAGGCGGCCAGGGAGGCCGAGAGACGCGCGCTCGCCCATGAACTCCACGACTCGTTGGGTCATGAGCTGACGATGATCCGGATGCGCAGCGAAGTGGCCGGACTGGCCCAGAATCCTCAGGGCCACGAGACGGCCCTGCGGGCGATTTCGGAGGCCGCGGGCTCGGCGATCTCAGATCTGCATCAGGTGGTGTCGGTGCTGCAGGAGATTCCGGGAGATGAGTACGCCGGTATCCAGATGGGGTTGGACGAGGTCCTCGAGCTGCGCCTGGATGAACTGCGTGAGGGCGGGCATCATCCGCAGCTGTTGGTGCGTGGGGATTCCGCGAACGTGGGGCTCGTCCTCCAGCACGACCTCGGTTGCCTGATTCAGGAGGCCGTCACCAACGTGCTGCGGCATGGTGCTCCCTCTCATGCAGGCGAGCCCGATTGTTGGATCACGCTCGAGGTCGGCGAGACCCTGGATCTGACGGTGGCGAACCGTGCTGGGGCGGACGGCGAATCCGCTGGAGTGGGCAACGGCCGCGGGGTCGGCATGAGCAGCATGGATTGGCGAGTGAGAAGACTTGGAGGAACGTTGCGCGCCGGACCTGACGATGCCGGACGGTGGTGTCTGGAAGCTCACGGGATGCGCCGCGAGTGCCAGGTCGGAATTCCTGCGTCTGGAGCGGTCGGATGAAGGCGTCACGGACAGGGATCCGCGGTCATCCGTCCCTCACCGACTGGCTGTGACGCCCGCCATGTGCTGAGATGGTGACCGTGACACGGGGTGCCGCACTCTGCGGCTGAGATGACACCCGTCGAACCTGATCCAGTTAGCACTGGCGAAGGGATTGTCCGGCATACGCGGCCACGCGTCGCACGGCGGCGCACCTGGTGGGATCACCGGGGTGCTTCGCGCATCGCCTGCGGGCTGCCTTCGCCTCGAGACGAGAGGCACGCATGAGCACCGACACCGCACTCCACGACGCCGCACCCACCCGGGAATCCAGGGCCGAGGCCCACGAGGGCGCCCTGCCGCTGGCCGAGCAGGTCGTCGTCGTCACCGGCGGCGCCCGCGGCCTGGGCGCGGCCCTCACCGCAGCCTTCCTCCGCGAAGGTGCCCGGGTCGTGGTCAACTACCACTCCTCGCAGGCCGCGGCTTCAGCGATCGCCGCCGCCCACCCGGAGCAGGCGCTCGCCGTCGGCGCCGACATCCGCGACGCCGACCAGGTCCGGCAGCTGATCAGCACCGCCGCCGAGCACTTCGGTCGCCCGGTGACCACCGTGGTGAACAACGCCCTGGTGGACTTCGCCTTCACCGGCGACGCCCGCCCTCAGGCCGATGCGATCACCGCCGAGGAGTTCGAGGCGCAGTTCGCCGGTTCGGTGACCGGCCCGCTGAACGTCATCCAGGCCGCCCTGCCCGGGATGCGCGAGGCCGGCCAGGGGCGGGTCATCACCATCGGCACCAACCTCTTCCAGCACCCGGTGGTGCCGTACCACGACTACACCGCGGCCAAGGCGGCGCTGCTCTCGCTGACGCGCACCTTCGCCGACGACCTCGGACCGGACGGCATCACCGTCAACATGGTCTCCGGCGGGTTGCTGCGCACCACCGACGCCTCCGCCGCCACCCCGGAGGAGGTCTTCGACGCCATCGCCGCCGGCACCCCGCTGCGCAAAGTGACCACCCCGGAGCAGCTGGCCGACGCCGCCCTGTTCTTCGCCTCCCCGTGGTCGCGCGGGGTGACGGGGCAGAATCTGATCGTCGACGGCGGGCTGGTGAAGGGCTGAGCATGGGAGCGCGACAGATCACCACCGAAGCACCGCAGGTCAAGCTGAACCTGTTCCTCTTCGGCGTCGGGCACCACAAGGCCGCCTGGCGCGCGCCGGACTCTGCGGTGGAACGGCTCGGCGACGTCGACTACTACATCGAGCTGGCGCGCCTCGCCGAGCGCGGGACGCTGGATGCCGTGTTCTTCGCCGACGGCCACTCGCTGGGCATCGGCGCCGTCGAGGACGGGCCCACCTGGTTCTTGGAGCCGTTGACGCTGCTGTCGGCGATGAGTCAGCACACCGAGCGGATCGGGCTGGTCAGCACCGTGTCCTCGACCTTCTGGACCCCGTTCCACGCGGCCCGGCTGCTGGCCAGCCTGGACCACATCAGCGGTGGGCGCATCGGTTGGAACGTGGTGACCTCCATGTTCGACGCCGAGGCGCAGAACCACTCCTACCCAGCCATGCCGGCGCACGCGCAGCGCTACACCCGGGCCGAGGAGTTCATCGATGCCGTCACCCGGCTCTGGGACTCCTGGCCGCGGGAGTCCCTGCTCCACGATCGGGACGGACGCTACTCCGACGGCGGCCTCATCGCCCCCATCGACCATCAGGGCGAGCACTTCCAGGTGGCCGGGCCGCTGAACGTCCCGCGCCCGCCGCAGGGTCGGCCGGTGCTCTTCCAGGCCGGGGCCTCCGAGCAGGGCCGAGACCTGGCCTCCCGCTACGCGGAGGCGATCTACGCGGTCGCCTATGACGTCGAGGCCGCGCGGGAGTACAGCACCGATGTCCGACGCCGGCTCGCCGCCGCAGGGCGCGACCCCCACGGCACGGCGATCATGCCTGGGCTGGTCACCTATGTGGGCTCCACCATGGCCGAGGCACGCGCCAAGCAGGCCGCACTGGACGCGTTGCTGCCCACGGAGGCCTCGCTGCGCCAGCTCAGCGTGTTCATCGGCCAGGACACCTCGGACTGGGAGCTCGACGCGCCCGTCCCGGAGCTGCCCCCGCTGGAGGAGTTCACCGGGCCGCAGGGCCGGTATGCCACGATCCTGCGGATCATCGCCACCGAGCGGCCCACCGTCCGGCAGCTGCTGGGCCGGCTGGCCGCCGGGGGAGGGCACTGCACCATGGTGGGCACGCCGGAGTCGATCGCCGACGAGATCGAACGTTGGGTGGACTACGGGGCGGCGGACGGCTTCAACCTCATGCCGCCGGCCATGCCGGGCAGCCTCGAGGACTTCGTGGACCACGTGGTCCCGGAGCTGCAGCGCCGCGGACGGTTCCGCACCGACTACACCGGCACCACGCTGCGGGACCACCTGGGGCTGGCCGTGCCGGAGCGGAGAGCACCCGCACCGGCGGCGGCGTTCAGTTCAGCGGGTGGCTGACCGGCAGGTCCTCGGCCAGCAGGTCGATCAGCTCCGCGGTCAGCTCGTCGTCGACAGCCAGCTCAGCGTCGTCGAGGCGGGCCACCGGGGAGACCAGCCGCACTGAGGAGGCCAGGAAGACGTGGTCGGCGTCGAGCAGGTCCTGCGGGATCAGCGGCCCGTAGCCGAGGCTCCACCCGGCCTTCTCGGCGGCGGCGAAGATCGCCCCTTGGGTGGTGCCGGGCAGGATGCCGGTCTCCAGCACCGGCGTGATGAGCCGCCGGGCGCCATCCTGGCCGTGCGTGACGATCAGCACTGTGGAGGTCGGTCCTTCGAGCACCTGGCCGTCGGAGGTGGTGTAGATGACGTCGTCGAACCCGTGTTCCTTCGCCCAGCGCAGCGATGCCATGTTCACGGCGTAGCTGAGCGATTTGGCTCCCAGCAGCAGCCAGGGGGCGCGCTCGGCGGCGGTGGAGTCGTAGCCGCGGTCCAGCAGGGTGGCCGTCACGGGCTGGCCTCGGGTGGCGCGCATCGCCTCGGTCACCGGGCTCAGCAGGGCCCAGTAGGTGCCGGCGAAGGCGGGGTCGTCGGAGGCGGGTTCGCCCTCCACGCCGCGGGTGGCCACCAGTTTGATGGTCAGCTCCTCCGGCAGCGAGCCGCGGGTGCGGTACTCGTCGAAGCCGAGCTCGACGGCGGCCTGCCAGCTCTTCGCCGGCGGGATGCCGATGTCCAGGATGGCCGCGGAGCGGGCCAGTCGTTCCAGGTGGGCGTCGATCTTGCGCACCCGTCCCTGGATCGCGTACATGGTCTCGAAGACGCCATCGCCGCGTACGGCACCGAGATCGGTGACCCGCAGCTGCGGCTGGTGCGGGTCGAAGATCAGACCGTCAGGGTGCTCGACGTCGATCCGCACGGCGACGGCGGCGACGGAGTCCTCGTGGAAGTGCTCAGCCATGCCCCTCAGCATAGGCCGCGCACCGGGCCGGGGAAACACCTGACACCGTAGGATGGTGAGGCGTATGCGGCCCTGATCAGGGCGGAGCGACGACGACGGACAGGCGGAGCGGACGATGCTGTGGCCACTGAGCGGGCTGGGGATCGAGGGACTCCCCGAGTGGATCCTGCTGATCATCCTCGTGCTCGAAGTCGGCGTGCGCCTGGCCGTGCTGGGCATCATCCCGGACAATCGGCGGCCCAACACGGCGATGGCCTGGCTGCTGGCGATCTTCTTCATCCCCATCATCGCCCTGCCGCTGTTCCTGCTGATCGGCCGCAACAAGCTCTCCGCCCGCCGGCAGGAGCGTCAGCGCAGCATCAACGAGTCGCTGCTGGAGGCCACCAGCCATATGGACCTCTCTGACCAGCTGCGGGACAAGGACGAGCAGCTCGGCGCCACGGCGGCCCTGAACCGCAAGCTCGGCGCCTTCCCCATCCAGGAGGGCAACAGCATCGAGCTGATCTCCGACTACAGGGCCTCCTTCGAGTGGATGGTCGACGCCATCGACGAGGCGGAGGACTACGTCCACGTGCTGTTCTACATCGTCGGCGACGACCCCGGGTACGCCGGTCCCGTCCTGGACGCCATGGAGCGGGCCGCCGGCCGAGGGGTCCAGGTGCGGTTCCTCTACGACCACCTCGGCACCATGCGCGTGCGGGGCTACCCCCGGCTGAAACGCCGGCTCAAGCGCTCCAGCATCGAATGGCACCGGGTGCTGCCGGTCCGGCCGCTGCGTCGCCGGTTCTCCCGACTGGATCTGCGCAATCACCGCAAGATCGTCGTCGTGGATGGGGTGAAGGCACTGACCGGCTCCACCAACCTCATCGAGCCCCACTACCAGCGGCCCTCGGCGGCGCGGATGGGACGCCGTTGGGTGGAGCTGAACGCGGTGCTCACCGGCCCTGCGGTCACCGGCCTGGACATCGTCTTCGCCTCCGACTGGTACGCCGAGACCGGAGAGAACCTGGGGGAGCAGCTGCTGGTGGACACCGAGGCCGACGAGGCGGCCGCGGGAGGCGCGCTGGCCCAGGTGGTGCCGTCCGGGCCGGGCTTTCCGGACGAGAACAACCTGCGGCTGTTCAACGATCTCATCTACCAGGCCACCGAGCGTCTGGTCATCTGCACCCCGTACCTGGTGCCCGACGATTCTCTGCTCTATGCGGTCACCAATGCCGCCCACCGCAATGTGGAGGTCATCCTGCTGGTCTCCAAGAAGGCCGACCAGTTCACTGTCCAGCATGCCCAGCAGTCCTACTACGAGGCGCTGCTCGCCGCCGGGGTGCGGATCTTCCGCTACCCGGACCCGGACGTGCTCCATGCGAAGTTCATGATCATCGACGACGACGTGATCGTCATCGGCTCCTCCAACATGGATATGCGATCCTTCTCGCTGAATCTGGAGGTCACTCTGATGGTGGTCGATGAGCAGAAGGTCCGAGAGGTGGAGGAGGTCTTCGCCGACTACATGGCGATCTCCTCGGAGCTGCATCTGGAGCAGTGGCGGCAGCGTCCCTGGCATGTGCGCTATCTGGACAACGTCTTCCGGCTCACCGCCGCGCTGCAATGAGGCCATCGCGGTCTCTGGCCGGATGAGGTACTGTCGGAGGTTGTCTGCGCCCCGGTGAGTTGGCCCAGTGCCTCACCTGCGCTGATCATCGACATGCCATCCGACGAGGCCACCCATGGAGGGGCGATGAGCCGAGATCGCACGGTCCGGTCCGGGGTCACCCCCGGCGTCCGGCGATCACCGCTGCCTGCCGGTGCGCTGGTCGGCCTGCTCGCGCTCACCGGCTGTGGAGCGGGGTCTGCCGAGGATTCCGGCGCTCGGGACACCCTCGCCGCCGTCTCCTCCGATGACTCCGGCGACCCTGGGGAGACGGGCCAGGGCGGCGTCGCCCCTGAGAACGCGCAGGACGCTGACACCGGAGAGTCCACCGCTGCGGGCGACGCCTCCGCCGGAAGGGACCCCTCCGCGGTCCCGCCGCTGGAGGAGGAGGAGATCGCCGCACTGCTGCTCGATGAGGAGGAGCTCCCGCTCGCCCCGGACTCCCTCGTGGAGGAGGCCGGGGCCGACTACTTCCAGGAGCACATCGGGGTCGTCGGCGACACCTATGTGCGCGCCTTCGGCGAGGACGAATGTGCCCGGCAGATGGACTCCGTCAACGAGCGACTGGTCGGTGAGGCACCCCAGGACGGGGTGATCCGGCAGGTGGTCCGTGACGTGGAGGGCGGCCAGGAGCGCCTCTACCTGTGGATGCTCAGCTACCAGGAGCCGGTCGACAGCGCCCAGATCTGGGATGACGTGCTGGACGCCTGTGCGGGGCATCGACTGGAGGACGGCGCGGACGTCATCGATTTCGAGGCCTTCGCCGCAGGCGGTTTCCGCGGGCTCACCATGGAGATGGGAGTGGGCGCCGAGGACGACTCCGTCGAGATGGAGGGTTTCTCCGCCACCCGTGACCTCGGCAGCAACCTCATGATGATCAGCGCGGTCAACATTGACGCGGCCACCTTCGAAGAGGTCGTCGAGGCACAGTCGAGGAAGATCGACGAGCGACTCGACCTCGACCTCGGCTGACTGGACTGACTCGGCTGTGGAGGAGCTGGCGTGGCCGGGGCCCACGGTCAGCTTCCTCGGTCAGGGCTGTTCAGGGTGTGGGAACTCCGCCCCCAGCGCACCGAGCACCCCCGCAGACTTGGTGACCACTTCCTCCCATTCGGCCTCCGGGTCGGAGTCGGCCACGATCGCCCCGCCCAGTCCCAGGTGGAGGCCGGCGACGTCGTCGCCCTGCGCGGAGATCACCAGCGTCCGGATCAGCACGGACAGGTCCGCGGCTCCGGTGCTGCTGAAGTACCCGGCCACTCCGGAGTAGGGGCCGCGCGGTCCCGTCTCCAGCCGATGGAGGATGTCCATGGTGGAGATCTTCGGCGCCCCCGTCATGGAGCCCGGCGGGAAGGCGGCGGCGACGACGTCGGCCCGCGGCACCTCGGGGCTGATCCGGGCGCTGACCGTGGAGACCATCTGGTGGACTGTCGGATAGGTCTCCACTGCGCACAGTCGTTCGGTGCGCAGCGTGCCGGGCACTGCGTGGATGGAGAGGTCATTGCGCACCAGGTCGGTGATCATCACGTTCTCCGCCCGGTCCTTCGGGTGTGCGGCCAGATCCTCTCGCAGCGCTCGGTCAGTCCGTGGGTCGCCGCCGCGCGGCCTGGTGCCCTTGATGGGCTCCGAGCGGACGGTGCCGGCGACGTCGATGCTCAGGTAGCGCTCCGGGGAGGTGGAGACGATGTCGACGCCTCGCCGAGGACCTGCCCCGTCGTGTCCGCGGTCTTCCGCCGGGGTCGGGCCCCGGCCGATGGGGCCCAGGCGGAGCAGCTGGGTGAAGGGAGCACGGTTGGCGGCCCGCAGCCGGCGGAACAGGGCGACCGGGTCCACGGCGGAGACCGCCGCACGGCCGGTGACCGCGGTGGTCAGGCAGACCTCATAGGTGTTCCCCTCGTAGATCTCCCGCTGCGCCTCGGCGATGGCGGCCAGATGCGCCTGCCGGCCGTCCCGGACCTGCAGGCCCTGGAGGGGCGGAGGGGCGTCGGCGCGGGAGGCGGCGGGGGAATCGGTGCGGGAATCGGTGGCTGGGGCGTCAGTAGGGGCGGAGTCTGCGGGACGGCCCGCGGTGCACTCCTGCAGAGCCCGGCCGACCAGCCCCTGCCACGCCGGATCCTCACCCAGGGACTGGATCTCCACATGGTCGCTGAGATGGTCGATCACCACTGCGTGGGTGGCACGGAAGAGGTGGGCGTCATCGTGCTCGGGCGAGCCGGCCGCTCCGGTCGAGGCGGGGGCGCCGCGGTGGTCGGCCTCGGTCTTGGTCGGCCCATGGTCCGGGGAGCCGACCTCACGGCGCAGCTCGTAGCCGAGCCATCCGACCCACCCGAGCTGGAAGGGCCCCGGGTGATGGACGTCGTCGTGCGGGGTCTCGTCGGCCGGAGGCGACCCTGTGTGGGGCCAGGCCTCGCGCAGCCAGGCGAAGAATCCTCCGGGCAGGCGATGCCGCGGCACCTCGGGATGGTCCGGGTGGTGCTCCACCGTCATGCCGTCGCGGTGATGGACCTCCAGAGCATGTGGTCCGGCGGAGAAGGCCAGGATGCTGCGTCGGCTGCGCGCCGGGGCCGTGGTGCGGGCGTGGTCGCTGGAGTCCAGCAAGGCCGCCGGAGCCGTGGGCATGGTGGCAGACAGGCGCTCGAAGAGCAGGATCGCGGCGTCCTCAGGAAGTCGGTGGGCCGCCAGCCGGTGACACCGCACCGGGGGAAGGTCCTCGGTGGCGAGGCGATGAGGCTCAGCCATGGAGAGGACTCAGCCGTCCCCGCCGAGGAGGCGACGGCGTCGCAGCAGGTGGTGCCCGCCGTCGCCGATCATCCAGACCCCCACGCCGACCTGGAGGACGGACAGCCACGTGGCGCTGTGCCCGATCCACAGGAAATAGGCGCCGGTCGCGGCGATGCAACCACCGGCGATCAGGGTGAACCAGGACAGGCGGCTGGTCTGCACGGTCCGGTCGGGCTCCCGGGCGGAGCGTCGGCGCGAAGGGTCGGCGGGCATGGACCCCAGTCTACTGGGCACCCGATACGATGACGGGCGTGACAGAGCAAGCCCCCACTGCGGAGAACCGTCGCGGGCGACCGCGCAGCGCCGCCGCGCACCAGGCGGTGCTCGCCGCCACCGCCCGGTTGCTGACCTGCGGAGACCTCGAATATGACGACCTCACCGTCGAAGGCATCGCTGCTGAGGCAGGGGTGGGCAAGCAGACGATCTACCGCTGGTGGCCGCATAAGGCCGCCGTGGTTCTGGAGTCGGTGCTGGCCGGACACCTGCAGCTCGACTTCGCGGAGGTTTCGGACACCGGCGACCTGCGCTCCGACCTGCGCCGCTGGGTGGATCAGACCCTCGAGGAGGCCTTCACCGAGGGCCATCGGTCCATGGCGCGCAGTCTGATCTCGGCACTGATCACCGGAGGAGCGCCGGCGGAGGGTCTGCAGGCGGTCACCCGCATCTGGGAGGACTCCCCGGTGGCGGATCGGCTGCGCCGGGAGCAGCAGGCGGGGCGGGTGAGCATGACGCTCGACGCCAGTGCGGCGGCCGCGGCCATCGCCGGGCCGCTGGTGCTGCGTCTGATCACCAGTGGTCGTCCGGACACGGGATGGGCGCACGCCCTGGTCGACACGGTCCTCGACGGCGCCCGCCTGCGCTGAAGAGCCCGCGCTGAAGAGTCGGCGCTGAAGAGTCGGCGCTGAAGAGCCCGCGCTGAACAGTCCTCTGGGCAGGCACTGGCGCTCTCGGCTGATCAGGCGCACCATCGCTGACGCCCTGCTGTGAGATTCCCCACAGCAGGGCCTGATGTCACTGCGAGGAATTTCTGAGACGCCGCGTCCTGTTTATGCTGGGAATGGCGCGCCAGGCCTGCCGTCTGGGACGCTTCTCACTCCTCGTGGAACTGAAGCGCGTCATCGCGTCTGTCCTGCCAACCACCCTCGACGGAGACGGAACCCCGCCCATGGCCAGACTCCTCCACCGCCTCGGATACTTCGCCGCCCGCCGAGCGAGGACGGTGATCGCCGCCTGGTTCGCCGTGCTGGCGATCGCCGTGACGTCCTTCCTGTCCTTCGGAGGGCAGCTGACCGATCAGATCACGCTGCCCGATCTGGAGACCACGCGGGTGGCCGACCGGCTCGCCGAGGAGATCCCCGACGTCGGCGGCGGCAGCGCGACCGCCGTGCTGCAGACCGTAGACGGCGAACCCTTCACCGACGGGCAGATCGACGAGGTCGCCGCGCTCAGCGAGGAGCTAGAGGCGCTCGAGCCGGTGGACAGCGTCACCGATCCTTTCGTGGCCGCCGCCGAGCGCGCCGACGGTGAGGCCGAGCTCCAGGACGCCCGGGAGGAGCTCGATGCCGGCCGGGAGGAGCTCGACGCCGGTCAGGAGGAGCTGGAGGCGGGCGAGGAGCAGCTTGAGGCCGGCCAGGCTCAGCTCGACGACGCCCAGGAGCAGCTGGACGTCGCCGTCGCCGAGGCCCAGGAGAGCGGCTACTACGAGGCCGTCCAAGGGGAGCTCGACGCCCAGCAGGCCCAGCTTGACGCTCAGCGGGCCGAGCTCGACGACAGCCGCGCCGAGCTGGACGACGCCCGCGAAGAGCTCGCCGACGGGGAGGCCGAGCTCGCCGACGGGGAGGCCGAACTGGAGCGCGGCGAGCAGATGCTCGAGCTCACCGAAGCCGTACAGACCGTCTCAGCGGACGACGACGTCGCCATCCTGACCGTCACCTTTCCGGAGGAGCTGCAGGCGGTCGGCGCCGACAGCCTCACGCTGGTCTCGGATACGCTGGCCGAGGCGCAGATCGACGGCGTCGAGATCCTGCCCTCCAGCGAGTTGACCTTCGAGATGCCCCACCTGTTCAGCACGGCCGAGGCGATCGGGCTGATGATCGCCGCCGTCGTGCTGCTGGTCATGCTCGGCACCCTCATCGGAGCCGGACTGCCGCTGCTCAACGCCCTCGTCGGCGTCGGGATCGGAGTGGCCGGGGCCATGTCCCTGTCCGGCATTGTGGACATGATGAGCGTGACTCCCATCCTCGGGCTCATGCTCGGGCTCGCCGTCGGCATCGACTACGCCCTGTTCATCCTCCACCGTCACCGCACCCAGATGAAGGACGGCATGGCGCTGCGCGACTCCATCGCGCTGGCCAACGGCACCGCCGGCAACGCCGTCGTCTTCGCCGGGGCGACGGTGATCATCGCGCTGCTGGCGCTCAACGTCACCGGCATCGGGTTCCTGGGGCTGATGGGCTCCATCGCCGCGGCCTGCGTGTTCATCGCCGTGCTCATGGCCGTCACCATGACCCCGGCGACCTTGTCGCTGACCGGCCGGCGCATCCTCGCCCGGCGGGAGCGCCGCTACATCGGGCTGCGTCGGTCCCGTCGCATCACCGAGCCGATGAAGACTCCACGCGCCCTGGGGCTCGCCGGACTGGCGATCATCGGACTCTCGGTGCTGGCCATCCCCACGTTCTCTCTGCGTCTCGGCCTGCCGGACGCCAGTTCGGAGCCGGCTGACTCCTCCTCCTATCAGGCCTACCAGGCCACCGAGGAGGCGTTCGGCGCAGGCCAGAACGGGCCGCTGCTGCTGGTGGCCGACCTCCCTGGCGGGCTCGGAGAGGCCGAGGCCCAGGACCTGCAGATCGAGGTCGCCCAGGCACTCGACGCCCGCGACGATGTCGCCGCCGTGGTCCCCGCGGCGCTCAACGAGGATCACGACGTCGCCGTGCTCCAACTCATCCCCGAGGAGGGGCCGGCCTCCGAGTCCGTGGAGCAGCTGGTCCACGACCTGCGCGGCACCGCGGCGCTGAGCGGGGAGGCCGTCGAGGGCGTGGAGCTCTCGGTGGCCGGCATGACGGCGGCCAACATCGACATCTCCGAGGCCATCGCCGACGCCCTGCCGCTGTACCTGGTGGTCGTCGTGGGGCTCTCCCTGCTGCTGATGATCATGGTCTTCCGCTCCATCCTGCTGCCGGTGGTGGCCACGCTGGGCTTCGTCGGCTCCTTCGCGGCCGGACTCGGAGGCGTCGTCGCGGTGTTCCAATGGGGCTGGCTGGGGGAGCTGTTCGGCATCAGTGAGCCCGGGCCGATCCTGACGTTCCTGCCGATCATCATGGTCGGGATCCTGTTCGGGCTGGCTATGGACTATCAGCTCTTCACCGGCTCCGGAATGCGCGAGGCCTACGCCCACGGGGACTCCGCCCGGCTGGCGGTGCGCAAGGGACTCCATGCCGGTCGCTCGGTGGTCACTGCCGCCGCGCTCATCATGGGCTCGGTGTTCGCCGGGTTCATCTTCACCGATGACCCCATGGTCACCTCGATCGGTCTCGCCCTGGCGCTGGGCGTGCTGCTTGATGCCTTCGTGGTCCGGCTGGTGCTGGTGCCGGCCCTGTTGCACCTGGCCGGCCCTGCTGCCTGGTGGCTGCCGAGGTGGCTGGATCGGATCCTGCCCGATGTCGACGTCGAGGGCTCCGCCTTGGAGCGTCAGGTGCTGGAGGTCGAGGAGTGGAGCGGCGCGGCCGGTTCCGCCGACGGTGCGGAGCGGGACTCCTCGCGGGTCCAGGAGACCGCCGACGCCGGGCGCTGAGGCCCTGCCCCGCCCCCACGCAGCGACTGGCCGAGAATCACCTCATCGCCCCGGTGACACGCCGTGTCGACAGGTCAGATGACGGGATTCTCGGCCACTGGATGTCGTGACCAGGGGCCGCTCAGGCGGAGCCGCGGACGTCGACGTCGTCGTCGCCGGACAGGGGCTCGTCCAGCAGTTCGAAGACTCCGTCGATGATCCGGTTCGGCCGGAAGGGGAAGTCCGCGACGTCTGCCCGGCTGGAGAGCCCGGAGAGCACCAGGATCGTGTGCATGCCGGCCTCCATGCCGGCGACGATGTCGGTGTCCATGCGGTCACCGATCATGGCTGTCTGCATGGAGTGGGCGCCCAGGTGGTTCAGGGCGGAGCGGAACATCATCGGGTTGGGCTTGCCGACCACGTAGGGGTCGCGCCCGGTGGCCTTGGTGATCAGGGAGGCGATCGCACCGGTGGCCGGCAGCACGCCCTCTGAGCTGGGGCCGGTGGCGTCCGGGTTGGTGACGATGAACCGGGCGCCGTCGTTGATCAGCCGGACCGCCTTGGTGATCGCCTCGAAGGAGTAGTTCCGTGTCTCGCCGACGACCACATAGTCCGGATTGGTCTCGGTCATGATGAACCCGGCCTCATGCAGGGCGGTGGTCAGGCCCGCCTCGCCGACCACATAGCAGCTGCCCTGGGCGTTCGACTCCGGGGAGATCTGGTTGGCGAGGAATGTGGACGTGGCCAGCGCGGAGGTCCAGATCCGATCCTCGGGGACCACCAGTCCGGAGTGGCGCAGGCGGGCGCTGAGATCGCGTGCGGTGAAGATCGAGTTGTTGGTCAGCACCAGGTAGGGGAGGTCCTGGCGGCGCCACTGCTCCAGCAGCTCGGCCGCCCCCGGGAGGGCCTCGTGCTCACGGACGAGCACGCCGTCCATATCGGTCAGCCAGCATTCCACAGAGTCACCGTTCATGGCCTCATCCTATGCAGTCCCCGACCCCCTGCCCAGGACGTGGCTCACGTTCCCGGTGGTGGGGGCCGATTCGCCGGGTGGGACGGGGCGGGCGCCCTTGACGAGACACGAGCCATCATGGTTCATTGGTGAAGTAATAAACCACAGAGGTAGTGAACTCGACTAGGCTGAGTGCGCTCCCGAAGGAAGGTGAGGCAGTGGAAGAAGGTCGCGCGCTCTTTGTGCAGATCGCCGAGCAGATCGAGGCATCTGTCCTCGACGGCACTCTCGCCGAAGGTGAGCGCGCGCCGTCGACGAACGAGCTCGCGGCGTTCCATCGCATCAACCCGGCGACCGCCGCCAAGGGGATCAACCTGCTGGTGGACCGGGGCATCCTCGTCAAGCGCCGGGGGCTGGGCATGTTCGTCGCCGAGGGCGCCTTCGAGGTGCTGCGAGCCGAGCGGCGCCAGCAGTTCGCCGATCACTACCTCACCCCGATGCTCACCGAGGCCCGCGCCGTCGGGCTGACCACTGAGGCCGTCATCGAGATGATCCGCAGTCGCGCGGATCGCCGATCGGCATCCACACAGGAGAGGAGGCGTCCATGAGCACCGCCATCGAAGTCCGCGGGGTCACGAGACGCTACAGGAGCACGACGGCGCTGGATCAGGTGTCCGTCACCTTCGCCCGAGACACGATCCACGGACTGCTGGGCCGCAACGGCGCCGGCAAGACCACCCTGATGTCACTGATCACCGCGCAGGACTGGCCCACCGCCGGAGAGGTCCGAGTCTTCGGTCAGGTCCCTCATGAGAACGAGCAGATCCTGCCGCGCATCTGCTTCGTCCGCGAGGAGCAGCAGTACTTCGACGACGCCCGGGCTCAGCATGCCTTCCGTGCGGCGGCGATGTCCTTCCCGCACTGGGACCAGGAGCTCTGCGACCGCCTGGTCCAGGACTTCAGGGTTCCGGAGAAGACGCGGATCAAGAAGATGTCCCGTGGGCAGCGCTCCGCGGTCGGCGTCATCATCGGGCTGGCCAGCCGGGCCGAGGTGACCTTCTTCGACGAGCCGTATATGGGTCTCGACGCCGTGGCGCGCCAGCTCTTCTATGACCGGCTGCTCGAGGACTACGCTCAGCATCCCCGCACGATCGTGCTCTCCTCCCATCTCATCGACGAGATCGCCCATCTGATCGAGAACGTGGTGCTCATCGACCAGGGGAGGGTCATCCTCGACGAACCGGTCGAGGACCTCCGTGATCGGGCGGTGACGCTGGTCGGTCGCTCCGAGGCCGTCGCGGAGATCGCCGCCAGTCGAGAGATCCTGTACGAGGAGACCATGGGGCGCATGGCCCGCACCACGGTGCTGGGAGCGCTCGACGGTGGCGAGCGACGTCGGCTCGACGAACTGGACCTCGACGTCGTGCCGGTCTCGCTGCAGCAGCTGGTCGTCCGGCTCACCGAACGGGAGCAGAAGGAGGTCGTGCGATGAGTCTGGAGATCACGGGGCAGAGGATGCAGGCGGAGGCGAGTGGCGACAGGGGTCGAACCCCCATCGCTGACGCGCGTGAGGAGGTGTCGACGTCGCGCTCCAGCTACGCCCGGATCCCGGCGGCCTTCCGCCTGCAGTTCATCGTCCCGACGCTCATCTGGGTGCCCGCGCTGGTGCTCCTGGCCTCCTGGGTGATCGCCGTGGGGATCGGGTTCTGGGTCGACGCGCTCGCCGAGGAGCGCATTGCGGCGCAGGAGCCGATCTACACCGGGGCTGCGCAGGCCGCCCTGTGGTGTCTGCTGTTCATGGCGGCGTACTCCGGGACGCACACCTTCCCGTTCTCGCTGGCGCTGAGCTACAGCCGGCGCGTCTACGTCGTCGGGACCTTCCTGGCCTTCCTAGCCGTCTCAGTCGGCTTCGGTCTCGCCTTCGGCCTGGCTGCCGCCCTCGAGCTGATGACCGACGGGTATGGCGCCCATCTCTACAACTTCGCCCTGCCCTACCTGGTCGGAGACAGCGTCTGGGTGGGCTCCCTGCTGGCCACCTCGGTCGCCTTGGTGCTGATGCTGCTCGGCTTCGCCTCGGTGATGTTCTACAAGCGGTTCAGCGTGACCGTACTGTGGATCCTCCTCGTCGGCCTGGCGGCGGTGCTTGCCGTGGGGGCGATGCTGGTCACCCAGGCTGAGGCGTGGGGCACTGTGTGGCAGTGGGTGGGCCAGCAGACCGCGCTGAGCTGGACGGCATGGCTGGTCCTGCCGATCGTCGCGCTGGCGGCCGGCAGCTACGCGATGATCCGTCGCGCGACGCCGTGACGGCGGGCCGGAGGTTCCGGGTGTGAGAGAACCCCGAGCTGACCAGCGTGAGGGGGACGCATATGAGCGGTCAGCTCGGGGTTCTCGAATCACTCGCACCTTGATGAGGTGATAGTTACTCTAGGGACCTACTTTGATGGTTTCCCTGATATTTCCTGGGAGTATCCTGAAAATCGGTGAGCAGCTGGTGAGCTGAGGGTGCTGATCACCTCGACGGTGTGATCGTCCCAGGTCAGCTGGATAGGCCGAGGGGTGACGGCGGCGGAGTGACGTCACCCACAGGATTTCGTCCGCAGGCTGTCAGGACTGCTCCGCCTCGGGGCGTGGAGTGCCCGGGTGAAGCATGATGTGACCGTTCTCCACGGTGACCAGGTGGGTCTTCACCGGGGTCATCGCCGGCGGGGTCTCCGGGACTCCGGTGCGGAGGCAGAAGGCCGACGCGTGCATCGGGCACTCCAGGGTGTCGTCCTCCACGAATCCGTCGGAGAGTGAGACCTGCTCGTGACTGCATTCGTCGTCCAGGGCGTAGAAACCGCCGTCCTCGGCGTGCACCACGGCGATGTCGGCCTCGCAACCGGAGTCCTCAGCGGCCACCCGCATCACTTCGCCCTCCTCGAGGGAGTCGACGGGACCGAGGTCCAGGGGGAAGCGTGTGTGGTCGACGTCGGGGGGCTGGGTCATCAGAACTGCCTTTCGGAAGGGTGCGGGTCGCGACCGGCGGGTCGCCACCTCAGTGATGTGCAGGGCCATTCTCTCAGGGGCCGGCTGGTCACAGATGACGAGGTACGCCCAGGGGAGCGCTCGACGCCGGCTCAGTGGCCGCGTAGTCGTTCGAGCTGGCGGCGCTCTCGTTTGGTGGGGCGGCCGGCTCCGCGCGGGCGGACGGGCAGGCCCACGTCGCGGGGGCGGACGCGCTCCTCGGAGTGGTCGCGGTAGGCCTTCTGGGCAACAGGGGCGCCGACGCGCTTTGACGGGGTGTGCACGACCTCCAGGACCAGCTCGTGGCCAGGGCGTCGGACGCGCACCACGGTTCCGGGGGAGATCTTCAGTGAAGCCTTGACCGGATCGCCGTCGATCTTCACATGACCGGCCCGGCAGGCTGTGGTGGCCGCCGAGCGGGTCTTGAAGATGCGCACCGACCAGAGCCACGCGTCCACGCGGACCGGAGATGTCGGAGCGTTCTCAGGCATGGGGCCAGTCTACGGTGCCGAGCTCGGTGAGCGAGCGTCCTGGGCGCAGGTGGCGGGATCGGAGAGGACCGCAGAGAGAAGCAGGCCCCGTGTCGGGAGCGTAGAGGGGACGCTGCTGCCCGACACGGAGCCTGCCGAATCACTCGCACCTTGAAGAGGTGTTCCCTACGATACGAATCCACCTTGAACGCTCAATGGGTGTTTCCTGGGAATCTCCTGAATCTCTGAGAGGCCAGCCCGTCACCCCTCGGTCTCCTGATCGGTCTCGGGGTCGGAGTCGGCGTCACCCTGGTCTTCGGGGAGGTCCTGCTGGTGATACTGGCCGTCGCAGGTCTCCAGCATCCAGTCCTCCAGGGGCTCCAGCTCGGCCAGCACGGCGGGGGCGTCGATGGCACCGTGATCCGCTTCCAGATACCCGGCGATGGTCTCCAGCGGGCCGCGCAGGTCCTCCGGCACCAACAGGTATGTCTGCTCCACCGCCGCGTAGGCGCCGTCGGCATCCTCCGGGGATTCCAGGCCTTCCTCCATGTCGGCTCGCAGGCCGTCTACCGTGGATCCCACCGTCATACACGCCTCCTCCTCGGAGAAGAAGGCGCCCAGCTCCTCGGTACGTTCAGCCTCGAGCTCGGTATCCGGGTCGGGGAGGCCGTCCCGGACGATCTCTTCCTCGGCGTCGTCTGCTCCGGACTCCTCCTCCTGCTCCTCAGGGTCGGCCGCCTCCTCCGCCTCATCATCGGAACCACCGGTGGCGTCGTCGGCGTCCTCAGGCTCGGACTCCTGGGGCGAGGGAGCGGTGTCTGCGGTCTCCTCCGAGTTCGGGTCGTCGGCCACGCAGCCTGCCAGCAGCAACGGGGCCGCCAGCAGGACAGCTGCTGCTGTGCGCCTCTTCCGGGGGAGAATCTCGAAGTCCATGTGATCAGTCTGGCACGCTCCGCCGGTTGTGGGTCACGTTCTCATTACGATGTCACCTGAGGCCGCTGTCCGGTTCCTCTCCGTGGCTCGGAGAATGGAATAGTGGATCACCGAGAGGGCAGTGCGACGACACTGACGATTGTCCTGCGGTAGTGGCACTCGATTCGTCGTGCTGCCCTTCTCGTCTGCCCGACGAAGAACTGCCCCTTCCCAGAGTGTTGTCTTCGCCGCGAGCCGGGAGAGGGGCCGCGCAAGAGCCACGCGTGGTCGGCGGTGAGTGCCCCGTCTCGATCCCCTGTTCCCGCTGAGGCCCCGAGTGAGGTCACTGTTGGGCCACAGTGCCATCACAGAATGGTTGAAGTTGGGGTCGAAGCTTTCCTGATCAGCTCTTGCCTTCTGCCGTGTATGCCGGGGTACAGTGGTGCCGACTTCCGGCGGGCCCGCCTGAGACGTTTCCCATCGTGTTCTTTTCGGGCCTGTCACTTCCCCAGGTCGCATGTCAGCCCGCGAAGCGAAGGCTCTTCACTTCGAAGGACGGCGTGCTGATGCGTCGTGCCCACGGCGCCCGGTGCTCCCATCACCGGGCGGAGTTCCGTGAGCGAGGCGGCAGTGCGATCGTGGTGCCTTCACAGCTTCAAGGGGACGGTTCTGCGTGAACGTCTAGTGAGGAAAAAGCTGTGCCGAAGAAGATATCGACGGCCATTGTCGGCACTCTTGCCGTCGGCCTGACACTGCCCCTCCATACCGGAGTGGCGACAGCCGCTCCGATGGCCCCTCTGAGTCCTTCGGTGCCCGGGGGCGGCGCTGCGCTGCCAGCCACCGGGATGGTCGGCGCGCTCGACGGCGTCGACCTCACCACCAACCGCAGCGCCACTGACTTCCGCATGCCGCTGGCATCCGGCTCCTACCGGTACTCCTCGGAGTACGGGCCTCGGTGCATCCCCATCCAGGGCGGTTCCACGAATCACCTGGGACAGGATCTCGGGGCGTCGGAGGGGAGTCCCATCTATGCCGTGGCTCAGGGCACGGTGGTGCGCACCTTCAGCGGCAACCGCTACAACTCCGGCTACGTGGTGCTTCAGCACCAGATCGACGGCAAGACGTTCCACAGCGCCTACTACCACATGTGGAATGCCAACACCCATGTGCGGGTCGGGCAGACTGTCAACGCCGGCCAGACCATCGCGCTCGTCGGAAACTCCGGCCCGTCCACGGCGCCCCACCTCCACTTGGAGATCTGGGAGGGCGCCTGGCTCACCGGGACCTCGCACAATCCCACCACGTGGTTGGCTCAGCGCGGCGTTGACCTGCGGGGGAACGCCCAGCGTGTGCTGAACCTGACGACCCCGAGTTCCTGCACGTACTACACGGCGCAGGACACGCAGCTGCGTGCTGCGGCGAGCTCCGGGGCGCAGATGATCGCCCAGCTTCCCCGCGGAACCGAGATGACCTCCGTGCCTGGGGACATGAGCAACGGCATGGTGCGCGTACAGGTCAACGGGCGCAGCGGTTGGGTCGCCCACCCGCACATCACTCCCACGCAGCCGAACGTGTCAGCCGGGGACAGCGGCTCCACCACTGGGTCGGATTCTGGGTCGTCTGGCTCGTCTGTGGCGGGGACGTATCGGACCACGACGGGGTTGAATGCTCGTGCGGATGCGTCGATGCGTGCCTCGGTGGTGACGGTGCTGAATCGTGGTGCTCA
>NZ_BAAGRN010000024.1:0-64312 GCF_054782935.1 Nesterenkonia suensis | reverse complement strand
GCGAGCCCGCCCAGGCCCTCCCCCGCAGGCAGCTCCTCGACCACGAACCGCCGCGCAGCCCGCATCGGCCCCACCGTATGCGAGGACGAGGGACCGATCCCCACACTGAACAGATCAAACACACTGAGGGTCATCGAGACGCCTGTGCCACCGTCTGCTCGTCGCTGGCGGTCTTCGGGGCCCGCCAGCCCAGGGCTTCGTACCACCAGTCGTGGAATTCGCTGATGTGATGTTCGCTGGGCACCAGAGCCCCACCCGAGGCATAGACCCTCGAGGACATCGACGGCTGCGTCTGCTCGCAGGCCTCGAAGTCCTGTTGATTGACCCGGTGGAAGAGCTCCACAGACTTCGACACGTCCAGAGATCCTGCGCGAATCTGCTCGACCGCCTCAGGAAGGAACAGCCAGTCGCACTCGACGATCGTGCGGGACTCCGAGACAGGGAACATCCGGTGGATGATCACGTGATCCGGCACGGTGTTGATGAAGACCTGGGGCCGGACGGTGATCGCATAGTACTTCCGGTCCTGGTCCGGAGCGATGGTGGGCAGCTCCGAGACCCCGGAGGAGCCGTCGACGGTGAAGCCCTCGATGTCGGTGCCGAACGAGGCACCGTGGACTTCGCCGCCCTCACGCTGGGAGGCCAGCCCGTCGGCGAACTCAGGAATGACCTCAGTCAGCTCGGGGTGGATCGTGGCACAGTGATAGCACTCCATGAAGTTCTCGATGATGAGCTTCCAGTTGGCCTGGACGTCGTAGGTCTTCGTCTCACCACAGGCGAGATTCTCGATCCCGTAGTTGTCGATGGACTCCACCTCGCCGAAGCTGGTCCGGACCTCACCGAGCACGGCCTGGTCGAAGTCCGGAGGGACCTCAGCCAAGCAGACCCACACATACCCCAGCCACTCACGCACGTGGACCGGACGCAGCCCGTAGGCCTGGTTGTCGACATCGGGCATCGAGGTCAGGTTCGGTGCCGCGACGAGCTCGCCCTCCAGGGCGTAGGTCCACGCGTGGTAACCGCATTTGAGCGTCTTGCTGCGTCCTTCGCTCTCGGTGCAGACCCGCATGCCCCGGTGGCGACACACGTTGAAGTAGGCGGCGATGCCGGCCTTTCGAGTGCGGACCACGATGAGCTCCTCGCGGCCGACGGTGACCGTCTTCCATGAACCGGCCTGCGCCAACGCGTCGGCGCGCAGCACGCAGTTCCACTGCTTCTCGAAGATCTCCGTCTGCTCCTGGCTGAAGATCTCAGGATCGGTGTAGGCGTTCCCCGGCGGGGTGGACCGCAGCGAGGATCCGGGAAGGGGCTCGTCCAGGTGATCGATGATCATGGGTGCTTGCTCTTTCTTTCCTGGGGATCGGGACAGGGGTGGTGGTCAGGCCACCAGCACGTCCGCGGTGCGGACCTGACGCTGCTTGCGCCAGCGCTTGACCTCGCGGAGGCGGTTGAAGCCGAGGATGCCGACCTCGGCTCCGTCGCGCAGGTAGCTGATCAGCAGATCGGCAGTCTCGACGCTGCCGTCGAGCACCCGGACCTCATCCGCGTGGCTGATCCGACCTGCGGCTTGGATCTTCACGTCATACTGCTCCGACCAGAAATACGGCTCCTGGAACGGCGCCGGCGACGTTCCTGTCAGCGAGGCTGCGAGGATGCCCGCCTGTTCGACCGCTTCCTGCCAGTGGCCCACCGGACGCAGTCCGGAGGCCTGGGAGGCCCACTGCGCACAGTCCCCGGCCGCCCAGATGCCGGGCATGCCGGTGAAGCCGGTGTCATCGCAGAGGATGGCTCCGCTGGTGGGGTCGAGAGTGAGGACCCCGTCGCGCAGCCAGGCGGTGGCCGGTGTGGCGCCGATGGCGCAGATGACGATGTCGGCATCGATGGTGTGCCCGTTGGCGAGCACCAGCTCCTGACCGCCGGGGACGTCCCGGACGGAGTCGGCCCGACTCGCGGGTGCGAAGTTGACGCCGTGGCGCTCATGAAGCTTCCGCACGGCCTGTCCGACCGGGACTCCCAGCCTTCCGGTGCCCGGGTACTCCTCCCCGGCAGCCACTGTGACCTTGGCTGCTCCGCGCTCCACACAGGTGGCTCCCGCTTCGAGCGCCAGGAATCCTCCGCCGACGATGGCGATGCGCTGATCCTCGATGACCCTGCTGCGCAGCGCGACGGCGTCATCGATGTTCCGCAGGACGAAGGTAGCCTCCCCGGAGAGCGGCAGACGGCAGGCCTGCGCCCCGGTCGCGACGACCACGGCGTCGGCGGTGTGGAAGCGGCCGTCTGAGGTGTGGACGCCCAGCGGATACTCCGAGAGGTGCTGGGCGCTGGCACCGCCGAACCACGTCACATCGAGGGGGTTCTCGGGGTCGTCGAGCACCAGGTGGTCGAACCCGGCGGCTCCGGACAGGAACGCCTTGCTCAGCGCGGGCCGGTCATAGGCGGGGTGCAGCTCATCGCCCAGCACCGTGATCGGGCCCTGATGCCCGTTGAGTCGGGCACCGCGAGCCACGTGGTAGCCGGCGAGTCCGGCACCCACGATCAGCAGGTGGCCGTCCACCGGAAGCCCCGTTCCCTGCGAATTCATCGACATCTCCAACATCAGACGGTCACCCCCGGGGGCAGGTTCGGCGCTTCCTGGGACAGCTCGACGAGCACGTCGTCGCCGCGGACCTCGACCTGGTGGACTCGGACACCGCGCTTGGCGGGCGGCTGGTCGACGCCGCCGGTCAGCAGGGAGAAGGTGCTCTCGTGCAGGGGGCACTCCACCCGGCAGTCCTCCAGCCATCCGGCCGCCAGCGAGGCCTCCTGATGGGTGCAGGTGTCGTCGATCGCATGCACCTCGCCGTCCTCGGTCAGGAACACCGCGATCGGCGGAGTCACGGAATCAATACGCAGGCCCTCTCCTGGAGTCAGGTCCTGCAGGGAACAGACACGGACACTCATTTGCCATCACCACCGGTTTCACCTAGTGTTGCTTGTAGCGCAACATGATTTATAGTGCGCAACACGTTGTGTGATCCATACTTCACTGCCCGCCAAGGGCGGGTCAAGAGAATCGACCGAAGAATCTGCGAGAGATTTCCATGAGCTCCGAGAACCTCACCCGCATCCAGTCCGTGGACCGCGCCGCACAGATCCTCCGACTCCTCAGCGAGGAGCCGCACCTGACCATCACGGAGGTCGCCCGACAGCTCGATGTCCACCGCTCCACTGCATTCCGCCTGCTCGGCACGATGGAAGCCCATGGCCTGGTCGAACAGGAGCATGAGCGGGGAGCCTTCAGGCTGGGCATCACCCTGCTGCACATGGCCAACTCGGTGGCGGCCCAGATGGACTTCTCCAAGGATGCCCAGGCCTGCTGCGACGCACTGGCCGCGAAGCTCCAGGAGACCGTCAACGTGGCGATCCTGGATGACGGCCACGCCATGACCATCATCCAGGCCACCGACGACCAGATGCTCAGCGTCAGCCACCAGTACGTCGGCCAGCGCGGGCCCCTGCACGCCACCTCGACGGGGAAGATCCTGCTCGCCTTCGCCGGAGATGACGAGTTCGACCGGCTCATGGAGCGTGGACTGGACAGCTTCACCGGGATGACGATGACCGACCCGGAGGTGCTGCGCAGTGAGCTGAACACGGTCCGCCACCGCCGCTGGGCCTCTGCCGTCGCGGAATGGGAGCAGGGCATCAATGCCCTGGCGGTGCCCGTGCGCGGCAAGGACGGAGAGGTGGCCGCCGCCCTGTCGGTCACCGGCCCCTCCTTCCGCCTGCCGGAGTCGCGATTCTCCGAGCTGGCCGAGCTGCTCGCCCAGGAGGCCCGCGCCCTGGAGGTGCGCATGGGGTTCTTCGGCGGGTGACCCACCGCGCGGCTCAGGAAATCGCCGACGAAACCCCTTGTGTCGAGAAACACGTGTCTCCTAGTGTGGTTGCATCTAGAACATCCTGTTTCTTAATTTGCAACAGCTGGAGGATGAATGTCGCACCACACTGCTCCGCACGAATCCCGTGTGGTCATCATCGGCCTGGGAGTCGTCGGCGCCGCCGTCGCGGACGAGCTGATCCTGCGGGGCTGGAAGAACGTCACCGTCGTCGAACAGGGCCCTCTGTTCGAGACCGGCGGCTCCAGCTCGCATGCCCCCGGATTCGTGTTCCAGACCTCGCCGAACAAGGCGATGTGCGAACTCGCCCAGCGCACCCTGGACAAGCTCGACGGCGCCGAAGTCGACGGCCAGTGGGTGATGAAGCGGGTGGGCGGCCTGGAGCTGGCCACCACCCCGGAACGGGTCGACGAGCTGCGACGCCGACGAGACTTCGCCGATTCCTGGGGAGTCCCTGCACAGCTGCTGACTCCCCAGGAGGTCGGCGCCCTCTGGCCGGACCTGGACATCTCCACCGTGCTCAGCGCGCTCCACACCCCGACGGACGCCGTGGTCAAGGGGGTGCGCGCCGTGGAGTTCCAGGCGCGGCGCGCCCAGGACGGTGGCGCACGCCTGATCAGTGAGACGAAGGTGACCGGCATCCGACGGACGGGAGACCGCGTCACCGGGGTCGAGACCGTGCCGGTCGGCTCCGATGCAGAACCGGAGGTCATCGACGCCGACATCGTGATCACCTGTGCCGGCCTCTGGGGACCGAAGCTGGCGCGGGAGCTGCTCGGCATGGACATCCCGATGCTGCCGGTGGAGCACGGATTCGGCTTCAGCCATCCGGTGGAGTCGCTCTCCGGGCTCGACGACGCCACCGAGGTGGCCAGGCCGATGATCCGGCACCAGGACCACGGCATGTACCTGCGCGAGTGGGGCTCGAGGATCGCGATCGGCGCCTATGAGCACCGCCCGCTCCCGGTGGCGGACCATGAGATCGCTTCCCCCGAGGACATCCGCCGGCATGGCGGGCAGGCCTCGATCCACTCGTTCACACGTCAGGACTTCGAAGCCTCCTGGGTGGAGGCGCAGCGGCTCCTCCCCGAGCTGCGCGACTCCTCACTCGACGAGTCGCTGAGCTTCAACGGCATCTTCTCCTTCACCCCCGACGGCGGCCCCCTGATGGGCCCGGTGCCAGGCATCGAGGGCCTGTGGATGGCACAGTCCGTCTGGGTGACGCAGTCGGCGGGCGTCGGCGAGGTCGTCGCCGAGTGGCTGACCACCGGTGACCCGGGCATCGACACCCACGGACTCGACGTGGCGCGCTTCGACCCGCTGATGGTCTCGGAGAGATCCGCACGGGAATTGGGCGAGGAGACCTACGACGAGGTCTACGACATCGTGCACCCCCGGGCGACGACGCTGCGCCTGCGCGGACTGCGGACCTCTCCCTTCTATGAGCGGCAGCGGGGACGGGGCGCGGCCTTCAGCTCCGCCAACGGCTGGGAGCGCCCGCTGTGGTACGAGTCCAACGCCATGCTCCCGGACATGCGCCCGGCAGTGCCGATGCTCGGCGATGCCCCGCTGCCCACACGGGACCAGTGGTCGGCGCAGTTCTGGAGCCCCTTGGTCGCCGTGGAGGCTCGACGGCTGCGCGAGTCGGTGGGGCTGGTCGACATGTCCTCCCTGCCCCGATGGGAGCTCTCGGGCACCGGGGCCACCGAGTTCCTCGACGGCCTCGCCGATGACGGGCTGCTCAGCCGTCGTGTGGGCCGGACCGTGGGCAGCATCGTCTACGTCCTGATCCTCGACGACAACGGCGGCATCCTCTCGGACATCACGATCGCCCGGACCGCCGAGGAGACCTACCACATGGGCGTCAACGGCAATCTCGACGCCGCCTGGTTCCAGATGAAGATGCGGCAGCGCTCCTATGCGCTGCATCTGGCGGACGCCTCCTCCGGCTCCTGCGGACTGGGCCTGTGGGGCCCACAGGCCCGCGAGGTGCTGCAGGGACTCGTCGATGAGGACATCTCCCATGAGGCATTCCGCTTCTACCGCAGCCGTGAGCTGCATGTCGCCGGGGTCCCGGTGCTGGCGATGCGACTGAGCTACGTCGGGGATCTCGGCTGGGAGCTCTATGCCCCGGCCGAGTTCGGCCGGCACCTCTGGGACGTGCTGATCAGCGCCGGACGCCCCCATGACATCCTGCCGGTCGGCCGCCGCGCCTTCGAGAGCCTGAGGCTCGAGAAGGGCATGCGCCTCTGGGGGGCGGACATGACCCGCGAACACACGCCCCACGAAGCCGGCATCGAGTTCGCCGTCCGCGGCGCGGCGGCTGAGAAGCTCGCCGCGATCGGCGCCGACCAGCCGCGCCGCAGACTGGTCTGCCTGGTGCTGGATGACCCCGCGCAGGTGCTGATGGGTCATGAGCCCGTCTACGCCGCCGGCGGCGACGGCAGGCCGATCGGCTACATCACCAGCGCGGATCAGGGCTACATCACCGGGCACTCGATCGCCTACGCCTGGGTGCCTGTGGAGCACTCTGCCGCGGGCACCGAAGTCGAGGCGTCCTACTTCGGCCGCCGCTGCCGTGCCCGTGTCACAGAGGAGCCTCTGTACGACCCCAGCGCCTCACGCATGAGGTCTTGAAGCCTCTCCCCTCGGAGGGCCTACCATGTCTCATCCGCCGCCCACACCTACCACCATTGATGTCACCTGCCTGAAGAGGAGCCTCTGAAATGCCCTATACCGTCAACGCCGTGGTCGTCACCGCTCAGGATGCGCCGGCCACGGTCGAGCAGATCGTCGTCCCCGATCCGGGCCCCGGGGAGGCCGTGGTCGATGTGCTCACCTGTGGCGTCTGCCAGACCGACCAGCACTACCAGAAGGGCATGATCGGTCAGAACTACCCGTACCTGCTCGGGCACGAGGCCACCGGCCGCGTCGCCGCCGTCGGCGAGGGGGTGACCTCGGTCAGCCCCGGGGACACCGTGATCCTGAACTGGCGCGCCGTCTGCGGCGAGTGCCGTGCCTGCCGCCGCGGCAAGCTCCAGTACTGCTTCAACACCCACAACGCCACGCAGAAGATGACCTTGTCCGACGGGACTCCCCTGGAACCGGCGCTGGGCATCGGGGCGTTCGCTGAGAAGACGCTGGTCGCTGCAGGACAGTGCACCGTCGTCGAGGACACCGACGACGAGCACAACGCCGCCATCGGCCTGCTCGGATGCGGTGTGATGGCCGGCATCGGGTCGGCGGTCAACACCGGCGAGGTGGCCCGCGGGGAGTCGGTGGCCGTGATCGGCTGCGGAGGCGTGGGAACCGCAGCCATCGCCGGAGCGCGCCTGGCCGGAGCCACCACCATCATCGCCGTGGACCTCGATCCGCGGAAGCTGGAGCAGGCGCGACGGCTCGGCGCCACCCACACCGTCGAGGCAGGCGGCACCGACCCGGTGGAAGCGATCCGCGAGCTCACCGGAGGCCATGGCGCCGACGTCGTCATCGACGCCGTCGCCCGCCCGGAGACCTATACCCAGGCCTTCTACGCCCGCGACCTGGCCGGCCGCGTGGTCCTGGTCGGCGTCCCCGACCCCTCCTGGACCGTGGAGCTGCCGATGATCGAACTCTTCGGCCGGGGAGGCACCCTCAAATCCTCCTGGTATGGAGACTGTCTGCCCAGCCGGGACTTCCCCTACCTGGTGGATCTGTACCGCCAGGGGCGCCTGGACCTCGACGCCTTCGTCACCGAACGGGTGCGCCTTGACCAGGTCCAGGAGGCCTTCGAGACCATGAACCAGGGCGACGTGCTGCGCAGCGTCGTCGAAATCGGCTGAGAGGAGCCCACCCGATGGCCACCACGGCACGCATCGAACATCTGATCACTGCAGGCACCTTCTCCCTGGACGGCGGGACGTGGGAGGTGGAGAACAACGTCTACCTCGTCGGAGACGACGAGGAGGTGCTGATCATCGACCCGTCCCACGACGCCGACGCGGTGGCGGAGCAGGTCGGAGACCGCCAGGTCTTGGGCATCCTGCTCACCCACGGGCATGACGACCACATCCGTGAGGTCTTCGACGTCCAGCGCAAGGTCGGCGGCCGCATTCATCTCAACCCGGCCGACCACGTCCTCTGGGAGCAGGTCCATGCACACGCCCTGCCTGACGTGGAGATCTCTGACGGCGACGTCTTCACCGTCTCCGACACCCGCCTGACCGCTGTCCACACGCCCGGACACTCCCCCGGCTCCACCTGCTTCTATGCGGAGGACCTCCCCCACACCGACGGGTCCCGTGGGTCGGTGCTCTTCGCCGGCGACACGCTTTTCCAGGGCGGTCCCGGAGCCACCGGTCGGTCCCACAGCAGCTTCGAGACGATCATCGAGTCGATCAGTGACCGGATCTTCGCGGAGCTGCCGGAGGAGACGCAGGTGCTGCCCGGACACGGAGAGTCCACACGCATCGACAAGGAGAGGCCCCACCTCCAGGAGTGGGTCGACCGCGGATACTGAGAGGGCCCCTCACACAGAGACGTCCCCTGCGGGCCAGCGCGTGAACGGCTGGCCCGCAGGGGACGTCTCTGTGTGGGGCGTCGCTAGCTGCGGACCACCGAGTCCTCCACCTCCTGCAGGTCCATCGTGGGCGCCGGTCGGCGGAGTCCACGAGTGAGGACGAGGAGCCAGACCGCTCCGACGCCGACCCACCCCAGGCCGACCATGAACGCATCCGGCGAGAGCGAGGTCCACAGCCACAGGCACAGCGCCACACCGATGGCCGGCAGGATCGCGAACCGGAGGAGATCGGCGCCGTGGCGCCGCCCACGGTCCACCGCGTGGTACTTGATCACGCTCAGGTTGACGAAGGTGAAGGCGATCAGCGCACCGAAGCTGATCATCGCGGCGGCGAGCTCCAGCGGGAACACCAGGGCCAGCAGGGAGACCGCACCGACCACCAGCGCCGCCAGATACGGGGTCCGGAACCGTGGGTGGAGTGCGGCGAAGATCCGTCCCGGCATCGCCCCGTCGCGGCCCATGGTGTACAGGATCCGGGTCACGGAGACATGTGACGCCGTCGCCGAGGCCGCCCCGCCGGAGATGAAGGCCGCGGTGAAGAAGGCCACCAGGAACGCCCCTCCGGCGCGTCCCATCACGTCCGTGGCGGCAGTGTCCACGGAGCTGTAGGCCGTCCAGTCGGGGAAGACCAGGTGTCCCAGCCAGGACAGGAAGATGAAGATCAGACCTGCGCTGAAGGTGCAGATCAGGATGGCTCGCGGAATCGTGCGGGTGGGGTTGCGGGTCTCCTCTGAGAGCGTCGAGACCGCGTCGAAGCCGAGGAACGACAGGCACAGCACTGCGGCACCGGCGATCAGGGCGGCGAACTGGAACTCCTCGTTGGCGAAGGGTGCCAGCGGGTCGATGGGGGCGTCCTGAGCCGTCAGGGTCACGATGCTCATGATCACGAACACCACGATGAAGATGACCTGGATGCCCACCAGCAGGCTGTTGAATCCGGCGGCGACCTTGATGCCGAGCACGTTCATCGCGGTCACGATCACGATTGTGACCAGGATGATCAGCCACGCGGGCAGCCCTGGGATCGCCGCGTTGAGGTAGAGCCCGATGATCATGAAGTTGATCATCGGCAGGAACAGATAGTCCAGCAGCAGCGACCATCCCACCAGGAACCCGAGATTCGGCCCGAAAGCCCGCTGGGTGTAGGTGTAAGCTGAGCCGGCGACCGGCAGCGCCCGAACCATACGGGTGTAGCTCAGGGCGGTGACCAGCATGGCGGTCAGCGTGACGACATACGCCAGCGCCAGGTGCCCAGAGGTGATGGTGCTGACGATCCCGTAGGTGGTGAAGACGGTCAGCGGGACCATGTAGGCCAGGCCGAACAGCACCGCGTAGGGCAGACCCAGGGTCCGTTTCAATGCGGTGGACCCGGTGGCCCCGGTGGCCCCGGTGGTCTCAGCGGTCTCGGTGCTCTCGGTGCTCTCGGTGCTCTCGGTGTTCACAGGACTGCCTCTCTCTCACGGTGGACGACGGCTCCTGCCACGGTGGTCAGCAGCACGGGGGTGTCGACGAGCACGTCGGCGTCGGTCTCAACGGGGTCTGCGGCCCAGAGCGCCAGGTCCGCCTGCGCGCCGGGGGTGATCGTGCCGACGTCGGCACGACCCAGGGCCTCCGCGGCCCATCGGGTGTAGCCCAGCAGCGCCTCACGTCCGCTCAGCCGCTGGTCCGGTTCGAACACCGGAGTCTCCGGCCGGCCGGGGTGGCGCCGCAGACGGGCCCAGGCCAGCCCGATGCGTGCATCGCTGGTGGCCACCGGCCAGTCGGAACCCAGCGCGATCATCCCTCCGGCGTCGAGCACGTCCTTGATGCGCCAGGCCCGCGCGGCACGCTCCGGCCCCAGCCGGGCCGCCCACGGGTCGGTCCCCTCCACCTCACGCCACTGCATGTGCAGCGGCTGCATGGAGGCCACGACGCCGGCCTCGACCAGCTGCTCCACATCATGGTCGGTCATCGTCTCGAGGTGCTCGATTCGGTGCGGCGCCGCGTCAGTGCCCACCGGCCCCAGATCGCGGTACACCTGAGTCACGTGGTCCACACCGGCATCGCCGCAGGAGTGGGTGGCCAGCTGGAACCCGGCCCGGTGATAGGCGGTGGCCACCTCGCGATACCGGTCGAGCGAAGGCCAGAACGGGTGGGCGGACTCCCCTGTGGTGTCGGGCTGATGCAACCAGGCTGTACCGCCGTCGATCACCCCGTCGATGAACATCTTGATCATCGTGACCCGGTAGCGGGCGCCCGTGGTGCCGAACAGGGCGATCCTTTCGACCACTGCCGCATCGTCATCTCCGGGGTGGTGCCACAGCGCCACCTGCAGGCGGACCGGCAGGCCACCGGGGAGGGTCTCGAGCGTGTCGAGCGTCGTCAGTGTGGATCGGGTGCCGTCCATGATGGTCGCCCCGGTGACCCCGGAGGCCGCCATCTCGGTCAGCTTGGCCTGCACGGTGCGGGCCAGCTCCTCAGGCTGCCCCTGGGGGACGGCGTCGAAGACCAGCGTGTAGGCGGGGATCTCCCGGAGCTCGCCGGTGGGGGTGCCGTCTTCGTCGACGACGACCTCGCTGGCGTCGGCGAACTCCTCGGTGCCGTCGACACCGGCACGCGCCAGGGCGGCGCTGTTGGCCAGCCCGGTATGCATGTCGAAGAACCGCACTGCCAGAGGGCGTCCGCCCGTGGCAGCGTCGAAGTGGTCCCCCCGGATCCCGGCCTCCTCGAAGGCCTTGTAGTCGAGATTCCAGCCCAGGATCCACGCGTCCTCGGGGAGCCCGGCGGCCTCGTCGGCGATGGCCGCGCGGATCGCTGCCAGGTCGGTCATGCCGCCGAAGTCGATGCCCACCGTCGCTTCGCAGCCCAGCACCGGGTGGCAGTGCGAATCGATGAGCCCCGGCGTCAGCGTCGCGCCCTGAGCGTCGATGACCTGGGTGTCCGGTGAGGCGAGGGCCAGGATCTCGGCGTCGCTCCCCAGCGCGGTGACGGTGCCTCCCGCGATGGCGACGGCCGTCTCGGGGACCACGTGCCCTGCCGAGGCGGTGGTCATCGTGCGGATGCTGGCGGTGTGGATGATCAGGTCGGTCATGATGGTGGTGGCTCCTCCTGAGGGAGTGGGATCGAGGTGCGGGCTCGAGGCCGAGGCTGGGTTCGACCCCGGCTGTTCGGCCGATGCGTCGGACCAGGAACGGGAGGGGAAGATGGGCGAGGTCATCGAGTTGTCCCGTCTGCACCTGCCGGCGCGACGTCGTCCGATGAGGAGTAAGGGTTCCTGCTGATCACCGGGTCGGCCACCAGGGGATCCTCGCCGACCAGGCGGTCTCCGCCCCGCTCCGGGACGCCGCTGCGCCGGGAGATCAGCAGCAGCACCAGACCGGCGGCGACGCTGACCCCCGAGACCATCATGGCGAAGGTCAGCGGTGAGGTGTGAGTGACCAGGGCTCCGCCCACGGCGGGCCCAAGAGCGATGCCGAGGATGTAGACGGTGGAGACCAGCACGCCGACACGTCCGGAGACGTCCATCCGCGCCGCGAGGCCCAGGACGAGCACCAGGGCCGCTCCGTAGGCCAAGCCCCAGGCGGCATTGGCCCCGAGGAACACCGGTGCGGTGGTGGAGGTGACGATCAGGAACTTCGCGGTGCTGCTGAGGACCAGGATCGCGAAGATCGACAGAGAGCGGCCGATCCGCACCAGCACCAGCGGGGCGACGACGGCGCCGGTGAGTCCACCGATGATCTGCAGCGAGATCACCAACGAGGACTCCCCCGGGGAGAGACCCACGTTCTGGACGGCCAGAATCTCCAACATCGCGTAGACCATGTCCTCGGACAGCGACCAGAGCCCGAAGACTGCGGCCAGCAGGATCGCCGCCGGAGTGAAGGAGCGCGCCGTCGTACGGGGCTCCTCCTGGACGGGAAGGTTCGGCAGACCCCCGGCGGCGAACAGGCCGGCGGCTCCGAGCAGGGCCAGGACGATGAGGAGGTTCCGCAGGTCGTTGCCCAGCAGCGGCACCACGGCCAGCAGTGCGGCGGCTCCAGCGCGATTGACGATGGTGACCATCGTGGTCGTCTTGTCCGGGTTCATGGTGACTGCGGTGGAGGCGATGCCGGCGGCCATGACCACACCGCAGCTGATTCCGCCGATGATGACTCCGGCCTGGACCACCGCGGGCGTCAGCACCGCCGCCGCCCCTCCGAAGCCCAGCACCATGCCTGCCAGGCCCATGCGAGCGACCTGGGACCGATCACCGTGGGCGACGAATCTGTTGGCGGCGAACAGCCCGGCGGCTGTGCCCAGTGACATGAGGGTCACCAGGTTCCCCGCATGGGAGACGGTGAAGCCGAGGTCATTGACCAGTGCGCCGATCAGCACCGGCACGAGGTTTGCGGCCAGATAGGCCAGGACGAGTGTGCCGATGAACGACACGACCACTCGGGGGGTCAGCCGGGGGGCGGCGGGGGCTGGCATGCGGGTGACTCCTCAACGACAGGCGCTCATTAAATGAACGCTATTCGTTATCTTTGTAGTCCAGGTCACATCGGCATGTCAAGCCATCGTGCCACGCTCCAGGTCACCGCCAGACGTCGAACCGACGCCGCATGCCCGGCACATCCACCCCTGGTCGTCGCGGCGGTGATCCACAGCCCCTGCAAGCCCCCACGGAGACCCCGGATCAGGGCCTGGAGACAGAAAAATGCCGGGACATCGACGAGTCGATGCCCCGGCATTTCAACGGGTACCCCCTGCAGGATTCGAACCTGCGACCTTCTGCTCCGGAGGCAGACGCTCTATCCCCTGAGCTAAGGAGGCGGGGGTCAGGTCAGCTACGCTGACGTTCTGACTCAGCCAGATTACCAGCCGTCAGCCGGTGACCGAAATCTGGTAGCTCCAGAGCTCTGAGGACATGCCCACCGGCGGACGTTCCTGCCCGCCCTCCCCACCAGATCCGGCCTCGCGGTCCTGGCCGTGGGAGCGCTGGAAGTGCTCGGAGCTCCGCCAGTTCTCAAAGTCCTCCTCGGAGGCCCACCGGGTGACCACGAGCCAGACGGCGCGCCCATCGGTGGGCTGCAGCAGCTCGAAGCCTTCGAACCCAGGCGTGCCCTCCATGGATCCGTGCCGTGCGGCGAAACGATGCCCCAGCTCATCACCGGAGCCTTCGGGGACGGTGATCGCATTGATCTTGATGACACTCATGGCTCCATTGTGACACCTGCAGCCAAGGACTCGGGGCGCCGTGACCGCTTGCCCCCGCTCTCAGAACAGCGCGGGCTGCTGAGGTCCCGGATCAGCAGCAGGGACATCGGGCGCTGTGCGCTCCCGCCACATCGGATCCCGCCGTCGGGAGAAGCCATGACGGCGTCGCGCCTGATCAGCCCTGGCGCCCAGCCATCGACGATACTCCCTCGAGGCGTAGGATCCACCGCGATAGATCCGGTGATACCGGGCAACGAGCCCGGGATGCTCACGACTCAGCCACTGCATGTACCACTCCCGCGATCCGGGACGCAGATGCAGAGCCCCGGTGGTGACATCAGCCGCCCCCGCGTCGGACAGGGCGGAGCAGAGCGAGTCGAGATGCTCCATCGAGTCGGAGAGCCACGGCAGGATCGGCATCGCCAGCACGGTGCACTCCAGGCCGGCGTCGACGATGGCGCGGATCAGGCTCAGCCGTGCGCGGGGTCCGGGCGTCCCTGGCTCGACGCGCTGCTGGAGCTCGGGATCGACCATCGCCAAGGAGACGGCCACAGAGACCGGCACCTGCTGGGCCGCCTCACCCAGCAGCGGCAGGTCCCGCTTCAGCAGAGGACCCTTGGTCAGGATGGAGAACGGCGTGCCGGACTCGGCGAGCGCGGTGATGATGCCCGGCATGAGTCGGTACCGACCCTCGGCCCGCATATAGGGGTCTGAGTTCGTCCCCAGCGCCACATGCTCACGCCCCCAGCTGGGCCTGGCCAGCTCGACCCGCAGGACCTCCGCGATGTTCGTCTTGACGACGATCTGAGTGTCGAAGTCCTGCCCAGAGTCGAAGTCCAGATACTCGTGGGTCTTTCGCGCGAAACAGTAGACGCACCGATGGAGGCAGCCCCGCGTGGGGTTGACAGTCCAGGTGAACGGCATGCTCGAACCTGCCGGGACGCGATTCAGCGCCGAACGGCACGCGATCTCGTGAAAGGCCACCCCGTCGAACTCCGGAGTCCGCACCGTGCGCAGCAGCCCTTTCATGGGCAGCAGCGCGGCGCCGTCGTCGTCGACCTTCTGATCCTGCCATCTCACGCAGTCTATTCGAACACAGATTCGATGCGGAGTCGAGACGGAGTCGAGAGAGCGCGCGATCTCCGCACGGCGGCGGCCCGCCCGAGACCTCAGAGAAGGACGACGACCCCGATCAGGGAGACCCCCAGGGCGACCACCGTGCCGAACGCCCCCACCGCCAGAGCCGGCCCACCGCGACGCACGAGCTGAGGCAGGTCGACGCCTGCCCCGATGCCCACCATGGCCATCGACATCACCATCGTCGTGATGCTGCGCACCGGATCCATCAGCCCGGCCGGAAGATCCACCAGCGAGACCAGCGCGGAGGCACCCAGAAACCCGAGGACGAAACCCGGCAGCAGGGGCGGACGATGCCGTGCCGCCGCCGGCCGCCCACCCTCTCCGCGCCGTCGCTGCCACCGCTCGCCGAGGCCGATGAGCACCACCACGGGCGCCAGCAGCACCACCCGCCCGAGCTTGACCACCACTGCCACCGCGAGCGCTGTGGCACCCACCATGCCGCCGGCGGCGACGACCTGCCCCACCTCATGGACGCCGACCCCGATCCAGATCCCGGCAGTGCGTTCATCCAGGCCGAGCAGCTCCACCAGCAGCGGCAGAACGAGCATCGCCAGGGTGCCGTAGAAGGTCACCACGGCGATCGCCATGGCCGCCGCGGAATCCACCGAGCGAGCGTCCCGATCCCGCCCGTCACCCCGGTCGAGGGTCGCCGCGGCCGCCGCGACGGCCGACGCCCCGCAGATGGAGGTGCCGGTGGCGAGCATGACCGATTCTCCATGGGGGGCGCCCAGCGCCCGCGCTCCCAGCATCGTGCCGAGGAAGGTCAGCCCCACCGTTCCGATGACCAGCACCACCACTTCCCAGCCGAGCGCCAGCATGTCACTAAGGACCAGCTGGAGCCCCAGCAGCACGATGCTCAGGCGCAGCAGGGTCTTGGCGGCGAAGCCGAGTCCGCTCTCCAGGGGGCGGGGAATCCACCCCAGGGCGCGCAGTGCGATGCCGATCAGGATCGCGAGCAGGAGCCCGGAGACCCCGGGGATCAGACCACCCAGGAGGTGGGCGGAGATCGCCGCCATCACGGCGACGGAGAGCCCGGGCAGCAGGTTCCGGAGGCGACCGGCTGCGGGCCCGCCGGCACGGGTGCGGCTGGGGCCGGTGGGAGGTCTGGCCGGCAGACCGAGGCGGCGTCGGCGTCGAGCGGGGGTGATCACCGCGACAGTCTATGCCGCTGGCCGGCCGCAGACCCGCCTGCCCGCGCCAACCCCTTCAGGTTGACATGACCTTATGAAGAAGAGCATAGTGTCACTGTCACCAGAAGGAGGGGGTGCAGCGATGAGCAGTCCTGCCGAGCACGCGACAGCGCCACCGGCCCGGCGCACATGGGCCACCCCTGACTCCCTCGCCTCGCCGACGGGCGCCCACCAACACCTGGAGCTGGCCGTCTCCACTGTGGTCTTCGCCCTGCGCCCCCACCCCGAGACCGGGCGCCCCATCCTATGGCTGCCCCTGGTGCGCCGGATCCGGGAGCCGTTCCGAGGCCGGTGGGCGCTGCCCGGCGGACCGCTGGAGGACCACCACGACCTCGCCTCCTCCGCCCGCGAGACACTCAAGGCCACCACGGGGCTGAAGCCCCGGCACCTCGAACAGCTCTACGCCTTCGGCGACGTCGACCGCTCACCGCAGAGCGACCACCGCGTGGTCTCGATCGTCTACTGGGCCCTGGTACGCCCCGACGAGGACGCCGAGGCCGACCACGGGGACAACGTGCAGTGGTTCCCCGCTGACGAGACCTTGGCCCAGCACGAGCACGCCTCCGCCCCACTGGCCTTCGACCACGGCGTGATCCTGCGTTACGCCCTGCAGCGCCTCCGCGCGAAGATCACCTACTCCCCCATCGCCCACGCCTTCCTGGCCGAGGAGTTCCCGCTCACGCAGCTCCGCGAGGTCTACGAGGCGATCCTCGGCCGCGATCTCGACCCCTCCAACTTCCGCCGCCAGGTGCTGGCCCAGGGCTCGGTGGAGAGCACCGGGCGCCGGATGACCGGCACCCACCACCGCCCGCCGCTGCTGTACCGCTCGGCACCCAACCGCTCCCGCTACACGCTCACCATCGAGGAGAACCCATGAGCCTGTCCGTCCACGACCGCATCGAGCTCAAGCCCAAGGAGTCGTGCAACGACTCGCTGCCACGGGGTCCCTGGGAGTTCGACGTCGCCCCCGGATACGGGCCCGGCGCCTCCGAGGCCGACCCGATCCCGGACCGCACGGCGCGCCCCGGCCAGTTGCCCCAGCTGTACCGGGAGCTCGAGGACGAGCAGCTCCACGCCCGCATCCGCGCGGCCAAGGAGGCCCTGGGCGAGAAGCTGGTCATCCTCGGACACTTCTACCAGCGCGACGAAGTCGTGCAGTACGCGGACTTCGTCGGGGACTCCTTCCAGCTGGCCAACGCGGCGCTGACCAAACCCGAGGCGGAGACCATCGTCTTCTGCGGCGTACACTTCATGGCCGAGACGGCTGACGTCCTCTCCTCTGCTGAGCAGCGCGTCATCCTGCCCAACCTGGCCGCAGGATGCTCGATGGCCGATATGGCCGACGAAGAGTCCGTCGAGGAGGCTTGGGAGGACATCGCCGAGGTCTACGGCTTCGACCCCGAGGACCCTCAGCCCGACGCCGAGGGCAAGCTTCCGGTGATCCCGGTGACCTACATGAACTCGTCGGCGGCGTTGAAGGCCTTCTGCGGCCGACATGGCGGGATCGTATGCACCTCCTCCAACGCCGCCACGGTGCTGGAGTGGGCCTTCGCACGAGCCCACCGGGTACTGTTCTTCCCGGACCAGCACCTGGGACGCAACACGGCCAAGGCGATGGGCGTGCCGCTGGAGCACATGCCGATGTGGAACCCGCGGCAGGAGCTGGGCGGCAACACGGAGGAGACCCTGCGGTCGGCGAAGGTGCTCCTGTGGCACGGCTTCTGCTCGGTGCATCGCCGGTTCACCGTGGATCAGATCGAGCAGGCCCGGACCGAGCACCCGGGGGTCAAGGTCATCGTCCACCCGGAGTGTCCGATGCCGGTGGTCGACGCCGCCGACGCCGCCGGCTCCACCGACGCGATCAAGAAGTTCATCGCCGCCTCCTCCCCCGGCGACACCATCGCCGTGGGCACGGAGATCAACATGGTCAATCGGCTGGCCGCCGAGCACCCGGACCGCACGATCTTCTGCCTGGACCCGGTGATCTGCCCCTGCTCGACGATGTACCGCATCCACCCCGGCTATCTGGCCTGGGTGCTGGATGAGCTCGTCGCCGGCCGGGTGGAGAACCAGATCGTGGTCGAGGACGACGTCGCCGTCGAGGCGAAGGTCGCCCTGGACCGGATGCTCGCCGCGAAGCCGAGGTGAGCTCCACCATGACCCCGGCTCCTCCCGCGGCTTCTCCGTCCCCCTCCCCGTGCGGCTCTCCCGCCTCCTCACCACCCCCTCCCCCTGACGTCGCCACGGACCCGCTGCTCTCCCGGGCCCAGATCCAGCAGGTCGTCGATCTGGCCCTCGCGGAGGACGCCCCCGGCGGAGATCTGACCTCATGGGCCTTCGTCCCCGCTCACGCCGTGGCCGAGGCCGCCCTGGTGGCCCGCCAGCCCGGCATCTTCAGCGGTGGCGACGTCTTCGCCACGGCGATGACCGCCGTGTCCTCCGAGGTGAACGTGACCCGGCAGCATCACGACGGCGATCCCTTCAGTCCCGGCGATCAGCTGGCCTCGGTGCGAGGCCCGGCCCGCGCGGTGCTCACCGCCGAGCGCGTGGCGTTGAACCTGGTGCAGCGGATGACCGCGGTGGCGACGCTGACAGCCCGCTACGTGGCGGCCGTCGGGGGAACCGGCGTCCGGATCACCGACACGCGGAAGACCACTCCGGGGCTGCGGGCCCTGGAGCGCCATGCGGTGCGCTGCGGGGGCGGGCACAACCACCGGTTCAGCCTCTCCGACGCCGTGATGGCCAAGGACAATCACATCGGGTTGGTCGAGGACCTCGCCTCGGCCGTCACCGCCGCCCGCACCCGCTTGCCGCACACCACCCATATCGAGGTGGAGGTGGATCGGATCGATCAGATCGAACCGGCCCTCGCAGGAGGCGCAGACACCCTGATGCTGGACAACTTCTCGTGTGACGACCTGCGCCGCGGTGTGGAGATCATCGGCGGCCGAGCCGTCGTGGAGGCCTCCGGCGGAGTCACCCTGGAGACCGTGCCCGAGATCGCCGCCACCGGCGTCGATGTCATCAGCGTAGGCGCCCTGACCCATGGGGTTCCGGCAGTGGACCTGGGCCTGGACCTGACCACGAGTCGATGAAGGGGGCACCATGACCCAGACGGCCGAAACGAGCGCGTCATCCTCACACGCCTCTGAGGTGTACCTCGACTCCGCGGCCTCGGCGCCGGTCCGCCGAGAGGTGCTCGAGGCCATGTGGCCCCACCTGGCGGGAGGGCATGCCAACCCCTCCAGCCGCCACGAGCCCGGGATGACAGCGGGCCGCGCCCTGGAGGATGCCCGCGCCAGGGTCGCCCGCAGCCTCGGCGCCCGCGCCGGGGAGGTCCTCTTCACCTCGGGAGGCACCGAGGCCGACAACGCCGCGATCAAGGGCATCGCCCTGGCCGCACCCCGGGGCCGCCATGTGCTCGTCTCCGCGATGGAGCACCCTGCGGTGGCCGAGTCCGCAGACTGGCTGCGGCGGCTCGGATACGCGGTGGAGACCCTCCCGGTCGACCAGCACGGCCTGGTGTCCCCGGACGATCTGCGCGGCCGCCTGCGCGAGGACACGACGCTGGTCAGCGTGCAGGCGGCCAGCAACGAGGTCGGCACAGTCCAGGACATCGCCTCCTTGGCCCGGATCGCCGCGGAGACCGGCACGCCCTTCCACACCGACGCCGTACAGGCCGCAGGCTCAGAGCCGCTGGATGTGGGCAGCCTCGGCGTGCAGGCGATGACTCTCGCCGGGCACAAGATCGGCACTCCGAAGGGCGTCGGGGTCCTCTGGCTGCGCCGACGCACGCCCTTCGAGCCACTGATCCACGGGGGAGGCCAGCAGCGTGGGCGCCGCTCCGGGACCGAGGACGTGGCGGGCGCTGTGGCCATGGCCACAGCGGTGGAGCTGGCGCAGCACGAGGACGTCGCCGCCCTGCGTGCGCGCCGGGATCAGTTCATCGCCGCGGTCGTGTGTGGCGTCCCCCAGGCTCGGCTGACCGGACATCACACCCGTCGGCTGGCCGGCCATGCCTCCTTCGTGCTGCCCGGTCGCAGCGGGGAGTCTGTGCTGCTCGACCTCGAGCGGGAGGGCGTGTTCTGCTCCTCGGGCTCGGCCTGCGCCGCCGGCTCCAGCGAGCCCAGCCCCGCCCTGACCGCGATGGGCTTCCCCGCAGAGGTCGCCCAGACGGCGGTGCGCTTCACCTTCGGCACCGACGTCAGCGATGCTGACCTGGCTCGCGCCGCCGAGGCGCTGATCCGCAGCGCAGGCCCGTGACAGAGCCATGCCGGAGGGAAGCACTCGCCCTCGTCGGGGATCAGCTGCCGAGCCACCTCGAGGTCCGGACGGTCACCGCCATCTGCCGGACCCGTCGCCGTGGCATCGACCGGGGCCCGCGGACCCCGGATGAGCTCGCGGCGATCGACACATGCCTCTGTCCTGACACCGTCGGGTCCTGCTCCCGATGCCTCGCAGATCGCCCGAAAAACATGCGCCGACTACGCTAAAGTGCGGAATATGACCAGGAGGTTTTCCGTTGTTCCTGGTGCCAACACTCCACAAGTCGACAGTGCGAAAGGGGATGATCTCGTTGGCCACCAACCGTCTGACCCGACTGGACCCGATGTCCCTGATGGACGACCTGCTCCACTCGCTGCGCTCCCCGCTGTTCGACGAGTCACCGGTCAGCGCCTCCCGCGTGGACGGCACCCGAGGAGTCGGCTTCGTCCCCGCGGTGGATGCCCATCGTGACGGTGAAGACCTCGTCCTGCGGGTGGACCTGCCCGGCGTGGACCCGGAGAACGACGTCTCTGTGGAACTCAGCGGCCGGTCGTTGACCATCTCGGGCGAACGCCGGGATGAGCGCGACACCGAGGGGCTGCGGGAGGTCCGCTACGGCACCTTCTCTCGCACGGTGACGCTGCCCCAAGAGGTCTCTTCCGAGGCCATCACCGCAGGCTACGACGCCGGTGTACTGACGGTGACGGTCGCCGGGGTCTATGCGAAGGAGACGCCGCAGCGCATCCAGGTCACCGCAGGCTCCGAGCGACCTGACCAGATCGAGAGCTGAGGACCCGGCCCCGCTGCTCGTCGGGCCCTGGAGCCTCAGAGCTCGGCGAGCAGCACCTTCCAGAAGGGCTTCCACCGATCGATGTCCTCCGGCGCGGCCAGCTTGGTGTGCTCCAGCCCCATGGCCACCCGGCCCTGGCCCGTGGCCGTGATCCCGAGGCTGACCCGGCTGCCGTCGGACAGCTTCACCCGCCAGTAGAGCCACTTCGGGGTCTCTGAGGTGGAGGCTGGCCCCTGGGTGGCGACCCCGTTGAACTCCTCACGGTCGGCCACCAGGTGCAACCAGGCGTCGAGAGCCTCCCGACGGTCTCCCTGGCGGGTCTTGCTCACCGAGGCATGGAAGCTTCCGTCGCTGGCCTGCCCGGGGATGCGCAGACCCCGCACCTGCTCGTAGGCCACCGCCACACCTTGGGCCCACCACCCGGTGTTGTCCAGGTCGGCGGGCATCTGCGCCTCGGCCAGCTCTGCGATCTGCGGATGCGTCATCGACTGCGCGTCGGCGGCGTCGAGCTGACGGACCCAATCGTCCCACTGACGGCCCGTTGCTCGGGCGATGGCCTCTGTGTTCTGCGACTTCACCATGGGCTGATCGTAGTCGCCCTGTCCGCCCAGGAGTAGGCTTGTCAGCGGCCGCCCGCGACGACAGGAGATCCATGAGCCGCACCCCGTACCTCGCCGCCGAGGACCGCTACGAGCATCTGGTCTACCGGCAGGTCGGGCGCTCCGGGCTGGTGCTTCCACCGTTGTCCCTGGGACTGTGGCACAACTTCGGCGACGACGTCCCCTTCCAGCGACAGCGGGACATCGTCCGTGCCGCCTTCGACTCTGGGATCACCCACTTTGACCTGGCCAACAACTACGGCCCGCCTCCCGGCTCGGCGGAGACCAACTTCGGGCGACTGATGCGAGAGGACCTCTCCCCCTACCGGGATGAGCTGATCATCTCCACCAAGGCCGGCTGGGCCATGCATCCGGGCCCATACGGCGGCCCCGGCGGCAGCCGGAAGTATCTGCTCTCGAGTCTGGACGCCTCGCTGGATCGTCTCGGGCTCGACTATGTCGACATCTTCTACTCCCACCGACCAGATGCGCACACTCCGCTGGAGGAGACGATGGCCGCACTGGACACCGCCGTCCGCTCCGGCAGGGCGCTCTATGTCGGCATCTCGTCGTATTCCCCGGAGGACACCCGTCAGGCCGCCGCCATCCTGCAGGAGCTCGGCACTCCCCTGCTGATCCACCAGCCCTCCTACTCGATGTTCAACCGCTGGATCGAGCACGACGGACTGCTGGACACCGTCGACGACGAGGGTGTGGGCGTGATCGCCTTCAGCGCACTGGCCCAGGGCATGCTCACCGAGAAGTATCTCGACGGCGTGCCCGCCGACTCGCGTGCGGCCACCAAGCCCTCCTTCCGGGATGGTTTCCTCAGCGAGGAGAACCTCCAGAGGATCCGCGCCCTGCACCATATCGCCCGCCGCCGTGGGCAGACACTGGCTCAGATGGCGCTGGCCTGGGCCCTGCGCGATGAGCGGGTCACCTCGCTGGTGATCGGCGCCAGCCGGGTCGAGCAGCTGACGCAGAACCTCGCCGCACTGCGGTCCCCGGCGTTCAGCGCTGAGGAGCTCGCCGAGATCGACCAGTACGCTGTCGACGCGGGGATCGACATCTGGGGCGATGCGCGACGCAGCACCACGTCCTGAGCGAAGCGACCCCAGACCACCATCGCCCCCGGTCGGGCGGTCATACGTTGACATGACCTCCCTGTCCGGGGGCGATGAGGGGTGGCCCAGACCGTGTCACATGGCGAGCAGGGCGGCGAGTCGTTCGGGGACCTCGCCTCGGTCCATCAGCCGGGTCAGACGCGGTCCGAGCTCCTCGGCCCGGGCGGGATCCCGAGTGATCAGATACGAATGACTCGCCCAGTCCCCGAATCCCGGCGGAGCCTGGCCCAGCCGCAGGTGCGTACAGCCCGTGGCCTGGGCCACCGCGATCCCTCCGGCGATGTCCCACGGTGCCGCCCCGGTGAGCTCGAACGCTCCGGCGGCCCTGCCTGCGGCCACATGAGCCACCTGCAGGGCGAAGGACCCCGGGTTGCGCACGATGCCGAAGCTCTGGCAGATGCCGATCAGCTCGTCGAGATCACCACCGCTGGACTGCAGCCCCTGGAACGGTTGCGAGGTCATCACCCCGGGGCGTCCGGGGTCCTCGTCCGCCGACGCCAGGGGCTGATCATTGACCCAGGCCTTCTCCCGACAGGCCCAGAAGGTCTCCCGCTGCAGCGGGTCATGCACAGCCCCAGCGACGAGCACCCCGTCCAGCTCGGCGGCCACCGAGGTCGAGATGTACGGGATCCCGGCGATGAAGTTATGCGTGCCATCGATCGGATCGATGTGCCAGCGCAACGACGCCGACCCTCCGGATACCGCACCGTCAGTGGATCCGTACTCCTCCCCGGAGATCGCCGCCTCCGGAGTCGCTTCGGCCAGGATCTGTCGGATCCTGCGCTCGGAGCGTCGATCGACCTCGGTGACCGGGTCGAACTCTGAGCTCTTGTGCTCGACCTCGACAGTTCCGAAGAAGGCCCGGCGGATGTCTTCCGCGACGGCTTCCGCGGCCTGGCGAGCGATTCTCCCCAGAACGACGTCATCAGGTGTCGTGGTGTTCACAGAATCTGCCTCCTGAGCCAACCTGAGAACTTCTCAGTGGCATAGACGGTGATGAAGATCATGATGATCAGGGCCAGGGTCTGGTCCATCTGCCGACCACGGATCGAAGCATCCAGAGCCAGGCCGATACCACCAGCACCGACGATGCCCATCACGGTGGCCGCACGGACGAAGACGTCGAACATGTACAGCCCCACCCCGATGATTCCGGGCAAGGTCGACGGAATCGTCGAGGTCACCGTGCGCTGGAGCCAACCTGCCCCCACCGCGCGCATCGCTTCGTTCTGCTTGGACAGATCCGTGTCCTCGATCGTGTCCGCGATCAGCTTGCCGGCCAGTCCGATCGAACCGATCGTCAACGCCAGCACACCAGCCAGCGGACCCATCCCGAAGGCCACCACCAGCAGCACCGCGATGATCAGCTCCGGCATACCACGGACCACGATCGTGGAGAACCTGGCCAACTTCTCCGCGATCGGATGGAACGTGGCATTCTTCGCCCCGAGGATCCCGATCGGCAGAGAGATGATCAGCCCCAGCACAGTGGCCGCCAACGCCATCCAGATCGTCTCCAACATCAGATCCAGATGCCGAGCGAAATTGGTCACGAAGTCCGGCGGGAACATGCTCACCACATACGGGATGATGTCCTGGATCGCGACGACCAGCTGCACCGGCCCGAAACCGAGCATGATGAAGCTGAACACCGTCAGCGCCACCGCCGTCCAGCCCATGGTCCACCGCCGCAGCCGGAAGGGATCCCAACCGACGCTGATACGCCCCTCAGCGCTCGGACGACGCCAGGCAGCACGCCGCCCCGTCGCCGCCGTCGGCTTCGGAGTCGACTTCGACGTCGGCGTCGCGGTCGACGTCGGCGTCCCGGCGGTGCCCCCTTCGCCCGCCCGGGCGGCCGACTGCTCGACCCGGCGACTCCGGAAGGCCTTGTACTTCGCCCGCAGCGAGAACGGGTTGTCCTTCGCCGGAGCCTCACTGCCCAGCACCGCGGCGCGAGCCATCGCCGAGAGCCGCTCGGTGAGCAGCACCAGCAGGAAGATGATGATCGCGATGGCCATCACCCGGGTGTAGACCATCTGGCCCTGCACCCGCTGCAGCTCCAGCCCGATGCCACCAGCACCGACGAAGCCCAGGATCACCGCATTGCGCAGATTGATGTCGATCCGATACAGCGACAACGAGATCCAGTTGGTCATCACCTGCGGCAGCACTGCGGAGAAGAACGTCTGGATCCTCGTGGCCCCCGAGGCCCTGCTGGCCTCGACGATGCCCATGTCGATCTCTTCGATCCGGTCGGCGAAGAACTTCCCGATCATCCCGATCGAACTGATCCCCATCGCCAACACACCCGCAGTGGGCCCCACCCCGATCGCTCGCACGAAGATCAGCGCGAACACCAGCGAAGGCACCGCACGAGTCAGCGTGATGATGAACCGACACACGTTGTAGGCCACCGGCCCGGTGGTGATGTTCCGCGCCGCCAGCGCCGAGACCGGCACCGCCAGCACCAACGCGATCGCCGTACCGGCCAGCACCATCCACAGCGTCTCGATGACCGCGACGACATAGCGCTGCCAGTCCACGAAACTCGGCGGCATCATCCGATCGATGAGATTGACCACCGAGTCCATCCGGCCCCACACATTCCAGGGAGTGAACCCGGTCTGCCACAGCGCCACGCCGAAGAGCGCGACCACCACCAGAGCGACCAGCTGCAGACGACGTCGCTTCTTGTCCTTCGGCGGCCGCAGCACCCGCGGCCGCGCAGTCTCCATCACACTCATGCCGCCTCCGGGTCAGAACTGGCGGTGGGGTCAGTGCTGGCATAGATCGTCGAGGCATCTGCAATCGTGATCTGCGAGGCATCCCGGTCGAAGACGATCTCTCCATGCCGCAGCCCCACCATCCGATCAGCCCACTCGATGGCCAGCTCGACCTGGTGCAGACTGCAGATCACGGTCAGCCCATCTTCCTCACAGACCTTCAGCAGCAGCTCCATGATCTGCCGAGAAGACTCCGGGTCCAACGAGGCCACCGGCTCATCAGCCAGCACCAGCTCAGGCTTCTGGAACAACGCCCGAGCGATGCCCACCCGCTGCTGCTGCCCACCCGAGAGCGTGCCGGCCTTCTGGAAAGCCTGATCCCCCAGCCCGACGCGTTCCAACTGAGCCAAAGCCTCATGACGCATCGCATTGGGATAGGTCATCACCCCATACCGGGGCCCACGCAGCGTGCCCAGCGCCCCGGCCATGACGTTCTCCAACGCAGTGAGCCGACCCACCAGATTGAAGTGCTGGAAGATGAACGCCACCCGCTGCCGGAACCGGCGCAGCTCACGGGCCGACATGGCCATCGTGTCCTCGCCGAGCACCGTCAGCTCACCAGAGGTCGGATCATGCAGCCGGTTCAACACCCGCAGCGTGGTCGACTTCCCCGAGCCCGAGAGCCCCATCAGCACCAGCTTCTGGCCCCGAGGAACCTCCAGATCGATCCCGCGCAGCGCCTTGACCTCACCATCATTGAACTCCTTGGTGACGTTGCGCAGACTCACCGCCATATCCTGTGCCGTGTTCTCGTGATTCGTCACGGTCCTCACCTCAGCTCTGGCAGGCCGGCGCGTCAGTGAGCTCGCAGACCTCAGCGATCGGGTCCCAATAGGACTCGTCCTGATCCACGATGCCCCAGAACTGTCCCATCACCCGGCAGAAGTCTCCCGTCTCGCCTTCGGCGAGCAGGTCCTCGGGGCAGTCGCCCCGCTCGTAGACCACGTCGCCGTTGAGCTCGAGGATCGTCTCGGTGATCAGCGTCTGCAGCTCCTCGTCGATCTCCGTGGACACCGAGATCCCGCCCTCGGGGATGTCCTCACGCCAGATGATCTCCAGCTCGCCCGCCTCGACGTCGTCGTTGTCGTCGTAGAAGATGACCTCGGCCATCTCGCGGTGGGTGAAGACGGCGCTGCACTCTCCGTCGTACATCGTGCGGACTGCGGAGGCGTGGTCACCGACGAAGATGCCGTTGACGTCGGCCTCCGGATCCATCCCCTCCCCGAGGAACGCCGCGGCTCCGAAGAGGTAGCCGGTGGCCGAGCCCGGAGAGATGAAGCAGACGTCCTCTCCGGCGAGCTGCGTGATGTCGGTGATGCCGGAATCCGCGCGGACCGCAGCCACCGAGGCGTTGCGCGGCCCCTGCTCGTCTGGGGCTGTCGCGCCGACGGTGTCGAGCTGGGCGCCGTTGTCGCGGGCGATCCACTGGGCGAACGGGCCCAGCTGGACGAAGTCCAGGTCTCCGGCGATGCTCGCCTCGATCACGGCCGCCGGATCAGTGGCCTCGAACAGCTCGATCTCGTAGCCGGTCTCCTCCTCGAAGATCTCGATGAAGAAGCTCCAGTTGTCCAGCGTCTCGGTCGCGGTCTCCAGAGGCACGACGCCGAAGCTCAGCGTGCCGCCGTCACCGTCGTCTGCGCCATTGCCGCCCTCACCACATGCGGTGAGTGCCACCGCCGCGACGGCCGCTCCGGCCGTCCAGCGCATCATGCGTGCTCCCTGTCCCATGGTGCCTCCACCTCTCATACGTGCCAGTGATCCAACAGTTTGTGCCACAAACTGTTATGACTATAAAGTGACTGGCGTCACGTCGTCAAGGGGTGCGTCCGAGAAATGTCGTCCCCGAACTCCGCCCCAGGTCACGCAGCTCGCCGGGGAACAGGCGCGCGGAGACGTCTCAGGCACACGGGAACAGCTCCGGGGGTTCTGCTGCGGTGATGCCGGTCAGATGATGCCGGTCAGGTGATGCCGGTCAGATGATGCCGCGCCGCGTGGCCAGCTCGGTGAGCAGGGAGCGCAGCGTGGCCACGTCGTCCTCAGGCATGCCCGCCAGCAGCTCCTCCTCGGCCATCCCGCTCTGCTCGGCGCAGCGGCGCTGGAGCTCGACGCCGGCCTCCGTGAGGGTGATGGCGTAGCGACGCCGATCCTGATGGTCGCGGGTACGTTCGATGAGGCCCTGCTTCTGCAGGGCGTCGGCGATGATCGCCACACTGGCCTGGTCCAGCACCAGGGCACGGCAGACCTCGAACTGGGCCACCGGTTGCGGGAGGCTCGCCACTGCCGTCAGCATCGCCGCAGACCGCGCGCTCAGGCCCAGCGGCTCCAGCAGCACGCGCAACCTGTCCGCACGCAGCTGGTTGAGACGGTTCATCAACCAGCCGATCTCCTCCGCCATCGGATACCGGGATGTCTGCGCAGTGGTTGCCATGCAGAACACTCTAGCGATCCCACAGCCCCGGCCGCGGAATCCGTCCCGATCACCAGGTGACGGTGAACCTGCCGTCGCCGTCCGGCGTGACCTGAAGACCGGTCAGGTCCGCCACCGCATGGGTCGGCTCATACTCCCGGGCATGGGCGCCCACCCCGATCACCGTCATCCCGGCGGCCAGACCTGCCTCGACACCAGCCTCGGAGTCCTCGAAGACCACGCACTCCTCCGGTGCGGCACCGAGCAGTTCGGCACCCCGGAGAAATCCTTCGGGCGACGGCTTGCTGGCAGAGACGTCCTCTGCCGTGATCCGGTGCTCCGGGATCCGCAGCCCGGCCGCCTGCATCCGGGAGGCCGCCAAGCGTGCATCCGCCGAGGTCACCAGTGCGTGCGGCACACCCTCCAGATCCTCCAACAGCTGTGCGGCCCCCGCGATCGCCACGATTCCGGCGGTGTCGTCCGATTCGGTGGCCAGCATGCGGCGGTTCTCCCGGGCGTTGGTCTCCGGGTCCCGGTGAGGCAGCAGGATCGCCATGGACTCGTGTCCCTGGCGACCATGGACTGTCCGTAGGACCAGATCATGATCCAGACCGTGCTGGTCGGCCCAGCGCAGCCAGAGCTTCTCGACCACCGCACGGGAGTCCACCAGCGTGCCGTCCATGTCGAGAAGGGCCGCGCGGAAAGTCGCCGCGGCCGAGGTGCCGGAAGCAGCCATGGAGTCTCCTGACGAGGAAGGGGAGCATCCTGTCACTGCCGTCATGGAGATGCCGTCTCCACGAGGCAACACAGTCCATCACCACCCTAGCGAAGACCGCCCGACCTCGGAGCGGAGACATCACCCTCCGTCATCGGCACCGGACGTTCGGGTTCGTGGGGGCGAAGATCCCGTCCGGGTTTCCCTGCCAGATCCACACGTGCAGCGTGTGGAACGGTGGCCCGCCATGCGGGTGGGGCGGATCGAACGTGGTGCCGAAGAGCTCCGCCTCCGCGTCCCACGAGGCGTATTCGACGGCCACCAGCGCGAGCCTCCCGTTCGGCTGCGGAGCGTAGACGAGGATCTCCGGGTTCAGCGGATCCAGATCCTCGGCCGTGGCAGCCACTCCGCGCTGATAGTGGTACCCCATGTTCGGCACACAGCCGGATGTCTGCCCATAGCCAGCCTCCATCGCGACTCGCACATCCTGGTAGGCGACCGTCGCGGACCGGACCTGAGCCAGGTCGGACTGTCCGGTCGCCCCGGCCGGGGAGATGGTCGCCGCTGCCATCAGGGCGGCGGCTCCCAGGGCTGTCGTCAGGTGTCGCATGATCGTCGTCCTCTCTCATCATGGCAGCTCGCGCCGCCCGTCTCGTGGTGCCTCAGCGCCGTCCTATGAGCGGGACGCCGTGACGGAACAGGTCCTGCGGGTCGAACCGGCGCTTCACGGTCTGCAAACGGCGCCTCGTCTCAGCGTCGAACGCCTGTCGAGTGACGTCGACCCGCTCGTGGCCCTCGACGAAGTTCAGGTACCCGGACAGTGGGGCGAGGTGCTCGTTCAGGCGCCGCCAGATCGTGGTGAACCGGGCCTCCAGATCCGCGTCCGCGGCGGGACCGGTGACCAGACCCACCAGTTCGAGCATCCGGTCGCCCTGTCGCGCGGCGAAGCTGACCTCCGGGCGGTCGGCCCGGATCGCTCCCCCTGCGTGCCGGAGTTCGGCGAAGAGCACCGGCGAGGGGCTCCTGCCTCCACAGACCGCCTCCACCATGGCCGCCAGCACCTCTCCATCGATCTGTGCCAGCCATCGCCCGCTGGAGGCTGCCGGGAGCGGGTCCACCGGGTCCATCGAGATCTCAGCCGATCGGGCGAAAGGGATCGTCCCCCAGGTGTCCATCAGCGGCGTCCGCCAGGTACGCCACGCGTCCACCCAGGTCTTCCCCGACCCGGTCCCGTCCCTCGGATCTTCGGCCCAGCATCCCCGCACGATCACGAAGGTCTGTCCGCGCAGCGGTTCCGGGACGATCTCCAGGGGCGGGAAAGCTGTGATGTTGAAGGCGCTGGTCAGCTCCGCAGGAGCCTGATCGGACCAGGCGACATAGCGCTCGAAGACCTCACCGACGGCGTCGAGCGGATAGAACAGGTTTCCCGCGTAGACCTCCTCCACCGGCACGAGCCCGGTCGTCATCTCCACGACGACGCCGAGCCCGCTTCCTGCTGTGCCGCACAGGGCCCAGAACAGGTCCGGCTCCTCACTGGGTGAGGCTGTGACGGTGCTGCCGTCGGCGAGGACGACACGCATTGACCGGACCGCGTCGACGGCGAGCCCGTGTTTGCGCGCCAACCAGCCGAAGCCGCCACCGAGGCTGTAGCCGACGGTGCCGACATGCGGAGCTGATCCCAGCAGCGGAGCCAGACCGTGCTGCTGCGCGGCCGCGAGCACCGGACTCCAGGCGGTTCCCCCGCCGACGGTGGCCGTCCGTGAGGCCGCGTCGATGGACACCTGGTCGAGTCCGCCGGTGACGATCAGCACAGTGCGATCATCCGCGGGCACAGTGACGCTGTGGCCGGTGTTCTGAACAGCCACAGTGAGGTCATGGTCGACGGCATGGCGCACTGCATGGACGACGTCGACCACCGACGCCGCGACGACGACGACGGCCGGCCGCTGGGTCCAGGCCAGGTTCCACCCGGAGCACGCTTCGAGATACTCCGCGCCGTCCGACGGGGACAGAACCGGGCCCCGGCAGGCCGAGGCGAGGCGCTCGATGTCCGTGGCATGGGCAGAGTCGAGGGACCGGACATGAGTCGTCACGTGGGATGGGACGTGGGATGGGACGTGGGATGGGACGTGAGATGGGACGGTCATGGCGATCCCCTGACAGCTCGACGGTGAGAAGGTGAAAAGGGCCCCGGCCTGTGGCGGGGTCCGCAGACCTGCGGCACCTCAAGCATGTGCTTCGGTCGAGCGGGCGACCATCCCCGCTCACGGGGCACTCTCTCCGACGCCACCCCCACAGCGGGGGGATATGCGGGGGGATATTCGGCAGCGCGCACACCAATCCTTGACAGGTCCGGGGCGGAGGATCACACTCAGCCCATGGTGCTCCACGACACCACTGCATCCGTTCTTCGTCCGAGACACCGGGCCAGCGCCACCAGGCGGGTCCAGGAGGTCTGCGCCGATGCCCCGAACACCATGGATCTCATCGACGGTCTGCGCGCTCCGCTCCATGAGGCGTTGGGCATGTCCGGGATGCTGCTGAGCGCGACGGATCCCGACACCCTCGTGCTCTCCACGGCTGCCGTCATCGAGAATCTGCCCGAAGCGATGTGTGCGCCCTGGATGCACAACGAGTTCCTCGAGCCGGACTTCAACAAGTTCACAGACATGCACCGGACGGCGTCGGCGGCCACCACGCTGCACCGCGTCACCCAGGGACATCCGCAGCTGAGCCCGCGGCACCGGGAGCTGAACGGCCCCATGGGCTTCGGCGCCGAACTGCGCACGACGTTCTCCTGGCGAGGGATCTGCTGGGGAGTGGGCAACTTCCTGCGGGACAGCGGCGAGGAGGACTTCGACGACGACGCCCTCCTCTGGCTGGAGCGTCTGCGTCCCGTCATCGCCGCGGGGCTTCAGCGGTGCACCGTCCTGGACCTCAGAGCCGACGGCGGGGACTGGACCCCCGGCGTCGTGACGCTCGATCCGCTCGGGCAGGTCACGTCGATGAACGACAGCGCCCCGGAGCTGCTCGCCGAACTCTGGGCCCACCCGATCGAGGCCGGCCCGGAGACGAGCCTGCCGGGAGAGGCCTACATGGTCGCCACGCTGACGCGCGCCCGCGCCCTCCGTCGCCCCCGGGCCGAGCCCCCCGTGACGCGGCTGCATGGCCGGTCAGGGCGGTGGCTGACGATCCGGGGGGATCACACCCTGACCCCGGACGGTCGGCTCACAGGAATCGTCCTGATCATCGAGCCGTCACGTCCTGCGGAAGTGATGCCTCTGGTCGTCGCAGCCTATGGGCTGAGCGCCCGGGAGCAGGAGGTCCTCGCCGAGCTCTCCAACGGACGGTCCACCGGTGAGATCGCGAGCCGGCTCTTCATCTCCGAGCACACGGTCCGGGACCACGTCCGGTCCGTGTTGTCCAAAACCTCCACGACATCGCGTGGGGAGCTGCTGAGCCTGCTGTTCCACCATCACTCCGGCCCGGTCACTCACGTCGTCCATGCCTGAGCACGTCGAGCGGCCACACCTCACGAGGTCTCCCCGGGGAGACGCCGCTGGGCGGGGCGAGATGCCGTGATTCGTGGTCGCTCGATCCTCAGAGGCGTCCGCAGAGACGAGAGAACCCCGGATCGCTGTCATCTCAGCGATCCGGGGTTCTCTGCTCTGTCGGGATGACAGGATTTGAACCTGCGACCCCACGACCCCCAGTCGTGTGCGCTACCAAACTGCGCCACATCCCGATTCTTCGCGGCCGTTGCGGCCACCACGAGAGTCTACAACAACTCGGGCCCCGATGCCGCATCGACCCCCGGATGTCATTTCTTCCGGCGGCGCTTCTCCCGCACGCGCATGGACACCTCGATCGGTGTGCCGGTGAAGTCGAACGTCTCACGGAGCCGACGCACGATGAACCGTCGATATCCGGCATCCAGGAAGCCGGTGGTGAACAGCACGACCTTCGGCGGACGGCTCGACGGCTGGGTCCCGAACAGGATCCTGGGCTGCTTGCCGCCGCGGACCGGGTGCGGGTGCGCGGCCACCAGCTCACCGAGGAACGCGTTGAGCCGACCGGTGGGGATCCGCTGCCCCCAGTTCTCCAGAGCGGTCTCCAGAGCAGGCGCCAGGCGGTCCTTGTGCCACCCGGTCTGCGCCGAGACGTTCACCCGCGGAGCCCAGGCGACGTGACCCAGGTCGCGCTGGATCTCCCGCTCCAGGTAATAGCGGCGCTCCTCATCGAGCAGATCCCATTTGTTGTACGCGATCACCAGTGCCCGGCCGGAGTCCACGGCCAGCTGCAGGATGCGCACGTCCTGCTCCGAGATCGGCTCGTCCACAGCCAGCAGCACCACGGCGACCTCAGCCTTGTCCAACGCCCGCTGGGTCCGCAGCATCGCGTAGAACTCGGAGCCCTGGGCCATGTGCTGCCGCCGCCGGATGCCGGCCGTGTCGACGAACCTCCAGGTCTTGCCGCCGAGCTCGACCATCTCGTCCACGGGGTCCCGGGTGGTGCCCGCGACGTCGTCGACGACGACCCGCTCCGCTCCGGCCAGCTTATTCAGCAAAGAGGACTTGCCCACATTGGGCCGCCCCACCAGTGCCACCCGACGCGGGCCTCCCCGTGGGACCAGCCCCCCGTGCTGGGCCGTCTCCGGCATGGCCTTCACCGCGGCGTCCAGCACGTCCCCGGTCCCGGTCCCGTGCAGGGCGGAGACCGGATGCGGCTCCCCCAGGCCGAGATTCCACAGCCCGTAGACCTCGGCCATCTGCGCGTCGGAGTCCACCTTGTTGGCGGCCAGCAGCACTGGCTTCTTCTTCCGGCGCAGCATGCGCACCACGGCCTCGTCCACCGCAGTCGCACCGACCAGCCCGTCGACCACGAACAGCACCGCGTCGGCCTCGTCCACGGCGACCTCGGCCTGCTCGGCCACCCGCCGGTGGATGCCGCGGGCGTCCTGCTCCCAGCCTCCGGTGTCCACGATCGTGAACTCCTTGCCGTTCCACTCGGCGTCGTAGGAGACGCGGTCCCGAGTCACTCCGGGCACGTCCTCCACCACCGCCTGTTTGGAACGGATGATCCGGTTGACCAGAGTCGACTTGCCGACATTCGGCCGACCCACGATGGCCAGCACCGGTGGCGCCGGGACGAACGGCTCACCCTCGTCGTCGTGGTCCTGGCCGGTCAGCAGCGCCGCGTCCTCGTCCTCGAGCTCGTAGTCCTCGAGCCCGGCGCGCAGCGCGGCGGCGCGGGCCTCGGCCTCCTCCTCGGTGATCGCGGCGAGCCGCTCGGCCAGGCGGTCATCCTCGACGGCAGGGGTGAAATCCTCGCCGCCCTGAGGGGTCGCGTCATCGTGTCGGGCCATTGCTGCTCCTGGTCTGTGCGAAGTCTTGGGGTCTGTAGGAGGTCTGTCAGAGGTCTGGAGGAAGAAGTCGGTCGGAGGGGCAGGGACGGAGCACCGGGAGGCCTCCGACCCGCTCACCTGCGCTCGGGCGGCGAGCCGGGACGGCTCCAGCCGACGTCGGCCGGCACCGTGCTCACGCGCCCGCTCCGCGCACCGACTCGACACGCGAGACCAGCGCCTCCACGGTCTCCTCGAACGTCAGGTCGGAGGAGTCCAGCACGGCCACCCCGTCTGCCGCCTCGGTGAAGTTCACCGCCGCGGAGTCCTTGGCGTCACGGGCCAGCACCTGACGCTCCAGCGCTTCGGTCGACTGGGTCCCGCCCAGCTGGAGCCCCCGACGGGCCAGCCGCACCTCCGCCGAGGCGGTCAGCAGCACCCGCACCTGAGCATCCGGCGCCACCACCGTGGTGATGTCGCGGCCCTCGGCGACGATGAAGCCCGCCTGATCGATGAGCCGCCGCTGGGCGGAGACCAGCAGGGCCCGCGCCTGACGATTGGTCGCGACCGCCGAGACGCTCTCGGAGATCCTGGCTTCGCGGATCGCCGCGGTGACGTCGGCCTGACCGACGGTGACGGTCTGATGGTCCGGGTCGGTGGAGAGCGAGATCGGCAGCTCCTCGACGGCGAGCGCGATGGCGTCCTCGTCGTCGAGGTCGACGGCACGGTCCAGGCAGTACCAGGTCGCCGCCCGGTACATCGCCCCGGTGTCCAGGTACGCTGCCCGGAGACGCCGGGCCGCCGCCTGGCACACGCTCGACTTCCCGGATCCCGACGGTCCGTCGACCGCGACGATGAGCCGTCGCCCCTCGACGGAGCCGGCGCCCTGCTGGCGACGGCCCTCTGTGAGCGGATCAGCCGCACTGCTGACGGTACGGTCAGCCGCGCCTGCAGTCATCCCTGGACCACCTTCCATCCCCGTTCGGTGAGCGCCCCGGCCAGCTCGTCCCTGCGGCCGGGCAGCACGGACAGCTCCACCATACCGACCTGGTGGCCGGCGGAGTGGTCCATGCGCATGTCTTCGACGTTGACCCCGACCTCCGCGACGTCGTTGAGCACCCCGGCGATCTGACCTGGGCGGTCATCCACGATGACGATCAGCCGCGCGAAGGACTGCGGCGGGGCCCCGTGCTTGCCCGGCACCCGGTCCCTGCCGGAGTTGCCCTCGGCGATCAGCTGCGCGATGTCGGCCTGTCCGCCAGGGGCCCGGGGGTCCTCCAGAGTGCGGATCAGTCGGGCGACGTCATCGCGCAACCCATGAAGGATCTCCACCACCGGCGCAGCGTTGGCGGAGAGGATCTGGACCCACAGTCCGGGGTCCGACGCCGCGATGCGGGTGACGTCGCGCAGTCCATTGCCGGCCAAGGCCAGGGCTGAGGTGGGAGCGTCCTGCAGCCGGGAGGCGACCAGCGAGGCGGCGATCTGCGGCAGGTGAGAGATCAGCGCGACCGAGGCGTCATGCTCGTCCGGGTCCATGTAGTGCACCGTGGCACCGCAACGACGGGCGATCTCCTCCGCCCAGGCCACCGCCGCCGGGGTGGGGACCTGTTCGCCGCTGGTCTCCTCCCGGGCGGGGGTGATGACCCAGGGCATCGAGGTGAACAGCTCACCCCGGGCGGCCACCGGCCCGGACTGCTCCCGACCGGCCATCGGGTGGGTCCCGACGTACCGGGCCAGGTCCGCAGGGCGCACCTCGTGCCCGGAGGCCTGGGCCAGGTCGCGCAGCTCGCGCAGCACCTCGGCCTTGACGGAGGCCACATCGAGCACGATCGCCTCCGGGAACTCCACCAGTGCATCGGCCACCTCGGCGGCGACCACTTCAGGCGGTGCGGCGACGATGACGATCCCCGGATCCGGGTCTGACGCGTCGCGGATGGACCCGGCGCCGATGTCCCTGGCGATGGACTCGGCAGTGCCGGAGGGGTCGGAGAGCTGGACTTCGTGGCCGTCGGCCCGCAGCCCGATGCCGATGCTGGTGCCGAGCAGCCCGGTGCCGCGGATGAGCACCCGTGGCGACTGGCGGCCGAAGTCTGGTGTGGTGCTCAGCGGGTTCACCCGCGTCCTCCTCGGTGTGGTCCCGCGTCGCTCGCGGGCACGCTGGTCAGATCCAACAGATGACCCAACTCCTGCTTGCCCAGGTCTCGGACGGTGCCCTGCGGTTGGTCTCCGATGGTGATGTCACCGATCGCAGTGCGCACCAGACGGGTGACGGGGTGGCCGACGTGGTCGAAGATGCGGCGCACGATCCGGTTCCGCCCCGAGTGCAGCGTCACCTCCACCATGCTGCGCCCCGAGGCGCTGCCCAGCAGGCGGCAGGAGTCCACAGCGATGGGACCGTCGTCCAGAGTGATGCCGCCGGTGAGCGTGCGGCTCAGCGTCTTCGGCACCCGGCCGGTCACCTCCACCAGGTAGGTCTTGGGCACCTCATAGGACGGATGGGTCAGCCGGTGGGCGAGCTCGCCGTCGTTGGTGAGCAGCAGCAGACCTTCGGTCTCGCGGTCCAGCCGTCCGACGTGCACCAGCCGGGCCGCGATCATCTCCGGGTCCAGGTAGTCTCCGATGCTGCGGCGGCCCTGCGGGTCGTCCATGGTGGTGACCACCCCAGAGGGCTTGTTGAACATCACATAGCGATGTTCGACGTCGAGGCTGAGCCGCACACCGTCCACATGGATGACGACGCGCTCCGGCACGACCCGCACACCGGGCTCGACGACGACTCGGCCGTCGACCTGCACCCGACCTTCGGCGATGAGATCCTCACAGACCCGCCGGGAGGCGACCCCCGCCTGTGCGAGCACCTTCTGCAGGCGCACGCCGCCAGGGTCGTGGACGGCCGAGAAGTTCTCCTCGGCCTCGCCGAGCCGCGGCTTGGCACGCTGAGGCTGACCGGAGATGAGACGTTGCGGGTCCTCCCGGGCGAACGGACCGCCGTCCACTCCGGCCCGGGGGGTCCGAGCGGCTCGCGCCGCGCGCGGCTCTCTGGGCGCCCCAGGGCGCTTCCCGGAAGAAGTCATGAGCTCCATTCTACGGGGATGTGCAAACCGGACCGACCCGCGGCTCAGGCGTCCTCCGCCAGGTCTTCGGCCGCTTCCACCCCGGGCAGATGAGGGGAGAGCTGCGGCAGCTCGTCGAGGGATCCCACGCCCAGCTTCTCCAGGAACATCCGGGTGGTCGTGTAGAGCGTGGCTCCGGTGACAGGGTCCGTCCCCGCCGTGTCCACCAGGCCACGGTGGACCAGCGTGCGCACGACACCGTCCACGTTCACCCCACGGATCGCCGCCACCTGCGAGCGCGCCACCGGCTGGCGGTAGGCGATGATCGCCAGGGTCTCCAGGGCCGCCGGGGAGAGCCGGGCGGTCTGCCCGCCCAGCACGAACGCCGAGACCTGCTCCGCATACTCCATCCTGGAGTAGTACCGGTACCCACCGGCCACTTCGCGCAGCTCGTAGCCGCGACGCCGACCTCCTGCCGCGCCGTCGGCCTCGGCACGCAGCTGGTCGAGGAGCACCACGACCTGGTGCTCAGGGATCCGCACCGCCGCGGAGAGCTCCGCGGGGGTCACCGGCTCCTCGGCCACCATGAGCACCGCCTCCACGGCTCCGAGGAAGTCCTCATGGTCGACCAGCTGCACATCCTCCGCCGACTCCAGGGCCGGATCCCTGTGCTGCCCCTCCGGCTCAGCCATCGTGCGCCTCCTGCTCGTCATCCCATCCGTCGTCCCATCCGTCGTCCCATTCGGTCGCGGCACGGTGAGCCGCCGGGGTCTCCCCCTCGGCCGGACCGGACCAGCTGACCATGAGCTCTCCCAGCGGAGAGTCCTGGCTCAGGTCGACGTCCCGGTCGCGGAAGAGCTCCAGAAGCCCCAGGAACCGCACGACGACGACCATCCTGTTCTCCGCGTCCCGGACCAGCTCCGAGAAGCTCAGCATCCCGGCGGCCCGGAGCCGGGTGGCCATCGTCGCCACCTCCTCGCGCACTGTGACCACCGGGGCGTGCAGGTGCTCCAGCCGCACGTCGTCGGGCTCCACGGCGGGGCGGGCGAAGGCCTTCTCCGCGATGGCGCGCAGGTCCTCCGGGGTGGTGCGCCAGACCAGCTCAGGCAGCAGGCCCGCCAGCTGGGGGTCGCTCCCCGGCTGGCGGGCGAACCGGCCGGAGTTCTCATCGAAGGTGGCCTGCACCTGGGAGGCGATCTCTTTGAACGCCCGGTACTGGAGCAGCCGGGCGAACAGCAGGTCACGGGCTTCCAGGGCCGCGAGATCCTCCTCGGAGTCCACCTCTCCGCTGGGCAGCAGCTGGGCGGCTTTGAGATCCAGCAGTGTGGCCGCCACCAGGATGAAGTTCGAGGACTCGTCCAACGCCTGGGGGCTGAAGAAACCCTCTTCGGCCCCGGCCTCGGCGGAGAGCCGCCGGACGTATCCGACGAACTCGTCGGTGACCGCGGCGAGCGCCACCGTGGTGACATCCATCTGTCGCTTCGCGATCAGCCCCAGCAGCAGGTCGAAGGGTCCGTCGAAGTTCTCCAGGGAGACCGTGAAACCGCTGGCCCCCTCGGTCTCCGCCACGCCGGCGGCGAGGGTGTCGCCAGCCGTGTCGTCAGGGTGGTCGACAGCGGCATCGCTCATCGGAGGCTCCGCAGCGGTCAGGGCGCCCCGCCGCGGGCCACGAGCTCCCGGGCCAGCTGCCGATAGGCCTTGGCGCCCTCATGCTTATGGGCGTAGGAGGTGATCGGCTCCGCGGCGACGGTCGCGTCGGGGAACTTCACCGTGCGCTTGATGACGGTCTCGAAGACTTTGTCCCCGAAGGCCTCGACGATCCGGGCGATGACCTCGCGGCTGTGCAGGGTGCGGGTGTCGACCATCGTGGCCAGCACACCGTCGATCTCCAGGTCCGGATTGAGCCGATCCTGCACCTTCTCGATGGTGTCCACCAGCAGCGCCACCGCCCGCAGCGCGAAGAACTCCGCGACCAGCGGGATGATCACCCCGTGGGCCGCCGTCAGCGCGTTGACGGTCAGCAGGCCCAGGGACGGCTGGCAGTCGATGATGATGACGTCATAGTCATCGCTGACCTGACGCAGCGCACGGTCCAGGACCTGCTCGCGGGCGACCTCGTTGACCAGCTGCACCTCGGCGGCAGAGAGGTCGATGTTCGCCGGCAGCAGGTCAACGCCGGGAACATGCGTGGTCAGGATCGCGTCGCGGGCGGCGACCTCACGTTCCATCATCACGTTGTAGACGGAGGTCTCCAGCTCATGCGGACTCGTGCCCAACCCTGCGGAGAGCGCCCCCTGTGGGTCGAAGTCGACCATGAGCACCTTGCGTCCATACTCAGCGAGCGCGGCCCCCAGGTTGATCGCCGAGGTGGTCTTGCCGACCCCGCCCTTCTGATTGACCATCGCGATGGTGCGCGCGGGGCCGGTGCTCGTCAGCGGAGCGGGGACGGGGAACTCATGCTTGGGACGGCCGGTGGGGCCGATGATCGCCTCACCATGGATGGTGAAGAGCTCGGTCGGCTGGTCGTTGCTCACTGACTCCCTCGCTTCTCCGTCGCGCCGTCGTCTCGTGTGGCACCGCCTGTCATGAGGCCGGTGCGCCGCCGAGGAGGCTCCGGTCAGCCACCGGAGGACCACCGCAGGCGGGCAGAACCCGACCAGACTACCCCCGACCCGGTGCCGACCACACGCCGGCTGTTCATCCCCAGATTGAAGGACGCCCCCTGCGCACCGCAGCCGGGGCGTTCACCGCTGGCGGCGCAGCACAGGGACGAGCTCATCGAGCACCGCAGGGTCCTCGATGGTGGAGGGCACCCGGTGCTCCTCGCCGTCGGCGATCTGCCGCATGGTCTTGCGCAGGATCTTCCCGGAGCGGGTCTTGGGCAGTGCGGGCACCACGGCGACGTCCTTGAAGTCGGCCACCGGCCCGATCCTGCGCCGCACCAGGTCGGTCAGCTCCTCGCGCAGAAGGCCCGGGTCTCTCTCATACCCGGTCTTGAGCACCACGTATCCTCCGGCACGCTGGCCTTTGAGCTCGTCGGCCAGACCGATGACAGCGCATTCGGCCACCGCAGGATGCGAGGCGACCGCGGCCTCGATCGCCCCGGTGGACAGACGGTGGCCGGCCACATTGATGACGTCGTCGGTCCGACCCATGACGAACAGGTAGCCGTCCTCGTCCAGCACTCCGGAGTCCCCGGTCGCGTAGAAGCCGGGGAACGCCGCGAGGTAGGAGTCGATGTAGCGCTGGTCGTCTCCCCACAGAGTGGGCAGGGTGCCCGGGGGCAGGGGCAGCCGCAGGGCGATCGTGCCCTCCTGACCCGCCGGCAGCTCCTCGCCGTCAGCGCCGAGGATGACGACGTCGTAGCCGGCCATGGGCACGGTCGCCGAGCCTTCCTTGGTCGGCAGGGGCTCGATGCCGACGGGGTTCGCCGCGATGGGCCATCCCGTCTCGGTCTGCCACCAGTTGTCGATCACCGGCACTCCGAGCGCCTCACCGATCCACCGCTGCGTGTCCGGATCGAGCCGCTCGCCGGCGACGAAGAGGTGCTGCAGCGAGGAGGTGTCATGCTCGGCCAGCAGGGCCGCCTCCGGGTCGGCCTTGCGGATGGCCCGCAGCGCCGTCGGGGCGGTGAACAGCGCGGTGACCTGGTGGTCGTCGATCAGCCTCCAGAATGCCGCGGCGTCGGGGGTGCCCACGGGCTTGCCCTCGTAGAGCACCGTGGTGGCCCCGACCAGCAGGGGGCCGTAGACGATGTAGGAGTGGCCCACCACCCAGCCGACGTCGGAGGCTGTCAGCATGGTCTGGCCGGGCCCGACGTCGAAGACGGCGGCCATGGACCAGCTCAGCGCCACCGCCGTGCCGCCCTGGTCCCTGACCACGCCCTTGGGGCGACCGGTCGTGCCGGAGGTGTAGAGCACGTAGAGCGGGTCGGTGGCCGCCACGGACACGGGTCCTGCAGGGGTCGCCTGGGCCGAGAGCTGCTCCCAGTCCTGCCAGCGGGCCGGTGAGTCTGCGGCCGCCTCCGCCATTCCGTGGGAGAACCCGTCCCGGTGCTGGACGACGACCTCACGGACGGGATGCTCCGCCAGGGCGATCGCCTCCGCCACGGTGGGCAGGTACTCCACCCGCCGGGACGGCTCGATCCCGCCGCTGGCGGTGAGCACGACGTCGGCGGACGAGTCGTCGATGCGGGCGGCCAGCTCGGCTGCGGCGAACCCGCCGAAGACCACCGAATGCACCGCGCCGAGCCGGGCGCAGGCGAGCATCGCGATGGGGGCCTGCGGAATCATCGGCAGATAGATGATGGCCCGGTCCCCGTGGCCGACCCCCAGCTCCGCGAGCATTCCGGCGCAGCGGGCGACCTCGTCGGTGAGCTCGGCGTAGGTGTAGCGGCGCGCCGTGCCGGTGACCGCGGAATCGTGGATCAGCGCGATCTCTTCGCCGCGGCCCGACTCCAGGTGACGGTCCAGACAGTTCCGGCTCAGGTTCAGCCGGGCGTCGGGGAACCAGCGGTGGATCGGCGCCGCGGAGTCGTCCAGGGCACGCTCCGGGCGGCGGTCCCAGTCCACGCACTGTGCGGCGTGCAGCCAGAAGTCCTCCGGGTCCCGCAACGAGCGGCCGTGGATCTCCCGGTAGTCCCCGCGCCACGTCTGCTGTGCCGCCATGGCAGCCCTCCTGGTCCTGTCCTGCCTGTCCTGCACGGACTCGTGCACCCACCCCACCCAGACTATGACCTGCCTCACACCCAGTAAAGATCCATGTATACACCAGGTCCCTGCACGACGGCCCCGCACCGTGGGTCTCGTGCACATCGGCCTGCGCTGTATACACTGCAGGTATGCGTGCCAGCGATCGTGCCTACCAGCGGCTGCGCGAGGAGATTCTGGAAGGTTCCCTCGCCCCGGGGACTCTGCTCGGCGAGGTCGAACAGGCTGAGCGCCTCGGAGTCTCCCGGACCCCCTTGCGCGAGGCGCTCTCCCGGCTCGCCGCCGACGGGCTCGCTGATCAGAGTCAGGGCCGCGGCACCCTGGTGAGCTCCATCTCGCTGGACGACGTGGACCTGCTCTTCGAGCTGCGCCTCCCCTTGGAGGTCCAGGCGGCGCGGCTCGCCGCGCACCGCGGAGACTCCACCCGGTTCACGGCGCTGGCCGCTCGTTTCGCCGAGCTCGAAGGAGCACTGGCCTCACCCTCCGGCCCCCTGACCCTCCACGGACCGCAGAGGGACGACCTGGAGAACCGGTGCTACGAACTCGCCGCGCAGCTGGACGACGCCATCGCCGAGGCGGTGGACAATCCGTATCTCACCGGCGCGCTGCGCAGCCTGCGGGTGCACCTGGTGCGCGTCCGGCGGCTCGCCCGTGACGAACCGGCCCGGCTGGCCGAGTCGGCCCGCGAACACCGCACCGTCTGCTCCGCCATCGCCTCAGCCGACGGCGAGACCGCGGCCGCGGCGATGCTCATCCACCTGCGACGCAGCCTGGCCTACATCACCGGCCGAGCCACCGCGCCGGCCGCTGATCTGAAGACCGCCCCCTGACCACCGCCCCTGACGCATCATCCATCCAGAGAGGAACACCGCCCCATGATCACCCACACCGTGCGGGTGCACCGCAGCGAGGAGAACCTGCCCCGTGAGGGGCAGCTGGCCTGGAAGATCGCCCAGGTCGCCGCCGATCCCGTCTCCGTGGACCCGGAGGTCACCGAGATGGTGATCAACCGCATCATCGACAACGCCGCAGTGGCCGTGGCCTCGCTGAAGCGGGCGCCGATCGTCGCCGCCCGCGCCCAGGCGCTGGACCACCGGGTCTCCGCCTCCGGCGCCGGAGGCTCGATCGTCGGCATCCCCGAGAAGTCCAGCCCGGAATGGGCCGCCTGGGCCAACGGCGTCGCCGTCCGTGAGCTCGACTACCACGACACCTTCCTGGCGGCCGACTACTCGCACCCTGGCGACAACATCCCGGCGCTGCTGGCCGTCGCCCAGCACACCGGCTGTTCCGGCGCCCAACTGATCCGCGGCATCGCCACCGGCTATGAGATCCAGGTGGACCTGGTCAAGGCCATCTGCCTGCACCAGCACAAGATCGACCATGTCGCACACCTGGGTCCCTCCGCGGCCGCCGGCCTGGGGACCCTGCTGGGCCTGGAGACCGAGACGATCTTCCAGGCCGTCGGCCAGGCTCTGCACACCACCACCGCGACCCGTCAGTCCCGCAAGGGCGAGATCTCCACATGGAAGGCCCATGCCCCCGCCTTCGCCGGGAAGATGGCCGTGGAAGCAGTGGACCGGGCGATGCGCGGCCAGACCTCCCCGGTGCCGATCTACGAAGGCGAGGACGGCGTCATCGCCTGGATGCTGGACGGTCCGGGGGCCTCCTACGAGGTCCCGCTGCCGGCCAGCGGTGAGTCCAAGCGCGCGATCCTGGACACCTACACCAAGGAGCACTCGGCCGAATACCAGGCCCAGGCCTGGATCGATCTGGCCCGGAAGCTCCACCACCAGCACCCCGAGGCCACTGAGCCGGGCAATGTCGAGTCCATCCTGATCCGCACCAGTCACCACACCCACTACGTGATCGGTTCCGGGGCCAACGACCCGCAGAAGTATGACCCCACCGCCTCCCGCGAGACGCTGGACCACTCGATCCCCTACATCTTCACGGTCGCGCTGCAGGACGGCGCCTGGCACCACGTGGACTCCTACGCCCCGGAGCGCGCCGGTCGTGAGGACACCGTGGCACTGTGGCACAAGGTCACCACTGAGGAGGACCCGGAGTGGACCCGCCGCTACCACTCCCTGGACATCGCGGAGAAGGCCTTCGGCGGCTCCGTGGAGATCCGGCTGACCGATGGCCGCACCATCACCGATGAGATCGCCGTGGCCGACGCCCACCCGCTGGGTGCCCGCCCCTTCGCCCGGGAGCAGTACATCGAGAAGTTCCGCTCCCTGGCCGCCGACGTCGTCGCCGACGACGAGGTCGAGCGCTTCCTCGAGGCCGTCCAGCACCTGGAGTCGCTGCCCGCCGGGGAGCTGGATCAGCTCAACGTGCAGGCGGCCGACGGCGTCATCGACCCGACCGCCGGTCCGAAGGGACTCTTCTGAGATGCTGTACTCGACCACCACACCGCGGCAGAAGCGCCGTGCGCTGCGCGAGATGCTCGTCCCCGGCGCGGCGCGCCAGTTCCCCGGGACCTTCACCCCCCTCTCGGCGCCACTGATCCAAGAGAAGGGCTTCGACGGCGTCTACATCTCCGGAGCGGTGCTCGCCAACGAGCTCGGCCTGCCGGACATCGGACTGACCACGCTGACCGAGGTCGCCCACGGGGCCGGGCAGATCGCCCGGGCCACGGACCTTCCCGCCCTGGTCGACGCCGACACCGGATTCGGCGAGCCGATGAACGTGGCCCGCACCGTCCAGGAGCTCGAGGACGCCGGCCTGGCCGGCTGTCACATCGAGGACCAGTTCAACCCCAAGCGCTGCGGCCACCTGGACGGCAAGAACCTGGTGGATCTGCAGACCGCCACCCAGCGGATCGCCGCCGCAGCCCAGGGGCGCCGGGACGAGGACTTCCTCATCATGGCGCGCACCGACCTGCGCGCCGTCGAAGGACCCGACGCCGCCGTCGACCGGGCCAAGGCGCTCGTCGACGCCGGAGCGGACGCGATCTTCCCTGAGGCCATGAAGGACCTCAGCGAGTTCGCCACGGTCTGCGAGGCGGTGGACGTGCCGGTGCTGGCCAATATGACCGAGTTCGGCAAGTCCGCCCTGTTCACCCGGCAGCAGCTCGCCGACGCAGGCGTGGCGATGATCATCTACCCGGTCACCTCGCTGCGCTCGGCCATGGGCGCGATCGAGCGGACATTGGACACCCTGGCCTCCCACGGCACTCAGGAGCCCGCTGTGGACGAGATGATGACCCGCGCCCGGCTCTACGAGCTGGTCGACTACGAGGCGTACAACACCTTCGACACCGGCATCTTCAACTTCGAGGTGCCCGAGATTCACCGCAGCAACGAGCCGAACCACTGACCTGAGGAGGTCACCGATGTCCGAGAACCACGACGCCGAGCAGGTCCGCAAGGGACTGGCCGGCGTGATCGCCGATCACACTGCGGTCTCCAAGGTGAATCCGGAGACGAACTCTCTGCTCTACCGCGGCTACCCGGTCCAGCAGCTGGCCGCCCAGCTGTCCTTCGAGGAGGTGGCGCTGCTGCTCTGGACCGGGGAGCTGCCCGGCGAAGCTGAGCGGGAGGAGTTCACCGCCTTCGAACGCGCCCACCGGGCGCTGGATCCCCGGGTGAAGGCCGCCATCGATCTGCTTCCTGTCGACTGCCACCCGATGGACGTAGGCCGCACCGCCATCTCCGTGCTGGGGGCCGCCCACCCGCAGGCCGAGGACTCCGCACCCGAGGTGGAGCTGACCAAGGCGAAGGCGCTCTTCGCCGCGTTCCCGGCCGTGGTCGCCTATGATCAGCGCCGCCGCCGGGGCCTCGACGTCGTCGAACCGCGCGATGACCTGGACTACTCCCAGAACTTCCTGTGGATGACCTTCGCTGAGGAGCAGCCCGCCGAGGTGGTGGATGCGTTCCGCGTCTCGATGGTGCTCTACGCCGAACACTCCTTCAACGCCTCCACCTTCACTGCACGCGTGGTCACCTCCACCCTGGCCGACCTGCACTCCGCGGTGACCGCGGCGGTCGGCGCGCTGAAGGGCCCGCTGCACGGCGGCGCCAACGAGGCGGTGATGCACACGTTCGAGGAGATCGGCATCGACCCCTCCGAGACCCGCGCCGAGGCGGCCGTCCGTGCCAAAGCCTGGATGGAGCAGTCGCTCGCTGAGAAGCGCAAGGTGATGGGCTTCGGGCACCGGGTCTACAAGAACGGCGATTCCCGGGTTCCCACGATGAAGCAGGCCCTGGACGCCATGGTCGCCCACTACGGCCGCGGTGAGCTGATGGGCCTCTATGACGGACTCGAGGCCGCGATGGACGAGGCCAAGGGCATCAAGCCCAACCTCGACTACCCGGCGGGTCCGACCTACCACCTCATGGGCTTCGACACCGAGATGTTCACTCCGCTGTTCATCGCCTCGCGGATCACCGGCTGGACGGCCCACATCATGGAGCAGCGGGCCTCCAACGCGTTGATCCGCCCGTTGAGCGCCTACAACGGACCCGCTGAGCGGAGCCTGTGAGGCTCCGCCCAGCGGGCCAGTGAGACGAGCGGGGCGGGTGGGCAGACCAGGCGAGGCCTGTGCCTGCGTCGCCTGATCAGCGCAGCGGGGATCCCAGCGCCTGGTCTGCGGCGGCGAGGATCTCGCCGTCGCGGACCAGGTCCACGACCTCGTCGATCTCCGGGGCCAGGTACCGGTCGGTGTCCGGGCCGGCGACCCGGGAGCGCACGGCCCGACGCACCGCCGTGAGCGCGACGGCGGTGCGGGCCTGATCCACCCCGCCGTCGCGCATGTCCAGGGCGCGGGCGGCGGTGAGGATCTCCACCGCCAGCACGCGGATGATCCCGTCGACGGCGCGGCGCAGCTTCAGCCCGGCCGCCCAGCCCATCGAGACGTGGTCCTCCTGCATCGCCGAGCTGGGGATGGAGTCCGCCGAGGCCGGCACGGCCAGGCGCTTGAGCTCGGAGACGATGCCGGCCTGCGTGTACTGGGCAATCATGTGCCCGGAGTCCACTCCGGGGTCGTGGGCGAGGAAGGCGTTGAGGCCATGGCTGCGGGAGGAGTCCAGCATCCGGTCAGTGCGCCGCTCCGACATCGAGGCACAGTCCGCCACGGCGATGGCCAGGAAGTCCAGGACGTATCCCACCGGTGCCCCGTGGAAGTTCCCGTTGGACTCCACCCGGCCGTCCACTGTGACCACGGGGTTGTCGATGGCGGAGGCCAGCTCATAGCCCGCCACGGCTTCGGCGTGGGCGAGTGTGGAGCGCACCGCGCCGTGGACCTGGGGTGCGCAGCGCAGGGAGTAGGCGTCCTGGACGCGGGTGTGCCGGTGCTCGCCGCCTCGGGTCTCGGCGATGAGCTCCGAGTCTGCGAGCAGTCGACGCAGGTTCGAGGCGGCGTCGGCCTGCCCCGGCTGCGGGCGCAGCGCGTGGAGGTCCGCGGCGAAGACGGCGTCGGTGCCCTGCAGCGCCTCGATGGTCATCGCGGTGGCGATGTCCGCGGTGCGCACCAGCATCTGCAGGTCGGCGGCGGCCAGGACCAGCATGCCCAGCATGCCGTCGGTGCCGTTGATCAGCGCCAGGCCTTCCTTCTCCTGCAGCTCGATCGGCTCGATCCCCGCTGCGGCGAGCGCCTCGTCGGCCGGACGGCGCACGCCGTCGGCGTCGAAGACCTCCCCCTCCCCCATCACGGCCAGGGCGCAGTGCGACAGCGGCGCGAGGTCGCCCGAGCAGCCCAGTGAGCCGTACTCTCCGACCACGGGGGTGATCCCGGCGTTGAGCAGGGCGGCGTACCGCTGAGCGACCTCGGGGCGGACGCCGGTGCGTCCGGTGGCCATGGTGGCCAGTCGGTTGAGCATCAGCCCGCGGACGACCTCGCGGTCCACGGGAGCGCCGGAGGAGGCGGCATGGGAGCGCACCAGGGAGCGCTGCAGCTGGCGTCGACGCTCCGGCGGGATCTGCTTGACGGCCAGTGCACCGAACCCCGTGGAGACCCCGTAGTGGGGCAGCGGGTCCGCGGCGAGGGATTCGATCACCCCGCGGGAGAGGCGCATCGCCTCCACCGCCTCGTCCCCGAGCACGACCTCGGCGTCGTGGCGTGACACCGCGAGGACCTCGTCGGGGCGCAGCGGCCCGGTCTCCACGGTGATCCTGGCAGGGTTGCCCCGCGGGTGCTGCCCGGTCGTCCCTGTCGGCCTCGATGTCATGAAAAGCTCCTCCCGGTGTTGCCATCTGCTGAAATTCACGTTTCAATAAGTGAAACGCACTCTCGCCGTCTTGGCAAGGCCCGCCACTCGCGCGGAGCACCGGAGAGGAGAAATCCGCCCCATGGCTGAATCATCGACACGCACCGTGGCCCGAGCACTCGACCTGCTGGCCGCCGTCTGCGACGCCGGCGACCTCCCGCTGGCCGAGGTCGCCCGACGCACCGAGCTCTCCTCCTCCACTGCGCTGCGTCTGCTGCGCACCCTGGAGGGCGCGGGATTCGTCCGCCGCGACACGGACGGGACCTACCGGCCCGGGCTGCGCATCATGCAGCTCGGCGCCCAGGCGCTCAGTTCGGAATCGCTGGTCTCACTGGCCGCGGATCCGCTGCGCCGACTCGTGGAGGCCACCGGGGAGTCCTGCTACCTGAGCGTGCCGCACCTGCAGAGCGCCCAGAACGGATACGGCATCTACCTGGCCATGGAGGAGGGCACCCACTCGGTGCGCCACACCTCCTGGGTGGGTCGGACCGTGCCCCTGGAAGGCACCGCCGCCGGTGCCGCCCTGCGCGGCGACGCTCCGGCGGAGGGGCCCGACGCCGGCTACGTGGTGGTCGAGGACGCCGTCGAATCCGACGTCACCGCCATCGCCGCTCCGGTGCGCGTGGACACCAGCTCCGATGACGGCGCCATCGTCGCCGCGCTGTCCATCGTGGCCCCCTCCTACCGCATGACCGCCCAGCGGGCCGCAGACTACGGCCGCCTGGTCGCGCAGGAGGCCCACGGCATCCTGCGGGCCGCCCAGGACACCCCACACCAGACCGATCTCCACGAAAGGGACCGCTGACCCATGACTGACACCACCACCCGCCACGACCCCAGCCGGAGCATCCGCGCCGCCCGCGGCACGGAGCTGACGGCGAAGAGCTGGCAGACAGAAGCTCCGCTGCGGATGCTGATGAACAACCTCGACCCGGAGGTCGCCGAACGCCCCGAAGACCTGGTCGTCTACGGTGGAACCGGCCGCGCCGCTCGGAGCTGGGAGGCCTACGACGCCATCGTCGCCACGTTGAAGGACCTCGAGGAGGATGAGACCCTGCTGGTCCAGTCCGGCAAGCCCGTCGGCGTGCTGCGCACCCACCGGTGGGCCCCCCGGGTGCTGCTGGCGAACTCGAACCTGGTCGGCGACTGGGCCACCTGGCCCGAGTTCCGCCGGCTCGAGGACGAGGGGCTGATGATGTACGGACAGATGACGGCCGGCTCCTGGATCTACATCGCGACCCAAGGCATCCTGCAGGGCACCTACGAGACCTTCTCCGCCGTCGCGAAGAGGATGCACGAGCAGGGCCGCATCACCGAGCCGACGCTGGCCGGCACGCTGAGCATCACCGGCGGCTGCGGCGGCATGGGCGGAGCCCAGCCGCTGGCCGTGACGCTCAACGGAGGCGCCTGCCTGATCGTCGACGTCGACGAGACCCGGCTGCGCCGCCGCCAGGCCAAGCGGTACCTCGACGACGTCGAGACGGACCTGGACGCCGCCCTGGCGAAGGTCGTCGCCGCGAAGGACGAGCGCCGCCCGCTCTCCGTGGGCTATGTCGGCAACGCCGCCGACGTCTTCCCCGAGCTGCTGCGTCGCCACCGGGCCGGCACGGTCGCCGTGGACATCGTCACCGACCAGACCTCCGCCCATGACCCGCTGTCCTACCTGCCGGTGGAGCACACCATGGGTGACTGGGCCGCCGAGGCCGAAGCCGACCCGGTCGGCTTCACCAAGAAGTCCCAGACCTCCATGGCCCGCCAGGTCGAGGCGATGGTCGGCTTCCAGGATGAAGGGGCCGAGGTCTTCGACTACGGCAACTCCATCCGCGACGAGGCCCGCCACGCCGGTTATGAGCGCGCCTTCGAGTTCCCCGGCTTCGTCCCGGCCTACATCCGTCCGCTGTTCTGCGAGGGTCTGGGACCGTTCCGCTGGGTGGCGCTCTCCGGCGACCCCGAGGACATCCGGGTCACCGACGAGGCCATCAAGGAGCTCTTCCCGGAGAACGAGCACCTGCACCGGTGGATCGACGCCGCGCAGGAGCACGTCGAGTTCGAGGGCCTGCCGGCGCGCATCTGCTGGCTCGGCTACGGCGAGCGCCACCAGGCCGGCCTGCTGTTCAACCGGCTGGTCGCCGAGGGCAAGGTCTCCGCACCGATCGTCATCGGCCGCGACCACCTGGACTCCGGGTCCGTGGCCTCCCCGTACCGGGAGACCGAGGCGATGGCCGACGGCTCCGACGCGATCGCCGACTGGCCGCTGCTCAACGCCCTGACCTCGACCAGCTCCGGGGCCACCTGGGTCTCGATCCACCACGGCGGCGGGGTCGGCATGGGCCGCTCCATCCACGCCGGGCAGGTGGGTCTCGCCGACGGCACCGACCTGGCCGCGGAGAAGCTCGAGCGGCTGCTCACCAACGACCCGGCGATGGGCGTCATCCGGCACGCCGACGCCGGCTATGACCGGGCCGACGAGGTCGCCGCCGACCGTGGGGTCCGCATTCCGATGCGGGACCGCGCCTGACCCCAGGACTCCTGGAGGGCCCACCCCATGGATCACGCAGAGACCGCACCCCGCACAGCCGGCACCGGTTCCCGCGCACGCTGGCGGTTCTTCCTCTACAGCGCCATCGGCGTCGTCATGTTCTTCGTGCCGGTCACCTTCGGCGAGACCACGACGATCCCGCTGGACCATCTGGTCTCCGGGCTGCAGCAGCTGCTCGGAGGCGCCGCGGCCTACCTCGCGCTGGCGATCATCCTGGCCGGCACCGTCCGGCCCTTCGTGACGGGCCGGTGGCGACAGTCTCCGGCACGCCGGGTCTTCGCCCTGCTGAACATCGTCGGGCTGGCCAGCTCCACCATGATCGTCACCGGGGTGGGCCCGGAGTTCCTGTTCGCACCGGAGCTGGGCCCGTTCCTCTACGAGGCGCTGGTCATCCCGGTGGGCCTGCTGGTCCCGGTGGGCGCCATCTTCCTGGCGCTGCTGGTCGGCTACGGGCTGATGGAGTACCTGGGCGTGCTCATGCAGCCGGTGATGCGTCCGCTGTGGCAGACCCCGGGCCGCTCGGCCATCGACGCGGTGGCCTCCTTCGTGGGGAGCTACTCGCTGGGTCTGCTGATCACCAACCGGGTCTACACCTCCGGCCGGTACACCGGGCGTGAGGCCGCGATCATCGCCACCGGGTTCTCCACGGTCTCGGCGACCTTCATGGTCGTGGTCGCCCGCACCCTGGATCTGATGCACCTGTGGCTGTGGTACTTCTTCCTCACGCTGGTGGTGACCTATGCGGTGACGGTGATCGTGGTGCGGCTGCCGCCGCTGAGCCGGATCCCTCAGGAGTACTTCCCCGGAACCACCCCGCAGCCGGAGGAGCGGATCAGCTCGGGCCGGCTCCGGGCCGCCTGGCGGGCCTCCGGGGAGTCCCTGGAGGCCGCACCGGGGCTGGTCCGCAACCTCAGCAGGAGCTTCCTCGACGGACTGCTCATGGCCATGCAGATCCTGCCCTCGATCATGTCGATCGGACTGATCGGGCTGCTCCTGGCCACCTTCACCCCGCTGTTCGAGTGGCTCGGCTACCTGTTCCTCCCGCTGACCTGGGCCCTGCAGCTGCCCGATCCGCAGCTGGCCGCCACCGCCTCCGCCCTGGGGATCGCGGAGATGTTCCTGCCGGCCACCCTGGTGGCCGGCCATGAGTCGGAGCTGCTGCGCCTGGTCATCGGCGTAGTCTGCGTCTCCGGGATCATCTTCTTCTCCGCCCTGGTGCCCTCCGTGCTGGCCACCGAGATCCCGGTGAAGATCTGGCATCTGGTGGTCATCTGGGTCCAGCGGGTGCTGCTGACCCTGCTCTTCGCCACTCCCCTGGCCGCACTGATCATAGGAGTCACATGACTGAGAACACCTCCGCCGTCACCTCACTGATGGCCGCCATCGCCGACGTCGGCACCGATCCGCGCCGGGGCGGCTACAGCCGGCCGGTGTGGTCCCCGGCAGAGAAGGAGCTGCGTGCCTGGTTCCTCCAGGAGGCCCAGACACGCGGGTTGGACACCGAGGAGGACCGCAACGGCATCCTGTGGGCCTGGTGGGATCTGCCCACCCAGGCCCGCGGCGGCTCGGTGGAGCAGTCCCGCCACGACGCGGTGGTGACCGGCTCGCACCTGGACTCCGTCCCCGGCGGCGGCGCCTTCGACGGGCCCCTCGGGGTCGCCTCCGCGTTGGCCGCCGTCGACGTGCTGCGTGCCCGCGAGGCCGCCGGCACGCTGCGTCGTCGTCGGGCGCTGGCCGTGGCGGTCTTCCCCGAGGAGGAGGGCTCCCGCTTCGGGGTCGCCTGCCTCGGCTCCCGGCTGCTGGCGGGCACGATCTCCCCCCAGAAGGCGCTGGCGCTGCGCGACGCCGACGGCATCAGCGTCGCCGAGGCGGCCCGCGCCGAGGGGCTCGATCCTGCCCACATGGGCGCTGATCCGCAGATGCTCTCCCGCATCGGAGAGTTCGTGGAGCTGCACGTGGAGCAGGGCCGCGGGCTGAACACCGAGGAGCACCTCAGCCAGGGGGCTCCGGCGATCGCTGTGGGCTCGACGATTCTGGGTCACGGCCGGTGGCGGATCAGCTTCCACGGGCAGGGAAACCACGCCGGCACCACTCTGATGACCGATCGGTCCGATCCGATGGTGGCCGCCTCGGAGACCATTCTGGACGTCCGCCGCCTGGCCCGCGTCCAGCCCGACGCCCGCGCCACCGTGGGCCGGCTGGAGCCGGTTCCCGGGGGCACCAACGTCATCGCCTCCCGGGTGGACCTGTGGCTGGACGTGCGTCACCCCGACGACGCCGTCACCGCGGGGCTGGTCGAGGAGATCTGGCGCCACGCCCAGCAGGCCGCGCTCGGGGAGGGCTGCACGGCGGAGCTGACCGAGGAGTCGCTCTCCGGGACCGTGCACTTCGACCCGCAGCTGGCCGCCACGCTGACCGCGTCGGTGCGACGCACCGCCCCCACGGCGCCGCTGCTGCCCACCGGCGCCGGCCACGACGCCGGGGTGCTGGCCTCGGCGGTGCCCACCGGGATGATCTATGTGCGCAACCCCAGCGGCATCAGCCACGCCCCGGAGGAACATGTGGAGGACGACGACGCCGTCCTGGGCGTCGCAGCCCTCGCCGACGCCCTGGAGGAGCTGCTGTGAGCACTGCTGGAGACGCGCCCCGCACCACTGCCGCCGTGCCGGGCCCGGTCAACGCCCACTCCCATGCCTTCCATCGGCTCCTGCGTGGCCGCACCCATGCCGGTCCGCAGGGAGCCCCCGGGGACTTCTGGCGCTGGCGGGAGGAGATGTACCGCTCGGCGGCCTCGCTGACCCCGAAGGCCATGGAGCAGCTGGCCACCGCCGTCTACGCCGAGATGGCCGCCGCCGGCTGGACCGCCGTGGGAGAGTTCCACTATCTGCACCATGGCGACGACGGCACCCCCTACAGCGCCGAGGACGCCGGGGAGCACGCCATGGAGCGTGCCCTGGCCCGAGCCGCCCGGGCCGTGGGCCTGCGCCTGGTTCTGCTGGACACCTGCTATCTGCGCGGTGGGCTCTCCCCCGCCGGCGAGCAGCTGGAGCTCAGCCCGGTGCAGCGCCGTTATGCCGATGCCGACGTCGCCGCGTGGGCCGCCCGCTGGTCTCGGCTCCGCGAGGCCCTGGCCGAGGAGGACGCCGGGGCCGGGCTGGTCAGCCTGGGGGCGGCGATCCATTCGCTGCGTGCGGTGGACGCCGCACAGCTCGCCGAGCTCAGCGGCTGGGCGGCGGAGCACCCCGAGGTCCCGCTGCACATCCACCTGTCGGAGCAGCCGGGTGAGAACACCGCAGTGCGGGCCGCCCACGGGATGACCCCGACCCGGCTGCTGCACGAGCATGGCCTGCTCGGACCCCGGCTCTCCGCGGTCCACGCCACCCATCTCACTGAGGAGGACATCTCCCTGCTGGGGCAGGCCCAGGCCACTGTGGTGATGTGCCCGACCACCGAGGCCGATCTCGGCGACGGGATCGGTCCGGCCCGTGAGCTGGCGGACGCCGGCGCGGCGATCGCGCTGGGCTCGGACCAGCACGCCGTGGTCGATCCCTTCCTCGAGATGCGGGCGCTGGAGCACGGCGAGCGGCTGCGCAGCGGCGAGCGAGGGCGGTTCAGCCCGGCTGAACTGCGCCGGGCGTCCTCCTGCGCCGGTCGGCGCAGCCTCGGGCTGGCCGCCGAGACGGCGGCGCCGGATGAGGCACTCGACACCAGTGATGCCGACACTGCCAGCAACACTGCCAGCAGCAATGCCAGCGATTCCAGCGATTCCAGTGATGCCAGTGATGCCAGTGATGCCGTTGTCGTCGACTGCGGGTCGGCCCGCACCGCCGGCGGGGACCCTGGGCAGCTGCCGCTGAGCGCCACCGCCGCCGATGTGCTCTCCGTGCGCGTCGCCGGCCAGGAGATCGCCCGCCAGGGCCGCCATGTGCGGCTCGGCGACCCCGCCGAGCTGTACCGGGCCCTGTTCACCGACCACCCCGAGCTGAGGAGCTGAGATGACCAGCACCACCGACCCCAGCACCACCGACTCCAGCACCACCGACTCCAGCATGGTGATCACCGGTATCGGTGAGCTCACCACCGTCGATCCCGAGCACCGGGTGCTCCATGACGCCGCGGTGGCGATCGAGGACGGACGGATCGCCTGGATCGGTCCCGCGGCGCAGGCCCCGGCCGCGGACGTCTGCTGGGACGCCGGCGGCCGGGCCGTGCTGCCCGGCTGGGTGGACTCGCACACCCATCTGGTCTTCGCCGGGGACCGTGGTGCCGAGTTCGAGGCGCGCATGGCCGGGGAGTCCTACAGCGCCGGGGGCATCGGGGTCACCATGGCCGCGACCCGTGCCGCCGACGACGCCGAACTCGCCGCACTGCTCGCCGCCCGGGTCGTCGAGGCCCGGACCGGGGGCACCACCTTCCTGGAGACCAAGACCGGCTACGGGCTCAGCGTGGACGAGGAGGTCCGGCACGCCAGGCTGGCGGGTCAGGCCGCCGACGTCGTGACTTTCCTCGGAGCGCATCTGGTGCCGCCGGGTGCGCAGGCGGATGAGTATCTCGACCAGGTGTGCGGGCCCATGCTGGAGGCTGTGAAGGATCATGTGCAGTGGGCCGACGTGTTCTGCGAGCGCGGCGCCTTCGACGAGGACGCCTCCCGCCGGGTGCTCCAGGCCTGTCGGGACGCCGGCCTGGGTCTGCGGGTCCACGGCAACCAGCTCGGTCCCGGGCCGGGGGTGCGGCTGGCGGTTGAGATGGGCGCGGCCAGCGTGGACCACGTCAACCACCTCGAGGAGTCAGACGTCGAGGCCCTGGCCGGCTCCACCACAGTGGCGACCTGCCTGCCGGCCTGTGATCTCTCCACTCGGCAGCCGCTGGCCCCGGGACGGCGGCTGCTCGACGCCGGAGCGGAGATCGCCCTGGCCTCGAACTGCAACCCCGGCACCAGCTACACCACAGCGATGGGCTTCTGCGTGGCCACCGCTGTGCTGCAGATGCGGCTGAGCCTGCACGAGGCGGTGCGCGCGGCCACATGGGGAGGCGCCCGTGCGCTGCAGGTGGAGTCCGAGGTCGGTTCGGTGGAGGTCGGCAAGCGTGCCGACCTCCAGGTGCTCGACGCACCTGGTGCGATCCACCTGGCCTACCGGCCGGGGATGCCGCTGACCCACGCAGTGTTCAAGGACGGGCAGCGCCAGGTCTGAGGACGCACAAAGCGTCCGGACGAGCCTCGGTCAGCGTGCCCGCGGGTGCGCGGCGACGTAGCTCTCCTGCAGCGCCTGTGCAGTGACTTTGGTGTAGATCTGCGTGGTGGTCACCGAGGCGTGGCCGAGCATCTCTTGCACCATGCGGATCCCGGCCCCGCCGTCGAGCATGTGGGTCGCGCAGGAATGCCGCAGCGTATGCGGGGAGACCTCGGCCTCGATTCCGGCAGCCTGGGCATGACGACGCAGCACGGTCCACGCGGACTGGCGGGAGAGCCGCCCCCCGCGCTGGTTGAGGAACAGCGCCGGGGAGGAGGGCCTGCTGCGCGTCGCCCGGGCCACGGCCTCGGCCAGTGCCGGACGCCCTGCGGTCAGGTAGTCCGCCACTGCCTGCTGCGCGTAGCTTCCCACCGGCACGATCCGCTGCTTGTCCCCTTTGCCTGTCACACGCACCACGACCAGACCGTCGCGGGACTCCGACCCGGGGTCCCGCAGCTCGACCAGATCGTCGACGTCGAGGCTGACAGCCTCGGTGATGCGCGCCCCGGTGGCGTAGAGGAACTCCAGCAGGGCCCGATCCCGCAGCCCCAGCTGGGTGGTACGGTCGGGAGCCTCCAAGAGTCGCTGCACCTGCTCCACGGTGAGCGCCTTGGGCAGGGACTGCCGGGGCTTGGGCGCGGAGACCTGTGCGGCAGGGTCACCGGGAGTGCGGCCCTCGGCGGCCCAGTACCGGTGCAGTCCACGGACAGCCGCCAGCACACGGGCCATCGACCGCTGGGACAGCGCGGATCCGCCGTCGTCGCCGGTGCTCAGCGCGCGCAGGAAGGCGGTGACGGTCTCCTCGCCGACCTGGTGCGGCTCGGTGATGTCCTCACTGAGCAGATGCGCACCATAGCGCAGCAGGTCTCGCCGATAGGACGCCAGGGTGTTGTCCGAGGAGCCGCGCTCGATGCGCAGATGCGTCAGGTAGTCCTGCATCTCCCGGCCCACCGGGCTCTCCGGCACCGCCTCGCGCAGTCGACGGTGACGGGCCCGGAGCTCCTCGGTGCTGCCGGTCTGCTCCACCTGCTGCTCAGCCGCGGCGGTCCAGTCCGGCCTTGATGAGGCCGGCGAACAGAGGGTGCGCATCCGTCGGACGAGACTTCAGCTCCGGGTGGGCCTGGGTGGAGACATAGTAGGGGTGGGTGTCCCGGGGAAGCTCCACGAACTCGACCAGGCGCCCGTCCGGGGAGGTCCCGGAGAACACCAGCCCGGCCTCGGCGAGCTGCTCGCGGTAGGCGTTGTTGACCTCGTAGCGGTGCCGGTGGCGCTCCGAGATCGCTGACGCGCCGTAGGTCTGGGCCACCACAGAGTCCTCTGCGAGGATCGCGTCATAGGCACCCAGGCGCATGGTGCCGCCCAGGTCCCCGTCGCCGGAGACGATGTCCTTCTGCTCGGCCATCGTGGCGATCACCGGGTAGGCCGTCTCCGGGTCGAACTCGGTGGAGTTCGCCTCGGCGAGACCCACCACGTTGCGGGCGTACTCCATGACCATGGTCTGCAGGCCCAGGCACAGGCCCAGCGCCGGGATGCCGTGTTCGCGGGCGTAGCGGAAGGCGCCGATCTTGCCGTCGAGGCCGCGCACGCCGAATCCGCCGGGCACGCAGATCGCGTCCACACCCTCCAGGGCCCTCGCCGCGCCCTCCTCGGAGGCGCACAGGTCCGACGCGACCCAACGGATCTTGGTCTTGGCCCGGTGGGCGAAGCCGCCGGCCCGCAGCGCCTCAGTCACCGAGAGGTAGGCGTCCGGCAGGTCGATGTATTTGCCGACCAGGGCGACCTCGACCTCGTGGTCGGGGTGGTGGACGACCTCGAGCAGCCGGTTCCACTTGGACCAGTCGACGTCTTTGAACTTCAGGTCCATCTTCTGGACCACGTAGGCGTCGATGGCCTGCTGGTGCAGGATCCGCGGGATGTCATAGATGCTGGGCGCGTCGGCGCAGTTGATGACGGCGTCTTCGTCGACGTCGCACATCCGCGAGATCTTGCCTCGCACGTCCTGGGGCAGCTCACGGTCGGAACGCAGCACGATGCCGTCAGGCTGGATGCCCAGGCTGCGCAGCGCGGCCACCGAGTGCTGGGTCGGCTTGGTCTTCAGCTCCTGGCTGGGTCCGATGTAGGGCACCAGGGACACGTGCAGGAAGAAGACGTTCCCCCGGCCGACGTCCTGGCGGACCTGGCGGGCGGCCTCCAGGAACGGCTGGGACTCGATGTCGCCGACGGTGCCGCCGATCTCGGTGATGATGACGTCCGGGGCTCCCCGGTCGCCGTCTCCTTCGGCGGGCAGGCGCATCCGGCGCTTGATCTCGTCAGTGATGTGCGGGATCACCTGGACGGTGTCGCCGAGGTAGTCTCCGCGACGCTCGCGCTCGATCACCGCCGAGTAGATCTGTCCCGTGGTGACGTTGTTGAGGCCGTCGAGGTTCTCGTCCAGGAACCGCTCGTAGTGGCCGATGTCCAGGTCGGTCTCGGCGCCGTCCTCGGTGACGAAGACTTCACCGTGCTGGAAGGGATTCATCGTGCCCGGATCCACGTTGAGGTAGGGATCGAGCTTCTGCATCACCACGGAGAGGCCGCGCGCCCGGAGCAGATGCCCCAGGGATGAGGCGGTCAGCCCCTTGCCGAGTGAGGAGACGACGCCTCCGGTCACGAAGATCTGGCGGGTCGTCTGAGGATTGGACTGGTTCCGGGAACTGTTTCGATGCACCACGGAGTTCAAGGCTATCAGCACCAGCCCACGGGCAGTAGTCCGGCCCGGGATTCGGAGGTGCGATCTGCCACACCTGCCACACCTGCCACACCTGCCACACGTGCCGGGCCGGCCGCAGCGGCATCGTCTACCCGGCCGCGGCCGCCTCGAGAAGCTCCTGCGCGTGGGCCCGGGCGGAGGCCGAGTCCTCCTGGCCGGCCAGCATGCGTGCCAGCTCGCTGATCCGTTCCTCCTCGTCCAACGCTCGGACGTCGGAGGCGGTGAATCCCCCGGCGGTGGAGTCTTCCTCCACCGAGGACTTGTAGACGCGGATGTGGTGCTGCGCCCAGGCGGCGACCTGCGGCAGGTGGGTGACCACGATGACCTGCACGTGCTGAGCCAACATCGCCAGCCTGCGGCCGATCTGCACGGCGGCCTTGCCGCCGACGCCGGCGTCGACCTCGTCGAAGATGAACGTCCCGGACTCGGCCTGCGCGGCCAGCACCACTTCGATGGCGAGCATCACCCGGGAGAGCTCGCCCCCGGAGGCGCCCTTGCCCAATGGCAGCGGCTCGGCCCCGGCGTGCGGGGCCAGCAGCAGAGAGACGACGTCGGCGCCGTGGGGCCCCAGCTCCGCGGTCTCGGTGACCTCGACGACCATCCGCGCCTGCGGCATGGCCAGCGCGGCCAGCTCCTGCCCCACCTCCTCGGCGAGCCGCCGTCCCGCTTCGGTGCGCCGGCGCCGCAGCTCGGCGGCCTGATCCCGCAGGGCCTGTTCCAGCCGGGTGGTCTCCACTGAGAGCGTCTCGATGCGGTCCTCGTCCGACTGCAGGGTTCCGAGCCGTCGGCGGGCCTCCTCGGCCCAGCTGAGGACCGCCTCGACATCGGGACCGTAGAGGCGGACCAGCCGGTCCATATCCGCCCGCCGCTGGTGCACCTCGGCCAGCCGTCCGGGTCCGGACTCGTCGAGGCCGGCCGCATAGATCCCCAGCTGGGAGGCGGCGTCGTTGAGCAGCCCGGAGACCGAGCCGATCTGCTCGCCGATGGCGGCGAGCTCCTCGTCCTGGTCCTGCACCGCGCTCAGCGCAGTGGAGGCCGCCTCCACCAGCTCCACGGCATGGGGGGCGTCGCCGAGGGCCTCGGCCGCATCCGGGCCGGACAGGGCTCGCTGTGCCGTGCGCGCGGCCTCGCGCAGGGCCTCCACGTTCTCCAGCTTCAGGGATTCGGCCTTGAGGCGCTCGTCCTCCCCCGGCTGGGGGTCGACTTCGTCGATCTGTTCGAGGGCCTGCTGCAGCTGCTCCGCCTCGCGTCGACGCTCACGCTCATAGGTGGTGATCTCCTCCAGCTCCGCTCGCCGGGCCTGGTACTCCTCGTAGCGGGCCCGATACTCGCGGGCCAGCGCGGAGAACTCCTCACCGGCGTAGCTGTCCAGGGCACGGCGCTGGGCGGTGGCCGACCTCAGGCGCAGCTGGTCGGTCTGTCCGTGGACGGTGACCAGCGCGGAGCCGATCTCGCCCAGCAGGGAGACGGGCACTCCGCGTCCGGAGACTGTGGCGCGGCTGCGCCCCTTGGCGCTGATCGCACGCCCGAGCAGCAGCGCGGCGTCCCCGCAGGGGTGCTGGCTGGAGTCACCGGTGCCACCGGTGACCCCCGTGTCGTCCTCGTCGATCCAGGCCCCGGCCTCCTGAGCGAGCCGCATGGACCGGTGGTCGGCGCGGACGCGGAGTTGGGCGTCGACGGCGGCACGTGCGGCCCCGCTGCGCACGGCGCTGGCCTCGGCCCGGGCGCCCAGCAGCAGGCCCAGTGCGGTGACGACCATGGTCTTCCCCGCGCCGGTCTCCCCGGTGACCACGTTCAGGCCGGGATGCAGCTCGAGCTCGGCGCGTTCGATGACCCCGAGGTCGCTGATGGTGACGTGCTCGATCACGCGGTGGTCTCCTCCTCGTCGTCGGTGAGCCCCGTGGTCATCTCGGAACCCACCGGGTGGACGGTCGGGTACTGGCCGGTGGCGACCGTGTTGCTGGCGTCGACCGGCCCCCGCCAGCCGGAGGTGGGCAGGTTGAACTTGTCCACGAGCCGTTCGGAGAACGGCGTCTGGTGGACTCGGGCCAGCAGCACCGGCTCCGCCGAGCGGGTGACCTCGAGCCGGGAGCCGGCGGGCAGCTCGTGGGAGCGGCGGCCGTCGCACCACAGCACGCCCTGTTCGTCCTCGCGCTGGAGGACCTCGACGGCGAGCACCGAGTCCGGGTCCACCACCAGGGGGCGGGCGAAGAGAGCGTGGGCCGAGATCGGCACCATCACCAGCGCCTCGACCTCCGGCCAGACCACGGGGCCTCCGGCGGAGAAGGCATAGGCGGTGGACCCGGTGGGGGTGGCCATGACGACCCCGTCGCATCCGAAGGCCGAGATCGGACGGCCGTCGACCTCCACCACCAGATCGACCATGCGTTCTCGGGAGTGCTTCTCCACGCTGGCCTCGTTGAGCGCCCAGGTGCTGCCCACGTGTCTCCCGGCGTGCCAGACCTGCACGTCGATGGCCATCCGGGGTTCGACCGTGTAGTCCTGTTCGACCACCCATTCCACCGAGGCGTCGAGCTCGGTGCGTTCTGATTCGGCGAGGAAGCCCACATGGCCGAGGTTGACTCCCATCAGGGGCAGCTCCGCACCGCGGACCAGCTCGGCGGCGCGCAGGATGGAGCCGTCACCGCCCAGCACCATGCCGACCTCGCACCGAGACAGGGGGACCTCCTCCTCGGCGACGGCGATGGGGACCTCGTGCAGCCGCTCCCCCACGACCTGGTCGAGGGCCACGATGTCTCGGGCGAGCATGACCGGGGTCAGCCCGGCCTGGTGGAGTCTCTCGGCGACAGTCGCGGCGGCGTCCACGGCGTCGTGGCGCCCGGTGTGCGCGAGCACCAGGATCTCCCGGGAGCGGTCCGCCTCCGTCATGGCACCTCCTGAGTGGTTCAGTCGTGGTAGTCGACCTGTTCCAGCCTAGCCGCCTGGGCCGACACCTCGCGGGAGGGAGAGTTCGGGACGTCGTCGGGGCGGCGCAGATGGACGAAGAATTCGCGGTTGCCGTCCTGACCTGGCAACGGGGAGCGGTGGGCGCTGAGCAAGGTGAGTCCGTGCTGCCTGGCGGAGTCCACCACACCGACGACGGCTTCCCGGCGCAGCTCGGGGCTGGTGACGACGCCGGTGCGTCCGAGACGGCCTCGACCGACTTCGAACTGCGGTTTGACCATCAGCAGCAGGTCCGCCCCGGGAGCCGCCTGGGCAGCCAGTGTGCCGGTGACCAGACGCAGCGAGATGAAGGAGAGGTCGGCGACGATCAGGCTGAAGGGCTCCCCCAGCTCGTCGGCGCGCAGGTGCCGAAGGTTCAGGCCTTCGTGGTTCTCCACCCGGCGGTCCTCGCGCAGCAGTGTCGCGAGCTGGTCATGTCCGACGTCGACGGCGACAACGTGCGCGGCCCCGCGTTCCAGCAGCACCTGGGTGAATCCTCCGGTGGAGGCTCCGGCGTCCAGGCAGCGTCGGCCGGCGACGGCGATCTCCGGGCAGGAGTCCAGGGCCCCGAGCAGCTTGTGCGCGGCACGACTGACCCAGGGATCGTCCACGGCCACCTGGACCGACTGGTGCGGCCGGACCGGGGTGGAGACCTTGGTGACGGTGCGGCCGTCCACGGTCACGGCCCCGGAGCCGATCAGCTGTCCGGCCCGGCTGCGGCTGGGCGCCAGCCCGCGGGTGATCAGGGCACGGTCGAGGCGTTCGCTGGTCATCGTCGGCGTTCTCCTCGCCCAGGGTCAGGCCCGGGCAGCGGCCTCGAGCCGCGCGGACAGCTTCTGATGCAGCTCGTCGGCGGACCTGATGTGCTCCTCGAGCTGATCCGCGCTCATCTCCTCTGCTGGACGTCGCTCGGCTGGGGTGTCGCGGGATTCGGGTTCGGGGCCTTCCGTGGGTTCGGACCGGTCCTGGTGGCTCATACGGGAGCTCCTGCGTGGTCCTCGGCGAAGAGGTCGTGCAGCGTCGCGATGACATGGTCAGGCCGCTGCGCGGATTCGGCCGCTGCGGCACGCTCTCGGGTGTCGATGCCGGTGAGCACCAGAGCGGTGGTGAAGCCGGCACGATTGCCGCCGAGGATGTCGGTGTCGAGACGGTCTCCGACCACCAGAGGAGCCTGCAGACGCAGTGCCTCTGCCGCCTGGCGGAACAGCACCGGCTCCGGCTTCCCTGCCGCGGTGGGGATGCTTCCGGTGGCCCGGCCGATGGCTTCGACGAGTGCCCCGTTGCCGGGTGCGATGCCTCGATCTCGGGGGATGGTCATGTCCAGGTTGGTGGCGAACCAGCGGGCGCCGTCGTTGACGGCGAAGGCCGCCTCGGCGAGGTCGGTCCAGCGCAGCTGAGGATCGAAGCCCTGGATGACGGCCGCGGGACGCTCCGCCGAGGAGTCGACGACCGTGTAGCCTGCCTCGTCGACCAGCCGGCGGAGATAGGCGCTGCCGGTGACGAGCACCTTCACACCTGCCGGGAGTTCACGGTCCATGAGGGCCACGCCGGCCGGGGCGGAGCCGAAGACCTCCTGGGCTGAGGCGCGAATCCCCAGCTCGCGGAGATGTGCGGCGATCTCCTCCGCCGATCGGGAGGCGTTGTTGGTGACGAAGCCGCAGGGCACGGACCGTCCACGCAGAGCCTGCAGGGCCTCGGCGGCGCCGTCGATCGCATGGGGACCCGCGTAGAGGACACCGTCAAGGTCGAACAGCACTCCGTCGTAGTGGTCGATCAGCGCACCGCTCATGTGTCCCCTTCAGTCGGCTGTCCGAGGTGGCCAGAGGGTCGCTCCCTCTCGGGAGGCCTCATCACGTCTTTCACCGACGGCAGCTCGGCAGGCTCGTCGTCGAAGTCCATGATCTCCGGGGACTCGAAGGCGCCCGCTCCCAGGGCCTTCTCGGCGACGAACGCCTGCCTGCGCCATTGTGCGGCCTCCTCTTCGCGGCCCACGTTCTCCAGCGCCTCGGCGTAGGCGGTGAACAGCCGCGGAGAGAAGCTGAAGGCACGGTCCTTCTGGAGCTCGGAGACCTCCAGGGCACGGAGCGCAGAGGCGTGATCGCCTTGGTCAGTGTGAGCTCCGGCGACCACGATGGCGAGCTCCGCGCGGGCCGCTCCTGTGAGGGCACGGGCCTCGGGACTCTCGGCGAGTTCGACGGCCTTCTGGGGGCGTCCGAGTCCTCGTTCGCAGTCGACCTGGACGGGCAGATGCGTCTGGTCCCCACTGATCCGACGATAGGTCCGCAGCTCACGGACGGCTTCGGCGTAGTCGCCTGCGGCATAGGCGGTCAGCCCCACGGCCTCGCGCACGAGGGCCAGCCGGCCACCTCGGCGGGAGGCGGCCAGGGCGTGCTCATGGGCCAGGGCAGGGTCGACGTCGATGAGTCGTCCGGCCATGACCAGATGCTTGGCGACCAGCTTCCGGTTGTTGTCATTCAGCGTGCCGAGCTGGGAGGCCGCCTCGCGGTCGAGTTCGCGTCCGGTGACATCGTCATCGATCTCCGGCGAACGGGCACGGTCCTCGCGGTTGGAGCGCCGCAGATCGGGTCCACGGCGGGTGGCCCGGCGGTCATCGCGCTCAGGGCGGCCGCGCGGGGAGGTCCGGGGTCGATCGTCGTCTCGAGAGTTCACTGAACCAGGATACCTTTTCAGCTGGTGGCGGGCGGTCATGCGGACAGAGGCCGCAGGTGGTCGGACACAACAAGAGCCGAGTCGAAGAATCACCATTGATTCTTCGGCTCGGCTCTTGTCTTTAAGTGGTGTCCGGCGGTGACCTACTCTCCCACACACTCCCGTGTGCAGTACCATCGGCGCTGTGGGCCTTAGCTTCCGGGTTCGGTATGGGACCGGGCGTTTCCCCCACGCTATGACCGCCGT
>NZ_BAAGRN010000023.1:0-41100 GCF_054782935.1 Nesterenkonia suensis | reverse complement strand
GGGCTGAGCCAGACGGCGTCGATGCCGAGGTTCTGCAGGTAGGGGACCCGGGAGGTGATGCCGGCCAGGTCGCCGATGCCGTTGCCGTCGGCGTCGGCGAAGCTGCGGGGGTAGATCTGGTAGACGGCGGCCTGACGCCACCACTCCGGGTCGACGCCGAGGACCTGAGTCTCTGGGGCGGTGGCGAGAGTGTCAGTGCTCAAGTGCTGGTCCTTTCCAGGGGAAGGTCGTGCAGGTGTGTCCCGGCGACGAGGGGAGTCGGCGGCCGACGCAGGCCACAGCATGGCTGTGAGCTGCGACACGATGAAGCCGCAGTAAAAATATAACTGATAAATAAACTCATGACAAGACGAGGGTCCCGCGGTGCGGAGACCTCAGCGATCCACCATGGGGGAGGACTCGCCATGAGTCCGCGAATCCCAGACGACGGGCCGCCGCCACGCTGTCGAACCGCCGTGAGGATGCCCGGCAGGTTCGCCATGCCGCCGAAGAGTTCGCCCAGTGCTCTCATCGCGAAGAAGGTGATCAGCCTGATCGCCCTGGCGGAGTTCGTCGACGGGGCCGAGGCGGCGATCACCTGGACCGGGGCCAGCGGCATGACCGGTCCGGGGTGTCCCGGACTGGTCATCCCGGCGTCGGCGTCACTGACGACCAGGCCTTGGTGCGGCACGGCATCCGCACACTGCTGGATCTGGCCGGGGTCATCGTGGTCGCCGAGGCGCCTGAGGTGTCCGACGGGGCCGAGGCGTCCGACGGGGCCCAGAGGCGGGAGGAGATCCTGCGGACCGCACCTGATGTGGTCCCCTGGACCTGCGCATGCCGCGTCATGACCGCCTGTGGCTGCTGCGTCGGCTGCTGGGGGCCCTCCGGAAGGGACATGGCCCTGACGGCGAGACCGCCGCCCCGATCCAGGAGCTGGCCCTGCGGGAGGTGGAGGTGCTCCGACTGGTCGCCGAGAGGAGGTGCGAACCGGCAGATCGCCGAGCCGGTGCACCTCGCCGAGGGCGCGGTGAAGGACCACATCACCACGGTCCTGCCGAAGCTCGACGCGCGGGACCGCACGAATGCCGTGCTGCGTGCTCGAATTGAGGGGATCCTCGGCTGACCTGGCCCGGAACAGGTGCTAAGTTGTCCATGGATCGTCTGCCTCGATCGTCTGCCTCGATCGCCGGTGAGGCGCCGAGGGGACCTGCCCGATGATGAGCGGAGTTGAACATGAGCACCATCCCAGCCGAGCTGAAGTACAGCGCCGAGCACGAATGGATCGCCACCACGGACACCGACGGTGTGGTCCGTGTCGGCATCACCGACTTCGCCCAGGACGCGCTGGGCGACGTCGTCTACGTGGAGCACCCCGAGACCGGCAGCATCGTCTCCGCCGGGGACGTCGTCGGTGAGGTCGAGTCCACCAAGTCGGTCTCGGACATCTACGCCCCGGTCTCCGGTGAGGTGGTCGCCGTCAACGAGGCGCTGGAGGCTGACCCCGGCGCGGTCAACAATGACCCGTACGGCGGAGGATGGCTGTTCGAGGTCAAGCTGGCGGACTCGGCGGATCTCGACGCGCTGCTCTCTGCCGAAGACTACGAAAGCCAGGTAGGCTGAGACGAGACCGCTGAAGGGAAGGGAGGTCGCCGTGTCCACGACGTCTGGCGCATCAGAAGAGCGCGAGAACATCGCCGAGACCACGAGCATCTCGCTGCCGCCGGCTGACGGACGGCCCGTGCCGCCGCGGCTGACGGAGGACGACCGCCAGGCCATCGCGGCCCTGCCACGCGGTTCGGCCCTGCTCGTGGCGCACTCCGGGGCGAACCAGGGTGCCCGCTTCCTCCTCGACAAGGACGTCACCACCGTGGGCCGTCATCCGGAGGCGGAGATCCTCCTCGACGACGTCACCGTCTCGCGTCGGCATCTGACCTTCACGAGGGCTGACGGCGGGTTCGAGCTGGAGGACCTGGGCAGCCTCAACGGTACCTATGTCAATCATGATCGGGTGGACCGCTATACGTTGAAGGCCGGCGACGAGGTGCAGATCGGCAAGTTCCGGCTCACGTACTACGCCGGAAGCAAATGAGCCGGGTTTGCTGCTGAACAGGTTATCCTGAGGCTGTTCTCTCTCCTTCCCCAGAACTCGAAAGAGGATGTGCCGTGAGTGTCTCACCCATGAGGAAGCCCAAGGCGTCTGCTGAGGACGTCGATCCGGCGACCACGCATGTCTTCACGATCTCCGAGGTCCTGCGGGAGCTGCAGAAGGACTTTCCGGATCTCACCGCCTCGAAACTCCGCTTCCTCGAGGAGCGAGATCTGGTCGAACCGGCACGGACACCCTCGGGGTACCGGAAGTACTGCGCCGCCGACGTCGAGCGCCTGCGCTTCATCCTGGCGCTCCAGCGCGACCGCTACATGCCGCTGGACGTCATCAAGAAGACGATGGACGCCCTCGACTCGGGCGAACAGCCCGAGGATCTGCCGGAGGCCGCCCCTGTGGGGCCTCGTGAGGTCACCACCGAGATGGCGGCGCAGATCACCGGGAGGATCCGCCCGCTGACACGGCAGGAGCTGCGAGCCCAGTCCGGCGCCACTCGAGGGATGCTCGACACGCTCGAGAAGTTTCGGATCATCCGCGCGGATGCGGACGGCACCTACAGTCATCACGACCTCAAAGCCGTGAAGGCCGTGCGCGTGCTGGCACGCTACGGACTTGAGCCCAAGCATCTGGTCAACATCCGACGCTCCGCGGACAACGAGCTCGATCTGATCGGTCGGGCGATGGCTCCCTACGCCGCCCGCAAGGATGCCGCGGCCCGGGCCCGCGTCGCGGAGTCCTCCAAGGAGATGCTGCAGTCTCTGAAGGACCTGCGCTCCTCGATGATGGATTCAGCCGTCGAGTCGCTCGACAAGGACTGAGGGCCGCACGCCCGGCGTGCGCTGTGCCCTCCGAGCCGCCCTGACCGGGATCGCCTGGGATCTTCAGGGATTCGCACGGATCGGCAGACTCTGACGTGCGGGCAGGTCTGGACAACAGCTCCCCGTGCCGGTGACTATGGAAGGGCACGGTCGTCGTGCGCGAGACCTCGCGCACGAACGAATAGGCGACGTGCACCGGAACTGGGGAGGTCGCAGTCCGATGACACAGCGGCAGATCCGACTCGACGTGGTGGGAGTTCGCATCGAGGTGCCCTCCCACCAGCCCGTGGTGATGCTCCGCGGTGCGGAGCCCGGCACCGAAGACCTCCACGTGGCCATCATGGTGGGCACCTCCGAGGCCACCGCGATCTCCATGGGGATGGACGGCCAGTCGCCGCCGCGGCCGATGACCCATGACCTGCTGGTGGACGCCCTCACCAGTCTCGCTGCCGGAGTGGAGTTCATCGAGATCGGGCTGCTCGACAGTTCCACCTACTACGGCACCATTCATCTGCACAGCGGTGAAGTATTGGACTCCCGGGCCTCGGACGCGATCGCCGTGGCTGTGCGGACCGGCTCCCGGATCACGATGGCCGAGTCCACCCTGCGCGCGGTGGCGGTGACACCGCGGTATCGCACCGCTGACGGCGGCGGTGACGCGCCTGGGGCCGCGGGCGGCGGTGGCGGAACCGGTGCCAAGCCCCCTGCTGCCCCCCTGGGCACCAGCCCGGAGGCCGCCGATGTGGCCAAACGGGGCCCGATCTCAGCGGATGAGATCAAGGAGTTCCAGAAGTTCCTCGACGGGGCAGAGCCCGAGGACTTCGGAGAGACCAATTCCTGAGTGACCAGGTCGTGCGCCCGGACACCGAGGGGAGTAGAGTGTGCGCGATGCCCGGTTGCGCTGACGATGGCGACAGGCTCATCCGGCGACACGCCAAGCGGCGGGACCGGATGTCTTTGACCCCCGGCTGTCGCCGTTCTACCGTCGAGGAAGAAGGTTTCCGCATGCGTCGTCCGGACTCGCTCGGCCCTCACCGTCAGGGGTGGTCCGGGGACGACGAACTTCCCCCGGCGGGGCCGCACCGAGGAGGGTATACGTGAGTCGTGAATCTCGCGCCGACGAGCAGCGGGCGCAGAGCAGAGCCCAGGAGGGTGCACACCGTGCTACCCCGCAGCCCGCGCTGCAGCAACGCCTGTTCGATGATGGTCTGCCGGACCTCGACGAGGAGCTGGGATATCGCGGCCCCATCGCCTGCGCGGCCGCCGGGATCACTTACCGGCAGCTGGACTACTGGGCGCGCACCAAGCTTGTGCAGCCGTCGTTGCGCAACGCCGCCGGCTCGGGGTCGGCGCGCCTCTATTCTTTCCGAGACATCCTGGTGCTCAAAGTCGTCAAACGACTCCTCGACACCGGTGTCTCCCTGCAGCAGATCCGCAGCGCCATCGAACATCTGCGTGAACGTGGTGTCGAGGACCTCGCCCAGATCACTCTGATGTCCGACGGTGCCTCCGTGTATGAATGCACCTCCGCCGACGAAGTCATCGACCTGGTCCAGGGCGGCCAGGGGGTGTTCGGCATCGCAGTCGGTCGGGTCTGGCGCGAAGTCGAGGGCAGCCTCGCGGAACTGCCGCGTGAGCGGTCCGACGCCGAGGAGGCCGTGCCGGCCGCCGATCAGCCGAACCAGCCGGAGCTGGCGGCCTTCAGCCAGCAGGACGAACTGGCCAAGATGCGAGCACGTCGGCGGTCCCAGGCGTCCTGAGCCGGCGGCGGCCAGGTCGAAGCGCCCCCTGGCACACGTCCAGGGTGCCATGCTGGCGGTGCTGATGTGCTGAGGGCGTCAGTTCACGGATGAGATGCCGAAGGGCCCGATGACCCGCGCGGGTCATCGGGCCCTTCGGCATCTCATCCTGCGGCACGCAGGACGCCCGAGAGGGGCGGCTGGGGACCGACGGGGATCAGATCAGCTGTTTGAGGAGCTCGTCGAAGGAGGTGGCCAGGTCTCGAGCCTGGTCTCCGGGCCACTGGTGCACCGGGTAGGCGGCCCCCTGGATCTGCTGCCAGAAGGCGTTCTCCTCCAGCACCGGGAGCATGAGCTTGTCCTGGTAGAGACGTTCCATCTCCAGCAGCCGGTACTCATGCTCAGTGGAATCGGCCCGGGCCCGGTTGACCACCACCCCGGCGGACTTCAGCTGCGGTGCGTACTCGTTCGAAAACAGGCGGATGGCCCGCATGGTACGTTCGGTGCCGGCTACGGAGAACAGGCTCGGCTCGGCGACCAGGAGGACCTGGTTCGACGCGGCCCAGGCGATGCGCGTCAGTCCGGCCAGCGAGGGCGGGCAGTCCACCAGGACCAAGTCGTAGCCGGTCAGGCCGGTCAGCAGAGTGCGCAGCCGCCGCATGTCCCGAGGGCGGATGTCCGGTCGGTCGAAAGTGGCCGAGAGGGCTGAGCCGACGACGACGTCGAGCCTGGCGTCGGCGCGCAGCTCCTCCGGCAGCAGGTCGAGCCAGCCCGAACGGACCACATGCTCGGAGACCCGCGTCCGGCGGGCGTCCTTGAGCAGCTGACCCGCCTCCGTGCCGGCCCCGCGGGAGACCGCAAGGCCTGTGGTGGAGTCAGCGTGCGGGTCGAGGTCGATGACCAGAGTCCTGACCCCTCGTTGCAGGGCGGCAGACGCCAACCCCATGGTGACCGAGGTCTTCCCGACCCCGCCTTTCAAGCTGGACACGCTCATGATCTGCACGCGTTCCATCATAGGGACTCCCTGCAGGTTTGTGGTGGCGACGTCCCGGGACGTCGGGGTATGTCGGGGCTCCGAGCATTCAGGCTGCGTCGCTGAGGTGCCGCTGAGGTGCCGCTGCTCAGTCGACGGCCATCTCGCCCATCTCGTCCCAGCCGTCGCCGTCGATCGTCCGCGAGATGATCTTCGGCGTCGACGCCAGGGCCTGGTGCATGGCGCCGCCCTCGGCGGTGGCCTCCTGGAAGTGGGCGCTGGTGACGTGGGCGGTGGCCGCGTCATCGTCGAAGGCCTCGACCAGCACATACTCGTTCGGGTCGTCGACGCTGCGGGACCACTCGAACCACTTGTTGCCGGGCTCGGCGCGGGTCGCCTCGGTGAACTCTCGGGTGATCTCCGGCCACTGGTCGGCCTTCTCCGGCTTGACCTGGAACTTCACGACGATGAAGATCATGGGCCTCTCCTTCGCAACGGGGCGGATCGGGGGACGAGGACGGCGGTCGGGCTGGGCCGACACCGTCGTGGCCCAGTATGGTCTGCCAGGGCCTATTCCTCAGAATCCGCCCTTCGGAATCCGCCGCGGAGGCATCTGTGCACTCCGCGGGCCACGACATCTCTGCCGCCAGCCGACGCTGACGACGAGTCGGCCGCCTAGGATGAGGGGATGACCGACTCCGCGCAGGGCTCCTCGCTCACCCCTGATCTCGCCATCATCGGCTCCGGCTCCGGAAACTCGCTCATCACTCCACATTGGGACTCACGCCCCGTAGTCCTGGCCGACCGGGGGGCCGGCGGCACCGCGGCCTTCGGCGGCACCTGTCTCAATGTCGGCTGCATCCCCACCAAGATGTTCGTCCGTCCCGCGGCCCTGGCGCACAGTCGTGACGAGGCCGGTCGCCTCGGTGTGGACCTGCGGGTCGAGAGCACGGACTGGCCCGCGATCCGAGACCGGGTCTTCGCCCGAGTGGACGCCATCTCCGCGGCCGGCCGCCACTATCGTGATGTCGAACTCGACCATGTGACCCTGCTCGAGGAGCAGGTGACTCTCACCGGGCCGAAGTCCTTCGTCTCGGCCGCCGGCACAGAGGTCACCGCCGACCAGCTGGTCATCGCCGCAGGATCACGCCCTGTGCTGCCAGACATCCCCGGTGTCGATCTGCCCCAGGTGCACACCTCGGACTCCGTGATGCGCCTCGAGGAGCTCCCGCGACGGGTGCTCATCGTCGGCGGCGGCTACATCGCCTGCGAGTTCGCGGGAATCTTCTCCGGGCTGGGCAGCGAGGTCATCCAGGTCAACCGCAGCGTGGGCCTGATGTCGGCACTGGACCCCGACTTGGCGAGCGCCTACTCCGCCGAGGCTGAGAGCAGCCGGACGGTGCTCTACGAACGCACCCTGGGCGCCGTCGTCGCCCGTGACCCGGAGGGACACGGCGGACCAGCAGGTGTCACGGCCCAGCTGGTCACCGCCGACGGCCGCCACGAGGACCACGAGGTCGACATCGTGCTCCTCGCCATCGGCCGGCGGCCCAACACCGACCTGCTCGGCGCGGCCGAGGCCGGGCTCGATCTGCACGAAGACGGTCGGATCGTGGTCGACCAGCACCAGCGGGTGCTCTCGTCGGGGAGCCCGGTCGAGGGTCTCTACGCGCTGGGGGACATCAGCTCGGAGCCCCAGCTGAAGCACGTCGCCAACCACGAGGCGAGGGTGGTGTCCCACAATCTGGAGAATCCGCAGGACCTGCGCTCCACCCGGCAGCATGCGATCCCCTCCGCCGTGTTCTCCCACCCGGAGCTGGCTCAGGTGGGACTCACCGAGCCGCAGGCCGCCGAACGCCTCGGTGCGGCTCACCTGACCGTGAAGGTGCAGAACTACGGCGACACCGCCTATGGCTGGGCCATGGAGGACTCGCACGGGATCTTCAAGATCATCGCCGACCGGCGCGACGGCGCCATCCTGGGGGCCCACGCGATGGGCTACCAGGCCTCCAACCTCATTCAGCCGATCATCCAGGCCATGAGCTTCGGACAGGATGCGCACACTGTGGCGCGTGGGCAGTACTGGGTCCATCCGGCCCTGATGGAGGTCGTCGAGAACGCGCTGCTCGGACTGGACGTCCCGGCCGGCCAGCGCCTCTGAACGGCCCGGTCCACAGTCCTGCGACCGGCGCAGCGCGGGGCCAGGAATTCCTCTGCGCCCGACCGGGTTGGGCATGGGTGGAAGTGGCGCTGCGGGCGGATCCGCCGCTCGCTGCAGACATCCCGACCGAGAGGAACCGACCATGGCTGAGCGTGTTGATTTCTGGTTCGACCCCCTGTGCCCCTTCGCCTGGGTGACGTCCCGCTGGATCCTGGAGGTCGCGCAGGTGCGTGACATCGAGGTGACGTGGAACGTGATGAGCCTGGGCGTGCTGAACGAAGCGAAGAACCCCTCGCCGGCCGAGGACGAGGAGCAGCTGGCCCGGTGGATCCCCTCGCGGGCGGCGACGGTCGTGCAACGCCTCCACGGTGACGAGGCGGTCGGTCGCTTCTACACGGCGGTGGGCACACAGATCCACGACCAGGACAACAAGGACTTCGCCGACGCGACCGCCACGGCATTGAGCGAGCTCTCCCTGGAGGAGTCGATCCTGGAGACCGCCAAGACCGACGCCGAGGACGAGGCGATGCGGGCCTCGCACGACAGGGGAATCGCCCTGGTGGGGCAGGACGTCGGCACCCCGATCGTGGCCTTCCAGGGCACGGCCTTCTTCGGCCCGGTGATCACGCGCATTCCGCGGGGGGAGGAGGCCGGCAAGCTGTTCGACGCCTCGGTGGCGCTGGCCAGCTATCCGCACTTCTTCGAACTCAAGCGCAGTCGCACGGAACGGCCCGTGTTCGACTGACCCGCATGTGAGGATTGGACCGAACCGCGGGGGAGGGGCCCCTGCGCCGGCATGGAAGCACGGGCCCTCAGCTGGTGCGGATGAGCTTGTGCTGGGCGGCCTGCGCGACCGGTCGCATCACGATCTGATCCAGGTTCACATGGTGGGGCAGGTTCACCGCATGGGCGATGACTTCGGCGACGTCCTCTGCGGTGAGCGGCTTCGCCACCCCCCGGTAGATCGCGTCGGCGGCGGCCGCGTCCCCACGCAGCCGTTTGGCGGCGAACTCTTCGGTCTGGACCAGTCCGGGCAGGACCTCGATGACCCGGATGTTGTGCTCGGCCTCCTCCAGGCGCAGGGCCGAGGTCACGGCATGCTGGCCGAACTTGGCGGCGTTGTATCCGGAGCCCCCCTCATAGGCGGTGATGCCGGCGGTGGAGGTGAGGTTCAGCACGGTCCCTTCACCGTGGGCGCGCAGCATCGGCAGGAAGGCCTGGGTCATCTGCAAGGTGCCGAGCACGTTGGTGCGGTACATCCACTCCCAGTCGTCCGCGCGGGCCTCCGCCACCGGCTCGACACCGAGCGCGCCGCCGGCGTTGTTGATGAGCGTGTCGATCCCGCCCTCGGCGCTGACCTGGGCCAGTGCCTCGGCGACCTGCTCACGGTCGGTGACGTCGCAGACGATCGGGACGATGCCTTCCTGCTCGGCGAGGTGCTCGAGCTTCTCCGCTCTGCGGGCCACTGCGAAGACCTGCCAGCCGTCGGTGGTGAGACGGTGAGCGGTGGCCGCTCCGATGCCGGAGGAGGCCCCGGTGACGAGGGCTCTGCGGGGCTCTGCGGACTGGGTCTGAATCATGACACCAGCCTAGTGAGGAGCCCGCTGGGTCACCATGGCCCTCCCGCATGCTGAGATGGTGGAGGTCGCCGCAGCGGGGTCCGCAGCGGGGTCCGCAGCCATGGAACAATGGGCGGCATGGCTGAACAGAACTTGGGCACAGACTCGCCCGTCATCGAGACCGGACGCACAGACACCCCCGAGGCGGCCACGGCTGCTCCGGAGGCCGCCTCGCCGGCGGTGAAGGTTCCGCAGGTGCCCGACCGGCCGGCATTGGAAGGGCTGGAGGCCAAGCTCTCCGCCGCCTGGGAGCGGGAGCAGGTGTACCGATTCCAGGAGGACACCGAGCGCTCTGCGGTCTATTCGATCGACACCCCGCCGCCCACCGCCTCCGGCTCGCTGCACGTGGGGCACATGTTCTCCTACACGCAGACCGATGTGCTGGCCCGGTTCCAGCGGATGCACGGAAAGAACGTCTTCTACCCGTTGGGCTGGGACGACAACGGCCTGCCCACCGAGCGTCGCGTGCAGAACTACTACGGGGTCCGATGCGATCCGTCCAAGCCCTACATCCCGGACTACACCCCGCCGGAGAAACCGGCGAAGAACCAGCGGGACTGGGACGTGATCTCCCGGCCCAACTTCATCGAGCTGTGCGAGAAGCTCACAGTGGAGGACGAGAAGGTCTTCGAGGACCTCTTCGCCCGTCTGGGACTCTCTGTGGACTGGACGCAGACCTACCGCACCATCGACGACAGCACCCGAGCGATCTCCCAACGGGCGTTCATCCGTGACGTGCGCAACGGCCATGCCTACACTGCCCTGGCCCCGACCATGTGGGACGTGACCTTTCGGACCGCCGTCGCGCAGGCGGAGCTGGAGGCCAAGGAACGGCCCGGAGCCTACCACCGCTATCCGTTCTTCACCGCCGACGGGGAGAAGGTCTTCATCGAGACCACCCGACCGGAGCTGCTGCCCTCCTGCGTCGCGCTCGTCGCCCATCCGGAGGACCAGCGGTACCAGCATCTCTTCGGCACCACGGTGACCTCACCGCTGTTCGACGTCGCCGTCGAGGTGAGGTCCCACCGCCTGGCCGATCCGGAGAAGGGCTCCGGGGCGGCGATGATCTGCACCTTCGGCGACATGACCGATGTCACCTGGTGGCGCGAGCTGCAGCTGCCCACCCGGGCTCTGATCGGCCGGGACGGCCGACTGTCCCGGGAGACTCCGGAGTGGATCACCTCGGAGCAGGGCCGGGCGAACTATGCGGAGCTTGCCGGCAAGACCGTCCACTCGGCGAAGGAAGCCGTGGTGGAGCTGCTGCGCGCGGCCGACCTGCTCGACGGTGAGCCGGAGAAGATCACCCATGCGGTGCACTTCTACGAGAAGGGTGACAAGCCCCTGGAGGTCGTCACTTCCCGACAGTGGTACATCCGCAACGGCGGGCGTGACGCGGACCGCCGGGATGCGCTGCTGCGCCGGGGAGCCCAGATCGACTGGCACCCGGGATTCATGCGGTCCCGCTTTGAGAACTGGGTCGAGGGCCTCAACGGCGATTGGCTGATCTCCCGTCAGCGGTTCTTCGGTGTGCCGATCCCCGTCTGGTACCCGCTCGACGCCGACGGCGAACCCGATTACGACAACCCGGTGCTGCCCGAGGAGTCGCAGCTTCCGGTGGATCCGACCACCGACACGGCTCCGGGATTCGAAGAGTCCCAGCGCGGACAGCCGGGAGGCTTCCTGGGCGAGGCGGACGTGTTCGACACCTGGGCCACCTCCTCCCTGACGCCGCACATCGCCGGTCGGTGGAGCCACGACGACGAGTTCTTCGCCAAGGTCTTCCCCTACGATCTGCGTCCGCAGGGCCATGACATCATCCGCACCTGGCTGTTCTCCTCCGTGGTGCGGGCCCACACGCTCAACGACGCCGCCCCATGGACCGACGCGGCGATCTCCGGCTGGATCCTGGATCCCGACCGGAAGAAGATGTCGAAGTCCAAGGGCAACGTGGTGGTCCCCGACGAGGTGCTTGACCAGTTCGGCTCCGACGCCGTCCGCTACTGGGCGGCCTCGGCCAAGCTCGGCGCGGACACCGCCTATGAGGTCGCGCAGATGAAGATCGGCCGACGACTGGCCATCAAGCTGCTCAACGCCTCGAAGTTCGCGCTGAACCTCGGGGTCACTGAGGAGCACATCGTCACCGGAGCTGAGGACGTCGAGGTGCTCACCGAGGCGTTGGACCGGGCGCTGATCGCCGAACTGCACGATGTCGTCGCCCAGGCGACGTCGGCCTTCGAGTCCTACGACTATGCGCGGGCGCTGCAGCTGGTGGAGTCCTTCTTCTGGCGGTTCACCGACGACTACGTCGAACTGGTCAAGGACCGCGCCTATGGCGCCCGGGGTGAGGAGGCTCAGGCCTCGGTGCGTGCTGCGCTGGCCACCACCCTGGACACGGTGCTGCGGCTCTTCGCTCCCGTGCTGCCCTTCGCCACCGACGAGGTGTGGCGCTGGTGGCGCCCGGGTTCGGTGCACAGTGCCGAATGGCCTACTGTCGAGACGCTGGAGGCGGTGCGCGGTGACGCAGCGATCCTGCCCTCGGTGGCCGAGGTGCTCGCCGGGCTGCGTCGAGCGAAGTCGGAGGCCCAGGTCAAGCAGCGCACCGAGGTGCTCTCCGCCCGGGTGACCGGGCCGAACGAAGCGCTGAGTCACATCGAGGCGGCGCTGGGCGACATCCGGGCCGCCACCCGCTCTCGGGCGATCGAGCTCGTCGGGGAGGGCGAGGCCGTCCACGCGATCACCGTCTCCGACGTGGACCTCGCCGAGCCCGAGCAGAGCTGAGATGCCGTCGAGCCGCTGAGCTGAGACGCCCGCCGCCTCGGCCCTCGGTCCGAGCCTCCTGTCGGAGGTGACGGCCGGGGTCCGGGGCGTCGGCCGCGTCCCAGCCGTGCAGGTCCTCCCCGAGGAACGGTGGGGTCGTCCCGGCCGCAGCGCAGGAAGACCTTCCGCGTCGTCGGCGGCTCGAGGGCACATGTGCTACGGGTGGGGCCGGGGAGAGATGGTTTCGACGATTGAGGTGGCGTCCTGGGCGTCCTCTGGGTGCAACGCGGTGACGTGGACGGCTGGCCAGGGGGATCGTCCCGGGTGCCTCAGTCGTGCTCCTCCTGGAGGGAGCGTACTTCGCGCACTCCGGCAATCTCGGACAGCGACCGGAACAGCTCGTCCTCGCTGACGCCCTGATGACGGGTGAAGCGCAGCGTGGCCTCGACGACGCGCTCGTCCTCTTCCTCCAGCTGACGGGTGCGGGACAGTGCCGAGGCGTACCCGAGGTCGGAGGCTCGGCCGAGCACATCGCGCAGCACACCCCGACCGTCGGCGTAGCGGATCTGGAACACCCGGCTGCGGCTGTGCCGAGGCAGCCGGCGCGCCACTCGGGTGATCAGGGTGACCGCCAGCAGATAGAACCCGACGGTGAGCCCGGCCATCACCGGCATGCCTGCCCCACAGGCCATGCCGACCGCGGCGGTCACCCAGATCGAGGCGGCGGTGGTCAGCCCGGAGACGATGTTCTGCCGCACGAAGATGACGCCGGCTCCCAGGAATCCGATGCCGGTGACGATCTGTGCGGCGATGCGCGAGGGGTCCAGGATGACCTCGTCGCCGAGCAGAGGGCCGAAGCCATAGGCCGAGACCAGGGTGAACAGGGCCGAGCCGAGCCCCACCAGGATGTGCGTCCGGGCGCCGGCGGACTTGAGTCGGACCTCCCGTTCGATGCCGATGACCGCGGAGAGCACGAAGGCGCAGAGCAGCAGCACGGCCTCCGTGGCCGCGGTCTCCGAGATCCAGGTGACCTCCATGGGGGCCTCCGCCTCTGTCAACGGACCGGATTGCGCCAGCAGGCACCACCGTAGTCCCGCGGTCGGTGGTCGGGAAGGGCTCTCCGCCGACGTCGGCGGCACGTGGTCGGTCGGTTCGGACCCGTGCCGGATGATCCCGTAGAATATGGTCAGCAGCGTCGACCCGGCCATCACCGGCGAGCTTCCGGAAGAACCGGCCCCGACATCGTCAGGCCGCAGTAGAACCGGACGGGACCAGCCCGTCACAGCTGTCATGGAGAGGTCCTCGGCCCTGTCGATCCGGCACCTGCGTCGGAGAAGGGACGTGGACAAGCGAGGTGGTACCGCGTCCGGCTCCGGCCGAGGCGTCCTTGCGGAAGAACGAGACGCCCACCAGTTCTTGAGCACCCAGGACGGACCTCCATGACCGAGCAGAACTCTTCTCCCGTGTACCCGCGCACGACGGCGGCGCCCGGCGCCTCGGAGACGGTGCCCGCCTCTCCGCAGTTCCCGCAGATCGAAGAGCGCATCCTGAACGGCTGGGCTGAGGACAGCACCTTCCAGGCTTCGGTGGACAACCGGTCCGCCGACGCCTCCGGCGGCCGAGGCGGGGAGTTCGTCTTCTATGACGGACCGCCCTTCGCCAACGGCCTGCCCCATTACGGCCACCTGCTGACCGGCTATGTGAAGGATCTGGTCGCCCGGTATCAGACGCAGCGTGGGCACCGGGTGGAGCGCCGCTTCGGCTGGGACACCCACGGTCTGCCCGCTGAGCTCGAGGCGATGAAGCAGCTCGGCATGACCGACAAGGCCGAGATCGAAGCCATGGGCATCGACACCTTCAACGACGCCTGCCGCGCCTCCGTGCTGAAGTACACCGCCGAGTGGGAGAACTACGTCACCCGCCAGGCCCGCTGGGTGGACTTCGAGAACGACTACAAGACGCTCAACGTCGAATACATGGAGTCGGTCATCTGGGCCTTCTCCCAGCTTCATGAGAAGGGCCTCACGTATCAGGGCTTCCGGGTGCTGCCCTACTGCTGGAAGGACGAGACCCCGCTGTCCAACCATGAGCTGCGCATGGACGACGAGGTCTACAAGGAGCGCCAGGACCCGTCGGTGACTGTCACCTTCCCCATCACCGGCGGCGGCGAACACGGTGACACTCTGCGGGGGGTGAACCTGCTGGCCTGGACCACCACGCCTTGGACCCTGCCGACGAACTTCTCCGTGGCCGTGGGCCCTGAGGTGGAGTATGTCGTCGTCGAGGCACCTGCCGAGGGTCCGCAGCCGGGTCGGCACCTGCTGGCCGCCGAGCTCGTAGGCGCCTATGCCAGGGATCTGGGCTTCACCGACGGCGACGACGGCACCGCCGCCGAGCATGCCGCCGCCGCCGTGGTGTCCCGCTATCTGGGCTCTGAGCTGGCGGGACTGGAGTACCAGCCGCTGTGGGACTACTACGCCGACGCCGACGCCTGGGGCACCCAGCACGCCTTCCGCGTACTGGTGGAGGACTACGTGACCACTTCGGACGGCACCGGGCTGGTCCATCAGGCCTCGGCCTACGGTGAGGAGGACCAGCGGTCCTCCGAGGAGGCCGGCATCCCGGTGATCCTCTCCATCGACGAGGGGGCGAAGTTCCTGTCGCTGTTCGCCGAGCCCACACCTGCCGGGGACACCCCACTGGCCGGGATCGCCGGGGTGCAGGTCTTCGAAGCCAACCGCACCATCATCAACGTGCTCAAGGAGGCCGGCCGACTGGTGCGTGAACAGTCCTACGTGCACTCCTACCCGCACTGTTGGCGCTGCCGCACCCCGCTGATCTACAAGGCGGTCACCTCCTGGTACGTGGCGGTCACCCAGTTCAAGGACCGCATGCTCGAGCACAACGAGGCGATCAACTGGATCCCGGGCAACGTCAAGCATGGGCAGTTCGGCAAGTGGCTGGAGAACGCCCGCGACTGGTCGATCTCGCGCAACCGGTACTGGGGAAGCCCGATCCCGGTGTGGGTCTCAGACGACCCCGCCTACCCGCGCACCGAGGTCTACGGGTCGCTGGAGGAGATGAAGGAGGCCTTCGGGGACTACCCGCGCAACGCCGCCGGCGAACCGGACCTGCACCGGCCCTGGATCGATCAGCTCACCCGCCCCAATCCGGACGACCCCACCGGCAGGTCGCAGATGGTCCGCGTGCCGGATGTCCTCGACGTCTGGTTCGACTCCGGATCCATGCAGTTCGCCCAGGTGCACTACCCGTTCGAGAACGCCGAGTGGTTCGAGGACCACCACCCGGCGGACTTCATCGTGGAGTACATCGGCCAGACCCGCGGCTGGTTCTACACCATGCACATCCTGGCCACCGCGCTGTTCGACCGGCCGGCGTTCACCAATGTCATCAGTCACGGCATCGTGCTGGGATCCGACGGGCAGAAGATGTCCAAGTCGCTGCAGAACTACCCGGACGTCAACGAGGTCTTCGACCGTGACGGTTCGGATGCGATGCGCTGGTTCCTGATGAGCTCTCCCATCCTGCGCGGCGGCAACCTGGTGGTCACCGAGGAGGGCATCCGTGAGGGCGTGCGCCAGGTGCTGCTGCCGATGTGGAACGCCTGGCACTTCTTCGCCCTCTATGCGAACACTGCCGACCACGGCACCGGCTACCAGGCGCAGCGGGTCACGGCCGCCGACGTCGACGCTGAGCGGCTGAACCCGCTGGACCGGTACATCCTCGCCGCCACGGGAGACCTGGTCCGGGAGGCGACCGCCGCGCTCGACGCCTACGACGTCTCCGGCGCCTGCGAGGCCCTGCGTTCCTTCTCGGAGACGCTGACCAACTGGTACATCCGGCGGTCCCGTCAGCGCTTCTACGAGGAGGACACCGCCGCCTATGACGTCCTCTGCACCGCCTTGGAGACCTTCGCCCGGGTGGCAGCCCCGCTGCTGCCGCTGATCAGTGAGGAGATCTGGCGCGGTCTGACCGGCGGTCGCTCCGTGCATCTGGCCGACTGGCCGGACCCCGAGGACTATCTGCGCGACGAGCGTGCGGTGGAGCTGATGGACCTCACCCGCGGCATCGCCTCCGCCGGGTCCTCGCTGCGCAAGTCCGCCAAGCTGCGGGTGCGCCAGCCTGTGGCGAAGCTGACGGTGGTGGTGCCCGAGGCCAGCGCGCTGGAGGGGACCTATCAGCAGATCATCGCCGAGGAGCTCAACATCAAGGAGGTCGAGCTCCTCGACGCCGCCGAGGTCTCCGCGGAAGACTGGGGGATCGGTCAGCAGCTGGTCGTCAACGCCCGGGCGGCCGGCCCCCGCCTGGGCAAGGACGTCCAGAAGGCCATCCAGGGAGCGAAGTCCGGCGACTGGTCGGTCTCCGAGGGCGTCGTCGTCGCCGGTGGGCTCCGCCTGCAGGAGGGTGAGTACACCCTGAGCACCACCGTCTCCGATGATCTGGCTGATCAGGCGGTGACCGTTCTCGACGGCATGCTCGACGGTGGCGAGGGAGGCTTCCTCGTGCTGGACACCCGCCTCACCGCGGCCCTGCGCGCCGAGGGCACGGCGCGGGACCTGATCCGCTCCATCCAGCAGGCCCGCAAGGAGGCCGACCTTCAGGTCTCTGATCGGATCCGCACCACGGTGACGGCTCCGTCGTCGGTCATCGAGGCGCTCCAGGACCACCGTGACCTGGTCACCGCGGAGACGCTCACCGCCCAGCTGCACCTGGTCAGCGACGATGCCGCCCGTGAGCCGCTGGTCTGCGTCGCCGTCGACGACGGCACCGAGGCTCGACCCCGCCGCGCCGCCACCCCTGTCGATTGAGGAGAGAGATCCATGTCTGATTCCGAGTCGCTGCACCCCGTCGAGGGACAGCCGGTCGACCAGTTCTCGGTGGCCAGCGTCTATGCCGAACTGCTCGCGCGTGCGCCGGAGAACAAGATGGAGCCGCGCATGGAGCCGATGCGCATGGCCATGGACATCCTGGGGGACCCGCAGCGGGCCGCGCCGGTGATCCATCTCAGCGGGACCAACGGCAAGACCTCGACCGCCCGGATGATCGAGGCCGGCCTGCTCGCCCACGACCTGAGGGTGGGGCGCTACACCTCCCCCCATCTGGCCAAGGTCACCGAACGCATCTGCCTCGACGGTTCGCCGGTGGATGACGAGACCTTCGTCCGCATCTGGGATGAGATCAGACCGCATCTGAGCATGGTGGACCAGCAGCTCGCCGCACGCGGCGAGGTGGCGCTGACCTACTTCGAATGCGTCACGATCCTGGCCTTCGCGATCTTCGCCGACGAGCCGGTGGATGTCATGGTCCTCGAGGTGGGGCTGGGCGGCATCACCGACGCCACCAATGTGGCTGACGGGTCCGTCAGCGTCATCACACCGATCTCTCTGGACCACACCGACCTGCTCGGTGACTCCGAGCGGGACATCGCTCTGGAGAAGGCCGGCATCATCAAGCCGGAGGGGTTCCTGGTCTCCGCCGCCCAGGTTCCCGATGCCGCCGATGTGCTGCTGGAGGCCGCGCGTGAGGCCGCGGTCCCCTTCCGCTTCGAAGGGGTCGAGTTCGGCGTCGAGGCCCGCGCCCCGGGTGTCGGTGGTCAGCAGGTCACCGTCCAGGGACTGGCGGGACGGTACCCGGATCTGCTCCTGCCGCTGCACGGGGCTCACCAGGCGGAGAACCTGGCGCTCGCCGTGGCGGCGCTGGAGGCGTTCATCGGCGGTGGCGAGCAGGAACTGAGTCTCGAGGTCCTGCAGCTGGCCTGTGAGCACATCACCTCCCCGGGGCGTCTGGAGGTGCTGCGCACCACCCCGTCGATGATCGTCGACGCCGCCCATAATCCCTCGGGGATCGAAGCCAGTGCCCAGGCGCTCAAGGAGTCGTTCGGCCTGGCTCAGCTGGTGCTGGTGGTGGGCATCCTGCAGGAGAAGGACGCTCGGGAGATCCTGACCACGCTCCGTCGGGAGTACGACGGCCTGGTGGAGGATGTCTGCTTCACCCAGTCGACCTCGCCGCGGGCGATCCCGGCCGGCCAGCTCGCTGAGCTCGCACTCGACGTCGGCTTCCCGGAGCAGGACCTCCACATCACCGAGCGTCTGGACGAAGCCATCGAGTGGGCCGTGGGTCGGGTCGACGCCTCCGCGGACGGGATCGGCGCCGGCGTGCTGATCACCGGGTCGATCACTGTGGTCGGTGAGGCGCGCACTCTGCTGGGCGGAGGTGAACCGGCCTGATGAGCGACCAGCACGACGACGCCCGCGCCGGGCGTCCGCGCCGTGAGACGCGGGCTCAGCGCGAGTGGCGCCCCGGGATGACTCGCCCGCCACGTTCGGTGCGGGTCCTGTTCGCCTCCGCGGTGCTCTGTCTCGAAGCGCTGCTGATGTTCTTCTACGGGCTGATGGCCTGGGGGCTCTACCAGAACGAATGGTTCGCCTGGTGGCTCTTCGGCGGGTCGCTGGCCGTCTCCGGTCTGCTGATCGCCACCTGCGCCCTCCTCACCCGCCCGGTGGGCTACGGGCTGGGCTGGCTGTTGCAGTTCGTGATCATCGCCGGCGGCGTGTTCGAGCCGTTCATGTACTTCGTCGGCGTGATGTTCCTGGCCTGTTGGTGGTACGCGGTGGTGAAGGGCCGTCAGCTGGACCGGGAGAAGATGGAAAGATGGAGGGCGGAGGAGCGCCTGGCCGCTGAGACGGAGGGTCGGCCGCCCGAGACTGAGCACACGCATCGTGAGGAGAGCTGAATGACTGAACGCACCCTGATCCTGGTCAAGCCCGACGGCGTCGTGCGCGGACTGACCGGCGAGATCCTGAGTCGAGTGGAGTCCAAGGGCTACCGGATTGCCGCCCTGGCGCAGCTGGATGCCACCACCGAGCAGCTGGCCGCCCACTACGCCGAGCACGAGGGCAAGCCGTTCTACCAGCCGCTGGTGGACTTCATGCTCTCCGGGCCCGTGGTCGCGGCGATCCTGGAGGGCGACCGCGTCATTGAGGGGTTCCGCGCGCTGGCGGGCACCACCGACCCCACCACCGCCGCTCCCGGAACCATCCGTGGGGACCTGGGGCGTGACTGGGGGGAGAAGGTCCAGAAGAACCTGGTGCACGGCTCCGACTCCGTGGAGTCGGCCGAGCGGGAGATCGGTATCTGGTTCGGCTGACCGGCCAGCCGGTTCGCACGCAGGGCCCGGGACGATTCGTCGTCCCGGGCCCTGCGTGTTCCCGGAGCCGAATGCCGGGTGCTCAGCGGTGCTTACGTCACACAACTATCCCGTGGGGACAAGGACCTGCGCGTGTCAGTGGCGGTCTATTGACTCGTTTCCGATCGGTGAGGATCGTATGACGAGGGGGACGATCATTGATGAAGACTGCATTGGGGAATACTGCAGGGCAGGTCACGGGACGGACCGATCTGCGCCGTCGTGTCGCAGGGCTCGGAGTCGGCACAGCGTCATTGGCTCTGGTGCTCTCCGGCTGCGGGGGTCTCACGGGCAGCGGCCCGACCACCGAGGATGGGGACCCGCTCGAGAACGCCGCCGAGTTCCTCCAGGAAGCCTCCGCGGAATGGGAGGAGTCCCGCCCGACGCAGAACGTGGAGGTGAGTGAGGACGCCGGCTGCTTCTTCGTGCTGGGAGCGGACGAGGACCTGACGGGCGAGTTCGCCTGCGGAGGCGTGCGCACGAGCACAGCCGAGGAGGGCGAGGTCTGGGACATCGGAACCTTCGAGATCCGCCCGAACTCGGACAGTGACATGGTAGCCCGTCTGCCGGAGGGGTGGACCGCCGGTCTGGAGCGCGGAAGGACCCGCCCGGATGGCCCCGTGGTGGATGCCGACGGCGACGAGGCACCCGACTCCATCGACGCCTTGGCGGCGCCGCCGATGCCGCAGACCGATTCGGGGTTCATCCTCAGCGGGGAGTCCCTGCCCGGGGACCTCGTGCAGCCCGGTGACGAGCAGGTCAGTCCGGGCGACGACGGCCTGGTCATCACGCCCGCAGGGCGTGTGACGATCACCTCGGTCGCGATGCTGGAGACCCTCCCGGTCGCCGGCGCGCCGACTCACGATGAGGGGATGGAGGACCACCTGGACGGCGACACGGATGACGGCGACTTCGGAGTCAGCCTGGACGGGGAGCCCCATGCACCTGCTGACGGTGAGACCTTCGTGTTCGTCGAATATGACTACCAGCCCACGGAGCGGCCCGGCGATGATGAGACGTCCACGGCGGCGCTGGCGCTGAACTCCGGCGGTCAGCAGAGGACGCTGGCGGAGTTCGGTGAGGACGAGGGCTGGGACGGACCCAGCGAGCAGTCGGGAAGCTTCCTGGCCTCCGTCCCGGAGGACGACGCGCACCTGGTCGTCTCGTCGGCGGGCCGAGACCAGATCGTGGACCTGCCGGAGGGCCAGCGGGAGGCGGACCCGGTGACCCGTGCTTACTACCGTGACGTGACCCAGCAGGACATGAACCACGAGTTCTCGGTCGCCGACCAGCCCTTCGTCCTGGACGAGAGGGACTATGAGGCCTCGATGTATCTGAGCCTGCAGTCGGCTTGGCTCACGGCCTACTCGGAGGTCGGCGGCGCTGACGGCTGGGCGGAGGAGGACGAGGCCTGGCTGCTCCTGGAGTTCGACGCGATCTTGGACAGCGATGATTTCAACCCCCGATTCAAGGAGCTCACCCCCAGCCTGACGGTGACCGACGGGGCAGGAGAGACCTACTCCTCCTCTCGGACGATCGACATCGACACTCGCACCTGGAACTCGACCTATTGGATGGCGGTGGCGATGCCCGCCGACGTCACGGAGGTCACGCTGAGCCAGACCTTTGAGACACGGGTCGAGGACTGGGATGACAACATCGCCACCCTGAGCTTCGAGACTGACTCTTCCACGGTGGACTTCCCGCAGTCGGAGCCGGCCAGCGATGACGAGGACCACGAGGGCCACGAGGACGACGAGGACCACGAGGACGAGTGACCCGAACTTGGCTCGGGATCCACGGGCGGAGGCCGGTCCCAGCACTGATCTGACGACACACCTGAGGGGGAGCTTGATGGCGACGAGGACCATGGCACGGAGGCACACGACCGGAGGAGCAGCCGTCGCAGCGATACTGCTGGCGGTGACCGCCTGCGGGAACGACCTTCCCAGCGGGCCGATGGACGAGCACGAGGTGGAGACGGTGTTCCTGACCGGACGGGCCGTTCCCGAGGGATGGGACCTGCAGGGGAGTCCAACGGGGCGCGATCGTTTCGGAGACTCCTTCGACAGCTTCGGTCCGCTTGACGGGCAGCTCGGCGAGACGTCGGAGGAGTGCACTGATGTCCGAGCGGCTGGCGATGAAGAGCTGGCCGCGATGGGGATGGTCGCCGAGGCCTCGGCCAGCTATGTCAATGGCGGGGCGCTCACCGAGGTGGAGGTCTTCTCCACTGATGGCGACGTCGACGTCGCCGGGCTGGCCCTCGACATGTTCGACGCCTGTGAAGGTGATCTCCTCGAGGACCTGGGCCGCAGCACCGGTTTGGACAGCGCCGCCTTTGAGGCATCCTCGGCCGACACCGAGGCGGACGGTGTCCGTTTCGTCAACGACGGCGCCCACGGGGGTGCCTTCCTCTTCGTCATGGCGAGCTATGGGAACAACCACTTCGCCGCCTTCGGCTTCTCCAGCGATCCTCGAGACGTGGAGAGCATGGAGGGGTTCATCGACGAGGCGCAGAATCGCTTCGAGCAGGGACCGGACGAGAGCGGCTCGGAGGGCGGCGCCGAGGACTGACCGCCGGTCGGACCGTCGGCTGACGCTGACGGCCTCAGCCCGCGCGCTTGGGCCGTGTGCCGCCGTCGAACCGGATCTGGACCGGGTCCAGCTGCAGCAGCGTGCGATCATAGACGATCTTCGCGGACCTGAGCCTGTCGTGTGACTTGTGCTCGGTGTACTCCCGGTACTGCTGGATCACCCATTCCGGATCCCCGTCGGCCAGCAGCCGTCCCTGTTCGATCCACATCACGCGCGAGCACATCTGCTTGATGGTCCCCAGCGAATGGGACACCAGGAAGACGCAGCCGGCCTGCTCCCGCACTTCGTCGAGGCGCCGTTTGGTGCGTGCCCGGAACTGGGCATCGCCGGTGTTCAGCGCCTCGTCGATGATCAGGATGTCCGGGTCCACCGCCGTGGCGATGGCGAACTGCAGTCGCGAGGCCATGCCGGAGGAATAGGACTTCAGAGGGAGGTTCAGCGATGCCTCCAGGCCGGAGAGCTCCACGACCATGTCGTACTTCTCGGCGACCTGCTTCGGGGAGAGACCCATGGCCAGACAACCGAGCTTGATGTTCTCCCGCCCGGAGAGCTGCTTCACCAGAGCCGCGTTGACGCCGAGCATCACCGGCGTCGAGGTCGCGTAGACCTCACCGGTGGTGGGCCGGATCTTGCCGGTCAGCAGCTTCATCAGGGTCGATTTGCCGGACCCGTTGGTGCCGATGACCCCCACGGACTCACCCTGGCGCACCACGAAGCTCAGATCCTGCAGCGCCGGCACGTGGGCCCAGCCCGAGCCGGTGACCTTCCGCAGCTGTCGGGAGATCTTCCCCTGGGAGTTCATGTACTCCGTGGAGGAACGGATCTTGTAGACCATCGAGGCGCGGTCCACCGCGACGGCGATCTCGTCGGCGTCGAGCCGCTCCACCGTGGGTTCCCGGGATTCCCCGGGCCAGGAGACCTCCTCGACGAGCTGCTCCTCATCCAGCAGGTCCAGTTCATCACCGCCGACCGCGCCCTCGACCGCACCGTCGGTGGGGGAGGAGTCGTCCGCGTCGTGATGCTGCCAGTTGACCCGCCGCGGAGTGTAGTTCGGCACCGAGGTGCTCATCGTTCCCTCCCGTACTTCTCTTCACCGTGCCAGAACACGAGGAATCCGACGACGAATATCGTCACCGAGGAGATGATCAGGACGGTCCAGCGGTAGGGGTCGGGCATCTCTCCGTACAGCCAGGTGGATCGGATGATGTCGAGCACGCAGAACATCGGGTTGTGGTACATGGCGAACTCGACGAACTCACCGCCGGGGCGCCCGGCGAAGCGGTCCACGGTGAAGAAGACCGCCGAGGTGTAGAACCAGATGCGCATCCCGAAGGTGATCATGTGCTTCACGTCGGTGTAGGCGGAGACGGCTCGGGCCAGCAGCATGCCTAGGCCGGTGCTCAGCAGGAAGTTCAGTGCCAGCACAGGGAAGATGAACAGCCACAGCCAGTCCACCGAGACCGGCGTCGGCTCCGTGTCCCCCAAGGGGATGTCCCCGATGGTCAGCACCAGCACCGCCATGACCACCAGCATGGGCACATTGGAGAAGAGCTCTCGGACGTTGATGGCGAAGGGCAGGCTCGCTCGGGGGAAGTTGAAGGCCTGCACCACTGATTGGTTGCTGACCATGGAGTTCGAGCCGGAGGAGACCGCGTTGGTCGTGTACCGGAACATGAACACGCCGATGATCAGATAGCCGATGAAGTTGCTGATGCCGCGGGAGAGGTCCAGCATCAGCCCGAAGACCAGGAAGTACGCGATCCCGCTGAGGATCGGGTTCACGACCATCCACACACGGCCCATGGCGTCGTTGGAGTTGGCCGTCTGCACTCGGGAGTGGGAGTCGTAGATGATGAAATGCCGGAAGGCCCACAGCCGACGGATGTAGTCGAGGAGGCGGGGACGGGCGCCGACCCGCACCAGTGACGCGCCGTCGAGCTGCACCACATGGGCAGGTTCGGAGGCGGTGGGCGCGCCGTTCTGGGCGGCCGCAGGCGCTGCAGTGGGAGTGGCCATCACCACGATCCTTCCTGGGACGTCGTCGCAGGTCCGGCCAGCTGCCGGGTCCGCCGTCGTGAGGCTCTCATGGGCAGGGGAGTCCTCATGGAGCGCCAGTCATTGTATCAGCGGGCCTGTCGGCGGCCGGGGCGCCGGCGGCCTGGGACTCCAGCTCGAAGAGCTGGGACATCGCTTCGCGCACTCGGTCCTCCAGGTAGGGCGCCGCCGTCTCCACGTACTCGTTGGTGAGGTGATGACTGTCTCGGTAGACCACCACGTTGCCGAGGATCGCCGCGCACTGCCCCTGGGGGCAGAACAGGTCGGTGAGGTCCACGGCGGCGGTGCCCTCGGGAAGGTCGATCTGCTCCAGCGGGTTCGTCTCGGCGAACTTCTCCCCGTCGGGGGCGCAGCTGAGCGCATCTCCGCCGGAGGCCAAACAGTCCGGGACATGGGTGGGCTGCCGCGGGGTGCCACGCAGCAGGAGCAGCTCGGCGCCGGCCTCGGTGATCTCCCGCCACCGGTCCACCGCACCGTCGACGATGTGCTCCTCACCCGACTCCCGGGGCAGCCGGGTGCCGGGGGTGACCACCACATCGGGACTCCGCTCCTCCACGACCTCGGCGAAGTCGGCGTTCCACCGGGCGCACTCGTTGCCCCCGAGATCATCGATGTGCCGGAACACGCATCCGCCCTTGGTGGCCACCAGGATCTCCCACTGGTGCTCTTCGGCGAGCATGAGCCAGGCGTGCTGCCAGTGTCCGGCATGGGAGCCTCCGGCCAGCATGATCGTGGCACGCGGATCCTGCGGAGCGCGCTCATCTTCGCAGATCAGCACCTCGCCGGTGCCGGGCCGGTTCCCCGTGCGCTGGTGGCAGTCACGCGTCGCGTACTCCGGGACGCGGTGATGCAGCCCCTCCAGCTCAGGGATCACTGAGACCTCCCCAACGTCGAGGAGGCTCGCCGGCGAGGTCCCGGAGACGGTCGCCGACGCACCTGGATAGAGCAGCCGGTCCACGCCTTCCATGGCGAGACCGGCGCCCTGCGGGGCGGTGATCTGGTGCAGATGGACGCTGGTGACGGCGGTGCCCAGCACCAGGGTCGAGGCGGCGAGTCCGAGCGTGAGACGCGGTGCACGGGCTGGCCGTCCCAGCCGCGCCAGCGGCCGTTCCACCCAGCGATGGGTGGCCCAGGCCGCCGCCAGCGAGAAGGCCAGCACGACGACGGCGCCACCGGGCCCCAGCCGCTGAGTCCCGGAAAGTTCCAGCAGCAGGATCACTGCCGGCCAGTGCCACAGGTAGAGGCCATAGGCGAGGTCCCCGGTCCAGGCCAGCGGACGGGAGGCGAGCAGTCGCAGCGGGGCGGGCCCCGTGCTCGGAGCCGGGGAGTCGGCTCGGGACTGTGCGGCGGCCAGGACCAGGGCCAGGCCCAAAAGCGGCCAGAGCGCCCAGGGTCCGGGGAACAGTGACGCCCCGTCGAGGACCAAACCGCAGCTGACGATCAGGCCCAGCCCCAGCCAGGCGGTGGGCCCCTGCCAGCGCGGAGGGATCCGCATCCGGACGGCCAGCAGCGCCAGCAGCCCGCCGAAGGCCAGTTCCCAGGCGCGGGTGGAGGACATCAGATACGCCTCGACCTGGTCCACCTGCTGCCGGTGCATCGCCCAGAGGAACGAGCTGACCAGGACGGCCGCGGTGGCCAGCGCCATCATCTCGGTCGCGGTGCGTCCTGTGCGGCGGGCCAGGTGCACCGCCAGCACGGCGAGCAGCGGCCACACCAGGTAGAACTGGCCCTGCACGGACAAGGACCAGAAGTGCTGAAACGGGCTGGTGTCCGGTCCGGCAGCCTCATAGGCGAGCTGAGAGCGGATCAGCTCCTGGTTCTCCAGCCACAGCAGGGAGGCGCGAGCTTCGGCGAGCAGCTGTCCGTGACGCGTGCTGGGCAGGATCAGCAGCCCCGCCGTCGCGGTGACCACGATGACCAGCACGGCGGGGGCCACGATGCGGCGCACCAGGCGCCCGAGATAGTCGGCGACAGCGATGCGTCCAGTTGCGGCGGCCTCCCGCAGCAGCATCCCGGTGAAGAGGAAGCCTGAGATCGCCAGGAAGATGTCGATGCCGCCGGAGACCCGGCCGGCGCCGAAGAGGTGGAACAGCACCACGCCGAGGATCGCCAGGCCGCGGACACCGTGGAGCTCAGGCAGGTGCCGTCGTGGCGGCAGCGCGTCGGTCACCGCACGCGAGCGCCTGCCGGGCGGCCGTGTGGGCCGGGCCTCGAGGTTGCGGACGGGCACAGCTCAGCGCCTCGCTCGCAGGATCATCTGCTCGAGCACTGCGTCCGCGGGCCGTCGGATCGTCCCATGGGACGGGTAGCGATGCACCGACAGGTCGGCCTCGTCGCTGAGGTCGGTCACGACTGCGCCCTCCGAGGCGCCCAGGGAGGGGACCAGCAGGTCGACGGCGGCGGCGCGCAGCCCCGGCAACGCCCACATCGCCTCCACGGCGAGCTCACAGTGCGCCGGGCTCAGCTCGGCCGTGACGTCGACGGTGATCCCCCCGCCCATCGGATGGGAGGTGCCGCTGATGTCTCGCATCTCTCCTGAGGCGAGGACGGCGGAGGCCTCAAGGCCCAGCTCGGCCAGCGCCTCGTCGTCGACCTCCGGGGGGTGTTTGGCGAGGTAGGCGTTGCGGCTGCGGGCGGCGACGGCGTCATCGACGAGCCGGCGCACTGTGGAGCGGCCGTCTCCGACGATGAACAGGGGCAGCCGGGCGATCGCCGCGACCACCTTCTCCCCGACCACATAGGTGCGGACGTCCATGCCTGCGACATGCTGTTCGACCACCAGCTCCACGCTGCGGTGCAGCGGGGAGGTGCGTGCGGCGCGGGCGTACTCCCAGGCGAGGCGGAAGTCCTCCTCGGTCTCCACCCCCCAGGACACCCCGATCCCGGACTCACCGGTGCCCGGTCTGACGACCACCGGCCCGTCGAGGGAGGCGACATGATCCACGGCCTCGGTGACGGCGGAGACGGAGAAGGCCCGCGACGCGGGAGTCGGCACCTCCATGAGCTCCAGATGGCGCGTGGCCAACGGCCTGGCCCGGCACGCCCGCTTGGCCTGATCGCTGACCAGGGAATGGGTGCGCTGATGCAGTCCGCCGATGACGCCGCCGTTGAGGGTGAAAGTCCTGAAGCCGTGCTGGACGTCATGCCGGGTGACCTTCTTGCGCCGAGCGGCGGAGGCCAGCTGCCGGCCCGCCGAGAGGGCGCTGGAGAACTCCCGGGGAGCCGACCAGTCGACATCGGCGAGGTCGGCGATCAGCTGACGGGTCGGGGAGTCCGGGGTCCGGAAGGCCTGCGCGTGGCGCGCCCGCTGGCGTCGACGGCCTTCCCGTGCCTCCCCGGTGAAGTCTGCTGCACTGCTCATCAGGACCACATTAGCGCAGGAGGCCGTCGTCGCCCGGTCTGCCTCTGCCCACACGCGTGCCGCACCGGATAGGCTGGCCACGGCGAGCACACCGGTGAACGAGCACAGCAGGTCCACCTCGGAGGAGACGAACAGCGGCGATGAAGCGGATCATGCCGATCTACGGAACCCGGCCCGAAGCGATCAAGATGGCCCCGATCGTCAAGGCCCTGCAGGCCAGCGAGCTGTTCGACTGCCAGGTCACCGTCACCGGCCAGCACCGCGAGATGTTGGACCAGGTCAACGCGCTCTTCGGGATCATCCCGGACCACGACCTGAACATCCTCCAGCCGCGACAGACCCTCAACGGCGTGCTCACCCGCACGGTCACCGGCCTGGACGCGCTCTTCGCCGAGGAGAAGCCGGACGCCGTGCTCGTCCAGGGAGACACGACCACCACCACGGCGGGGGCAATGGCGGCGTTCTACACCGGCATCCCCGTCATCCATGCTGAAGCGGGACTGCGCTCCTTCGATCTCTTCTCCCCGTTCCCGGAGGAGGCCAACCGGAAGATGACCTCGCAGATCACGTCGTTGCATCTGGCCCCGACCGGCCGGTCGAAGGCGAACCTGCTGCGCGAGGCCGTCCCGGAGAAGGACGTGGTCGTCACCGGCAACACCGTGATCGATGCACTGTTGCAGGTGGCGGACAAGCAGGTGCCGTTCTCTGACCAGCAGCTGGAGCAGGCGGCCGCCTCGGGCCGGGAGGTGCTGCTGGTGACCACGCACCGCAGGGAGAACCAGGGCGCGGCCATGGAGGGGGTCGGGCGGGCACTGGCCAGACTCTCCGAGCGTTACCCGGAGAAGCTCATCGTCCTGCCGGCGCACCGGAACCCCGTGGTCCGTGAGGCGATCCTCCCGGCATTGGCCGGCCACGACAACGTCGTCGTCACCGAACCGCTGCCCTACGGGGAGTTCACACGACTGATGAACCTGGCCACAGTGGTGCTGACCGATTCCGGAGGCGTCCAGGAGGAGGCCCCCAGCTTGGGCAAGCCGGTGCTGGTGATGCGAGCCAATACGGAGCGGCCGGAGGCCGTCGACGCCGGAACGGTCCGCCTCATCGGCACGGAGGAGGACCGGGTGGTCGCCGAGGTCTCCGCACTCTTCGACGACGCCGAGGCCTATCGTGCCATGGCTCATGCGGTGAATCCCTACGGCGACGGCCGCGCGGCCGCCCGCACCACGGCCGCGCTGGAGGAGCTCTTCGGCCTCGGGGAACGGCTGCCCGACTTCGCCCCGCAGGGCTGATCCCGCGGCCGCTCAGCCGCAGAACACACCCAACAGAACACACCCAACAGAACAGCGAACTCACCCGAGGCAGAAGGAGGAGGACCGGGCGTGCATCTGAAGACACTGACCATCCGGGGCTTCAAATCCTTCGCCTCGGCGACCACCTTCGAGTTCGAACCTGGGGTGACCGCCGTCGTCGGACCCAACGGATCCGGGAAGTCCAACGTCGTGGACGCGCTGGCCTGGGTCATGGGGGAGCAGGGGGCGAAGTCCCTGCGTGGGGGGTCCATGGAGGACGTGATCTTCGCCGGCACGGTGGAGCGGCAGCCGTTGGGCCGTGCCTCGGTGAGCCTGACCATCGACAACTCCGACGGCGTCCTGCCCATCGAGTACACCGAGGTCACCATCAGCCGGACCATGTTCCGCACCGGCGGTTCGGAATACACCATCAACGGGCAGAAGTGCCGGCTCCTTGACATCCAGGAGCTGCTCTCGGACTCGGGTCTCGGCCGGGAGATGCACGTCATCGTGGGCCAGGGGCAGCTGGACCAGATCCTGCACGCCACTCCTGAGCAGCGTCGCGGGTTCATCGAAGAGGCGGCCGGCGTGCTGAAGCACCGGCGACGGCGTGAGCGCACGGTCCGCAAGCTGGAGTCCATGCAGGGGAATCTCGACAGGCTCGAGGACCTGATCTCGGAGATCTCCCGCCAGCTGGCGCCGCTGGGGCGCCAGGCGAAGGTCGCTCGCCGGGCACAGCGCATCCAGCACGATGCCCGCGACGCACTCTCCCGCCTGATCGCCGACGACCTCGTCCAGGCGGCGACCGCGTTGCACGAGTCGGGACGCGGCGAACAGGAGGACCGTTCCCGCGCGGAGGAGCTGCGCGCCTCGCTGCAGCAACAGGATGAGCGGATCGTGGCCCTGGAGGAGCAGTCTCGGGCACAGCGCGGGCATGCAGAGAAGCTGCTCGCCGGTCATCACCGGCTCGCTCAGGTGCAGGAGCGGCTGCGCTCGGTGGCCTCTGTGGCGGCCGAACGCGCGCGAAGCCTCTACGCCGCGGCCACTGTCGACACCTCCGGAAGGGACCCCGAGCAGCTGCGGGCCCAGGCCCAGCAGGTCACGGCCGAAGCAGAGGCCCAGCAGGCGGCGGTGGAGCAGGCCCGCTGCCGGCTGGAGGAGGTCAGCCGCCGTCGAGCTGCCAGTGAAGAGGCCCTGACGGCCGAGGAGTCCCGGGTCACTGAGCAGCTGCGCGCCGTCGCCGACCGACGCGCCGGCCTGGCGACGCTGCGCGGACGCGTCGACGCCGCCCAGGGCCATATCGACGCCGCCGAGGCTCGACGTCGTCGCGCTGAGGACCAGCGTCAGCGAGCACTGACGGTGCGCGAGAGGTCCCGCGGCGATTTCGCCGACCTGGAACAGAAGGTCGCCGGCATCGAGACCGGAGAGGCGGATCTCGACGCCGCCTATGAGCAGGCCCAGGCCCGGTACGACGAGCTGAAGAAGCTCCACGACGAGCTCCAGGCCGAGCGGCGCCGCCTGGAGTCCGCCGTGAACGAGTACCGTGCCCGGCTCTCCGGACTCTCGGCGGCCCGTACCCCGCAGGACGGCTCCGCGGCCCTGCGCCGGGACAGAACGGACCTGACCCCGCTGGCGGACCGCCTCAGCGTCGCCGGTGGCTGGGAGAAGGCCCTGGCGGCCTGCCTGGGGTCCTTGGACACCGCGCTCGTCGCCGAGGATGCGGAGCAGGCCGCCGCCGCGCTGGCCCAGCTCGCCGAGGTCGACGGCGGACGGGCCCACCTGGTCTACCCCACACCGAGCGCTGAGGCGCCCGAGGAGACTCAGGCGACCGCCCGGAGGAAGAGCCTCGCCGACCGGCTGCCTCAGCACACGGTCCCCGCCGGTGCCGCGATCACCGGTCCCGCCGAGCTCAGCAGACCCCTGGACCATGCGCTCGACGGCGTGGTGCTGTGCCCCGATCTCCCGACCGCCCGCGAGGTGCTCGCCCTGGAGGGCGTGCACACCGCGATCACCGCCTCCGGAGACGTGCTGCGCACCGGTGAGCACATCGGCGGCACCGCCCTGGAGAACTCCGATGTGGCGATCACCGCGCAGATCAGCGAGCTCAGCGACACGCTCCGACAGGCCGAAGACGACCTGGCGGACGTGTCGGCACGGGCACAGACCCAGGCCGCCGAGGTGAGCGCCGCCGAGCTGGCGGTCGAGCAGAGCCTGGAGGCGTTGCACGCCAACGATGCGGAGATGACCGCCACCACTGAGCAGCTCGGCAGGCTCAGCTCCGAGGTCTCGCGGGCCGAGGAGAGCATCCACTCCGCCGAGGCGGAGATCGCCGAGGCCGCCGAGGCGCGGCATCAGGCGCAGGAGGAGCTCGACGCGGCCACCGCACGGCTCGCCGCAGCCGAGAGCGACGACATCGACGAGGATCCCTCCACCGAGGAGCGTGACCGGCTCTCCGCGCAGGCCTCCGCCGACCGACGGGAAGAGGTCGATGCCCGCCTGAGCCTCCGCGCCGCCGAAGAGCAGCATCACCAGCTGCAGGAACGTGCCACCGGCCTGCGCCGCAGCGCCGAAGCCGAAGAGTCCCGACGGGAGGACGCCCGGCGGGTGGCCGAGGAGCGCAGCCGTCGCGGCCAGGAGGCCGAGGCCGTGCAGGCCGAGGCCGAGGAGGCGGTGGCGCATCTGACCGCAGTGCTGCAGCAGGCTCAGGACTCCCACGACGCCGCCCAGCAGCGTCACCGGCAGCTGACCGATCAGATCCAGCGTCTGCGCCGGGCACGACAGGCCGAAGCTGAGGAGCTGGACGCCGTCACCGGCCGGCTCCACCAGGCCGAGCTCACCCGTACGGAGCTGCGGCTGAGCCTCGAGGCGGCCGAGCAGCGCGGGAAGGAGGAGCTCAGCCTCAGCCCTGAGTACCTCATCGAGCACTACGGGCCGGACCAGGGCGTCCCAGACCCCGAGGACGAGGACGCCGAACCCCGCCCCTACGAGCGGTCCGAACAGCAGAACCGCCTCGACCGTGCGCGCCGGGACCTGAAAGCCCTGGGGAAGGTCAACCCGTTGGCGCTGGAGGAGCACGCGGCACTGGAGGAGCGGCACACCTACCTGCAGGAGCAGCTGGCAGACCTCAAGGCCTCCCGTCAGGATCTGCTGGACATCATCTCCGACGTCGACCAGACCGTGGAGCGGGTCTTCACCGAAGCCTGGAGCGACACCAAGGAGCAGTTCGAACGCGTCTTCTCCCGGCTCTTCCCCGGAGGCGAAGGACGGCTGGAGCTGACCAATCCTGAGGACATGCTCAACACCGGCATCGAGGTCCAGGCCCGGCCTCCGGGCAAGCGGATCCGACGGCTGTCGCTGCTCTCCGGCGGGGAACGCTCGCTGACCGCGGTGGCCCTGCTGGTGGCGATCTTCAAGGCTCGCCCGAGCCCCTTCTACGTGATGGACGAGGTCGAGGCGGCCCTGGACGACACGAACCTCTCGCGTCTGCTGGTCATCTTCGAGGAGCTGCGGGAATCGTCGCAGCTGATCGTCATCACCCACCAGAAGCGCACCATGGAGATCGCCGACGCCCTCTACGGGGTGTCCATGCGCCAGGACGGCTCCACCCGGGTGGTCTCCCAGCGACTGGCCCGCGCCGGCGAGGAGGTGGGGGCAGACCCACAGCCGGCGGTCTGAGAGCGGGGAACAACCCTGCCCGATGCATCGTTGAGCACCAGGTCAGGAACTTCACGTCGCCCGGCCGGTGGTCGGCGCCTGCCCAGGAGTGTGATGGATGCCCGTCGATGATCGCCGCAGCGAATCCGGGGAACAGGCCCGAGCGGCCGTGCCGGAGACTGGAGACGACGACGTCGCCTCCAGCTCCCCGGATGATCGTCAGCAGGCGGGGCAGTGGGCGGACAGCACGCGTCTGCCGATCCCCAACGAGCTGCGGGTGCTGATCCTGGCGGCCTTCGTGGTGGCGATCGGATTCGGCATCGTGGCGCCGATCCTGCCGCAGTACGCGTCCGACTTCGGTGTGTCCGCCTTCGCCGTCTCCGCAGTGGTCTCGGCCTTCGGGCTCTTCCGCCTGGTGTTCGCACCGGCGTCGGGAAAGCTCACGCAGGCGCTGGGGGAGACACCGGTCTATGTGGTGGGCCTGCTGATCGTGGCGGCCTCGATGATCGCCACCGCCTACGCCCCCACCTATGAGTTGCTGCTGGCCTTCCGCGCGGTGGGAGGCATCGGCTCCACATTCTTCACGGTCTCGGCGATGACGTTCCTGGCGCGCAAGTCACCGCCGAGCATCCGCGGGAAGATCTCCGGGGCCTACGCCTCGGCCTTCCTCATCGGCAACGTGGCCGGGCCCCTGGTGGGCTCAGGTCTGCTGGTCTTCGGCCCGCAGGTGCCGTTTCTGGTCTATGGGGGAGCACTGGTCGTCGCAGCGATGATCGTGTTCGTGATGCTGCGTGGCTCTCGCCTGGAGGATCGCGGACGCCGAGACGGTCGCGAACGGGCCACCCTCAAGGAGGCCTGGTCTGTCCGCGGCTACCGGGCGGCGCTGACCGCCGGGTTCGCCAACGGCTGGGCGACCTTCGGCCTGCGCAACTCCCTGGTGCCGCTGTTCGCCGCCTCGGCATTCGTCGGTTCGGGATTCGTGATCGACTCCTCCCAGCTGGCCGGTGTGGTGCTGGCGACCTTCGCAGCGGGCAATGTCACCGCCGTGCTGCTCTTCTCCCGCCGGACGGATCGCTTCGGGCGGCGTCCCCCGATCGTCCTGGGCCTGACGATCACGGCGATCTCCACCGGGGCACTCGGACTGGCCCCCGACCCCTGGGTGCTGATCCTGCTGAGCCTCGTCTCCGGCGCGGGCACAGGTCTGGTCAACCCAGCACAGCAGGCGGCGATCGCCGATGTCGTCGGGGAAGGGCGCAACGGCGGACCCGTGGTCTCCACTTTCCAGATGACCCAGGACCTCGGCGCCATCATCGGGCCGCTGCTGGCCGGGCTGATCGTCGACCACTTCGGCTACGCCTGGGCCTTCGGTCTCACCGGGGTGATCCTCATGGTCGGGGCGATCGCCTGGACGCGGGCCCCGGAGACCCTCGAACGGTCCGGACGAACGTTCCGTGACAGCGGAGACGACGACGGCGGGCCGGGTGGAGACGCATGATGCGCTCCGTCCGGCCCGCCGCTGGGGTCCTGCGCGGGTGTCAGCTCGAGATGTTCTGCTCCTCAGACGCCGCGGGGACGGCCTCGCTGGAGTAGGCCTCGGTGTGGTGGGCGACAGTGTCGATGCCGCCGCGCTCCACCTCAGGCTCCACACGGAAGCCCATGGTCTTGTGGATGACCATCGCGATGAGGTAGGTGGCCACGAAGGCGAAGACCAGGGTCACCAGGCAGGCGACGATCTGCGCCCACAGCAACGAGAAGTCGCCGTCGAGGAAGAGGCTGCCGCGGCCGTCCGCGATGAGCTCCTCGCGGCCGAACAGGCCGATGGCCAGCGTGCCCCAGAGGCCGGCGACCAGGTGCAGGCCGACCACGTCGAGCGTGTCGTCGAACTTGCCGTACTTGAACTCCACGGCGAAGCAGCAGACCAGACCGGCGATCAGGCCGATGATGATGGCACCCAGCGGGGAGACGAAGGCCACCGCGGGGGTGATGGCGACCAGACCGGCCACGATGCCCGAGGCCGCACCCACCGGGGTGGGCTTCTTGCCGCGGGCCCACTCCGTGAGCAGCCAGGCCACCAGGGCGGCGGCCGGGGCGAGCAGCGTGTTGATCCAGTTCAGCGAAGCCTCGGAGACGTCAGCGGCCTCACCGATGTTGAAGCCGAACCAGCCGAACCACAGGATGGAGGCGCCCAGCAGCACGAACGGCACATTGTGCGGCTTGTGCGGAGCGAACTTCTGCCGCGGTCCGATGACGAGCACCAGGGCCAGGGCGGCCACACCGGCACACATGTGCACCACGAGGCCTCCCGCGAAGTCCACGGCTTCACCGACGGTGTCACCGATGAATCCGCCCTCGACGAGCAGTCCGCCGTCGCCCCAGACCCAGAAGGCCAGCGGAGCGTAGACGAGCGTGATCCAGACGGGGACGAAGACCATCCAGCCGGCGAACTTGGCACGGTCGGCCACGGCGCCGGAGATCAGGGCGGTGGTGATGATGGCGAAGGTGGCACCGAAACCGACCCACACCAGCGAGTCACCGCCGGCCGCCAGCGACTCATAGAGTACGAAGTCCGAGGTCGGGTTGCCGAACAGGCCCCCGGCGACCGGCTCCGCCCCGGCGATGGCGTTGCCCCACAGTGCCCAGGTCAGGGCGACCAGGCCCATGGCCGCGAAGCTCATCATCATCATGTTGACCGCAGAGCGGGTCTGCGAGAGGCCGCCGTAGAAGAGGGCGAGGCCCGGGGTCATGAACAGCACGAGCGCTCCGGCGACGATCACCCAGATCACGCCGACGTCTTCGATCACGATTTCCATGTGTCCCTCCAGGAAACAAGTACTCACCGATGTCCTTCACCGATGCGAGCTGGTTTCCATGGTTGTCGCTCCGTGTTTCCCCGACGCCGCCCGCATGTTTCGGAGACGTAAAAGCTCCCGCTCCTCGATCGGATCTTCGGGGATCGGGATCAGGAGCGGGAGCTTCGACGGGGCCTCAGCCGGGCGTAGGGACCGGACGGGCCGGAAAGGGAGTGAGCTCAGCGTTCCTCGAGCAGGGCGTCGACGAAGCTCTCGGCCTCGAAGGGCGCGAGGTCATCGGGGCCTTCGCCCAGTCCCACGAGCTTCACGGGGACACCGAGCTGGCGCTGGATGGCGACGACGATGCCGCCGCGGGCCGTGCCGTCGAGCTTGGTGAGCACGATGCCGCTGACATCGACGACCTCGGAGAAGACCTTGGCCTGGTTCAGCCCGTTCTGCCCGGTGGTCGCGTCGAGGACCAGCAGCACCTCGTCGACCTCGGAGAGCTTCTGGATGACCCGCTTGACCTTGCCGAGCTCGTCCATCAGGTTCGCCTTGTTCTGCAGGCGGCCGGCCGTGTCGACCATGACGACGTCGACCTCATGCTCGATGCCGGCGGAGACCGCCTCGTAGGCCACGGAGGCCGGGTCGGCACCCTCGACGTCGGACTTCACCGTCGGGACCCCCACCCGTGAACCCCAGGTGGTGAGCTGTTCGGCCGCGGCCGCGCGGAACGTGTCGGCGGCGCCGAGGATCACATCCTTGTCTTCGGCGACGAGCACACGGGCCAGTTTGCCGACCGTGGTGGTCTTGCCGACGCCGTTGACCCCGACGACGAGCATCACGGAGGGGCGCCCGGCGGCGGTGACCTGCAGACTGCGGTCCAGCGACGGGTCCACCAGCGCGATGAGCTCTTCGCGGAGCATCGCGCGGACATGGTCATGGTCGCGGGAGCCCTCGACCTTGACCCGCTCACGCAGCTTGTCCATCAGCTCCATGGTCGGCTCCGTGCCGAGGTCGGCCATCAGCAGGGTCTCTTCGATCTCGTCCCAGACATCCTCGTCGATCGAGTCCGAGGAGAGCAGCGCGAGCAGCGACTTGCCGAAGACGTTGTTCGACTTCACCAGGCGCGCGCGCAGCCGCGCCAACCGCCCGGCCACCGGTTCAGGGGTCTCGAGCGCCGGTGCGGCCTCCTCAGGGGCCTCCTCGGCCGTGTCGACGGCGTCGGCCTCCGCCGCGGCCCGCTCCTCAGTGGTGGGCGCCGCAGCGTCGGCCTCGGTGTCTTCGAGGACACCGACACCGCCGACCCCGCCGGGGCCGTCGGCCTCGGGCCGATCATCGGCGTCGCGAGTCTCCGGGTAGGTTCCCTCGGGCAGTCGTCGACCGCCCCTGAGCAGGAGGAAGCCGACCGTGCCGGCCAAGATGACTGCCAGGACGATGAAGAGGGTCAGAACGTCGAAATCCACCAGACCAGTGTGCCACAGTCGGCGGCCCCGCCAGGGCGGATGTCGTGCGTGCCAGGGATGAAGGTCAGCGCCAGATGCCGCGGGAGTCGATCAGCGTGTGCCCGGTCAGCCGGTCGGCGTCGATGGCCTTGAACTGGGCATGATCGACCAGCAGCACCAGGATCTGCGCCGTCTGAAGGGCCTCCTCGACACTGGCCAACGTCACATTCGACGCCCGCGCCAGCTCGTTCGGCAGCTGCTCGACATGCGGCTCCACCGCCAGGATCTGGGCCTCGGGGGCCCGCTCCGCCAGGCGCTGGGCGATCGCCAGTGACGGCGACTCCCGCAGATCGTCGACATCAGCCTTGAACGCCAGCCCCATCAGCGCCACTGTGGCCTCACGGCCGTGATGCTCCAAAGCCTGTTCGATCCGCCCCAGCACCCATTCGGGCTTGGCATCGTTGGTCTCTCGGGCGGTGCGGATCAGCCGCGCCGCCTCAGGCGCGGCATCGACGATGAACCAGGGATCCACCGCGATGCAGTGCCCACCGACCCCGGGACCCGGCTGCAGGATGTTGACCCGCGGATGGTGGTTGGCCAGCTCGATGAGCTCCCAGACGTCGATGCCCAGCTGGTCGCAGATCACCGAGAGCTCATTGGCGAAGGCGATGTTGACGTCACGGAAGCTGTTCTCGGTCAGCTTCGCCATCTCGGCGGTCTTGGCATCAGTGAGCAGCACCTCACCGGTGCAGAAGCGCTGGTAGAGCGTCTTCGCTGCCTCCGCCGCCTGGCGGGTCAGGCCACCGACGATGCGATCATTGCTGATCATCTCCGCCATGATGCGTCCGGGCAGCACCCGCTCCGGGCAGTGTGCGACGAGCAGATCTGAAGCGGCCAGGTCCGGGCGAGCCTTCAGGATCCGCTGGGCCATGTGCTCCGTCGCCCCCGGAGGCGAGGTCGACTCCAGGATCACCAGCTCTCCGCCGGTGAGCCGTCCAGCGATCCCGTCTGCGGCGGCCTCGATGAAGGACAGGTCCGCCGAATGGGACTCGGTGAACGGTGTGGGCACCGCCACGACATAAGCATCCGCAGTCGGCGTCTGCGTGGAGGCAGTCAGCTGCCCAGCCGCCACAGCTCGTTCGAGGACGTCGCGCAGGCCAGGCTCCACGAAGGGCACCTCCCCGTCGTTCACGGCCTCCACGGTCTCCTCGGAGACGTCCATCCCATGGACCCGCACGCCATGGTCGGCCAGGATCGCCGCAGTGGGCAGGCCGATGTATCCCAGCCCGATCACACCGACTGTCGAGAACTCCCTCGAAACCACAGACACTCATTCCCTCGAAACGACATGACATTGAGCTGCGCGGGGGCTCCTCACGACCCGGCCCCGGCGTCGCACGGTGCGGGAACCGCCCCAGCGGGATCCACCGGAGGGGGTGGGCCCCGGTACGGAGCACAGCAGTGCCAGCAACTCTATATCACGGCATGATCACGGGCCCGTCCAGTCGGTGCTCACGCCGCGCCGTGTGACGAAGCGCTCAGCGGAACAGCTGAGGAACCTCCTCGTGGAGCTGCTCGTCCAGGAAAGGGGCGAGGGTCTCCACGTAATACGTGCTCAGATGGCTGTCGTCGTACCAGACAGGGAGGTTGCCGACGACGGCGGAACACGTCCCCTCCGGACAGATGTGATCGGTCAGGTCCACAGTGTGGACCCCCTTGGGAAGGGAGAGGCCCCGCAGGGGATCGGTCTCGGCGATCTGGGAGGGATCGCTTCCGCAGTCCTGGGCGGACCGCCCCTCGGCGAGGCAGTCGGCGACCCGGTGGGGCGGGCGAGGGGTGCCGCGGATCAGCAGCACCTCGGCCCCGACGTCGACGATCTCCTGCCACCGGTCCGCCGCACCGTCCTCGATGAACTCCTCCTGCCGGTCCATCACTGTGCCGGGGGTGATGACCAGATCTGGGGAGCGCTCTTCCACGGTGTCGATGAGGTTCTCGTTCCATGCCGCGCAGGCATCGGACTCCGCACCGACCGTGGACTGCAGTCGGCATCCGGACTTGTCCGCGATGATCAGCTCCCACCCGTAGGCGTCGGCGAGCATCATCCACGCGTGGTGCCACTGTCCAGCGTGGGAGCCTCCGGTGAGCATCAGCGTCCGGGAGGGCTGTGCCGGTGGGTCGGGATCCTCGCAGACGAGGACCTCGGCGGCGTCGGCGGGACCACCCGGAGGCTGCCGGCAGTCCCAGTCGTAATACTGCGGTCTGTCCGCCGCCAGGACCTCGGGAGAGGGGAAGAGCTCCACTGAATCAGGGGCCGGATCGGCGCCGTCGCGCGTCACCGCGGCTCCAGGGTGCAGGGCGCGATCCACCTCGACCAGGGAATAGCCCCCGGGCAGCTGCACCGCAGTGCCGATCATCGCGATGGTGGTGGCCACCGCCGCGATCATCAGTGCACCGCCGCCTGCGATGAGTGCGGCGCCGGGTGGGAGCCCACGGCGCGCCGCCGAGGGGCGTTCGACCCAGTGGAACGTGGCCCAGGCGGCCACCAGGGACACGGCCAGCAGGACGAGCCCGTCCAGCAGGCCGACTCGGTCCTGGCCGGAGAGGTGGAGATGGAAGACCAGGAGAGGCCAGTGCCACAGGTAGAGGCCATAGGCGAGATTGCCGACCCAGGCGAGGGGACGGGTCGAGAGCAGACGGGCCGCGGTGATCGGAGGGTCCACGTGACCGCCCTCCGGTCCCGCTGAGGCCAGCACCAGCGCGAGGCCGACCAGAGGCCAGAGCGCCCAGGGCCCGGGGAACAGCTCGGCTCCTTCGAGGACGAAGCCGCAGGAGACGATGAGCAGCAGACCGGCCCAGCCGGCCGGTCCCCGCAGGGGGCGCGGCAGGGACAGCCGGGCCCCGAGCAGGGCCAGCAGTCCTCCGAAGGCCAGCTCCCAGAGCCTCGTGCGGGTCATCAGGTAGGCGGCCTCCTGATGCTGGTGATGCATCACCAGCGCATAGCTGAGGGAGCCGAGCAGCACCAGGGCGACGAACAGGGCCATGACGTGGACCGCCGGACGTCCGATCGCCCGTGCTGCGAGGACCGCCAGCACGGTCAGCACCGGCCAGATCAGGTAGAACTGTCCCTGGACGGAGAGAGACCAGAAGTGTTGGAAGGGGCTGCTCGTGGGGCCGGCGGCCTCATAGGCCAGCTGTGAGGCGAGCAGCTCGATGTTCTCCATGTAGAGCAGCGAGGCCCGGGCCTCGGCGAACATCTGATGGTGCTGGGTGCTCGGCAGGATCACCAGCGCCGCCAGTGTGGTGACCGCCACGGTGAGCACAGCCGGGGGCAGGATGCGGCGGGCCAGGCGGGCCAGGTAGTGGAGCAGATCGATCCGTCCGCCCCTCGCCGCGGCTTCGCGCAGCAGCATCGCGGTGAAGAGGAACCCGGAGATCGCCAGGAAGATGTCGATCCCTCCGGAGACACGGCCCTGTCCGAAGATGTGGAACAGCACCACGCCGAGGATCGCCAGCCCGCGTACTCCGTGCAGCTCGGGGCGGAAGCGGCTCGTGGGGATCCCACGCAGGAACTTTCTCTGCGCAGGCGGCGATGGCGGCGTGACATCGGCGGTGGAGGGGGACAGGGCCACGGTGTGCTGCTCCTGGGTTCGTGAGTCGGCAGTCCACTGTAGTCCGCCAGCCCTGATCGGCAGAGTCTCAGCGGGATGCCGACGAGGTGTCAGCGGTGACTCAGCGCCGTCCCGTGGCGCGTCGTCGTGCACGGTCCAGGTCGTCCCAGAACTCGAGTGCCGCCGGAGCCGTCCACTCATGGTCGCCGTAGCAGGCGAGCAGCTCTGCCAGGTTCTCGGCGGCCTCGAACCACTGCTCCGGACGGACCTTCCGCAGCTTGGGGAGATGCCAGGAGACCAGGAACTGTTCCAGCCGCTCCCGCCGGTAGGCCACCAGGAGATCGACCTGGTGCAGCCACTGGGCCCGCGCGCTGTCCAGGGGGAGATACTTCCTGAAGAACGTCGGGTTCACCGTGTTGATGGTGGAGTTGCTCACGGCCGCATAGTAGGCATGGACCCCCACGTCGACAGGACGGATGCGCTGCGCGTAGTGGAACATCTGCTGGAAGAAGTAGGAGTCCTGGCCGACGGCGCCGACCGGCTGACTGATGCCCAGATTCTTCAGCCAGTCGGTGCGGGCGATGATCGTCTGGATGCCCAAGGGTCGGAATCTGAGCGCTTCCAGGGCTCGGTCGGGGAGCACGAGTGTGCCGTCCGGAGCCACATCGTCGGCGAAGATCTGCTGCAGCAGCTCCGCATAGGACAGCTGCGTGTGCCGCCGCGCCCACTGCGACATGTTGCCCAGGACGAAGTCGACGTCCGGGTGGGCGGTGATCTCCTCGAACAATCGAGCGTAGCCGTCTTCGATGGCCTCGTTGTCGGGGTCGAGGTAGGTGACGTAGGGGGTGTGGGTCAGGGTGAGGCCGGTGTTGCGCGGGCGGGAGGCGGAGCCGGATCCTCCGCGGCGGTGATGGTAGGCGGTGACGTTGGGCCAGCTGTGGGCG
>NZ_BAAGRN010000022.1:0-20867 GCF_054782935.1 Nesterenkonia suensis | reverse complement strand
GCTTGCCGAGCAGGACCAGGTCGATGCTTCGCTGGCGCAGCACGCGATGGAGAAGTATCGGCTTGCTGATGTCACGGCCGGGACTTCGGGGACCACTGGCGGAGACGCCTGACCCCAACAGCCGGCCGAGTCATCGGCCCTGCTGCCGGGGCACGCTGACGGCCCCGTCCAGCGATCCGACTGATCAGGGTCGCCGTCCCGTCCTGGGACGGCGACCCTGATCAGTCGCAGCGCCGCCACTGAGACGCCACCACCGAGACGGCGGCGTTTGTAGGAGATGCACAACTGGCCGGTCATGTCGCCCAGGAGCTAGGCTCGGGGTCCATGACCGCCTCCGCACCGCAGCCGCCGCCCGTCCGGGTCTCCGAGGCGTCTCTGGAGGTGCTGCGGACACATACCGACCAACTCACCACTGCGGTCAATCTGCATGTGGAAGGCACCTTGCCGTGGTACCGGCATCTGAGCACCGGGGAGCGCGCCTCCCTGCGGCTCATCGCCCAGCGCGGCATCCTGGGGCTGGTCAACTGGCTGGACAATCCGCAGACCCGCTCGCTCCCGCTGGTCAACGAGCTGCTCGGCTCTGCACCGACCGACCTGATGCGCAGCATTTCTCTGCAGCGGGCCCTGCAGCTGATCCGCACCATCGTCGAAGCTGTGGAGCACCGTCTCCCCGAGCTCATGCCGGCCCAGGACCAGCAGGGCATGCTCGAAGCGACGTTGCGCTATTCGCGTGAGGTCGCCTTCGCCATCGCCGACGTCTATGCGCGCGCTGCGGAATCCCGGGGGGCCTGGGACTCGCGCTTGGAGGCCCTGCTGGTGGATGCGGTGCTGCGCGGCGAGTCCGGCGATCAGATCACCTCCCGTGCCTCCGCGGTCGGCTGGCGCAGCACCGGTGGCGTCGTGGTCGTGGTCGGACCGGCGCCCGCCCAGGCCGACGCGGCGTTCATGAGCCACCTGCGCCGGCAGTGCATCCGATTCGCCGCCGATGCGGTGGTCGGAGTCCAAGGTGACCGGCTCGTGCTGCTCCTGGGCGGCGTCACCGACCTCGACGCCGGCCTGGAGCGCATCATGCCCAGCTTCGGTGACGGCCACGTCGTCTTCTCCCGCATCGCGACCTCCATCGATCAGGCCCACCGCTGCGCGCAGGCCGCCTACTCCGGACATTCCGCGGCACCCGCCTGGACCCTTGCGCCGAATCCCGTGGCCGCCGAGGACCTGCTGCCGGAACGTGCCCTGGCCGGAGACGACACCGCCCGCCAGGTGCTGCGGGAGGCGATCTTCGCTCCCCTGTCCGAAGCAGGCAACGGTCTGCTCGAGACCGTCACCGCCTACATCAGCGCCGGACGATCGCTCGAGGGGACGGCCCGTGAGCTGTATGTCCACCCCAACACCGTGCGCTATCGCCTCCGTCGGGTCACCGACATCACCGACTGGGATCCCACCGAACCGCGCGACGCGTATGTGCTGCAGACAGCCCTGGCAGTCGGGCGCCTGTAGACTCTTCTGAACACTCCGTTTGTAGAGACCCCACAAAGGTGGGCGGGTAGCTTGGTCCCGCTGTGCCCCGCTCCGAGCACCCGTGATATGGAAAGTTGGTACTGTGCTAGCGATCGTATGCCCAGGACAGGGTTCCCAGACCTCCGGCTTCCTCACTCCCTGGATCGAGGACCCCGCCGCCCGTGAGACGCTGCAGGCATGGTCCGAGGTCGCCCAGACGGACCTTGTCCTCCACGGGAGCACCTCCGACGAAGAGACCATCCGCGACACCGCCGTCGCTCAGCCGCTCATCGTCGCCGCCTCCCTGCTCGCTGCCCGCGCACTCGATCTCGGCCCCGGCACCCTGCCCGAAGGCGCCGACCCGTCCCGCGTGATCCTCGCGGGCCACTCTGTCGGCGAGGTCCCGGCCTCCTGCCTGGCCGGGGTGCTCACCGAGGAGCAGGCGCTGGCCCTCATCCAGGTGCGCGCGCGAGGCATGGCTGAGGCCGCCGCCGCTGAAGCCACCTCGATGGCCGCCGTGATCGGCGGGGTCGAAGAGCAGGTCCGCGAGAGCATCGACGCCCAGGGCCTCGTCGCCGCCAACGCCAACGGCCCCGGCCAGATCGTCGCGGCCGGCACCGCCTCACGGATCGCCGCCCTCGAGGCCGAACCGCCGACACGCAGCCGGGTCATCCCGCTGAAGGTCGCCGGAGCCTTTCACACCGAACACATGGCGCCAGCTCAGCAGGCCCTCTCCGCCGCAGTCGCAGACTTCGACGTGTCCGACCCCTCCGTGCGTCTGCTCTCCAACCGGGACGGTCAGGCTGTGGCCTCCGGCACCGAAGTGCTTGATCGGCTGGTGGAACAGGTCACCCGCCCGGTGCGTTGGGACCTCTGCATGGAGTCCCTGCAGGCCGCCGGCGTCACAGGAGTGCTCGAGCTGCTCCCCGGGGGCACGTTGACCGGCCTGGCCAAGCGCGGTCTCAAGGGCGTGGCCTCCGTCGCGGTGACCTCCCCCGATGACCTCGACGACGCCCGTGCCTTCATCGCAAAGCATGCCTGAGCCAGGGCATCCGGCCCCGGCGCAGGTCACCCAGCACCGCATCACTCACCAGGCAGCACCGTTTACCAGGCAAGGACAGCTTCAGTGACAGCCACACTCAACCAGTCCCAGACCGTCGCCGGCACCCAGGTGATGGGACTCGGGGCCTATCGTCCCGACGTGATCGTGGACAACGAGCAGATCTGCCGGTGGATCGACTCTTCGGACGAATGGATCCGCCAGCGCACCGGGATCAGGACGCGCCATCGCGCTGCGGCCGACGTCTCCGTGGTGGACATGGCCGAAGGTGCCGCCCGCGACGCCATCGACGCGGCGGGACTCACCGGCGAGGACATCGGAGCGATCGTCATCGCCACAGTCACCCACCCGTACCAGACGCCCTCCGCGGCTGCGGCCGTGGCCCATCGGATCGGCTCCACGCCGGCCGCAGCCTTCGACATCTCCGCCGCCTGCGCCGGGTACTGCTATGGCATCGCCCAGGCGGACTCCTTCGTCCGCTCCGGTCTGGCGAAACACGTGCTCGTCGTCGGCGTGGAGAAACTCTCCGATGTGATCGACAACCACGAGCGCAGCATCTCGTTCCTCCTCGGAGACGGCGCCGGAGCGGCCGTCGTCGGGCCTTCGGAGACCCCGGGCATCTCACCCAGCCTGCTGGGTTCCAACGGAGAGAAATGGGACTCAGTGGCGATGAACGGCTCCCTGCTGCCCCTGCGGGACGCCCTGAGCGCCGCTCGGGAGACCGGGGACGCCTCCGCCCTGCTGGACCCCGAGACGAACCTCTGGCCGACGCTGCGCCAGGACGGTCCCACCGTCTTCCGCTGGGCCGTCTGGGAGATGGCCAAGACAGCACAGCAGGCCCTCGACGCCGCCGGGATCACCGCCGAGGACCTCGTCGCCTTCGTACCGCATCAGGCCAACATCCGCATCATCGATGAGATGGTCAAGCAGCTCGAACTTCCGGAGCATGTCCGAGTCGGCCGAGACATCGCCGACGCCGGCAACACCTCAGCCGCCTCCATCCCGCTGGCGGTCCACCGCCTGCTCCAGGAGGATCCTGAGCTCTCCGGCGGACTCTGCCTGCAGATCGGATTCGGCGCCGGACTGGTCTACGGCGCCCAGGTCGTCCGGCTGCCCTGACCGGGCGGTCCGGACGGCCACCACAGTTGTCCTGACCATCTGGCACATACGCTGGGCGGTCAGGCCGAAAGCGTCAGGGACACCTGAGGCGCACATCATCACACTGTACGGATACCACGTACGACCGAGCAGAAGGGAGCAGCCCCGTGGCTGACAAGAACGAGATCCTCGCCGGCCTGGCTGAGATCGTCAACGAAGAGACCGGCCTGGAGACCGAGGAGGTCCAGCTCGAGAAGTCCTTCACCGAGGACCTGGACATCGACTCGATCTCGATGATGACCATCGTGGTCAACGCCGAGGAGAAGTTCGACGTGAAGATCCCGGACGAGGAGGTCAAGAACCTCTCGACCGTCGGTGATGCCGTCACGTTCATCGCCGACGCCCAGGGCTGATCGGCCCGGCCTCAGTGTCCAGGGAGCGGGCCCCTCTCCGCACGCCGAACACCTCGGCCGGTGGAGCGGCCCGCTCCCGACTGAAGACCCCCACTAACCACCACTGACCAGAGGTAGATCCATGACACGCCGTCTCGTCATCACCGGCCTCGGCGCCACCACCCCCATCGGCGGCGATGTGCCGACCCTGTGGAAGAACGCCCTGGCCGGGACCCCAGGCGCCAAGACCCTCGAGCATGAGTGGGTCGAGCAGTACCAGCTTCCCGTCACCTTCGCCGCAGAGGTCGCGGTCGAGCCCTCCGAGGTGTTGGCCCGACCCGAGACCCGACGCATGGACCGCTCCACTCAGCTGGGCATGGTGGCCTCCCGGGAGGCCTGGAAGGACGCCGGACTCGACGAGGCTGATGTCGACCCCGAACGCCTGGGCGTCTCGTTCGCCACCGGAATCGGGGGAGTGTGGACCCTGTTGGACTCTTGGGACACCCTCCGCGAACGAGGGCCTCGCCGGGTGATGCCGATGACCGTGCCGATGCTGATGCCCAACGGGGCCTCCGGCGCGATCAGCCTGGACCTGGGTGCTCGGGCCGGAGCTCGCACGGCAGTCTCGGCCTGCGCGTCCGGAACCGAAGCCCTCGAGGTCGCGATCCGGATGCTCCGTGACGGCGAAGCCGATGTGGTCATGGCTGGTGGAACCGAGGCCGCGATCCACCCCCTGCCGCTGGCCGCGTTCTCGTCGATGCAGGCCCTCTCCCGCCGCAACGATGACCCGGGGGCGGCCTCCCGCCCCTACGACATCGACCGCGACGGCTTCGTCATGGGTGAAGGGGCCGGAGCGCTGGTCGTGGAGACCGAGGAGCATGCCACAGCCCGCGGTGCCACGATCTATGCCGAGCTGGCCGGTGCGGCCGTCACCTCGGACGCGCACCACATCACCGCCCCGGACCCGGAGGCCTCAGGTGCTGCCCGCGCGTTGTGCAAGGCCCTCGACGACGCGGACGCCTCCGTCACCGACGTGACCCATGTGAATGCCCACGCCACCTCCACTCCCGTGGGTGACAAGCCGGAGTACGCCGCACTGAAGTCTGCCCTCGGGGAGCACCTGGATCAGGTCTGCGTCTCCGCGACCAAGTCCCAGACGGGCCACCTCCTCGGCGCCGCCGGTGCCGTGGAGTCGCTGCTGACAGTGTTGGCACTGCGTGACCGCCGGACCGCGGTGACGATCAACCTGGAGAACCAGGATCCGGAGATGCCGCTGGATGTGGTGACCGGTGAGGCCCGCGAACTCCCAGCCGGGGACCAGGTCGCCCTGTGCAACTCCTTCGGCTTCGGCGGACACAACTCAGTAGTGGCCTTCCGCTCCGTGTGACCGACCACCGAGGCTGCGCCCGAAGGGCCGCCGGACCTCGCACCACACGAAGGGGCGGCTTGCCAGGATCAGGGATCCTGGCAAGCCGCCCCTTCGTCGCACGGTGGGAAGCGATGCCGCGTGGGAAGCGATCACCCAGGGGTGATTCAGCGGCGGGTTCGTGGGCCGGCGAGCGGAGGAGAGCCTCGCCGGTTGCGGCGCGGGCCGCAGATACCGGTGTCTGGGGGCTGGTGCGACCTCCTCAGCCGACTCGATGAAGCCAGCGGACAGGCGCACCCTCGGCGGCGTGGCGGAAGGGATCGAGCTCTTCATCCCATGCCTCGCCCAGAGCGAGCGAGAGCTCCTGGTACACCACGGAGGGATCCCCGGCACCCATCTCGTAGGCGTAGCGGATCCGATCCTCGGAGACCATGATGTTGCCGTGGACGTCCGTGGCCGCGTGGAAGATGCCCAGCTCAGGGGTGTGCGACCAGCGGCTGCCGTCGCAGCCGGGGCTCGGGTCCTCGGTGACCTCGAAGCGCAGATGGGCGAGCCCGCGCAGGGTGGAGGCCAGCGTGGCGCCGACCCCCTGGGGTCCGCGCCAGCTCAGCTCCGCCCGGTATGCGCCGGGTTCGGCTGGCTGAGGCTCCCACTGGAAGTCCACGCGAGCGTCCACCACTGACGAGACCGCCCACTCGACATGTGGGCATAGCGCAGCGGGCGCCGAGTGGATGTGCAGGACACCCCGGGCCGTGTGTGCAGACATATCCATCCTCCGTAGTGCTGTTGGTACGTCTTCCCCTACGACCGACAGCGCGAATCCGGATGGTGGATGGATGGGATGAAGTTGTGGCGTGACAATTGTGCACGAGCACCAGCTCATCTGCCAAGCCTGAGCCGGAACGGTCCGCCCCTCCTCAGCCGACGAGCAGCCCATGCTCCGGGGTCAGCTTAACAGGTGAGTGGACGGGACGGCACCACCTGAGCATGCTGTGTGTCTCCCCTCGGCCGCGCTCGTGCGACATCATCAGGCGCGCGGATGCGCCTGAGCGTAGGCCTCACGGAGCCCCTCCACAGAGACGTGCGTGTACAGCTGCGTGGTGGATAGCGAGGCGTGTCCGAGCAGCTCCTGGACGGTGCGCAGGTCGGCGCCTCCATCGAGCAGGTGGGTCGCGGCGGTGTGCCGCAAGGCGTGCGGGCCCCGGGCGGCCGTGGTGCCGAGCTCCTCCAAGGCGTCGTCGACGACTGTGCGCACCACGCGAGGATCGATCCGTCCCCCACGACGCCCCAGGAACACGGCCCCGCCGGACGCGGCGGAGAGCAGCCGGGGGCGCCCCTGGGCGATCCACCGGGTCACGGCTCGCTCGGCGGGCACTCCATAAGGCACCAGGCGCTCCTTGTCACCCTTGCCCAGCACGCGGACCATCCGACGATCCTGCTCGAACGAGGAGAGCTCCAGGCCGACGAGCTCGGCGACGCGCATCCCGGTGGCATAGAGGAGCTCCACCATGGCGAGATCCCGCAGAGCCACGGCGTACGCACCGGGGTCCTCCTCCAACTGCTGGGCGGTTCGATCGCAGCGCGCGGCGAGCCGCCGGGTGAGCTCCTCCACGTGGCGGTCCTGGAGCACGTCAGGCAGATGACCGGTCCGCGGAGCCGTCCGAAGTCGTGCTGAGGGGTCCTCGTGGAGCGATCCCCGCCGGTGGGCCCAGGCGGTGAAGCCTCGTACAGCAGCGATCTTGCGATTCAGGGTGGCGCGGCTCAGGCCCGCGGCGTGGAGGTCTGCGAGCCACGCACGCAGACGCCTCAGGTCCAGCTCACCCAACGGGCCGCTGCTCTGGGCCAGCTGGCGAAGGTCGCCGCGATAGGACCGCACCGTATGGGTGGACAGCGCCCGCTCATGCTGCAGATGAGCGATGAACTCCTCGAGCAGCGCATCCTGAGCCGACGCGATGGCCGGGCCGCCCCTTCCGGAGGTTCCCCTGACGCGGCGCGTCTCGCCGTCGGTCCCCGCCTCGGGACCGGAGCTCGCCTGTCCATTCATGAACGCAGTCTATCGTCGGCCTCGCCGGGGTCCCGCTGGTCACGCGGTCGTGTGCGCCTGCCCGTCGCAGGGGCGGTCATCCCGCGGGGCGTGGCGGTCCCTCGGGAGACTATTTCGTGCGTCCCCACTGACCCCCTGATTCCCGTGCGAGGCCAGCCCGTTGGAGTCGAGAGAGGCCGCCCAGCACCTGGGCAATGGGCAGCCCCGCCACCTCGGAGAGCTTCCCCGGGGCGCTGAGCCGGCGCAGCGGAAGAGCGTCGAAGAGCAGCCGATCCGCCTGGCTGAGGCCGTCCACCGCATCCCGCCGCTCTCCGCCGCGGCTCCGACCGGATCCCTCCACTGCAGCGGAGGCGAGAGCAGGCAGCCGCGGCTGCTCGGCGTGGGACCTGCCGACCGCCGAAGCACCCGTGGTCCCTCCGGCAGCGCCCCCCGCCGGGTTCGCACCTCCTGGGGCCTGGCGTCTGTCGACGATGAGCTCGACGACGTCGGCGGCGTCGGTGACCAGCTCGGCGGGAGTCTCACGCAGCAGTCGATGGCATCCTGCGGAGCTGGGCGAACGGACGCTTCCCGGCACGGCCCCCACCGGGCGGCCCATCGCGAGTGCATGATGTGCGGTGTTCTGCGCTCCGCTGCGCCACCGCGCCTCGACCACGACCGTGACGGCTGTCAGTGCCGCGATCAGCCGGTTCCGCTGCAGGAAGCGATGTCGCGTCGGGCTGCCTCCCGGGGGCATCTCGCTGAGCAGCAGCCCGTGATCGCTCACGGCACGCAGCAGGGCGTCGTTCCCGGCGGGATAGAAGCGGTCGAGCCCTCCGGCCAGGACCGCCACAGTGGGTGCCGAGTCTGAGTCGCCCGACCTCGGGACATCGGCGTACGCCCCCTGCTGCCGCAGTGCCGCGCGATGGGCGGCCGCATCGACCCCGTAGGCTCCTCCGGAGATCACGCAGACCCCGTGTCCTACCAGGTCCTCGACCATCTCCGCGGTGACGCGCAGCCCGTAGTCCGTCACTTCCCGGGACCCCACGACGGCGGCCCGTCGTGCCGGGTGCGGCAGACGGGACAGGGCCTCCTCGCTATCCCGTGCGGAGGACCGATACCACAGGGCCATCGGCGCCGCCCCTCCCAGCTCTTCCAGCTCCTGGGGCCACGAGGGGTCCTCAGGGACCAGGATGCCACCGCCGAGCCGCCGGATGGTCCCCAACTCACGGGCACCGTCGGCCTGGCCGCGCCGGGTGCGCCACCGGGCCAACCCGGTCTCGAGGTCTCTCTGACGCGGCCCCAGGCCGGCCGACTCGCCCAGCTCGGCCAGTGCCGTGGACAGTGTGGCGCTGGGCCTCTGCTCCGAACAGATCAGCCGATGAGCGTCGGTGGGTCCGAGGTGTCCCACCAAGAGGCCCGCCAGCACGTCACCGGGCTCGACCAGTCGACTGAGCTCTGCGCGCCGACGCAGCAGAAGCTCCCGACCGCTCGTCACTGAGGCAGGTGGCCCCGTGGTGCGGCTCATGTGCTCCTCCTCTCCCCGGCGGTCTGCCTCAGCTGCATGGCCACGTCGACCTCATCGGCCCCCGGGCAGGTTCGTCCGCTCAGATCTGCCAGCGTCCACGCGAGCCGGAGCACACGGACATAGCCGCGCAGAGAGAGCACGGCGCGGTCCAGGTGGGAGTCCAAGGCTCGAGTGTGGGACGGGTCAAGGCGCAGAGCCCCGGTCATCAGCCGCAGCGGCAGCTCCCCATTGGTGGTGAGGTGCCAGGGTCCCAGCCGTTCCCGCTGACTCCTCCGAGCTTCCATCACGCGTGCCAGCACCTCAGTCGAGCTTTCCCCGGACTCCGACAGTGCGATCGAGGCCGATCGAGGACGCTCGACCTGGACCTGCAGATCTATCCGGTCCAGCAGCGGACCCGAGAGCCGGGACAGGTAGGAACGGCGCTGAAGCACCGTGCAGGTGCAGTCCCGGCCGCTGCCCAATGCCATGCCGCAGGGGCACGGATTCGCGGCCATGACGAGCTGGAAGCGAGCAGGATAGGTCACCGCCCCTGCGGCGCGATGCAGCGTGACCGCGCCGGTCTCCAAGGGCTGCCGCAGGGCGTCCAGCGTGGGACGCTGGAACTCCGGCGCCTCGTCGAGGAACAGCACGCCGCGGTGGGAGCGGGTCACCGCACCCGGACGGGGAAGTCGGGTGCCGCCGCCGACGATCGCGGCCGTGCTGGCGCTGTGATGCGGCGACTCGAAGGGCGCCCGCCGAGTCAGCCGCTTCACCGGTCCGGCCTGCCCGGTGACCGAGCCGATCGCGGTGACCTCCATCGCCTCCGCATCGTCCAACGGTGGAAGAATGCCCGGCAGCCGTTCTGCCAGCATCGTCTTGCCCGCTCCCGGCGCACCCATAAGCAACAGGTAGTGTCCCCCGGCAGCCGCGGCCTCGAGCGCGAAGCGGGCCTGATGCTGGCCCCTCACCTCGGCAAGGTCAGGCACGTCCGGATCGGCGTCGTCGGCGTCGGCGTCGGCGTCGAGCAGCGGAGCGGCCCCACCGACATGACGGTCCATCACCGTCTCCGGGTCGACGGGCAGGCGACGGGGGTCGACGGCCCCGACTCCCCGATCCCGTCCCTGCGGCACTGCGAACCCCCGGGCGACCTCGAACGCGTGGGACGCGGCCAGCACCTCGACACCGGGGACCAGTGTCGCCTCGGCGGCGTTCTCGCGCGCGACGACGATCCTCTGTGCTCCGGCCCTCGCGGCGGCCGCCACCGCCGGCAGCACGCCACGCACCGGTCGCAGACGACCGTCCAGGCCCAGCTCTGCGAGGAAGACGACATCGTGGCTGCCGACGACGATCCCCTCCGCCGCCCAGGCGCTCATCAGAATGGCCAGGTCCAGCGCCGAGCCGGACTTCGGCAGGGAGGCCGGCAGCAGGTTGACGGTGAGCCGACGGGCCGGGAGATCGAGACCCGAGTTCTTCGCCGCGGAGCGTATCCGGTCCTGACTCTCCCGCAGCGAAGCGTCGGGGAGCCCGAGCAGGATGAACGCCGGCAGGGACTGGCCCACGTCAGCCTCCACTTCGATGAGGTGGCCTTCCACTCCGACCAGGGCCACCGAGAGCGCACGTCCCATGCTCATGGCCGCACATCCACCAGGTGCTCGAGCTGCGGCGCGCCGAGATGGTCAGAGCGCTCTCCCGGGGCATTCGCAGACCGGCTGGGGCGAGGGCGGGTCCTCACCGTCGGGTAGAGCACCGAGACGGCATCGATACGCAGCGGAACACGCACTCCGCGATGTTGTGCGGCGTACTCGCGCAGCAGCCGATGCAGGCGGACCAGCTTCTCCTCGGTGACCGACTCGAAGGGGTGGCCATAGCCCCGCCCACGACGGGTCTTCACCTCGACGCCGACGAGCACCGCGTCATCCAGGGTGATCAGATCCAGTTCACCGTGTCGGCTGCGCCACCTGCGTTCCAGGACGATATGTCCCTGGGCGACCAGGTGGGCTTCCGCCTGCTGCTCCCCCAGCAGCCCTAACTGGTCCTTCGTCAGCGGAGCCGCAGAAGGGCCTGGGGAGGGCTTCTGCGGCGGCTGGGGAGGTCTCTGCGGAGGCGGCTGTGGTGTGGACGGCGGAGGCGTGGTGTCCATGTGGTGATGCTCCCTTCCTCGGTGAGCACCACTGTGCCGCTCCCCGGCGCTCCCCGGCGAGGGCCATCGACGGTCTGTGGACGGACCGGCGTGTCGTCAGCCCTGCGCGGCCCCCTGTGGAGGACCGGGCAGCAGATTCCAGGAACGCCGGTGATGCGGTGTGATCCCCGACTGGGCCAGCGCCGTCCGATGCTTCGCCGAGCCGTAGCCCCGATTGGACTCCCAGCCGTATCCGGGGTGCTGGAGCGCCAGAGTCTCCATCAGGGCGTCACGCTGGACCTTCGCGAGCACGCTGGCTGAGGCCACGGAGAGCGCCTTGACGTCGGCCTTCACCAGAGGGGTCACCCGAGGCGAGGCCCCACCGGTGAGCCAGTCGTGGGAACCATCGATGATCACCGCGTCGACCGCCAGCCCCAGGTCCGACTCGACGGCGTCGAGACCGGCGAGACCGGCCTCCCGCAGGGCGGCGGTGATTCCGATCTGATCGATCCTGACGGCCTCGCGATGCTGCACGCTCCAGGCGGCCACCCGTTCGGCGATGATCGGCGCCCAACGCCGACGGGCCTTCGGCGTGAGCAGCTTCGAATCCCGGACCCCGGTGAGCCCCTCGACGAGTCCGGTGGTGTCGCAGACGGTCAGCTGCGGCGACTGCAGGTCATAGACGGCGACCCCGACGGTGACGGGCCCCGCCAGGGCCCCCCGCCCGACCTCATCGACGCCGGCCACGTAACGGACTCCACCGGCCGCCGCCAGCTCGCGCTCGGGATGCAGGGTCGCGTCCTGCGGCATCAGGGGGTCTCCGGGACGTGGACGAAGGGGTCACGATCGGAGCCGCCGCCGCCCCAGCGGTCCCAGGGCCAGACGATGGCGGTGGAGCGTCCGATGACGTCCTCGAGCGGCACGGCGCCCATATCGCCGTCCTCGAGATGAGCGCGCGAATCCGCCGAGGCGGACCGATGGTCACCGAGCAGCCAGACGTGGTCATCGGGAACGGTCACGGAGAACTCGGTCTGACTGGGCACATCCCCGGGGAACAGATACGGTTCGTCGATGGGCGCACCGTTGACGGCCAGGCGCCCGAACTCGTCGCAGCATCCGACCTCGTCCCCGGAGACGCCGACGATCCGCTTGACCACGTAGTGCGCGGAGGTGTCCGGCATCAGGCCGATGAAGGTCAAGGCGTCCTGAAATGCGGTGCTCTCCGGCTGGGCAGCCGCTCCCCACCAGCCGCGGGTGTCTTCGAAGACGACGACATCACCGCGCTCAACGTCCATGACCTGCGGCGCGAGCAGGTTCACCACGATCCGATCATCCACCTCCAGAGTCGCCTCCATGGATTCGGAGGGGATGTAGAAGGCCCGCATCAGGAACGTCTTGACCACGAAGGAGATGACGATCGCCAGCACGATGATCGTGCCCACCTCGATGAGGAACGCCGCCGCGGGGCTCCGCTCCTTGAGTCGGCGGGCCGCGCCGGGAGGATCGTACGGGGCCGTACCCTGGGCCTCCTGGTTGGGGCCTCCCTCAGCCCCCTCGTCGGGTCCGGCGCCTTCTGGTTCCGGGGAGGCCGCGGATCGGTCGTTGTCCTGGGTCATCCGAGCCCTCCTGGCGGTCGTCGTCGTGGCGTGGTGGTCTGCGTGGTCGCAGGGGCAGTGGAGGACACGTTCTGCTGGTCGATCTCGCGCCGCGAGCTCCAGGGCATGAAGACGCCGGTGGCCCGGCCGATCAGCCGCTCCTCGCTGATCATACCGCCGCCGGGGGCGCCGAGCAGGGCCCGCGAATCCACCGACTCAGCACGGTTGTCCCCCATCACCCACATCCGATCGCGCGGCACCTGGACCTCGAACTCCTGCTCCGAGGCGGGACTGGCCGCCGCTGACGGTTGAGCCAGGTACGGCTCGTCGAGCGGCTCTCCGTCGACGGTCAGCCTGCCCTGGTCGTCGCAGCAGGCCACCACATCGCCGCCGATCCCGATCACTCGCTTCACATAGGTCTGCGGAGGGGACCCCAGCCCGACCCAGTGCCCGGCGTGCTGGACCAGCTGTCTCGCCGCGCCCTGGTCGCGCTGATAGGGGACGAAGGAACCCGTGCCGTCGAAGACGACGACGTCGCCGCGGCGGGGCCCGTCCCCCTCGGGATAGGAGCGGTCCACGAAGATCCGTTCACCATGGTCCAGGGTCGGCTGCATGGAGACCTGGTCGACGGTGTAGACGTCGACGACCAGGGCGCGCACCCCTGTGGTCGCCACGACGGCGACAAGCACCGTCAACGCCGCAAGGTGCCAGAACCTCAGCCGACCGCGGCGGAGCAGCGTGTCACGTCCACGGCGGTCCTCGGACAGACGGTGGGCGGTCATGTCCTCTCCGTCATGCCACGAGCCCCGAGTCCGTCCGGCATCGCCGGGTGACTCGGGGCTCGTGGAGGCAGGCATGTGCGAGGCCCGTTCGCAGGGGCGTGCCCTGGGCCAGACCGTATCGGGGCCGGTCAGCCCTCGACGGCCTCGACGTCCTCGCCCTGCTGGCGGGCGATGGCCGACTCCCGCTTCTCGGGGATGCGCGCGGCCTTGCCGTGCCGGTCGCGCATGTAGTACAGCTTGGCGCGCCGCACATCGCCGCGGGCGGCGACCTCGACCTTCTCGATCACCGGGGAGTGCACCGGGAAGGTGCGCTCCACGCCGACGCCGAAGGAGACCTTGCGGACGGTGAAGGTCTCGCCGACGCCGCGGCCCTGGCGGCCCAGCACATATCCCCTGAAGACCTGAACACGGGAGTTCTTGCCCTCGACGATGTTCACGTGCACATTGACGGTGTCACCGGGGCCGAACTCCGGAATGTCGTCACGCAGGCTGGCTGCGTCGACGAAGTCGAGAGTGTGCATGATGGTTTCTCCTCAGACGACTGCCACAGGTCACTCGTCCTGGTCACAGACCTCTCACCCGGGGTGCGGGCGCGCCGTCGCGGCGGGGGTCGTCAGGCGTGTTCTCCGGCGCCGACAGGTTGTGAAGCACCGGCGGCCTCACTGTTGATGGTCATCCCCCATGGCAGATGGCACCATCCAGCAGGCACAGGGGAACATTATGCCAGATCATGGCCGCCTCTGGCGACCTCGCGGCAGTGCCCGCCGGGGTTCCGCACGGTCGCCGCCGCGGGACACTCCTGCGCGTCACCCCTGAGCCTCAGGGTGCTTCGCCGCGGTCTCCTGCGCGACGATGTGCTTCGCGTAGAGGTCCGGGCGGATGCGGCGGGTGCGCACGAGCTGCTCAGCGCGTCGGTGTTCCTCGATCCGAGCGTGATCGCCGGAGAGCAGGATCTCCGGCACGCTGCGTCCACGCCACACCGCCGGCTTCGTGTACACGGGGTACTCCAGCAGTCCTTCGGCGTGCGACTCCTCCTCCAGCGACTCCGGGTTGCCGATGACCCCGGGCACCAGGCGGCTGATCGCCTCGACCATGGCGACGATCGCGACCTCTCCGCCATTGAGCACGTAGTCGCCGATGCTCATCAGGCGCACCTCGAAGCACTCGTCGGCCCAGTCGGTGACGCGCTGATCGATGCCCTCGTACCGCCCCGCGGCGAACACCAGATGCTCCCGCCCGGCGAGCTCCTCCGCGGTGCGCTGGGTGAAGACCTCCCCGGCGGGGGTCGGGATGATCAGGATCGGAGGATCTCCGGCGGCCGGGGCATCGGTCACGGAACTGCCGGACTGGCACGCCGGAGCCCGCTCCTCGGCCTCGGGCGGCGCGGCGTGACCGGAATCTGCCAGGACATGCTCCAACGCCAGCGCCCAGGGCTCAGGCTTCATCACCATCCCCGCGCCCCCTCCGGTGGGGGTGTCGTCGACGGTGCGGTGGCGGTCGAAGGCGAAGTCGCGCAGCTGATGGCGGCGGATGTCCAGGAGCCCGTCGCGCTGGGCTCTGCCGATCAGCGACAGGTCCAGCACGTCGAGGAATTCAGGGAAGATCGAGACGACATCGATGCGCATCGTGGTGGATGCCTTCCTATGCTTCGGTCATGGTCTCGGTGCCCCGCGGGCCGAGACCGATGAAAAGTCTCAGAACAACCCGGCAGGGGGCTCCAGACGGATCGTCCGCGCTTCGAGGTCGATGTCGGGGACCAGCTCGGCGACGAAGGGCACCAGAACCTCCTCGCCGGACGGGGTCTCGACGGTCAGGAGATCCTGGGCTGGACCGGTGATGAGGCCACGAGCCGTGCCGTAGGCCTCTCCGCCCGATCCGAGGCATCGGAAGCCGACGATCTGATGGCTGTACCAGCCCTCGTCTTCGTCCGGCTCGGCGGGGACGTCCACATGTAGAAAGGACCCGCGAAGAGCCTCTGCCGCGTCACGCCCGGTGATCTCCGCGAACTTCAGCAGACAGATGGTCTTGTTCCACCGCTGGCCGACCACGGTCAACGACCCGGTGCTGCGATCGGCGGTGTCACGACCAGGGGTGCGGATCAGCACGGAACCAGGGGCAAGACGCGTCTCGGGGTCATCGGTGAACAGTTGGACGGTCACCTCACCCCGCACCCCATGGGGCTTGCCGACACGAGCGACCCGCAGGCGCTCTGCCTCAGAAGGCAGCGCCTGCGGGTCGCTCATGCGGGAAGACTTCCCCTGCTGGTGAGCAGAGCTCATAGTTGTCCGGCTGCCGGGGCGCGGCTCAGCCGCGCCGGTCGGTGTCGACGACGTCGACGCGGACGTGCTCACCCTCAGGGAGCGCGGCGATCACGGTGCGCAGTGCCTTCGCGGTGCGTCCCGCCCGGCCGATGACTCGGCCGAGGTCGTCCGGGTGAACCCGGACCTGGAGCACATCGTGGCGGCGCCCGCTCCGGCGACGCACGTCGACGTCGTCCGGTGCATCGACGATGCCGCGCACCAGATGCTCGAGGGCGTCGGTCAGCACTGCCTCAGCCATGATCGATCACTCAGCCTTGTCCTCGGGAGCCTCGCCCGAGGCCTCCTCGGCGGGTGCCTCGGGGGTCGCCTCAGCCTTGGGGGCATCAGCCTTGTCGGAGATCACGGAGCCCTTCTCGGAGACGACGAAGTCCTCCTTGGGGGCCTTGGTCTTCAGAGTGCCCTCGGCGCCCTCCAGGCCCTTGAACTTCTGCCAGTCACCAGTGACCTTCAGCAGTGCCAGCACCTGTTCAGTGGGCTGAGCACCGACGGAGAGCCAGTGCTGGGCACGCTCCGAGTCGATCTGGATGAACGAGGGCTCCTCGGTCGGGTGGTACTTCCCGATCTGCTCGATAGCCGCTCCATCACGCTTGGTGCGGGAGTCGGCGACGACGACACGGTAGTACGGTGCGCGGATCTTGCCCATCCGCTTCAGACGAATCTTGACTGCCACTTGAGTGGTCCACTCCTGTTTCTTGTTTTCAGGGGCGCGGCCGAGCATCGTGCTGCGTGGGGAGTGCTGCTCAGTCGATGCGACCGCTCAAGGAACGATGAACCCGCCGCAGGATGAGAGGGTCGCCGCGGCTGATCAAAGTACCTGCCCATTGTGCCAGAGAATCCCTGCGGGCGCGATTCGGACCACGCCGCAGGGCCCGGCGCTCACTTCAGGTACTTCTCGAAGCCCTTGGGCAGGTTGAGCTGGGAGGGATCGAAGTCCTCGCCTCCGGCAGCGCCGAAGCTTGAGCCGTCCTTGCGCCGGCTCGCGGACTCGGCCCGTCGGCGCTCCGCCTCCTGGGCCTCCTGAGCAGCTCGCGCCGGGTTGCCGGACTTCGCCTTCTTCTTCCCCTTGCCCTTGGCGGCCTTCTTCTTCCCCTTGCCGGGACCGACGCCGGGCACCCCACCACCGGGCATCCCGGCGCCCGGCATCTGCGGCATCCCTCCGCCGGCTCCCGGCATCTGCGGCATCCCTCCACCGCCGGCCATCTTCTTCATCATCTTCTGGGCCTGCGTGAACCGTTCGAGAAGCTGGTTGACCTCGGAGACGTGAACACCGGACCCCTTGGCGATGCGCGCACGCCGAGAACCGTTGATGATCTTCGGGGCCGCGCGCTCGTGCGGGGTCATCGAGTAGATGATCGCCTCCACGCGCCCGATCGAGGACTCATCGAACTGCTCCAGCTGCTCGCGCATCCCCTGGGCTCCGGGCATCATACCCAGCAGCTTCTTCATCGAGCCCATCTTCTTGAGCTGCTGCATCTGCGCGAGGAAGTCCTCGAGGGTGAAGTCCTCCTGATCGGCGAACTTCTGCGCCATCTTGGCCGCTTCGGCCTTGTCCCAGCTGGCCTCGGCCTGCTCGATGAGGGAGAGCACGTCCCCCATGTCGAGGATGCGGCGGGCCATGCGGTCCGGATGGAAGACCTCGAAGTCCTTCAGGCCTTCACCGGTGGAGGCGTACATCACCGGTTTGCCGGTCACCGAGGCCACGGAGAGCGCCGCACCGCCACGGGCATCGCCATCGAGCTTGGAGAGCACGACGCCGGTGAAGTCCACTCCCTCGTGGAACGCCTGAGCGGTGGTCACGGCGTCCTGTCCGATCATCGCGTCGATGACGAAGAGCACCTCATGAGCGCCGACCGCTGCCTTGATGTCTGCCGCCTGCTGCATCAGCTCGGCGTCGACGCCGAGCCGACCGGCCGTGTCGATGATGACGACGTCGTGGAGCTTCTCCCGGGCCTCGGACACACCGGCGCGGGCCACCTGGACCGGGTCACCGGTCGGCGTCTCCGCCTCGGAGGAGACCCCCGGGTGCGGCGCGAAGACCGGCACACCGGCACGGTCACCGCCCACCTGCAGCTGGTTGACCGCATTGGGACGCTGCAGGTCGCAGGCCACCAGCATCGGCGTATGGCCCTGGTTCCTCAGCCGGTAGGCGAGCTTGCCCGCCAGCGTCGTCTTGCCGGCGCCCTGGAGGCCAGCGAGCATGATGATCGTCGGGGGCTGCTTGGCGAACTGCAACTCACGGGTCTGGCCGCCGAGGATGCCGACGAGCTCCTCGTTGACGATCTTGACGACCTGCTGGCCCGGATTGAGGGCCTCGGAGACCTCCGCGCCCAAGGAGCGCGCCTTGACACGGGCGATGAACTCACGGACCACCGGGACCGCGACGTCGGCGTCGAGCAGCGCACGGCGGATCTCACGGGCGGTGCCGTCGATGTCAGCCTCGGTCAGGCGCCCCTTGCCGCGCAGGTTCTTGAAGGTCGCTGTGAGGCGATCGGAGAGGGAGTTGAACACGGGGTGCAGGTCCTTGATCGACAGTGCTGGGGCAGGCAGGGCAGACCTGCTCCAGCCAGCGAGGCCGACCGGGCAAGTCATCTGCCGAACCTCTAGAGTAGCAATGTGCGTTGGACAGAGATTCCCCTGGCAGGACCGTACGCCACACATGACCTCCCTGGCTCCGCTCCGGACGCCCCTCAGACGCAGGCACCGGATTCGAAAGCCGGACTCGACGCTCCCCCCGCCACAGGGCTCGTGGCCGCGGCACTGAGCACCCATCAGGCGATGCTCCGTACCGCGGAGCACGCCCATCAGCTGGCCGCCTCCAGCTGGGACCCGCGCGCCGACGACGCGCGCACGGCGGCGACGGGCGCACAGGACCTCACGAAGTCCCCGCAGCCGACGGAGCCGCTGCGCCGGGACCGCGCCCAGGCCCACAGGCTCCGGGCGGCCGAGCACCGACAGCGCCACGAGTTCCTGGACCAGATCTCCACGATCGCGCCCTCAGCGGTCTCCGCCCTGAGCGCCCAGGACCTGACGGCCCTCTCCGTCCCGGACACGATCGGGACCGCGGCACTGCATCCGCCGGCCCGGTGTCTGCAGGACGCGCTCGAGGCCTCCCAGGGCCTGCCGGACGGTGAGCTGGGGGCCTCTCGCCCGAAACTGTCAGCACGGATCGGCCTCATCGCCTCGCCGCGGGTGCACTCCCGATTCACCGGACTGGCCGACGTCGTCCCCCTCACCGGAGGGACCTGGCGCGAGCACCTCGAGGACCTCGACCTGCTGCTGGTGTCCACCGACCTCGGATCTCTCTCCCACCAGTGGGATCAGTGCGCGGATCCTTGTGCAGATCCTGACGCCCGAGAGCACCCGGGACACCCGGGGCAGGAAGGCCTGGGGAGGCCGGCGACTTCCGCCCGTCGGCAGGGGCACCGGGCGGAGAACGGTGGGGACGCTCACACTCGGGCGCTGCGACACCTGGCCGAGGTCGTGATCCCCGCCTTCCGCGGCGGCGGCACCCCGACCGTTCTGCTCTCCACCGCCGGCACCGACATCTCCACCACCGAGGAGCTCGCCCGCGCCTGCTCGCGCATCGTGACCACAGACCCTGAGGCCGCCGCGCTCTACCGAGCCCGGGAGAACCACTCCCTCAGCATCGACGTCGTGCCTGTAGGCGTCAATCCGCTGATCCACAGCCCCCTAGGGACCCGCCCCGCGCGCACCGACCTGGTGGCGCTGCTCGGTTGCGAGCAGTCCGGACCGTCCGATCACCTCTCGGAGCCGCCCTACGCCCCAGCACTGCTGGACGGGGCGCTCCTCTCCGGGCGCCCCGTCGTGCTCCTGCAGCCGGACCCGTCACAGGCCCCGGCCGCCGACCACTGGGTGTTGCCCTCACGCTACGGCCCCTGGACGGTCTCCGCGGAGGAGGCCGCCGACATCGATCTCACCTACGGCACCGAGACGCTGCAGCGCGGTATGGACGCCGCCCTGGCGCTCAACGCGACGGTCGACTCCCAGTCGCTGTTCGACCCGCAGGTCCTGGAGCTGCAGGCCTGCGGGACCCTGGTCATCGCGACCTACAACCAGGGGCTGAACTCGTACCACCCCCACACCGTCATCGCGAACTCTGCGGACGACGTGGCCAAGGCCCTCCAACTGATCTCGCTGGACGAGCTGCGCAGGATCCAGGGAGACGGCATCCGGCAGGTCTTCACCGACCACCACGCCTCCGACGTGCTGCGACGCATCTGCGCCCGCGCAGGGCTGGACGTCGCACCGGTCCGCGAGCGGGTGGTCGCCGTCGCGCAGCACCGGACGCCGAGCCTGGCGCGGGAGATGGCTGAGCAGATCCACCGCGAGGTCGAGCTCATCACCTGGGCCGAGCTCGCCGAGCGTGTCGAGGAGCGAGGAGCAGCGGCTGTGGCCGCAGAGCTCGACGTGCTGCTGCCGGTCTCACCGGCACGGCGCCACAGCCCCACCTACGTCGCCGACCATGTCGTGGCGTTCAGATACCAGTCCGCGCACGTCACCCAGAAGTTGGAGGGGGACGCCGCCGCCACCGACGCAGCGTCGCACCGCCACCGCACCGGCGTCCTGGACCTGGAGCTCACCGCCTGGTGGCGGCCCGATCCCGAGCTGCTCACCTCAGCTGAGACGCTGCGCGAGGCTGCGGATCGGCACCGGGTCTACTGCCTCGATCATCTGGGCCATCATCCGGCGAGCAGCGGAACCCGCCCGACGGCCCGCCCCTCCTTCTCGGACATCCTGCGCGGCGAGGCGCGGGAGCCGTCGGCCACGCCGAGGACCCTGCCGAGGACCCTGCCACGGCGGAGAGGGCCAGCCGCAGGCACCCCCGGACCGATGTCCGCGCAGCCCCCGGGGCCCTCAGGAGTCCGTCCTCGACGCCCTCTGCCGGACCCGGAGGTCGGCGACGATCTCGCCGCGGTGCAGTCCCAGGCACGCCGCGCCGCCGAGACGCTGGGTCTCCGGCTCTCGGTGATCGTGCCGGTCTACAACAACGGCGACCACCTGCGCCACAAGGCCTTCGCCTCCCTGCGCCGCTCCAGCATCTTCTCCCAGATGCACATCCTGCTCATCGATGACGGCTCCACCGACCCCA
>NZ_BAAGRN010000021.1:0-18009 GCF_054782935.1 Nesterenkonia suensis | reverse complement strand
GAGGTTGAGCTGACGACTTCGGAGGATGACGAGCCGGGTGACTACACGGTTGCTGGTATCGATGACTCCACGGGTGAGGAGGCCACTGCGCCTCTGAGCATCACGGAGCCGGATGATGAGGACCCGGCATTCGATCCCTCAATCGGTCTGGATCCGGACACTGTTGCTCCGGGTGAGACCACGACGGTCTCTGGTGAGGGCTTCGTGCCGGACTCGACGGTGACTGTTGAGGTCACTGACCAGGACGGCAACCCGGTTGCCACCATCGAGGAGGTGCCCACTGATGAAGAGGGCAGCTTCAGCATCGACTGGACGGTGCCTGAGGACACTGAGCCGGGCATCCTGCCGATCACTGCGACGGATGATGAGGACCCCGAGGTCACGGCCACGGAGGACCTCACCGTCACGGATGAGGATGGCGTTGTTCAGCCTGGTGTGATCGTCACTCCGGATGAGGTCGTTCCTGGCGATGACATCACGGTGGATGGTCAGGGCTTCGTGCCGGACTCGACGGTGACTGTTGTGGTCACTGATGAGGATGGCGAGGAGCTCGGCACTATCGAGGGTGTTGAGGTCGACGATGAGGGTAACTTCAGCGTTGACTGGACGGTGCCTGAGGGTACTGAGCCTGGTGAGCTGACGGTCACGGCGACCGATGATGAGGACCCCGAGGTCACTGCATCGGACACAGTGACAGTCACTGACCCGGATGATGAGGGCCCGGTGTTCGACCCGACCATCACGGCGGACCCCCTCGTGGTGGAGATCGGTGAGGACCTCACGGTCACCGGTGAAGGCTACGTCCCCGGATCCACTGTGGTCGTCGACTTCTCGGACGCGGACGGCAACGTCTACGACTCCGTGGACGGCGTCCAGGTGGACGACGAGGGCACCTTCACCATCGAGTGGACGGTTGCGGACAACGTCACCCCCGGTGCGATGTTCGTCTTCGGCACTGACGAAGAGGACCCGATGATCTGGGACGGCACTGCAGTGGCAGTGGTCGACACGGATGCTGACACTGAGGACCCGACCATCACGGTCGAGCCCGAGGCAGTCAACCCCGGTGAGGACATCACCGTCAGCGGTGAGGACTTCACCCCGGGCACCACCGTCACCATCGTGATCACCGACATGGACGGCAACGTCATCGGTGAGATCGAGGGCGTCGAGGTCGACGATGAGGGCAACTTCACCGTTGACTGGACCGTTCCGGAGGGCACCGTGCCCTGCATCAAGGTCGTCACCGCTACGGATGACAATGACCCGGATGTCAGTGCCACGAGCGTCTTCAAGGTCAATGACGAGGCTGACCAGATCCTGCTGACGATCTCCGTCGAGCACCCGGTGCTCACCCACGGAGACACGCAGATCGGGTACGCCTCCGGCTACGAGCCGGGCACCGAGGTCGCAGGGTTCATGAACTCGAACCTGAACCTCGAGCTCGGCACCGAAGTCGCCGACGAGGACGGCAACGTCACCTTCACCTGGGAGATCCCGGAGGAGGCCGAAGTGGGTGCTCACACCTTCTCGGTCACCGCTGAGGACTACCCGGAGCAGGCGGTGGCCTTCCAGGTCATCGACGACGCTGCCGCTGACACCGGCAAGGATGATGACACCGGCAAGGGCACCGGCACTGCCGACCCGTCCGGTGACAACGGCAAGACCGGCCCGGGCGCCAAGCCCGGTTCGGACCTCGCCCGCACCGGTGTGGACGGAGCGATGCTGGCGGCACTGGCCGCACTCGCCCTCCTGCTGGGCACCGCAGCTGTGGTCTTCGCCAAGCGGAACCACCGCTCCTCGGCTGACTGAGTGATCAGCTGAGATCCTGACGCGGATGGCTGTACCACCCCTCACGGGTGGTGCAGCCATCCGCTCATGTGTGCACCCTCGCCGGTGCCGCACCCCAGACTCTGTGAATCGTCGAACCCCTCGATGAGAGACCCATGATGCGTACCCTCTTCCCCCACTGTCTGCGTCCTGTGCTCGCCGGCGCCGCCGCCGTCGCCCTGCTGCTGACAGGCTGTGCCGACCCCGAGTCCGATCCGACGACGGACGAGGCGACTGAGCACCCAGCAGACGGCAGCCAGGGGGAGACCGCACACCTGGACTGCGACGACGGCCTGCCGCTGGCGCAGACCATGTCCTCAGGATCCACCTGGTCCATGTGCTTCTCTGTGGACCCCAAGCGAGGCATGGTGCTCTCCGACATCCACTTCGCGCCCGTCGATAAGGAACCGACCCGGCTGATCCACGAGATGTCCCTCGCCCAGATGGAGGTCCCGTACGACGACGGTGAACGCCTCACCTCTGACATCAGCCAGGCCGGCTTCGGCGGCATGAGCATGCACACCCTCACCGACACCGAATGCACCGGCGAACGCCTCGGACTCGAGATCCCCAACATCGGAGACGGTGAGCACGGCAGCACCCCCGAACGTGAGGTCCTCTGCTCCGAGACGAAGGACTCCGGACTGGCCTACCGGTCGCACGCAGAGGGCGAGCTGACGGTCGCCCGCGGCGATGAATGGCGACTCTCCACGATCTCCAAAGTCGGCTGGTACGAGTACATCAGCGAATACACCTTCGGCTCAGACGGCTCCATCCGACCCGCGCTGGGCGCCACTGGGGACCTCTCCCCGGTGGACTACACCGATGAGGACCACGGCTGGGCGATCGGCGACGGTGACGCCGACTATGCGGCCAGCCACTCCCACAACGTCGTGTGGAAGATCCACTGGGGTCTCGGCGACGACGAGGACATGGTGGTCGAGCAGTACGACGCCGAGCCCACCGGTGAGAGGGGCCCCCAGTCACCGATCGTGGAGGGATCCCTGAACCGCATCGAGGAACCCTCCACCCACCACGGCGACGACCGACGCTGGTGGAGGGTCATGGCGCCCGAGCTGCTCAACGACAACGACCGCCCGGTGTCCTACGAGATCAACCTCGGGGCCTCAGACAGCTTCACCTTCGTGGAGGATGAGCATGCGCACGGCGACGACGTCGGCTATGACATCGCCTTCACCAACTATGACGAATGCCAGGTCTTCGCCACCCGGAACCGTGGTGGCTGTGGACGCACTGTGCTCGACTACATCGCGGATGACGAGACCGGCGCCCTGGAGGACGTCGTCTCCTGGGTGGCCGTCGGGTACCACCACGTCCCCCGGGACGAGGACCAGTCACCGATGGAGCTGCACTGGCAGAGCTTCACCATGGGTCCCCGAGACTTCACCTCCACCCGCGCCGATGTCCCCGACGGACGCGAAGGCATCGACGGCATGCCCGAGGACAGCGAGTTCACCCGACACCTCGACGACGACCAGGACGGCAGCGACATCGACCTCGACGAACCGCAGGACCTTGACGAACCGCAGGATGCTGTCGAGGACTGACCGCTCAGATCTCGAGGGACCCGCGCACCGCGACCGTCGTCTCCCCGCCGATCCACAGCGTGCCGTCCGCATCGGTGTCCACATGGACCCGGCCGCGCCGGCCCATGGCGGTGCCCTGAGCGGCCAGGTAGGGAGTATGCCGGCGCCCTGACTCGGTGAGCCATTGGGCGAGGGAGGCGTTCAGGCTGCCGGTGACAGGATCCTCCCGCAGTGCTGAACCGTCCGAGAAGAACGCCCGCACCTCCACATCGGCGTCCGACGTCTCATCCCAGGGTCCCACGACCCCGAGCATCAGCTCCTCCAGTCCGCCCCGGTGCAGCTCCGGGCGCAGGCCCAGCACCGTCTCCGCGCTGTCCAGCAGCACCGCGACCCACCCCGGTCCGTTGTCGGCCCAGGAGACGTCCACCAGCTGCTGCTCAGAGACTCCCAGCACCCTGCGGATCGCCTCCTGCAGCTGTGGATCCACCGGGCCGGTGCGCAGCCTCGGCGGGGCGGCGAAGGCCAGCGTGTCGCCGTCGCGCCGGACTCTGATCAGCCCGGCAGCACACTCCTGGATCACGAGGGTCTCGTCATCTGGAGCGCCTCCCATGTCCAGCCAGGCGCGGGCAGAGCCCAGCGTCGGATGCCCGGCGAAGGGCAGTTCGGTGTCCAGGCTGAAGATGCGCACCCGGTAGTCCGCCTCCTCAGTGGTGGGCGGCAGCAGGAACGTGCACTCCGAGAGGTTGGTCCATGCGGAGATCGGCCGCATCATCTCCTCGTCCAGGTCCTCGGCGGAGGCGACCACGGCGAGCGGATTCCCGGTGAACGGGCCGGTGCTGAACACATCGATCTGGCGGAAGTCACGGCTCATGGGCTCACTGTATCCTCAGCCTCTCAGGTGGTTCCACAGCCGAAGCCCACCACTGCACAAGTAATCCACAGAGAACACGCTGGTCCACAACTGCCTGTGGATAGCGTGCTGAACTGGGGAAACACAGTCATGTAACTTCTCCACACTGTGGATAACACCTGTGGAGAACCGTCCCTTGTGGAGAATTCAGGGGAAATGTGGAGAGAACACTGCACAGGGGCGGAATGCTCCTCCGTCAGGGCGGGGTGCCCACAGCAGGCCGGAGGAGCGATGTCACAGCTGGCGCCCTCGACGGCGGCGGCCGCCCTCAGATGGGGCTGACCAGGGGGATCCCGACTCCGGTGAGCACCACCAGCACGGCTGCGACGGCGACCAGGCCGATCACCTGCCACAGGGTGCGGCGCGGCCCACGGGGCACTCGGGCGATCACCAGCGCGCAGATCGTCCCGGTGAGCAGCCCCCCGAGGTGCCCCTGCCAGGAGATGTTGGGCACGGCGAAGCTGATGAAGGCGTTGATGCCGATGAGCACCAGCAGTCCGCCGGTCTGCGAACCGGAGGAGCGCAGCAGGATGAACATGGCCCCGAAGAGGCCGAAGACGGCCCCGGAGGCGCCCACTGTGGGAGTGGTGGCCGGGGTCAGGAAGAGCACCGCCACGGAGCCGCCGAAGGCGGAGAGCAGCAGGAGCAGCCCATACCGCCACGGGCCGAGGGCAGGTTCGATCACCCGGCCGAAGATCCATAGGGCGACCATGTTGAAGAAGATGTGCATCGCACTGGCGGGAGAGTGCAGCACGGCCGACGTCAGCATCCGCCAGGGTTCGAACTCCCAGCTGGAGGTGTGCAGCGGGGCGTACCAGAACAGCTCGGTCAGCGCGCTGCCGGTCAGCCACTGCAGCACATACATCACCGCGCAGACGCCGATCACCCCATAGGTCACCAGGGGCGCGCGGCCGGGACGCGCGACGGCGCCGAATCGCGTGCGCGGGGTGGGGCGAGAGGCCTGGGCCCGGGCGACACAGTCGACGCAGTGGAATCCGACCGGGGCCTGCTGCAGGCACTGCGTGCAGGCGGGACGCTCACAGCGCTGGCAGCGCAGATGCGTCGCACGGTCGGGGTGGCGCGAGCACGCCGGGACGGGATGACCCGCCCCGGCGTGCGGGTGCTCAGCGGTCACGAGAGGTCGTCAGACCTTCTCGATCGTGATCGTCTCGACGACGACGTCCTCCCGGGGACGGTCACGCATGTCGGTGGCGACCTTGTTCAGCTCGTCCACGACCTTCTGGGAGTCTTCGTCCGCGACCTCGCCAAAGATGGTGTGCTTGCCCTGCAGCCAGGTGGTGGGCACCGAGGTGATGAAGAACTGCGAGCCGTTGGTGCCCGGCCCGGCGTTGGCCATGGCCAGCTTGTAGGGGGTGGTGAAGTCCAGCTCCGGGTGGATCTCGTCCTCGAACTGGTAGCCGGGGCCGCCCACGCCGAGGCCGAGCGGGTCTCCGCCCTGGATCATGAAGTCGGCGATGATCCGGTGGAAGACGGTACCGTCGTACAGCGGGGTGCCGGCCTTCTCCTCACCGGTCTCCGGGTGCTTCCAGGTGATCTCGCCGGTGGCCAGACCGACGAAGTTCTCCACGGTCTTGGGCGCGTGGTGGCCGTAGAGGTCGACGCGGATGTCGCCGACGCTGGTCTGGATGGTTGCCTTGTGCGTTGCGATAGTGCTCATGGCCGACATTCTCTCACCAGATCCTGACCGGCCGCCCGATGGAGACGCTCCGAGACGGTCCCGAGCAGCCCCGCAGGTCAACCTTCCGCGACGCATCGACGCATCTCATAGCAGGAGAGGGGCTGAAGGTCGTAAGCTGAGGGCAGCACACCGATCCTGATTCGGAGGACATGCATGTTCGGTAAGAAGAAGAAGAAGCCGAGCCACACCTGGGAGCGCAAGGTGCTCGCCGGCGTCGAGACGGCCCGTGACTGGACTGCCCCGAAGCTCGGGGTCGCCGCTGACTGGGCCGAGACCACCTATCGCAAGAACGCTCCGAAGGTTCAGGACGCCTCGACGCGCGCTCTGCGGACGGTCGAGGCGAACGCCGCTGTGGCTGCGGACAGGGCCAAGGGGCTGGCTTCCAAGGCCTCCACGGGGCTGGAGTCCCAGTACGACAAGCTGCCGCCGCAGGCCAAGGCCGAGGTGGACAAGATCTACGACAAGTATTCCGATGCGAGGCGCCAGCTGGCCCAGGACTATGTGCCGGCCGCCTCCGCCAAGCTCGGTGGCTACGCGGACCGGACGGCCAAGCTCATCCACAAGGCCGAGATCGACCCGCGTGTCGAGCAGGCCCTGGTGAAGGCGACCGGTGACAAGAAAGTCGTCAAGAAGCTGCGTAAGACCTCCGAGCAGTACGCCAAGCAGACCGCCAAGGCGCTGAAGAAGCAGCAGAGGACCAAGAGCCGCCGCAAGGGTCTGCTGATCTTCGGCCTGGTCGCCGCGGGCGTCACCGCCGGGGTGGCGGCCTGGCGCGCCTCCCAGCCGGTGGAGGACCCCTGGAGGAAGCCGGAGCCGATCTCCAGCGGCTCGGCCTCCTCGGCCAAGCCGGCTGACTCGGCTCAGAGCGCGGCTCCTTCGGCGAAGCCGGCGCAGAGCCCGGCCGCAGATTCCGGGGAGAAGCCGGCCCAGCCGGCTTCCAGCGCGACGAAGGACAGCGCGAAGGACAGCGCGAAGGACAGTGCCAAGGACGGCGCGAAGGACGGCGCGAAGGCCAGCTCCCAGGATGGGGGCGTCCCGCAGCCGAAGCCGGCCACCTGAACCAGTCACTGACCGGTCGCACACACACCGAGGGGCCCTCCGATCCTGTGATCGGAGGGCCCCTCGGTGTGTGGTCAGTCTGTGCGGCGTCAGCGCCAGCGCATCGTCATCAGGAACCCGACCATGGCGATGCCGAATCCGATGATCACATTCCACCCGCCGGCGGCGGCGATCGGCACCAGGCCCTGGCTGATGTACCAGACGATGAGCCACAGCAACCCCAGGATCATCAGGCCGATCATGGTCACCCGGTACCACAGGGGCAGGCCCTCCTCCTCGAGGTCGTCCAGACCCTGGGCCAAGGGGTCCGAGTCATCCAGCGGTGACTTCGAGGCAGCGGCGTCCTCAGCGGTGAGCCTTCCGCGGTTCTTCCGGCCCTGCTTGCCGTTCTTCTTGCGGTTCTTCGACTCTGGCACGGTGAGCTGATCCTTCCGGGGTGCGATCCGGGCCGGTAGGCCGCGACACCCTGGTTGACTTCGGTATCCTGACACTGTCCCCCACTTCGTGGGGGCACATGTGGTCTGCCCATCATTCTATCGGGTCCGACGACGACACGGCGGGCCGACCACGTTCTGCCCACGACGAAAGAACAGGCACCCATGCCAGCTGAGCGATCTCGGGCCGTGCGGCCGCGTCATGCGCGCCGCCGGAGAACAGGTGCGCCGGTGCGCAGATCCCTGGGTTCGCGGCTCCTCGGAGGCCTCGGTGAGGTGCTCATCACCCTCGGTGTGCTGGGCCTCCTCTTCCTTGTCTGGGAGCTCTGGTGGACCGGCCTCGAGGCCGACCGTGAGCGTGATGAGGCCACACAGGAGCTCTTCGCCAACATCGAAGCTCTCGAGGACGGCGCCGACGGCGTCTCTGGGGACGGCGAGGGTGATGGAGACCAGTCCGGCGACGGGAACGGCAACAGCGACGGCAACAGCGACGGCGACGGGAACGGCGACGGGAACGGCAACGGGTCGGACCGCAATGGTGTCGCATTGGATGACCTGGTGGTCCCCAGCCCCGACCACATGGCGGAGTTCGCAGATCAGGGCCAGGTGATGGCCATCGTCTATGCGCCGCGGCTGGGCCAGGACTGGGCCGCCCCGGTGGTGCCGGGAGTGGGTCCCGAGTCCCTGAACCGGGCGGGGCTCGGTCACTACACCTCCACCCAGCTTCCCGGGGAGGCAGGGAACTTCGCGGTGGCGGGCCACCGGCAGACCTACGGCAACATTCTCTGGAACCAGGACAAGTTCGCCACTGGTGACCTGATCTACGTCCAGTCCCCGGACGGCTGGTACACCTACTCGGTCACCGAGACCTACATCGTCCAGCCGAACCAGCACGACGTGCTGGCGCCGGTGCCGGGGGAGCTCGGAGAAGAGGCCGGAGACTCCTCGATCCTCACCCTGACCACGTGCCACCCGCCCTACACCACGCTGGAACGGATGATCACTCACGCCGAGCTGGTCGGCTACGCCCCGCTCTCGGACGAGCCCCCGGCCGCCATCGCCGAGGCTGTGGAGCGCCGGATGCAGGCCGACGGTCCCTTCGGGGACCTCACCTCACAGGAGGCACGCTGACATGTACGCATGGATCTTCCGGCACCTGCCCGGCCCGCTGTGGATGCAGATCATCCTCACCCTGGTGCTGCTGGCTGCTGTCCTGCTGCTGCTGATGGAGGTGGTCTTCCCCTGGGTCGACCAGTTCAACCCGCTCAACGACTCGACCATCCAGGGCGGCTAGCATGGACCGTGATGACTGAGAACTGCGACGCCGCGACGCCCTTCCGCGCGAGGATCCTGGTGGTCGACAACTACGACAGCTTCGTCTACACGCTGGTGGGCTATCTGCGCGAGCTCGAAGCGGAGACCACCGTGATCCGCAACGACGACCTCACCGAGGCCGAGGCGATCTCCCTCGCCGGTGAGTACGACGGCGTGCTGATCTCCCCCGGACCGGGCGCCCCGCACGAGGCCGGCGTCTCCATCGCGCTCACCCGCTGGTGCGCGGAATCGTCGACGCCCATGCTCGGCGTCTGCCTGGGCCACCAGGGGCTCGGTGAAGCCTTCGGCGGTACGGTCGTCCACGCCGAGCAGCTCATGCACGGCAAGACCAGCGAGGTGACCCACACCGGTCACGCCTCCTTCGCCGGGCTGCCGGAGACCTTCGTCGCCACCCGGTATCACTCCCTGGTGGTCGCCCCGGACTCTGTGCCGGAGGTCCTGGAGGTCACCGCCACCACCGCCGACGGCGTCATCATGGGCTTGGCCCACCGGACGGCGCCCCTGTGGGGCATGCAGTACCACCCGGAGTCGGTGCTCACCGAAGGCGGCTACCGAATGTTGGGCAACTGGCTGGAGTCCCTCGGGCAGCAGGGTGCGGCGGCACAGGCCGCGGAGCTCAACCCCATCCGCTGAGCCACTCCGACGGCCAGCGGGCAGGATCGGCCGGACCGCTCACCGATACGTGGACACGATCGCTGCGGCGATCTGCATATAAGCCTGACGGGTCTCCTCCTGGAGCATGTCCAGATCGATCCGGTCCCCGTCGACGACGGCACGGTCGAACGGCACCACCACCAGCTTCCGGCACATGCCACGCAGACTCTCCCGAATGGCGGCCTTGTCCACGCGTTCCGAGACACGCTCCTTGTCGGTGATGACCACCACCGACTCCTGGGCGAGGCTCTCGTAGCCGTGGTCGGCCAGCCAGGTGAGCGTCTGCAGGGCCCGCTGGGCGCCGGAGACGGCGAAGCCCGCGGCGATGACCAGGTTGTCGGCAGTCTGCAGGATCCCCTTCATGGCGTTGTGGGTGACGCCGGTGCCGCAGTCGGTGAGCAGCACGGGGTAGTACTTCGCGAACTCCCGGTGGATGCGCAGCCATTCGTCGGCGGTGAGGCTGTCCGAGACCTCCGGCTCCTGCTCACCGGCGAGCACGTGCAGCCGGCCGGCCTGGTGCAGGTAGGTCTGCAGGGAGGTGAGCGAGTCGACGTCGTCGAGGTCGCGGAGCAGGTCGGTGATGGTCGGGGGCCGGTTCGCCTGGAAGGCCCGTTCGCCCAGGGCTCGTTCCGCCAGGTCTCCGGAGTCAGGGTTGGCGTCGATGGCGCAGGGCAGATCCCCGCGGTGCCGCGCGAGGGTCATGCCCACGCCCACCGTGGTGGAGGTCTTGCCGATGCCGCCCTTCAGGGAGAGGATCGCCGTGTTGTGGCTGCCTTCCAGGGGTCGGGCGATCTTCTGGGCAAGCTCCTCGTGTTTGCGCTCCTTCTCCGTGGGTCCCACATTGATGGCGCCCCCGGTGACGTCGTAGAGGAAGCGGCGGAAGCCGCCCTTCGGCTTCACCTTCGGGGCGGCGACGAAGGCCTTCTGCCCGGCGGCCTCGGCGAGACGGCGTCGCTCGGCCCTGCCGATCCGATCCTCGTCCTCCGGAGTGGGCGCCGGGTCAGGCGCGGCAGGAGCCGGGGTGTTCCCGACAGACGCAGCGGCGGGTGCTGGGTCCACGGGCGCGGGGGCGGGCTCCGCAGGTGCGACAGCGGGTTCCGCCGCTCCTGGGCCCTCCGATGTCGACCCGCCCTCGGCAGGCCCGGTGGGCACCGACTGCTGAGGAGGATCGGCCGGACGCGAGAGTGCGGTGACGTGCCCCTCAGGGGAGATGGTGAACCAGCTCTGCTCCTGGCGCACGTGGTCCACCCCATGGACCAGGGCGGGGGCGCCGGCCTGCTGGGCGGTGTCCTGGGCTTGAGCGTAGACCTGGAGGTACGGGCTCTCACCGTCGCGCACCCGATGGGGCTGCCCGTTGATGACGACCTCCCGCGGTGAGGTGACCTCGGCGGTGATCTGCGGCTGGGCGGTGTTCTCGGTGTCAGGCTGCTGAGTCATCGGGACCCTCTCTGAGGATGGTGTGCACAGTGCTGGGGGAGCCCCCTCCGTGGATGAACAGGCCGCGGCCCGGAGGCTGATGGCGCGGTCTGACGCCGTTGACCAGCGTCCCCTCGGACCGGTCCCCGTCCATGATGAACGTGGCCCCGCCGGCCTCGCGCATGGCGCCGGTGAAGGGCTCGAACAGTCCCCGGGAGGCGCCGCGGACTTTGCGGGACACGAAGGCGTGCAGTCCGATCTCCGCACCCATGGGCAGGAACTCGGCAAACTCCCGCAGCGGGGAGCTTCCGCCGGCGGTGAGCACGTCATAGTCGTCGACGATCAGCACGATCCGGGGGCCCTGGAAGGTCTCCGGGGCGGAGGCCAGCGGGTCCTGGGGCACTCGGGTGCGCAGCTCCTGCACCACGGAGGACGTCAGCCCCTGGGCCAGCGGGGCCGAGGGGGCATACCCGCCCAGGTGACTGTCCGGGATCACCCCCTGCAGTCCCTTGCGCGGGTCGTAGACGGCGAAGACGATCTCGTCCTCGGTGTGCTGCTCGACGAGAGTCAGCATGATGTGCCGCAGGGCGGAGGTCTTGCCGGCCTGTTCGTCGCCGAGGACCAGCAGGTGGCGATCCTGGCCGGTGAGGTCCAGCATCTTGGCGCTGAGATCGCGCTCGAGCAGGCCGAACGGCACCACCCCTTGGTGGGCGGGGGCCGGCACGTCCTCCCGCCGCAGCAGCGAGGGGAGCAGGCGCACCCGCCGCGGGGTGCGCTCGGGCGAGACCTCGGTGAGCCGTTCGACGGCGTCCCGGACTCCGGCGTTGAGCGTGGCGGCGTCTTCCCTGCCGTCCAGCCGCGGCAGGGCGATCTGGCCCAGCAGCTGGTCGTGGTTCAGTCCCCGCCCCGGGCGGTCTTCCGGGACCTTCTCGGCCGTCTTGCGCCCATGGGAGGACTCCGCCGGTTCGGAGAGCCGCAGCTCCAGGCGGGTCCCGAAGAATCCCTGCTGGGCGATGCGCACCTCGTTCCACCGGGTGCCGGTGGCCACCACGTGGACCCCGTAGCCCCCGCCCCGGGAGAGGATGCCGTGGACCATCTCCTGGATCTCCTCGAACTCATCGGCCAGGCCGCGCCAACCGTCGACGAGCAGGAACACGTCGGCGACGTCGAGGCCGGGCAGCTTCCCGGCGGCGTGGCGGCGGCGCATGGTGGCCAGCGAGTCGATGCCCTCGTGTTCGAAGAGCCGCTCCCGTTCGTCGAGCAGGTCGTGGACCTCCTCGACGGTCCGGCGGATCGTCTCCCGGGAGGTGCGCACCGCCATGCCGGCGCTGTGCGGCAGGTCCGCCAGGGAGAGCAGGGCGGAGCCGCGCAGGTCGATGCCGTACAGCGCCGCCTCGGTCACGGTGTGGGTGGCGGCCAGGGACAGCGCCAGAGTGCGCAGCGCCGTGGTCTTGCCGGTGGCGGGGCCTCCCAGCAGGATCAGATTCCCGCCGGAGCGCGTCAGGTCGAGTTCCCAGAGGCCCTGCCACTGCTGGGCGGGGTCGTCGAGACGACCGAGGGGTACGTTCAGCTGTCGGCTGCGTCCGTAGAGCGGCCCGGATGCGGGGTCCCGGTCAGGCGCATCCGTGTCATCCTGGGGGCCTGCCACCGCCTGGTCGAGGCTGAGCACATCGGGCAGCGGGGGCAGCCAGATCGGCTCGGTGACGCGCGGACGGCGGCTCATCAGCTCCACCATCGTGGAGAGGACCGTGGGTCCGGTGGTGCGGGACGTCGCTGTGGAGGCTCCGTCGTCCTCCTCGGACTCCGAGCCCTTCTCCAGACCCTGCAGCGCGTCGTGGGCGTAGAAGGGGGCCGGCAGCACGGGGGCGGGTTCGTCGTCGTCGGTGGGCTCCTCCGGGGTGATCTCAGTGGTCAGGGGCCCGGAGACGTAGCCGGCGCGGAAGCGGGTGTAGGTGGTGGTGTCGACTTTGAGGTACCCATAGCCGGGCAGCGGGGGCAGGTGGAAGGCGTCGGGGGTCTCCAGCACGGTGCGGGATTCGCCTTCGGAGAGGGTGCGCAGGCCCAGCCGGTAGGACAGGTGGGTGTCCAGGCCGCGCAGCTTGCCGGATTCGATGCGTTGGCTGCTCAGCAGCAGATGGACGCCGATGGACCGGCCGATGCGGCCGATGGACATGAACAGATCGATGAAGTCGGGCTGGGCGGTGAGCAGCTCGCCGAACTTGTCGATGACCACGAAGAGGTGGGGCAGCGGGGGCAGGGCCTCGCCGTGGGCGGCGCGCTCTGCGCGGTGGAGCTGGTAGTCGGTGATGTTGGCGATGTTCCCGGCATCCTTGAGGACCTGCTGGCGACGCTGGACCTCGCCTTCGAGGCTGGCGTAGATGCGGTCCACCAGGCTGGCGTCGTCGGAGAGGTTGGTGATGATCCCGGAGACGTGAGGGATGCCGTCGAAGGGGGCGAAGGTGGCACCGCCCTTGTAGTCCACCAGCACCATGTTCAGCATCTCGGGCGGGTGGGTGGTGGCCAGGCCGAGGACCAGGGTGCGCAGGACCTCGGACTTGCCGGAGCCGGTGGCGCCGACGCAGAGGCCGTGGGGCCCCATGCCGTGTTGGGCGGACTCCTTGATGTCCAGGTGCACGGGACGGCCGCGGTCGTCGGTGCCGATGGGAACCTTGAGGAAGTCGGGGTTCTGGCGGGGCCTCCAGAGCCGGTCGATGTCGTCCTCGGCGAAGTCGTGGATGCCCAGGTGGGCGGTGAAGCGCTGAGAGTCGACCTGGTCGTCGTGCTCCATGGAGTCCGGGGACAGGCGCAGCGGGGCCAGCATCCGCGCCAGTCCCTCAGCGGTGGCGGGCTGGACAGGGGCCGGCTGGCCCTCGGTGGTCCGAGGCCGCAGCGGGTCCTGGGACATGTCCTCGATCCGCAGGCCCTCAGGGGTCTGGACGATGCGTAGGGAGACCTCATCGGGCTCGTCCTGCTGACGGGCCACCAGGTGCACCGCCGTGATGGAGAGGTCATGGGAGGTGAGGGACGCATCGGGCAGGGCGATGTTGTCCACTTCGCCGTCGTGGTCGAGGTCCAGCAGCACCAGTCGGGGCTGAGCCAGCGGCGGGCTGTCCACCAGAAAGTTCTTCCGCACCTCGGCGTAGCGGCGGTACCGGTCGCGGACGGCGTCGTCCAGCAGGTCTCGCAGCGCGGCGACGGAGGGCGCGATCCGGCACAGCGGTCCGTGCGCGGTGGGCCGGGACTGGTCCAGGGCGTGGGGAAGCAGCGAGAACCAGCGCCAGGCGTTCCGGTGGCGGGCGGGCACAGCGGCGGCGAGGTGGAGGTCCTCGGGGCTGTGCAGTGCGGCCGCGGAGAGCACCAGGGCCCGGGCCACCTGGTGGCCGAACTCCTCGTCCCCGACGATCGACACGGTGTGGTGCCGCGCCAGGGAGACTGTCAGCGGCATGTCCGGAGCGGTGCTGAAGCGCCGGACCAGCGCCTGCATCTCCTGCTCCATATGCGGGTCGGGGCGCTGGGCCAGCTGAGCCTCGCCTTCGAGCATCATGTCGCGAGCAGGTATGGTGCCGGTGCCCAGCCGGACCCGCAGAAAGTCCTCGTGGTGCCGGCGTCGCTCCCAGAGCCGGTGCGGATTCGCGATCACCTCGAACAGCGCGCCGGGCACGGGGTCACAGGCCTGGGCCCGCCGCCGGTGCTCCCGCTCCTCGGAGAGGAAATCGTGACGCCGGTCCTCGAGGTACTCCAGGTAGGTGTCTCGCAGTGTGCGACGGCGTCTGCCCGCCTTGCCGCGTTGGGAGAAGATCATCACGATCGCCCCGGTGACGGTCATGATCATCATCAGCGCACCGACCGCGGCGAAGGGCGAGCCGCGGAACAGCATCATCACCGTCATGGATCCTGCGGCCCCGAGCAGCGGGATCAGCCCCAGGAATCCCATGCCGCCCTGGCCGTCCTCGTCCACCTGTGGGGGCCGCTGCACGAAGAACGTCTCCCCCTGGCGGACCGGTGAGGTGGTGCGCGCCGGGCGGTGGATCAGGCGCACGCCGTCGGTGACCCCGCGGGATGCTGTGGCGAGGCTCATGGGGTGGCCCCCTGGGCGGCGTCGAGCGCGGCGGCGGTGAGCCGGGCCAGCTGCAGGCGGCGGCGTTCTCCGATGCGGGAGAGGGTGAGCGGGCCGCCGGCGGCCAGGTGACGGTCGGCGTCGATCCGGTGCACCTCGGTGGGGTGGCCGGCGGCGCGCAGCCGGCTGCGCAGGGCGGAGCCGACGAGCCGCCGGTCTCGGGCCCCGGCACGGGTGGTGTTGACCAGAGCCGGGACCACGGGGGCGACGGGGGCGGCCTCACGCAGCGCCTCGAGCACCGGCTGGGCGCCGTCGGCCGCGCCGGACTGGGCCGGCACCGCCAGGACGACGGCGTGGAGGTCCCGCATCGCAGGGCCGGCCAGCTCGGAGGACAGCGGGGGCAGCTCCAGCAGGCTCACCGCGCAGCTGCGGCTGAACAGCTGATGCAGCCGCGGGAGGTCCTGAGGGGCCAGGTGGGTTTCGTGGGGCAGCAGCGTTCCCCGGTGGAGGTTCCCGCCGACGCGGGCGGAGCCGTCGGCGAGGGCGCCGAGCGCGTCCTCGGTCTGGCCGGGATCGCGTGTGGCCAGGTGCTTGATCCCGGTGGCGGGCTCGGCGACGGAGGGCAGCCGGGCGGGCAGACCGCTGGGCCGGCCGGCGAGGTCGGCTGCGGCGATGTGGTCGAACCGGACGGCGCTGAACAGCAGACCCATGGCGGAGACCAGGCTGGAGCGCCCCGCGCCGCCCACGGGGCTGATCACGCCGATGCGCCGTCCGGTGGTCACCGGTTGCTGACAGGCGGCCACGGCCTGCGCGTAGTCGTCGGGGAAGGAGTCGCTGACCAGGGCGCGCGCGGCGGTCCGCCAGGCGCGCACCAGGGCTGGATCACCGTGGCGCCGCGCCCGTGCATCCGCGGAGCCGTGTGGGTCCTGGGCTGCGGAGAGTTCCTCCTCCGGACGGGTCCATGGTTGGCGGGTCGGGGGTTGGCGGGCAGTGGGTTGGCGGGCGGGGGGCTCGGGGGAGTGGGCAGGCCGCGTGCGCGCCGGAACCTGCGGGGTGGCGCCGGGGAAGCCCTGCGGTGGGCTCTGCGGGAAGCCGTCCGGGGGAGGCGTGGGCATGGTGCTCATGGTCAGTCCTGGAAGGTGCTGGTCAGCTGGGCGTAGAGGCCGAAGAGCCCTAGCAGCAGCGGGATCAGGGAGATCGTGGCGAGGACTTCGAATCGGCGGGCGGTCAGTCTCAGCCGTGCGGCCACGTGGTCGGGGAGCCCGGTGAGCCGCAGGACGAGCGGCGTGAGGGCGAGCAGCACAGCGGCGCTGATCAGCAGCCAGGTGGGGGCGTGATCGGCGATGCTGTGGAGGATCAGCAGCGTGCTCACCGCGGCGGAGGTCAGCAGGGCGGCACGTTCCACGGCCAGCGGCATGCTGCGGGAGCGCAGTGCGGTGAGCAGGGTCAGCACGGCGGCCAGCGGCAGTGTCCAGGCGGTGAGTCCTCCGGAGAGCAGCCCGTGGGCGGCGACGGCGGCGGAGACCCCGCACAGGACCACGGCGGCGGCCAGCCCTCGGTGGGCGTTGTGGAAGGCTGCCTCGGCCTGGCCGAGGTGGGGGCGGGCACCCTCGCCGATGGCGTCGTCGAGCCGGTTCATCCCGGAGAGCATGAGGGCCAGGCGCGGGGCGAATCCCAGGAGCACCACGGTGCCGATCCCGGCCACGGCGGCCACTCGTCCGGTGTCCTCGAGCAACTCGCCGCCGCCCCACCAGAGCCCGGCCAGTGCTGCTGTGGTGCCCGTGGTGATGCCGGCGGCGAGCCAGCCGTGCAGACATATCTGCCAGCTCAGCAGCGCCGCGGCGAGCCAGGCCGGGACCGTCCATTCGGCGTGGGGGATCTCCGGCAGGCCCCAGTGGTGGGCGAGGGCCAGCGCCGCGGCGCTGAGGGTGAGGAACTCGGCGTCCCACGCCAGGAGGCGGCGAGGCACTGATGCCAGCGCCACCAGGGCCCCGGCGCTCAGCGTGAGCGCCCAACCGCCGGGCGCGGCGGGTTCGACGGCGTCTGTGAGGGTCTGCAGCCCGGCGAGCATCAGCACGGTGAACACGGCCGCGCTGACCAGCCGGTGGGGGTGGATCGTCCAGGAGTCGGTGACGCGGGGGGAAAGCTGCTCGGTCTCCTCGGCGAGGTCGTAGACCAGCGGGGTGGGGACGGCCTCGTCGCGGCGGTCCAGCCTGAGCACGGATCCGTCGCCGATGCCGACGTCCTGCAGGGTCTGGTGGCCCAGCAGGCTGCTGCCTCCGGCCGGGGTGAGCGTCAGGGCCTGGGGGCTCTCGCCCGTGGCGCCGTCGGCGGCGACGTGCAGGATCTCCGGCATGAGGGTGTCGATCTCACGCTGGGAGGGGAGCAGCATCTCGATGTTCCGGTGCGCGGTGGCCACGGTGACGCGGGTGTAGCCGGTGCTCACAGTATCGCCACCCCGATGCGCTGTGCCTGCCGCTGGGCGAAGAGATCGATGATGAAGGAATAGCCCACACAGCCGGCGCAGATGAGCGTGGCGATGATGGCGCTGATCAGGAGGAGCTTCATGCCGTCGTCGTAGCGACGGCGGGTGCGTTCGCCGCCGAACAGCAGCGCTTTGAGGAGCCGGTCCCGGCGCACGGCCACGGACTCGAGGATCTGCTGGTCGTAGTCGATCACGGGCGCTCCTTCCGTTCCTGTCCCCGTCTTCCCCGTCACCCTCCCCAGTGATGCCGGGCGGCGCGAGACTACCCTAACTTCCTGCGCATGATCTCCGGAGACCAGACTTCTGTCACATTCTTGTCATGAAGTTCGTGATCCAGGAAACTTCAGGACGCATCTGATGTCATGGCCCACAGCGCGTTAATCACGCGCTTCAGCCGCAGGCGCCTGTGAACGGCGGGCGCGGGTCGAGTACGAGAACGAGGGAAGGGAACTGTGCGATGAAGTTTGACATGGGGGCATCGACGCTGAGCAGTCTCAGCCAGCAGACCTCGGGATCGTCGGATGAGCTGGGCACGTTGATCCAGCAGCTGGTGGCGGCGGTGGAGCCGTTGCAGGGGAAGTTC
>NZ_BAAGRN010000020.1:0-5600 GCF_054782935.1 Nesterenkonia suensis | reverse complement strand
CAGACCGCTGCGAATGTGTGAGTTCTCTTCACCAGCGCTCACAAGGCACCTCTCTCAAGGGTCGATGGTCGGCACCGCTGATCCAAGGACAGGGATGGTCCCCAGAGCGACACCACGAGGTCAGGCGGGATTCACCCCGGGACGGGTCTCGTCCCGCGGCATGAAGGGAGCCCGGAGGGTGCCCACCCAGCACCCTCCGGGCCGTCAGGGGACGGCGGTCTGTGCGGCGTCGCAGACCCCGCCAGGCGAGGTCAGACCTCGTGCGGCCGATCAGCAGTAGCCGGCGATGTCTGCCCAGGCTTCCGGGGCATCCGTGACACCCTCGCGGGCGATGGTCGCCTCGATGAGCCCATAGGGACGGTCCGCCGCATAGAAGACCTCGTTGGGGTTCTCCAGCCCGAACCGCTCGAGGTCGTAGGCGAAGTGGTGCTTGTTGGGGCAGGAGAACCGGATCTCGTCGATCTCCGGCACCTCGGTGATCACACGCTGGCCCATCTGGTACAGCGTGTGCTGCAGGGCATACGAGTAGTGATCGGTGAAGGTGGACAGGATGATCGACTTGACCTTCTCGTAGGTCGCCTCGAAGTCGACGTCGACGGTGTTGTAGCGCCAGCGCGTGGCGATGTCGGTGGCGAGGATCCGGTCCTCGGTCTCCGGCAGGGTCGTGTACTTGTCCTTGGGGTAGCCCACGAATCCTGACTCAGTGGTCTTCAGCACGGTCAGCCCGTGGAAGCCCGAGAGGAGGTGGTCTCGGTCGCCGTCGCGCTTGAGGACCGCCGTGCGGACCTCCGGTGCGGAGCGGTAGAAGGAATGGTCATGGCCCTCGATGCGCGACCATCCGTACTCCTCGGCCGCCCAGCGGCCCCCGGTGACCCAGCCGAACTCGCTGGTGAAGTGGTCGGCCAGGGTCAGCAGGAACTGCTCCGGGGAACTGATGCCCACCTCCTTGGCCTTGGCGAAGATGGTGTTCTTCTGGGTGTCAGTGGCCACCACATGGCCGTTGTCGCCCTCGGTGTGGGCGGCCTCGAAGTCACCGTGGAGCTGCGAGGTCACATTGAGGTCGCGCAGCTCGTGGCGCGCGGAGTCGCGATAGACGCGAACCACACGGTTCTCCGCCTTGCCGTACTGGTTCGACGAGAGTCGGACCGCGCTGGTGGTGATCTCCTGTTGCACTGCACTCATGGTCGTCTCCTTGTGTTGAGCGGATGCCTGCGGGGCAGCCGCCGAGAACACCTGAGCCGCGGCGGGCGGAGCAGGTGCCTCAGCTCCTGGGTCAGCTGCCGCGGTAGGTGGAATAGGCGAACGGGCTCAGCAGCAGCGGGATGTGGTAGTGCTTCTCCCCTGCCTGGACGGTGAAGTCCACTGTCACGACAGGGTGGAAGCTCTGCTGCCCGCGAGCCGAGAAATAGTCTCCCGTGCCGAAGGTCACCCGGTAGGGGCCGGGTTCCAGGGTCTCTGGTCCGAGGTCGCCGACGCGTCCGTCGTCGTCGGTGATCTCGGCGGCCAGCTGCTGACCCTCGGCGGTCTGCAGCTGGACGGCGACACCGCGGGCAGGAGTGCCAGCGGTGGCGTCGAGGACGTGGGCGGTGATGAAGCTCATCGAAGAAGTCCTTCCAGTCTCAGGGCGGCGATCTGTTCGAGCTGCTCTCCGACGGTCTCCAGCTCCTCTTCGGGGTCGAGCTGGAGACGGCGCTCCAGCTCGCCGAGGATCTCCTCATGGCTGCGTCCGGCGGCCCGGATGAGGAAGACCCGACCGAAACGCTGCTCGTAGAGGCGATTGCCGGCGGCGAGCCGCTCTTCAGTGGAGGCGTCAGCATCTCCCAAGCCGGCCTGCTCCCGCCGGGAGAACTCCGCCTCAGCAGATTCTCCCGCAGTGCGCTCTCCGATGCGTGGGTGATCGGCCAGGGCGAGGTCGATCTCCGCGGGGGTCAGCGGATGCGCCGCCGTCCGCGCGGCCTCGACCCCCTCCTCCACCGAAGCGAAGGGGCGCCGCTCGAGCAGCAGGTCGATCCATCGGGGCACATGGAGGCAGGACCTCAGCTGCCTGCGAGCCTGCTCTTCAGGCGCGGTGTTGAATTCCGCCAGTGTCACAGCGATAGCCTCCAAATTCCGCATTACGGATACGTTATTCCACTAAGTGCAAGTGTGACGTGCACCTCTCCAGGATGTCAAGCACTCGACCACCCCTCCGCTCCCCTCCCTCTCGAGTCCACAATCTGGACACATCTTTTCATTGAATGGATACTAGGGGGTGCAATGGAATCGGACACACTGGAGAGTGCGAAGGAGCAGCTCGTATGACGACCACCACCACAGAGCCCTACACCGTTGACGGAGCCACGGAGATCCTCACCGACGAGGCCCTGGCCTTCGTCGAGGAGCTCCACCGTCGGTTCGCCGGGACCCGGGACGAGCTGCTGCAGGCTCGCCAGACCGCCCAGGAGGCCGCCGCCGCCTCAGGACACCTCGACTTCCTGCCCGAGACCCAGGAGATCCGCGACGGCGACTGGACGGTCGCAGAGCACCCAGCCTCCCTGCAGGATCGTCGAGTGGAGATCACCGGCCCGCCTGCCCCCGCGAAGATGGCCATCAATGCCCTCAACTCGGGCGCGAAGGTCTGGCTGGCCTGCCTGGAGGACGCGTCGTCCCCGACGTGGTTCAATGTCATCGACTCCCAGAAGAACCTGTATGAGGCCGCACGGGGCACCCTGGAGTTCACGTCCCCGGAGGGCAAGGAGTACCGGCTCCGGGACGACGTGGAGCTGCCCACCGTCGTCGTGCGCCCTCGTGGCTGGCACCTGCCGGAGAAGCACCTGCAGATCGACGGTGCCCCGGCCGTGGGGGCCCTGGTCGACTTCGGACTGCACTTCTTCCACAATGCCAAGCTGCTCCACGAGAAGGGCACCGGGCCCTTCTACTACCTGCCGAAGATCGAACACCACCAGGAGGCCAAGCTCTGGGACGACGTGTTCAGCTTCGCTGAGGAGCACCTGGGCCTCCCCCACGGGTCCGTGCGTGCGACCGTGCTGATCGAGACCATCCCTGCCGGCTTTCAGATGGACGAGATCCTCTATGCGCTGCGTGACCACGCCTCCGGCCTGAACGCGGGCCGCTGGGACTATCTGTTCTCCCTGATCAAGTACTTCCGGGCCTCCGGGTCGGAGTTCGTGCTCCCGGACCGCGCCGAAGTCGGCATGACGCAGCCCTTCATGCGGGCCTACACCGAGCTGTTGGTCAAGACCTGCCATCGTCGTGGCGCCTTCGCCATGGGTGGGATGGCCGCGTTCATCCCGAACCGTCGTGAGCCCGAGGTGACGGAGAAGGCCATCGCAAAGGTCCGCGACGACAAGTCCCGCGAGGCGGCGGACGGATTCGACGGTTCCTGGGTGGCCCACCCTGACCTGGTGGAGATCTGTCGCGAGGAGTTCGACAAGGTCCTCGGGGACCGGCCGAACCAGATCGACCGGCAGCGCGACGACGTCGACGTCAGTGCTGAGGACCTGCTGGCCGTCGAGAAGGCGGAGGGCGACGTCACCGAAGGCGGCGTGCGGATGAACCTCCATGTGGCGGTCTACTACACGGCGATCTGGCTCTCCGGCAACGGCGCCGTCGCCATCCACAACCTCATGGAGGACGCGGCCACTGCCGAGATCTCCCGGTCCCAGGTGTGGCAGCAGCTCCACAACGGCACGGTCACCGCCGACACGGGCGCCACAGTGGACGCGGAGCTCGTCGGCCGTCTGCTGGATGAGGAGGTGCAGGCGCTGCGTGACCAGATCGGCGACGCCGAGACCTTCGCCGCCTACTTCGAGCCCGCCGCCGACATCGTGCGCCGGCTGGTCCTCGATGCCGACCACTACGAGGAGTTCCTCACCACCCCGGCCTACGAGCTGCTCGACTGAGCTGAGCTCCTGCCGGTCAGCCTCCGGCTCCGCACAGAAGGCGCAGCCCCTCATCGTAGAGGGCTGCGCCTTCTGCTGTGTGCGGCCCCTTGGCCGTCGCCCCTGGGGCAGCCTTGCCGGCGGTGGTGTGCAGCAGCGCAGCGTTCTGCTCGGCCGCGACCGCGCCGAGTGCGAAGCGTATCAGGATGTGGGCACGCTGGTCGGCCTCCCGAACAGGCATGCCGCGCTGTTGGAGGCTGGCGGACACCGCAGGCACCGGGGGCAGCTCCGGGTCCAGCCCGAAGGCGATGAGCATCAGGTCCGCGCCGTCCCGGATGGGCAGCACAGCTTCGCGGAATGCGTGCAGCAGCTGCTCGGCCCCCTGCGATGGAGAGGCGAGCGGGGCGAGGATCTGGGCGGCGACTCGGGCCAGCAGCTCCTGCTTGTTGGGCACGTGATAGTACAGGGCCCCAGGGCGGACATCGAGCTCAGCGGCCAGCCGACGCATGGAGACGTCCTGCAGTCCGTAGTCGAGCAGCAGGCGGTGCGCTGCGTCGATGATGGTGGGTGCGGATAGCGGCATAGTGGAGGCTCCGGATCCTGCTCGGCTCAGAGGCCGTGGTCGCGGAACAGCTTCTCGTCGGGATCGGTGAGGGACTCCTCCAGCAGCCACCGGTTGGTGCGCAGCGCCTGGAGGTTCTTCGCGACTACAGTGTCACGGGTCTTCGCCACGGCCTCGGCGAGCAGGCCGATCTGTTCCTTGAACTCTCCGGCGTGCTGGGGCTTGGCCGTGTCCGGCAGGTCGAGGAAGAGCTCGAGGGTCCGCGGCAGGTGCCGCGTGATCGTCTGGCGCACGGCTTCCTGCTGCTCCGGCAGTCGCTCCAACGTGGACCATCGCTCCACGATCTCCTCCAGTCCGACGACCATCATGCGCAGCTGACCCTGAGTGGAGGGCGGGAGCTTCTCCGCGCGGGTGCGAACAGTGGACTCCAACTGCCCCAACGCCTCCCGCAAGGCCGCCTGGTCGTCGTTCAGGGCCCTGCTGCGCCGCTGTGAGGACTGCACCATCCCACTCATGGTCCCGTAGGTGCCGGCAGCGCCAGCAGCGCCGACAAGGAAACCGGCCAGCAGCGCCCAGGGGTTGGGCAGCATGATGAGCAGCAACGCGGTGAAGAGCACCACGAATGTGGCGGCAGAGGCCGCCACCTGCGCCCGTCGACGCCGATGTTCGCCGCCGCCGGCCCCACCCGTCATCTCGGAACCGATGGTGCCCTCCTCCCTGTCTGGGATCGTCAGTGGAGTCCAGCATATCCGGAGACGACAAAGGGGCCCGATCTGATGATCGAGCCCCTTATCTGGTGGTCGGGGTGACAGGATTTGAACCTGCGACCTCCTCGTCCCGAACGAGGCGCGCTACCAAGCTGCGCCACACCCCGGTGCTCTGTGCAAGCCGACCAGCGGCTTTCACAGGAGACCATACTAGCCAAGACGTCCGTGCCTGCCAAAAACAGCCTCCGGCAACGTCTGGCCTCAGATGACAGAACTGACGCCCGCGACGTCGGCACCATTGCCTTCGTGCGGGCGTCAGCTCCCTTTAAGTGGTGTCCGGCGGTGACCTACTCTCCCACACACTCCCGTGTGCAGTACCATCGGCGCTGTGGGCCTTAGCTTCCGGGTTCGGTATGGGACCGGGCGTTTCCCCCACGCTATGACCGCCGT
>NZ_BAAGRN010000019.1:0-5575 GCF_054782935.1 Nesterenkonia suensis | reverse complement strand
CTTTAAGTGGTGTCCGGCGGTGACCTACTCTCCCACACACTCCCGTGTGCAGTACCATCGGCGCTGTGGGCCTTAGCTTCCGGGTTCGGTATGGGACCGGGCGTTTCCCCCACGCTATGACCGCCGTAACTCTCTCAACCCAACCACCACACCACCAGCCCCTCCACACAGAAGAGGACACGCAGCACAGCAGCGGGTAAACCTGTTACACAACACTATCCAATTAACACAACCAACCCCAACCCCACCACACACCACAGCGCATGACAGAACACCCCAAAACAAGGGCAGGGACCAGCAGGGTTTGTTGATCAGGGACCGCCTAGTGGACGCGAGCACAGTAACTCAAGTGATTCTTGTTGAACACCCACACCACCGACACACAAGCCAGTGATGATGATGGTGTAAGTGGTCGGCTTATTAGTACCGGTCAGCTTCACACGTCTTCAGTCCGTGCTTCCACATCCGGCCTATCAACCCAGTAGTCTAGCTGGGAGCCTTCACACCTCAAGGGTGACGGAGATCTTATCTCGAAGCCGGCTTCCCGCTTAGATGCTTTCAGCGGTTATCCATCCCGAACGTAGCTAATCAGCGGTGCACTTGGCAGTACAACTGACACACCAGAGGTTCGTCCGTCCCGGTCCTCTCGTACTAAGGACAGACCTTCTCAAATCTCCAACGCGCGCAGCGGATAGGGACCGAACTGTCTCACGACGTTCTAAACCCAGCTCGCGTACCGCTTTAATGGGCGAACAGCCCAACCCTTGGGACCAACTCCAGCCCCAGGATGCGACGAGCCGACATCGAGGTGCCAAACCATGCCGTCGATATGGACTCTTGGGCAGGATCAGCCTGTTATCCCCGAGGTACCTTTTATCCGTTGAGCGACGGCCCTTCCACACGGTGCCGCCGGATCACTAGTCCCAACTTTCGTTCCTGCTCGACATGCCAGTCTCACAGTCAAGCTCCCTTGTGCACTTACACTCAACACCTGATTGCCAACCAGGCTGAGGGAACCTTTGGGCGCCTCCGTTACTCTTTGGGAGGCAACCGCCCCAGTTAAACTACCCACCAGGCACTGTCCCTGGACCCGATCAGGGCCCGAAGTTAGATGCCTAACAACACCAGAGTGGTATTTCAACGATGACTCCACGACCACTAGCGTGACCGCTTCACAGTCTCCCACCTATCCTACACAAGTGATGTCAAACACCAATACCAAGCTATAGTAAAGGTCTCGGGGTCTTTCCGTCCTGCTGCGCGTAACGAGCATCTTTACTCGTAATGCAATTTCGCCGAGTTCACGGTTGAGACAGCGGGGGTCTCGTTACTCCATTCGTGCAGGTCGGAACTTACCCGACAAGGAATTTCGCTACCTTAGGATGGTTATAGTTACCACCGCCGTTTACTGGGGCTTAAATTCTGAGCTTCGCCCCCAAAAGGGCTAACTCGTCCTCTTAACCTTCCAGCACCGGGCAGGAGTCAGTCCGTATACATCGTCTTACGACTTCGCACGGACCTGTGTTTTTAGTAAACAGTCGGACCCCCCTGGTCTCTGCGGCCCCAACCCGCCTCCCCGCAGCATGTGCGGATCACGGGTGAGGCCCCCCTTCTCCCGAAGTTACGGGGGCATTTTGCCGAGTTCCTTAACCGTGATTCTCTCGATCGCCTTGGTATTCTCTACCTGACCACCTGTGTCGGTTTGGGGTACGGGCGGCTAGAACCTCGCGTCGATGCTTTTCTCGGCAGCATAGGATCACCGGATCCCCACCCAAACGGTGGGGCCCATCAAATCTCACCCTCAACGGCCCCCGGATTTACCTAGGAACCAGGCTACATTCTTAGACCTAGACAACCATCGCTAGGCCCGGCTACCTTCCTGCGTCACACCTGTTAATACGCTTGGCTCCCCAGTTCAGGTCCCACGCTCCCCACACACGCAGACTCAAAGAGCCTGTCCAGCGTGGTTCGGGTGGTTAGTATCACCAGTTCACCATGGGCGGTTCTTCGCCGGTACGGGAATATCAACCCGTTGTCCATCGACTACGCCTGTCGGCCTCGCCTTAGGTCCCGACTAACCCAGGGCAGATTAGCTTGACCCTGGAACCCTTGGTCATTCGGCGGACACGTTTCTCACGTGTCTTTCGCTACTCATGCCTGCATTCTCACTCGAACACGCTCCACCACAGGCTTCCGCCGCAGCTTCACCGCAGTGTCCGACGCTCCCCTACCCAACCCCCGTCCAAAGACGAGAATTGCCACGGTTTCGGCGGTGTGCTTGAGCCCCGCTACATTGTCGGCGCGGAATCACTTGACCAGTGAGCTATTACGCACTCTTTCAAGGATGGCTGCTTCTAAGCCAACCTCCTGGTTGTCTAAGCAACTCCACATCCTTTCCCACTTAGCACACGCTTAGGGGCCTTAACCGGTGGTCTGGGCTGTTTCCCTCTCGACCATGAAGCTTATCCCCCACAGTCTCACTGCTGCGCTCTCACTTACCGGTATTCGGAGTTTAGCTGACGTCAGTAACCTTGTAGGGCCCATCGGCCATCCAGTAGCTCTACCTCCGGCAAGAAACACACAACGCTGCACCTAAATGCATTTCGGGGAGAACCAGCTATCACAGAGTTTGATTGGCCTTTCACCCCTACCCACAGCTCATCCCCCCAGTTTTCAACCTAGGTGGGTTCGGTCCTCCACGCGCTCTTACACGCGCTTCAACCTGGCCATGGGTAGATCACTCCGCTTCGGGTCTAGACCCAGCGACTCACACGCCCTCTTCAGACTCGCTTTCGCTACGGCTGCCCCACACGGGTTAACCTCGCCACTGAGCACTAACTCGCAGGCTCATTCTTCAAAAGGCACGCCATCACACACCCAAAGGCATGCTCTGACGGCTTGTAGGCACATGGTTTCAGGTACTATTTCACTCCCCTCCCGGGGTACTTTTCACCATTCCCTCACGGTACTGATTCACTATCGGTCAGCAGGGAGTATTCAGGCTTACCAGGTGGTCCTGGCAGATTCACACAAGATTCCTCGAGCCTCGTGCTACTCGGGATACACTCACAGGCCGGCGGAACGCATTACAACTACGGGACTAGCACCCTCTCCGGTCACGCACTCACCACGTGTTCGTCTATACGCCCGCACCTCAACCCCCAGGACTGGTAGACCCTGGACGGAATGTCCCACAACCCCGCGCACGCAACCCCTACCAGGTATCACACGCACACGGTTTAGCCCCATCCGCTTTCGCTCGCCACTACTCACGGAATCACTCTTGTTTTCTCTTCCTGTCGGTACTGAGATGTTTCACTTCCCGACGTTCCCTCCAACCGGTCTATACATTCAACCGGCGGTCACACACCATAACAGCATGCGGGGTTTCCCCATTCGGAAATCCTGGTATCAACGCTCGGTTATCAACTCCACCAGGCTTATCGCAGATTCCCACGTCCTTCATCGGCTCCTGCTGCCAAGGCATCCACCATGCGCCCTTCAACACTTACACACAAGTATTCAACCAAGGACAACACAACACCACCACAACCCCTCAAGGCCATGACGATGCGATGCTTGACCACGTTTCACATTAAGAAACAAAGATGCTCGCGTCCACTATGCAGTTCCCAAACAACAACCCCCACCACCATCACCACACACCCACAACCACCACAACACCCCCAACGAAGGAGGCCCTGCAATGACCACGAGCCCATGCGGCTACCTGCAGCCAGGGCAACAGATCCAGAAACACCAGACCCCACGACCAGCCACCCCACACAGAGGCGACCGACGCACACAGGCCTGTTGTCCCAGGACCCAACAGTGTACCAAGCACCACAACCAGCACAACCACGACTTTCCCACAACCACCACCCCCACCAGAGGCAGAAGCAGCTTCATGCGTACTCGCCATGACCAGACCGACCATGATGACTGAATGTTGATATTCCACCCTTGAGCAAACCACCAGCTGAACGAACGCCAGCATCAGATGGCGGACCCGAACTCGGGTCCAGCTCCTTAGAAAGGAGGTGATCCAGCCGCACCTTCCGGTACGGCTACCTTGTTACGACTTAGTCCCAATCGCCAGTCCCACCTTCGACCACTCCCTCCGGAAAACCGGTTGGGCCGTGAGCTTCGGGTGTTACCAACTTTCGTGACTTGACGGGCGGTGTGTACAAGGCCCGGGAACGTATTCACCGCAGCGTTGCTGATCTGCGATTACTAGCGACTCCAACTTCACGAAGTCGAGTTGCAGACTTCGATCCGAACTGAGACCGGCTTTTAGGGATTAGCTCCACCTCACAGTATCGCAACCCACTGTACCGGCCATTGTAGCATGCGTGAAGCCCAAGACATAAGGGGCATGATGATTTGACGTCATCCCCACCTTCCTCCGAGTTGACCCCGGCAGTCTCCCATGAGTCCCCACCATCACGTGCTGGCAACATAGGATAAGGGTTGCGCTCGTTGCGGGACTTAACCCAACATCTCACGACACGAGCTGACGACAACCATGCACCACCTGTGAACCAGCCCCGAAGGGAAACTACATCTCTGCAGCGATCCGGTCCATGTCAAGCCTTGGTAAGGTTCTTCGCGTTGCATCGAATTAATCCGCATGCTCCGCCGCTTGTGCGGGCCCCCGTCAATTCCTTTGAGTTTTAGCCTTGCGGCCGTACTCCCCAGGCGGGGCACTTAATGCGTTAGCTACGGCGCGGAAAACGTGGAATGTCCCCCACACCTAGTGCCCAACGTTTACGGCATGGACTACCAGGGTATCTAATCCTGTTCGCTCCCCATGCTTTCGCTCCTCAGCGTCAGTAACAGCCCAGAGACCTGCCTTCGCCATCGGTGTTCCTCCTGATATCTGCGCATTTCACCGCTACACCAGGAATTCCAGTCTCCCCTACTGCACTCTAGCCTGCCCGTACCCACTGCACACCCGGAGTTAAGCCCCGGGCTTTCACAGCAGACGCGACAAGCCGCCTACGAGCTCTTTACGCCCAATAATTCCGGATAACGCTCGCGCCCTACGTATTACCGCGGCTGCTGGCACGTAGTTAGCCGGCGCTTCTTCTGCAGGTACCGTCACAAAAAGCTTCTTCCCTGCTGAAAGCGGTTTACAACCCGAAGGCCGTCATCCCGCACGCGGCGTCGCTGCATCAGGCTTGCGCCCATTGTGCAATATTCCCCACTGCTGCCTCCCGTAGGAGTCTGGGCCGTGTCTCAGTCCCAGTGTGGCCGGTCACCCTCTCAGGCCGGCTACCCGTCATCGCCACGGTGAGCCATTACCTCACCGTCTAGCTGATAGGCCGCGAGTCCATCCAAGACCGATAAAATCTTTCCACCAGCACCCCATGCGGGGACTGGTCGCATCCGGTATTAGACCCAGTTTCCCAGGCTTATCCCAGAGTCAAGGGCAGGTTACTCACGTGATACTCACCCGTTCGCCACTAATCCACCCGTGCAAGCACGGGCTTCATCGTTCGACTTGCATGTGTTAAGCACGCCGCCAGCGTTCATCCTGAGCCAGGATCAAACTCTCCATCAGAAAAATAATAGA
>NZ_BAAGRN010000018.1:0-5039 GCF_054782935.1 Nesterenkonia suensis | reverse complement strand
GAACTTCCCCTGCAACGGCTCCACCGCCGCCACCAGCTGCTGGATCAACGTGCCCAGCTCATCCGACGATCCCGAGGTCTGCTGGCTGAGACTGCTCAGCGTCGATGCCCCCATGTCAAACTTCATCTCACAGTTCTCTTCCCTCGAGTCCTTCCCTACCCACACCGCCCGCACCGACGACGGCGCCAAGCAACGCTGACGCGGATCATCTCCCCGCCGCTGGCCCCAGCCCCGCCACTACACCCTCAGTCACGAGAAGCCCGACAACCTGCACTCACCCCTCGCCTCACTGAAGCCAGCCCACGAATCGAACATCGATCAGTCGTCCCAGTTGGCCTCGTGCGCCTCATACATCGACTCATCATCAGAGTGCCGGGTCGAGAAGACCGCCGAGATCTCAGCACCTGGCTTGAGCTGCCTGATCATGAAAAGCCGCCCAGACTCCTCCTGCCCACCGGACACCCGCAACGGAGGATTCTGGTCCTCGTCATAGGTCTCCCGAACTCCCTGGTTCGGCGTCAGCCCAATCTCCTCGAGCACCGCCCACGCCTTATCCACCGTCTCCTGACTCGGCTCAACTTCAGAGAAGTCATAGTCGATTCGAAAATAATATGCGCCTTGCGCCCGATGGCTAGAATACGGTATTCCGGGCCACTCCAGATACTCCTTAAGGTCCCACTCACCGCCATCCAAAGTCAGTACGTTTTCGCCGAAGTGCTCGACCATCACCTCATTGACCAGCTTGATCTCCTCAACCTGCTCCTCATAGGTCAGACCTTCACTCCAGTCCACCACGATCTCTCCGCCGCCAGACTGCTCCACCGAGACTTCCTGGGGTGGGCCACCACAGTTGGTCAGAACGAGCACACCCACCAGAACGAGAGACACAGACCTCGTACTCAAGTACCTCCGGTCACCTCTCCCCACACTGAAGACAGACCACGGACCGATCAAGGATCAGTCGTCCCAGTTTGCCTCGTGAGCCTCATACATCGACTCATCATCAGAATGCCGGGTCCAGAAAAGGGCCTTAATATCAGCATCAGGGTGCTCCTGCTCGATCACGAACACGCGCCCGTGCTCCTCACGACCTCCAGCCACGCGCAGCACAGGATCACGGTCTTCCTGATAAGTCTCCTGGAGCCCCCTGTTCGGGGTCAGCCCGATCTCCTGGAGCACCGCCAAGGCCTTGTCCACCGTCTCCTGACTCGGCTCAACCTCGGAAAAGTCGTACACAACCTCGAAGTAGTAATAGCCCTCCGCTCGATGGCTCGGATACGGTAAGCCGGGCCACGCCAGATACTCCTGGAGATCCCACTCACCGCCATCCAAAGTCAGTACGTCTTCACCGAAGTGATCGACCATCACCGCATTGACAAGCTTGATCTCCTCAACCTGCTCCTCATAGGTCAGACCCTCACTCCAGTCCACCACGATCTCTGCACCATCAGGCTGCTCCACCGAGACCTCCTGGGGTGGGCCACCACAGCTGGACAGAACGAGTACACCCACCAAAACTAAGAGGACCCACCTCAAGCCCGACAACCTGCGCTCGCTCCTCGCCTCACTCAAGCCAGCCCGCGGGTCGAGCATTGATCAGTCATCCCAGTTGGCCTCCTGGGCCTCATACATCGACTCATCATCAGAGTGCCGTGTCGAGAAGACCGCTCTGATGCCAGCACCTGGCTTGAGCTGCCTGATCATGAAAAGCCGCCCAGACTCCTCCTGCCCACCAGACACCCGCAACGGAGGGTTCTGATCCTCGTCATAGGTCTCCCGGACTCCCTGGTTCGGCGTCAGCCCAATCTCCTCGAGCACCGCCAACGCCTTATCCACGGTCTCCTGATTCGGCTCAACCTCGGAGAAGTCATAGTCGATTCGAAAATAGTATGCGTCGTGGGATCGATGGCTAGGATTGGGTATTCCAGGCACAGCCAAATATTCCTGAAGATCCCACGGCTCTCCATGAATCTGAGGCAGCACGTCTTCACCGAAATGCTCAACCATCACCTCATTGACGAGCTTGATCTCCTCAACCTGCTCCTCATAGGTCAGACCTTCACTCCAGTCCACCACGATCTCTCCACCACCTTCTTGTTGGACCGAGACGCTGCTCCCATCGCCTCCATCTCCACAGCTCACCAACAAACCAGTCGCCAAGATCATGGATGCCAATGCGCATGCCAGTCTTTTCGCACCCTTCGACTGCAGCACCAATCTCCTCGCCGATGCAGCCCTCGTCACTCGTTCACAGGGCACTGCCGATACCACTGAACCTGTCACTCAGCTCCACCCCCTCGTGATACTCGTCTTGCATGACGATGCTGTCCCTATCGTCATCTCCCAATATGTGCATCAGGTTCTGGAAGTGTTGCGTATCTTCGTCCAAGTAGCCGTACCTGTCCAGATTGCTATCGGTTCGCGCATGTCCAGTCACATCCGCCTCTTCGACTGCGGAGCTGGCGTAATCACCACCCGAGTAGTGGACCTGTGCCCCGAAGTCGTCATCGGTGGGGTCCTGCCTGCCACCTAACCCAAATGGCCGGCCCCACCATGCCGTCCCATCGTGTGTCGACTGAGAGGCGAACACCATCGGCTCCCCCTGGTCATCTGTCTTGACGTGAAGGTCACGGGCATGTGCGGCGACATCATCGGGGATCCCGGATGACCCGTACATCGAAAACGTATCAACGTCATACTCGGTCCTCGTCAGGGCATGTGAACTCATATTCGTGCCGTATGAGTGAGCATGCACGTTCACCGTGTAATCGCCCCGCGCATCGCCCCCTGCCATCCTTGTTTCCTGGAACCCGTCCAAGGCGTGAGCGAAAGCCCACCCTCCTTCGCTGGCGCGGTCATCGCGCAGCACATCAGTCACGGGTCCATTCCCCGGGGCAGGTGGCGCGTCGTAGCCGACCCACGAGACGACAGCGTGCGTACGCTCATCGATCTCGGTCAATTCTTGATGGATTACTTGCGACATATCCACTTCGTTCCGCATGGCATGGGTCCCGCTGGCCATACCCGGCGCTCCGAAGCTCGTGACATCCGCCGTATCAGGATTCCCCACGGAGATTGAAGCCAAGGGCTGGCGTCCCCAACCGTGCTCTTCGGTATTCCCCGGTGCGTATGGGGAGCTCGCCTCGGCTCTCTGCCCGATGTCAAGGGACAGAAGCATGGGTTCGTCTTGCCCCGTGGCGTCTCCCACACCCGAGCCCTGTCTCAGCGACCGATCGATCTGTGACAGGTTGTCGTCCCAGTCGGTGTAGTCGGGGTTGTCCTTCAGCCTCTTCAGGGCGTCCTGATTGGCCTGGTCTCGCTTCTCATACGGGACTCCCTGCACGTTTCCCACGAGCAACGGGAGGTGAGTCAAGACCGTATCCTGGATACCAGCCTCCTCCAGCGACTCCCACCATGTGTGGCCGTCCTCGCCGGAGGGCCACGCGGCGTACTGCTCTTCGCTGTTCGGCTGCGGGAGTGAGTTCTCATGGACGGCCGGCGTCTCCTCCGAGAACTCCTCGATCTCATCGGCGCTCATCTCCGCGATGTGATCGTAGAAGGTCTGAACATCCTCGCCCGAGGCATCCTCAGCAATGGCGTCGTCAAAGAGATCTGCGGCCTGACGAACCCGGTCAGTGCCCCGGTCAGCCGCGGCGGCGGACACGATCGCCGCCAGACCATCCAGCAGGAACCCTCCCTGCCCCGGCATCCCAGCACCGGCACCGAACCAGCCATGCCCGAAACCGCCCCCAGCAGAGAACCCGACACCAGTTGACCCGCCGCCGGAGAACCCACCCCCGCCGGAGGCCCCACCATCAGCAGTCACCTCAGGGATCTCATCAGCCTCACCACCACCGGCGGCCAACGAATCCAGATCAGCAGCGACATCCTCCTCCAACTGCTGCCACGCCTGATTCAAACGCGTCACGGCGTCGTTATGATCACGCACCAGCACACGCAGCCCCTCGTTCTCACCCTCAGAGGAAAGATCCGTGGCAGCCACCTGAGCCGCCAGATGGTCAGCCTGTGAATGCAACGCCTGAGCCTGCTGCTCCAGACTCTGCCCCTGGACCGCGAAGCTCTGCAGCACATCGGCCGCCCGCCCCATCACTCGAGACCACTCACTGGTCACCGTCGGCACCTCGTCCAACGCCGACCACACGATCTCCTGAGTCTCTGGCTGCGAATACGCCACCCGCAGCCCCTGCCAGAACCCCGAGAGCGATTGGATCTCAGCATCCGTAGACGACGCCGAGGCCTTCAGCCCCGCAGCCGCCGCGTCCAGAGAATCCCACTGAGCACTCATCTCCACCGGACGCAGCACCACCAGTCCGACACCGGCCCACCCGGGACCCCAGGCACCCGTGGTCAGCACGCTCAGGCCCCCCTCCCGCTGAACCGAGCCACAGAAGCCGCCTGTGCCTGAGCCTGACCAGCACGGTCCGCCATCTCCGCATCCCCCGCAGCCAGCGCCTGACACGCCTGGTCCACCGCAGACGCACACCCAGCCCCATAGGCCGCACTCCTGGGCCCGGTCTCCCGGCGCGTCGACCACAGACGACTGAACGCAGCCGCCACCCCTGAGGCCGACCCACACAGCCCAGAGATCTGATCCCCATCAGCAGCAGCAGCACGCCCCACAGCACCAGCCATCAACGCAGCTCCCCCAGCCTGGGACAACACACCCTGCACAGCCACAACGTCGACGTCGTACACCGTCCCGCTCACCCGAGCCTCCAATCCCGCAAACCCCTCACTGCTGCCCCCCTGCTCCCCTGTGAGGCTCCGTCACCTCCAGCAGTCCCACACCGCTGAGGCGACGTCACCCGACTCAGGGGCAGGCACCCGTCGAAACCCAGAGCCCATCCCTGAGATCCCCCGCCGGCCAGCCAACCCACAGCCGGCCGACCAGGGCCTCAGCCGATGTTCGAGATCGCGCTGCGCGTCTTCGACTGCGTCGTCGTCGCCGTCTGGTCATTGCTGGACAGCGTCTGACGCACCAGAGCGATGATGCTCTTCACCTCGTTCGAAGCGTTGTT
>NZ_BAAGRN010000017.1:0-3223 GCF_054782935.1 Nesterenkonia suensis | reverse complement strand
TGGGGTCGGTGGAGCCGTCATCGATGAGCAGGATGTGCATCTGGGAGAAGATGCTGGAGCGGCGCAGGGAGGCGAAGGCCTTGTGGCGCAGGTGGTCGCCGTTGTTGTAGACCGGCACGATCACCGACAGGGTCAGGCCCTCCCGGGAGGCGACCTGGGCGACCTCCCGGCGGATGGCTTCGGGTTCGTCGTCTTCGGTGAGCACCTCGACACGGGGTCGACGGCGTGGGACGTGTCCCAGGTGGTCCTGCAGATGCACCTGCGCGGTGTCGGCGCAGAGCGCCTCCGCGGAGGCGAGAGCCTCGGCGGCCGGACGCAGCCAGGCACTGAGCGAGATGTCGCTGAGGTGTCCTCCGGAGACGTCGACAGGCTTCGTCGCGGACGGCACAGGGCGCAGCACACTGCCGGGGTGGTGACGCTGGGCATGAGAGTCCGCATCCTCGGCACGGCCGGCGTCGACCTTGGCCGTGACCGGCGCAGACTGGTAAGACAGTGCGGCGAGATGGTCGGCGACATAGGTGGGGGAGTACCGGCGGGCGGCGGAGACCGGCACCAGCACGTCGAAGCTGCCGTGCCGGTCAGGAAGCGTTGACCAGTCAGCCAGTTCCACCGGCCCGACGGTCTGCACCTGGAGATCCTCCATCAGCAGCCGATCGTCGCAGTCGGCGGTGTCGCTCACCGCCAGCACCCGATCCCTGAGCGGTGGAAGGGAGAGGCCCGCGGCTGTGAGCGCCTGGTGGAGCACGTCAACCGCGTGGTGTCGGCTGAAGGCATGGCGGACGCCGTCGCTCTGGGCCTGCCGCAGCTCCTCCAGGCTCAGTGCGGTGAGTCCCCCAGCGACATCCTCCACGGAGTTGGCGATCCGCACTTCGGGGAAATGTGAGTTGAGGCCCTGGTTGTAGGTCGAGAGGACCAAGGTCCCGGAGGCGAGCAGGTCGAGGGTCCGCGGGGCGAAGAGACTCTGGGAGTCCCCCACCTCCTGGGCCACCACGCCCACCGGAGCCAGCCGGTCCACGGCTGCCGCATGCGGCAGGGCCGACGGCGCCAGGTAGGGACGGTGCCTCCAGGGTGTGATGTGCTGGTTGATCCCGGCGTGTCGCTCCTGTCGGCCGACCAGCAGCTGGGATCCGGAGGCGATGACGCCGTCCAGGATCCACTCCAGGCTGCGGCGCGCCTCGCCGTCGAGGGTCTCCTGGCCCCGACCCTCCAGGTGCGCGACCAGCTGCAGCGGCAGATGCCGGGAACCCAGTGGAGAGCGTCCGACCGGGCTGATGGGATGTGTCACGGTCGCGACGTGTGTGGAGGCCGGCATGCTGCGTCGATACTCCTCGGCACCGGTCTCGGAGACTGCCAGCACCACGTCGCAGCGGGAGGCCACCCGGATCTCGTGCGGATCGGGCCGCAGGCGCGTCAGGTCGACATAGATCAAGGGGACGGAGGCTTCTCGGGCCGCGCGGACGGCGCGCCCGCGGACCATCGGCGTCCTGACGGCCCGCGGTGTCAGCAGCACCGCATCCGCCTCCGCGACGGCGACGCCGGCCTCCTCGTCGTCAGCGGCGATGGGCCGCAGGTCCGCAGCCCCCTGCAGAGGTGCGGTCAGCCAGGGGTCGTCGAGGAGGGCGACAGTGCAGGGCAGGGCGGGGCGCGACGCGCCGTGCTCCAGCCGCGGAAGGGACATCAGCGCGGGCAGCAGCTCCTCGATCAGGGCCTCTCCACCGGCGCGGCCTCCCCAGAACGGTGAGGCCGCCGGAACTCCCAGCGCGCTCAGGTCCTCCCAGGAGCGCAGGGCGGCCAGCGGGTCGGGGGAGTCCAGCAGCTCCGCCACGCGCGCTCGCGCACGGTCGAGCTCGGTCTGACGGGGTTCCAGGCCCCGGTGGTGGGCCGAGGTCACCGGGCTCGTCCGGTGCCTCGGGTGACCTTGCCGATCCTGCCGACCCTGCCGACCCTGCCGACTTCGCGACGCACGCGGCGTGTCGCGGCGCGCAGGGCGCGTTCGGGGTCATGCACGGCGCTCTCCACCCGGCGGAGCACCCGTCCGGCGCGGGACTCGGACGAGGCCTGGGCTGAAGACTTCGGACTCGCCGCCGTGGTCTGCCGGTCGGCAGTCAGCCGATGCTCCAGCCGGGTCACGCGAGACCGGAGCTCGGAGATGTCCGACTCCTGGGTCCGCTCCAGCTGGTCGTAGGCCCAGCGGAGCTCGGCCAGCAGGGCCTCCTGCTGGCCGAGCAGCGCGACGATCACCTCGTGGGCGTCTCCTGTGTGCTGGTGCTCGGGTGCTGAATCTGCACTCATGCGGCTCCTCGATGCTCCTCGTCATACGACGTGTCCTGTCGTGCTCCGCCGGGAGCCGGGACACGCACACGCTGATCGGATGCGTCCGTCGCAGAAGGGCCGGCCGGATGCTGGTCCTTCCGCCTGTCGGCGGCGATCCTGCGGTCAGTCAGGTCGGCCCTGGAAGAATTCCCGGGCCTTCGGCGAAGTCCAACTGTACTCGCCGTAGAGCGACGCGATCTGCCGCAGCACGGCGGCGGCCTCCTCACGTTCGTGCGGCAGGACCCGACGGTACTTGCCCAGATACCAGGTCGTGAAGAACCGTTCGAGGCGCAGCGCCTGATAGGACTCCAGGAGCCCCACCTCCTTCAGCCAGGCTGCCCGAGCCTCCTCGAGGATCAGGTACTTCTGGAAGTATCCGGGGGAGACCACGTTCACGATGGAGGTGTCCACCGCACCGTAGTAGGTGTAGACCGGGCGGTACACCGGCACGTAGGCCCTGGCATGGTGGAGCATCTGTTGGAAGAAGAAGGTGTCCTGGCCGACGGCGCCTTCGGGCTGGACCAGGCCGAGGCCCTGGAGCCATGGGGTGCGGGCGACCAGGGCCTCGATGCTCGCGGGCCGGAACCCGATGGCCGGAAGGGAGTCCTCGTCGACGCGGAAGAGCCCGTCCCGGTACGGGATCGCCTCGGCGAACCAGGAGTGGTAGTCGTGCACTGCGTGCCGAGAGGTCCAGACCGCCGTCGTGCCGAGGGCGAAGTCGGCCTCCGGCTCCTCCTCGAGCCGTTCCAGCAGCTCCCAATAGCCGTCGTCGAGCTCCTCGTCGTCGGGGTCGAGGTAGGTGACGTAGGGGGTGTGGGTCAGGGTGAGGCCGGTGTTGCGCGGGCGGGAGGCGGAGCCGGATCCTCCGCGGCGGTGATGGTAGGCGGTGACGTTGGGCCAGCTGTGGGCG
>NZ_BAAGRN010000016.1:0-2863 GCF_054782935.1 Nesterenkonia suensis | reverse complement strand
GGCCGGCTGTTGGGGTCAGGCGTCTCCGCCAGTGGTCCCCGAAGTCCCGGCCGTGACATCAGCAAGCCGATACTTCTCCATCGCGTGCTGCGCCAGCGAAGCATCGACCTGGTCCTGCTCGGCAAGCATCTGCAGCGCCCGGACCACCACAGAATGAGCATCAATACGGAAATACCGCCGCGCAGCAGCCCGCGTGTCCGAGAACCCGAAATCATCAGCACCCAGAGTCGCGAACGCATTGGGCACGAACTGACGGATCTGATCAGGCACCTGAGTGGCGAAGTCCGAAGTCGCGATGATCGGACCCTGCGCCCCGGCCAGCTGCCGAGTCACGAACGGCACCTCAGGCTCACGCTCGGGATCCAGCATCGCAGCCTCCTGGACCGCGAGAGCCTCACGCCGCAGCTCGTTCCACGAAGTCACCGACCACACATCAGCAGCGACTCCCCAGTCCTGGGCCAGCAGCTGCTGAGCCTCCAGCACCCAGGGCACCGCCACACCAGAGGCCAACAGCTGGACCACCGGAGCATCCGCCCCGAGATCCAGACCCTGCTGCTGCGAGGTCGCCAACCGATAGATCCCCCCAGTGACCCCCTCGAGATCCAATCCCTCCGGCTCAGCCAGCTGAGTCACCGGCTCGTTATACACCGTGAGGTAATACATCACGTCATGATCACCGGAGTGATCGCCATACATCTCGAAGAGCCCGTGTTCGATGATATGAGCGATCTCGTACCCATAGGCCGGGTCGAAATGCTTCACCGCCGGATTGGTGCCCGCCAGGATCGGAGAATGCCCATCGAGGTGCTGCAGACCTTCTCCGGCCAGGGTGGTCCGCCCGGCAGTGGCCCCGATGATGAATCCCCGAGTGAGCTGATCAGCCGCGGCCCAGAACGAGTCCCCGGTGCGCTGGAACCCGAACATCGAGTAGAACACATAGACCGGGATCATCGGCTCACCATGGGTGGCATAGCTGGTCCCAGCCGCGGTGAACGCCGCAGTGGCCCCGGCCTCATTGATCCCCGGATGCATCATCTGCCCCTGGACAGACTCCTTATAGGCCAGCATCAGCTCCCGATCCACCGAGAGATAGTTCTGCCCCTTGGGGTTATAGATCTTCGCGGTGGGGAAGAACGAGTCCATCCCGAAGGTCCTGGACTCATCCGGCACGATCGGCACGATCCGATGCCCGATGCTCTTATCGCGCATCAGATCCTTGAGCAACCGCACGAACGCCATCGTGGTGGCCGCCTGCTGCTTGCCTGATCCCTTCTTCGCCTGGGCATAGACCTTCGCCCCGGGCAGGGCCAGAGGCTTCGCCGCAGCAGTGCGCACCGGCAGCGGACCACCCAGCTCAGCCCGCCGGGCGCGCAGATACGCCATCTCTTCAGAGTCCTCACCCGGATGGTAATACGGCACCCGATACGGATCAGCCTCGATCTGTTCATCACTGATCGGGATCCGCAGAGTATCCCGGAAACGCTTCAGGTCCTCGATGGTGAGCTTCTTCATCTGATGGGTCGCATTCCGACCCTCGAAGCTGGGACCGAGCCCATAGCCCTTGATCGTCTGGGCCAGGATCACCGTGGGCTTGCCGGTGGTCGCCACTGCGGCCTGATAGGCGGCATAGACCTTCTGATAATCATGGCCCCCACGCTTGAGCCCCCAGATGTCATCATCGGAGAGCTCAGCGACCATCTCCTTGGTCTTGGCCGAACGCCCGAAGAAATGCTCACGCACGAACGCCCCGGACTCGGCCTTATAGGTCTGATAGTCCCCATCGAGGGTCTCGTTCATGATCCGCACCAGCTCACCATCATCATCAGCAGCGAGCAGATCATCCCATTCCCGACCCCAGAGGACCTTGATCACATTCCAGCCCGCCCCCCGGAAGAAGGCCTCCAACTCCTGGACGATCTTGCCGTTGCCGCGGACCGGACCATCGAGGCGCTGCAGATTGCAGTTGATCACGAAATGCAGATTATCGAGCTTCTCATTGGCCGCATGCTGCAGCAGCCCCCGCGATTCGGGCTCGTCCATCTCTCCATCACCGAGGAAGGCCCATACGTTCTGATCCCGGGTGTCCTTGATGCCGCGGTGTTCCAGATACCGGTTGAACTGGGCCTGATAGATCGCGTTCATCGGTCCGATCCCCATCGAGACCGTGGGGAACTGCCAGAAATCAGGCATCAACCGCGGATGCGGATACGAACTCAGCCCCTCCGGGGCCTGAGAGACCTCTTGACGGAACCCATCGAGCTGCGCCTCGGTGAGCCGACCCTCCAGATACGCCCGGGCATAGTTGCCCGGCGAGGAATGCCCCTGGAAGAAGACCTGATCCCCACCCCCAGGATGCTCCGGGCCCCGGAAGAAGTGATTGAACCCGACCTCATAGAGCGTGGCCACCCCCGCATAGGACGAGATATGACCCCCGACAGCGATACCTTCACGCTGGGCCCTGTGCACCATGATCGCCGCGTTCCACCGCAGGATCCGCCGGAACCGACGCTCCATGTCCTCATCACCGGGAAAGGCCGGCTCCTGATCCACCGGGATGGTATTGACATAATCAGTGGTGGTGACCATCGGGACCTCGATGGACTTCGCTCCTGCCCGCTGCAGCAGGGTCCGGATGATGTATTCCGCCCGCTCCGTGCCATGGACAGCGACCAGCTGATCAAATGATTCCAACCATTCCTGGGTCTCTTCCGGATCCAGGTCTGGAAGCTGATTGGTCAGACCGCTGCGAATGTGTGAGTTCTCTTCACCAGCGCTCACAAGGCACCTCTCTCAAGGGTCGATGGTCGGCACCGCTGATCCAAGGACAGGGATGGTCCCCAGAGCGACACCACGAGGTCAGGCG
>NZ_BAAGRN010000015.1:0-904 GCF_054782935.1 Nesterenkonia suensis | reverse complement strand
GTCGACCTTCAACCGATAGGCAATCTGCTCCGGACTCCACGCCGTCGACCATCGCCGGTCAGCCCGGTGGGGCTTGTTGCGCCCCTTCCACTGGGGCGTGGAAGGGCCCTCGACCGTCGTGCTGTCAGGTCGACAGACGTTCCCCGCGAGGCGGTCCTGGACGTACTCGCGCAACCGATCATTGGTGGCGAGCTTGGCGGGCTTCGGCCGCTTTGCGGCCTGCTGCGCCTTCCACTGGGCGACCGTGGCCCGGTACTCGGGCCTCCCGCCACGCGTGGCGGCGTTGCGGCGCAGCTCGCGAGAGATGGTCGACGGGTCGCGCCCCAGCGTGGCGGCGATCTCACGCACACCCTTGTCCTTGGCGCGCAGGATCGCGATCTCCTCGCGCTCCTCGAAACTCAGGTAGCGGCCCGTGGGTTCGTTCAGTGAGATCGGCGGCATGCCGCCAGCGTGGCGAAACCAGCGAGACCCGACCGGCACCGACACGCCGACCGCCAGCGCCACCTCTGCTGTCGTGATGCCCGTGGCGATCAACCGCCAGAACTGCCGCTGCACCACCCGGGACGGGTCAGGCCGCCCGGGCGAGCGCATCGCCGGCCTCAGCGCCCGGTCGGCACGCCACTGCCGCCGAACCCCCTCCGGTGCGTCGCTGGCCTTCTTGCTCCAGTCTGATGTTGCCATCGTCAAACACCTCTCCGTGATCAAGGTGTTGCGACGATCAGTTGAATCCGCCCTGCGATCCGGCATCCGAGTGTGCCACCAGCTGGCCGCGTTCGACCGGGCGGCCTTCGCGTCCTCGCTGCCACAAGCCCATCCGCAGGGGAAGATCCACCAGCTCAGTGGCTTTGGAGGTATCAGCGTGCCAGCCGATGATCCGCTGGGCGTAGACATCGACGATGAAGGC
>NZ_BAAGRN010000014.1:0-722 GCF_054782935.1 Nesterenkonia suensis | reverse complement strand
GGCCTCAGCCGATGTTCGAGATCGCGCTGCGCGTCTTCGACTGCGTCGTCGTCGCCGTCTGGTCATTGCTGGACAGCGTCTGACGCACCAGAGCGATGATGCTCTTCACCTCGTTCGAAGCGTTGTTCCAACGCGTCTCCACATGGCGGTACTCCTCATCAGCCCCGTCCATCTGAAAATCAGCCAGCGCCTGAGCCACCTGCTGGTCACGCTGACCGATCAGCGCCTCCAACCGGCTCACGATGCCATCGATGTCACCCTGCACCTGGCCCGAAGTACCCGTGTCGAAAGAAATACGATCAAGAGACATAGTCCCGTCCTCTCAGAAGAATCACAGTCAGTGAAAGCTCAACAGCTCAATACAGCGGCCCAGCGGCTCAGCGGCTCAGCGGCTCGAAGAGAACCGAGCCGCGTCGAAGTTCGCGCTCCCCTGGCTCCGCGCCGCATTGTCCGCACTCTCCTGATCACCGGTCTGAGTGGCCGTGTTCATCTCGGACTGCCCCAGCTGAATCGCCGCCAAAGACTGATTCAGATCCGCCGAGACCTCATCGGCACGCGCCTTGAACGAATCGAACGCCGCACGACCCTGCCCATTGAACTTCCCCTGCAACGGCTCCACCGCCGCCACCAGCTGCTGGATCAACGTGCCCAGCTCATCCGACGATCCCGAGGTCTGCTGGCTGAGACTGCTCAGCGTCGATGCCCCCATGTCAAACTTCATC
>NZ_BAAGRN010000013.1:0-558 GCF_054782935.1 Nesterenkonia suensis | reverse complement strand
TCGTGGGTCGCTGCCATGGTGAGTGCGGGTCGGCGAAGAACACCTTGGTCCCGGTCTCCATCGCGAACTGGGCGTGGCCGGAGAGTTCCTTGCCGCGGTCCCAGGTCAGGGTCTTGCGCAACTGCTCGGGCAACGTGGTCACCGACGCTGCCAGCGCCGCGTTCATCGCGACGGCCCCGTAGCCGCCGAGCGCGGGCCCGTTCTTCACGTACGGCTTCTCACCCCACCCCTGGAAGCGTGGCAGGTGGACCAGAATCGTGGAGCGGCTGCTGCGTTCGACCAGCGTGCCGATCGCGGACCTACCGGTCCCGATGATCAGGTCGCCCTCCCAATGGCCAGGAACGGCACGGTCATCGGCCTCGGCCGGGCGTTCCCTGAGCACGACCTCGGCGGTGACGTGTCCTTGAGGCTTGCTCTGTGACCGTGCTCGCGGCTGCCGCAGTGCACGGCCGGTGCGCAGGCACGCGACCAGTTCCCGCTTGAGCGCGCCGCGGCCTTCGATGAACAGGGCCTGGTAGATCGCCTCGTGACTGATGCGCATAGACTCATCATCGGGGA
>NZ_BAAGRN010000012.1:0-554 GCF_054782935.1 Nesterenkonia suensis | reverse complement strand
GGGAGCCTGGCAGACCCCGTCGCGGAAGATGAGGGCATCGCGCAGCCGGGCCGGTGCGTAGCGACCGGTGGAGGTGATCGAGAGGATGTCCGGGGAAGCATCCCCTGAACCCGACTGTGAACCGGTGCTCGGGCCGGTCTGGGTGGTCTGGGTTGGGCCGGTCTGGGTCGGGCTGGTGGTGGCGTGGTACCAGTCGTGAACCGCGCGGGAGTCACCGGCGAGGTGGCGGGCGTCGCTGGCCGGGATCACCCAGTTCCGGTCTGCACTGATGGCCGGATCCTCGCTGTGCCCGGTCAGGGTGGCCTCAGGGATCATGACCGCGATCTTCGCCTCCACCGAGGCGCCTGCGACCCTACCCTCCAGCAGCCAGGCGGCGAAGAGATCGGCCTCCCGCTGGGCCAGCGTCCGAGGATCCACAGAGTCTGGGAGTGGGGCCTCGAGCCGGTCAGAGTCTCCCGCGGCGGGGGTCTCACCGGGAAGGATCTCAGGGCCGTCCTGGACCTGGAGAGGGATCTGGTTCCTGTCAGAGACCGGCGGCAGGTCGGGATGCTCCA
>NZ_BAAGRN010000011.1:0-68764 GCF_054782935.1 Nesterenkonia suensis | reverse complement strand
ATTTTCGTTTTCCGGATCGCTCCGAAGCAACTTTTCTATCCTAGAACATCTCGTTTCCGGCTGTCAAACCCGGTCCCGATCTGCCCTCTGGACAGCAACTTCTCCATCTTACCCGACCCGATCTCCCCCTGCAAATCCGGTGTGTCACCAGATCTTTCGGGCGCTACCGTCACGGCTGATCCTTGAGAAGCTGTGCGACGAGATGTCGCGGAGTGCTCCACACCGAGTGGCAGCCTCGTGGCTGTCCGCCCTGTGCCCTGAGCACGAATAGAAACTCTACACACGGCTCGCAGGGGATGCAAACTCGATTCGGCGTGACCTGAACCACAGACGCAGAGAAGCCGCGGCACCAGCGTCCAAAGGATGCTGGTGCCGCGGCTTCTCTGCGGTGAACGGAGACGGGGTCAGGCTCCCCGACGACGCACGATGGCCAAGTTCTTCTTGCCCCGGCGCACCACCAGATAGTCGCCGTGAAGCCACCGCTGGGTCTCGACCGGCGCCTCACCGTCGTCGACCTTGATGTTGTTCAGGTAGGCGCCGCCGTCCTGGACCGCGCGGCGGGCCTCCGATTTGGACCCCACCAGACCGGTCGCCACCAAAGCCTCCACCACCGTGGTCGTCTGCGGCTCGAGCTCCGCCGCCGGCAGCTCGGCCGAGGCCGCACGCAACGTGGGCTCATCGATCTCGGAGAGCTCCCCCTTGCCGAAGAGCGCCTCGGAGGCGGCGATGACTTTGCGCGTGGCTTCCACTCCGTGCACCAGAGTGGTCACGTCCCAGGCCAGGGTCTTCTGCGCCCGCCGGGCGAAGGGCCTCTCCTGGACCTCCCGCGCCAACGCCTCGATCTCCTCGCGGCTGCGGAAGGTGAACACCTTCAGCCGGTTGATCACGTCGGCGTCCGCCTGGTTGAGCCAGAACTGGTAGAAGGTGTACGGCGAGCACAGGGCAGAGTCGATCCAGATGGCGTTGCCCTCCGACTTGCCGAACTTGGTGCCGTCGGAGTTGGTGATCAGCGGCGTGCCCAGCGCGTGCACGTGGGCGTTCTCCACTCGGCGGACCAGCTCCGTGCCGGAGGTGATGTTGCCCCACTGGTCGGAGCCGCCGAACTGCAGTGTGCAGTCGTAGTCCCGGTAGAGCTGGAGGTAGTCCAACCCCTGAAGGATCTGGTAGCTGAACTCCGTGTAGGAGATCCCCTCCTCCGAGTTCAGCCGTTTGGCGACCAGGTCCTTCTTGATCATGGACCCGACGCGGAAGTACTTGCCGATGTCACGGAGGAACTCGATGGCACTGATCCCTTGGGTCCAGTCGAGGTTGTTGACCAGTCGGGCGGCGTTGTCTCCTTCGAAGGAGATGTAGGGACGGACCTGATCCTGGATGCTCTGCACCCAGCCGGCCACCGTCTCCGGAGTGTTGAGCACCCGCTCGCCGGACTCCCGGGGATCACCGATCAGACCGGTCGAGCCGCCCACCAGTGCCAGTGGCTTATGCCCGGCCAGCTGGATCCGTCGCATGGTCAGCAGCTGCACCAGATGGCCCAGGTGCAAGGACGCCGCCGTCGGGTCGAAGCCGCAGTAATAGGTCAGAGGCTCCCCTGCCAGTGCCTCTTCGATCGCCTCCTCGTCCGTGGACACGTGCACCAGCCCGCGCCACTTCAGCTCCTGCCAGACGTTGTCGAAGCTGTCGTCATTGCGCTGCTCGATCAGCTCAGGGGTGTTCTCCACGAAGTTCTTCTCCATCACGAGTCGTACGGTAGCAGTGTCGAGCCGCCGTCTGCGGCAGGACTCCGGATCACGACACCTCGAAACCTGCCGGCAGCTCTTGGGAGGTGACGACATGCAGAGACTGGGTGGGGCGGGTCAGGGCCACATAGAGGCTCCCGATCCGACCGGCCGCCTCCTCGCGCAGCTCAGCAGGCTCGGCCACCACCACGGCATCGAACTCCAGCCCCTTGGCGTCATCTGCGGTGAGCACCACGATGTCCTGGCTCAACGACCCGGCGCCGTCGCCGACCCGCTCCCCGAAGCGCTCCCGCAGGGCCTGGCGCGCGGCCGGGTGCAGGCGCTCCGGAACGATCGCGGCGACGAGTCCGTCGCCGACCGTCGCAAACTCCGAAGCCACGGCCTCCACCGTCGCCGGCACGACGCCGTCGGCGTCCACCCGATCCACCACAGGATCATGGTCTCCCTCGCGCACGGTGCGCAGCGAGGTGATCTCCAGACCGTCAGCGCGCGCCACCGACTCGGCCAGATCCACGATGCGCCGCGGAGTCCGGTAGTTGACCGTCAGCTCCTCGATCCGCAGCCGTTCTCCCACGAAGGGCCGCATCGCGGACCGCCAGCTCTGCGCCGCTGAGGGCGAGGACCCCTGGGCGATGTCTCCCACCACCGTGAACGACTTCAGCGGACAGCGCCGCATCAGCACGTGCCACTGCATCGGCGACAGCTCCTGCGCCTCATCGACGACCACGTGCCCATAGGTCCAGGTGCGGTCCACGACCGCCCGCTCGGCGGCGCTGAGCCGGCCGGTGGCTTCCTCGTTGAGCGCGACGACGTCCTCCGCATTGAGGAACCCCTCGATGCCCATCTCTTCCAGCTGCGGCGTCGCATTCACCACCGCCTGGCGTGCGTTCTCCAGCTGACTCTCCCGGGCGGCCTTCTGCCGGGCCTCCTCCCGACCGGCCGACTCATCCAGATCACCGAGCAGCTCGGCCGCCTCATCGAGCAGCGGGACATCAGGCAGAGTGAACGGCTCGCCCGGATCGCGACGCAGCAGCTCCCGCTCCGCGGCAGTCAGCTGAGGGGCCGCCGCCTCCAGGTAGTGGGGGCGGCTCCACAGATCCTCCAGCAGGTTCTGCGGGGTCCGCGGCAGCCAGCAGAGGTTCAGCAGCACACGGACATCACGGGCGGTGCGGACGTCCTCGACCAGGTAGGACCGGTCTGCCTCGTTTCCCTCGGAGCGCTTCGCCAGGATGCGTTCGAGCTTCTCAGCGATGTCCTTGACGACCACCTTCACAAAGGTCGCCCGTGCCTCGTTGTACGGCTTGCCCGTCGCGCGGGCTCGTTCTCGGGCGCGATTGATCATCGCGGGAGTGACGGTGACCGCGATGCCGTCGACCTCGACCTCACGGGGTCCGGGGATCGTCCGCTGACGCTGGGCCACAGCCGCGCCGATGACCTGGGCCATGTCCAGGCGTCCCTTGATCTCGGCCACACGGGCATCCTGCTCCTCGACACCACGCACCCCGGGATACAGCTCGGCCAGCGAGGACATCACCACACCGGTCTCACCCAGAGAGGGCAGCACCCGGTCGATATAGGACATGAACGTGGAGTTCGGCCCGACGATCAGCACACCGGCCGATTTGAGCCTGTCCCGGTGGCTGTAGAGCAGATAGGCCGCGCGGTGCAGGGCCACGGCGGTCTTCCCGGTGCCCGGGCCTCCTTGGACCACCAGGACGCCCGAGAGTCCGGAACGGATCACCCGGTCCTGCTCCGCCTGGATCGTGGCGACGATGTCCCCCATCTGGCCCGTGCGCCGCGCATTGAGCGCCGCCAGCAGGGCACCGTCGCCGTGGTTCTCCGCCGTCTCGTCCAGCAGGTCCGGATCGAGCACCTCGTCCTCCACGCCCTGGACCTCCCGACGACGCAGCATCAGGTGCCGCCGACGCCGCACCCCCTGCCGGTCGAAGGCGGTGGCCTGGTAGAAGACCCCCGACTCCGGGGCGCGCCAGTCCAGCATGAGGCGCTGCCGCTCCGCAGTGGTCAGCCCGATCCGGCCGATGTAGCGGCAGGCGCCACCGTCGAGGTCCAGACGCCCGAAGACCAGGCGATCGTCCACCGCGTTGAGCTGCGCGAGCCGGTCCTGGTGCATCGTCGCGAACGCGTCCCGCTCGGAGACGTTCTGCATCGTGCCCACGGCTCCGGTGCTGCGCACCTGGGAGAGCTGCCGCTCCTTCTCCTCACGGAGCTCGTCGAGCCGTCGGTAGAGCAGTGCCACATAGTCGCGCTCCTGCTCGACCCCGGCGTCGAGGGCCGGGACAGGCACGTCGGCGTCGACGGGCGGCTGACCCGACTGTTCTCCGGAACGGCCGTTGCGCGCGTCCGGATGGTCCGGGATGACCCCGGACGGGCTCGACCTGGTGGTGTCATTCATCTAGCAGTACGACTCTCATGTCTGAAACAGATGACCACCCATCCTACCCGCATCACAGTGAACTGGACATGACGGCGAGACCGTCAGCCGGCAGGGGCCTGCCCCGCGTTCCGCCGCGGGACGTTCCGACCCGGCCGGTAGGCGGAGACGCTGGGCTCTTGGGCCAGCCAGTACCGCCACGGGAACTCCGGACCTCCCCCGACCCCGGAGACGCCCACGCGGGGTCCGGAGCGCACCTGCCTGATCGGCTCGGCCGGCGGCGCGAGCAGGAAGCTGGCACCTTTGCCGCCGAACCCCCGGCCCGACAGCGGGTCGTCCTGGGCGGACAGAGTCACTGGCGATCCGTCCATCGGCAGGGTGACGCCCAGGCCTTGACCCAGCCGGCCCGGTCCGGAGAGCAGCTTCGCCCCGGACTCCCTCCCCCGGCGCTCGACTGCGAGGCCGCGCCCAGCGAGCACCTCGCCGGCCCGCAGCAGCACTCCGCCGGCCGTGCCCTCCGGCCCGCAGGCCAGATTCAGGCAGCGATGGATCCCATAGTTCAGGTAGACATAGGTGCGACGTGGAGGTCCGAACAGGGACGCGTTGCGGGCCGTGCGGCCGCGGAAGCTGTGAGCCCCGGGGTCCTCGCCCTGGTCCCCGTAGGCCTCCGCCTCGGTGAGCCGCACGGTGACGGCACCGTGTGCGGCCGCCACCGTCAGGCGGCAGCCCAGCAGGGCCGGAGCGAGCGCGGTGGCGTGCCCGTCGAAGAGCGCATCGAGCTGCTGAAGGTCCACAGCTCCCATTCTTCCAGGCAGGTGCTCTTCCGGGCGGAGCACCTCCGGGAACCACCCCGGCGAGACCCCCGGTCTCAGAGGTTCGGGGCGATCCGCCAGTCCGGGAACGGGTCCGGGAACGTCGACCACAGCATCGGCCCGGCCGCGAGCTCATCGTCGTCGAGCGCCGCTTCGTCCAGCGCCGCCGTCAGCCGCTCCGGCTCCAGCCCCAGCCCGAAGACTACGATCTCCTGACCGAACGCCAGCACCTCGTCCTCCTCCCGCATCTGGTGGTCCAGACTCAGTGGCTCCACAGAGAAGCCGGCGCCGACGTGCTCCCACTGGGCCGTGACGTGCGGCCGAGTGGCCAGCCGACAGAACCCTGCCGAGCGCAGGACCCGGCCGGCGCCGCGCTCGAAGAAGAAGGTCTCCAACACCGCGTGCAGACGCCCCGGGTGGAACGGCCGGAGCTGCTCGTAGCGGACGACCGTCACCTCCTCGGAGCGGACCTGCGGTGCGAAGTCGGCGTTGAGCACACTGACCCAGCCTGCGCGCGTCTGCTCCTGGGAGTACTCCTCCTCATGGACCGGGCGCGATCCTCCGCCGGACGCCTCGGCCCGGGTGACTGCCGCCTGAGGGCTCAGTGCGCTCAGCAGTGCCTCCAAGGTGCGGATGCGCCGGCAGGACAGTCCCGCGGTGTTGATCAGCACGATCTCCGAGGCGTACTCGATCTGCTGGACCATCAGCTCAGCGCGACCGGCGTGATGCTCGCCGTCGAGCAGCGGGACGAGCTCCTCGGCCTCCAGATCGTCCAGCAGATGTGCGGCGTCCACGACGCAGATCACCGCGCTGAGCCGCGTGGGCATGGATGGGTCGGCGAGCGTGCCGATGATCTCCATCGCCGGCGTCTCCACCGGATGCTCCACCACCATCCCAGTGCTGGCAGGCATCCGCCCCAGAAGAGAGACCGCCTGGTCGAGCACCTCCGGCTCAGCCCGCAGCCGCCGGGCCGGGAGCAGCACCCGTCCCTCCGCCGTCGCCAGCCGCTCGGCATGCTCCTGACGCTCCGGGCCGCAGGCGCCGATGACGGCGACCACGTCCACGCGCCGTCCGATGCCTCCGCCCTGCGGGGCATCCTCCGGTGAGAGGTCCATTCGCGTCCTTCCAGGTCGAGGCGTATGATCACTGCTAATGCTACTCATTCTCACTAGGAGGTCATAATGAAGGTCCGCAAGTCCCTGCGCGCCCTGAAGGACAAGCCCGGCTCTCAGGTGGTGCGCCGCCGTGGCAAGACCTACGTCATCAACAAGAAGAACCCTCGATTGAAGGCCCGCCAGGGCTGAAATCATGCCCCGGTCCCGACTCGACGAGTACGAACTGATCGGCGAGCTCCATGATCTCTTCCTGGGCGAGGAGACATGGAGCCCCGTCCGACCGGTTCTCCAGGAACTCTTCGGCGACCTGGACGATGGCGCCGTGGTCATGGACATCGGCGCCGGCACGGGGCTGGGCATCAGCATTCTCGCGGAGGTGCACCCCGGCCGCATCACCGCCGTCGAACCGTCGGCCATGATGCGTGCCGGCCTGCTCACCAGGATCTCCGCCGAGGTCGATCTGTCCGCCCGGGTGCGGGTCATCGCCGAGCCCGCACCCGAGGCCTTCGCCCAGCTCGCCGGGCCGGTCGACGGCTTCCTCTGCACGCATATGCTCGGTCATCTCCACAGCGCCCAGCGCCGAGAGCTGTTCGCGCAACTGGCGCATCATACGGCGCCGGGAGCGTGCGGACTCGTCACCTCCGAGCCGAACCTCGTGCCGCCTCCGGACGGGCCCGTGGAGCGGCATCGACGCCTGGGCGGACTGGACTACGTGGCACGCTTCGTCCCCCAGCCGGGAGGCGTCCTGCAGCGCTACGAGGTGCGCGACGGCGACATGGTGCTCCGCAGTCTTGAGGCTGCGAGCCGGTGGCAGCCCGTCACGCAGACAGAGATCGCCGCTGAGGCGGAATCGGCCGGATTCGCCCTGGAGGGCCGGAGCGACGGCCTCGCCGTGCTCCGTCGGATTCCGCTCAGAACGTCCCCGCATAGTCCGCGGCCCAGCGGGCCACGTCGTTGATGTAGGGCACCGACCGGTTGTAGGCACCGACCGCGGCGACGAAGCCGTCATCGGTGGCGACTTCACCACCGCGCTCGCAGAGGAAGACGGCGGCCGTCCGCGCGGCGTCGTCGATGTTCTGCGGATCCGGCGCAGACCCTCCGGCCTGATGTCTCGAGCCGCCCTGGGCATAGATCTCCCAGGTGGTGGGGATGAACTGCATGGGCCCGACGGCGCGGTCCCACTCGTCGTCGCCGTCGAGCTCGCCGCCATCGGTGTCCGGGATCGCCGCGACCCCCTCGCTCCCGTCCAGGGCGATGCCGATGATCGGCGGCGATGCCGTGCCGTCCTCCCCCAGGCTCGACCCTCCGTAGCTTCCGTGACGTGACTCCACCTGTCCGATCCCTGCCAGAGTGTTCCAGCCCAGCCCGCAGTCAGGCCGTTCGATGCGCTGACGCAGGGCCGCGCCGGCGTAGGCCTCCAGCGCCCGGGCCGGAACATCCAGCACCTCCGCGGTCTCGACCACCCATCCAGGGTCTGCGAGGTCACGGACCGGAAGGTCCGTCGGGGAGCCAGCGACGCGCGCCTCCTCCGACAGCGGGGCCTGACGCTGCACCGGCGCATCCGGCAGCGACTCGGCGCCCTCCGGGGAGAAACCCTCCGGAGGGGCGCCGCAGCCACAGACCAGTGCGACGGCACTGGCCGCCATGAGGGGAGACGCCAGGAGTCGGCCTCGCCAGGTCACCGGCCTCCTCCTCTGCGTCTCCACCTCCCAGCGTCTCAACCTCCCAGCGTCTCCACCTCCGAGCGCCTCACCCTCCGAGCGCCTCGCGCCGCCGTGCCGACTCCGCCGCAGCCGACTCCAGCTGCTCGGCGACCCGCACCGGGGCAGTGCCGCCCACCGCATCACGGGAGGCCAGGGAACCGTCCACGGTGAGCACCTCACGAACTGACGGCGTCAGGGCCGGGTGGACGGCGGCCAGCTCCTCGTCGGTGAGCTCGTGCAGCTCCTTGACAGGATCGTGCTCCTCGCAGACCCGCACACACTCACCGGCGACTTCATGGGCCACCCGGAACGGCACGCCCTGCCGGACCAACCACTCCGCCACATCAGTGGCCAGCGAGAAGCCCTGCGGCGCCAGCTCGGCGAGCCGCTCGGGGTGGAACTCCAGGGTGGCGATCATCCCGGAGACCGCGGGCAGCAGCATCTCCAGAGTGTCCACGGCGTCGAAGGCCGGCTCCTTGTCCTCCTGCAGGTCCCGGTTGTAGGCCAGCGGCAGCGCCTTCAACGTGGCCAGGAGCCCGGTGTGGTCCCCGATCAGCCGCCCGGCCTTGCCCCGAGCGAGCTCGGCGATGTCCGGGTTCTTCTTCTGCGGCATGATCGAGCTGCCGGTCGAATAGGCGTCATCCAAGGTGACGAAACCGAACTCCTTGGTGGCCCAGAAGATGACCTCTTCGCTGATCCGGGAGAGGTCCACCCCGATCATCGCGGTCACCCAGGTGAACTCTGCCACCAGGTCGCGCGAGGCGGTGCCGTCGATGGAGTTCTCCGTCGGCCCGTCGAAGCCGAGCTCGGCGGCCACCTGCGCAGGATCCAGTCCCAAGGACGATCCCGCCAGCGCGCCGGACCCGTACGGCGAACGCGCCAGACGACGGTCAAGGTCCGCCAGCCGGTCCACATCACGCAGCAACGGCCAGGCATGAGCCAACAGGTGATGGGCCAGCAGCACCGGCTGGGCGTGCTGCAGATGGGTGCGCCCGGGCATGGGCGCCCTGGGGTGACGCTGCGCCTGCGACACCAGAGCATCGACGACGTCGAGGACTCCGGATGAGATGACCGCGACCTGATCCCGCAGGTACATGCGCACCATCGTGGCGATCTGATCATTCCTCGACCGTCCGGCGCGCAGCTTGCCGCCGAGCTCCTGGCCCGCCCGCTCCAGCAGACCGCGCTCCAGCGCCCCGTGGACGTCCTCGTCGGACTCCGCGGGGGTGAAGGCCCCGGAGCGGACGTCCTCGGCGAGGGCCTCCAGCGCCGAGAGCATCCCCGCCAGCTCCGCTTCGGTCAGCAGCCCCGCCCGGTGCAGCACGCGGGCGTGCGCCCGGGAACCGGCGATGTCATAGGGGGCGAGCTTCCAGTCGAAGTGCGTGGACTTGCTCAGCGCCGCCATCACATCGGCCGGGCCGGAGGCGAAGCGCCCGCCCCACAGGGAGCCCTCATTGGTGCCGTGCGTCTCGCTGGTCGACTCGGTTCCCATGCCTGCCATGCCTGCCATGCCTGCGGCGCTCACTTCTCGATTCCGGCGCCGGAGAGGTCGGGCTTGCCGTGGATCCGCTCCTCGCGCTGCGAGGCCGTCCGCGCGGACAGGCCGAAGATGTCGATGAACCCGGGCGCCGAGGACTGGTCGAAGGAGTCGCCCTCGTCATAGGTGGCCAGGTTGAAGTCGTACAGGGAGGTCTCGGAGCGCCGGCCCTGCACTGTGGCGCGGCCGCCGTGGAGCTCCAGGCGGATCTCCCCGGAGACGTACTTCTGGGTCTCGTCGATGAAGACGTCGAGGTTGTTCTTCAGCGGAGAGAACCACTGCCCGTCGTAGACGAGCTCGGTCCAGCGCTGGTCCACAGCCTTCTTGAACCGCGCCTGCTCGCGCTCCAGAGTGATGTTCTCCAGCTCCCGGTGGGCGGCCATCAGCGCCATCGCGCCGGGCGCCTCGTAGATCTCGCGGGACTTGATGCCGACCAGTCGGTCCTCGACGATGTCGATCCGCCCGATGCCCTGAGCCCCGGCGCGGCGGTTGAGCTCCTCGATGGCCTGCAGCGCGGTGACGCCGCGGCCGTCGAGGGCCACCGGCACGCCCCGGTCGAAGGTGATGGTGACGACGTCGGCCGCCGGCGGGAAGGCCGGGTCCTCGGTGTAGTCGTAGACGTCCTTGGTGGGCCCGTTCCAGATGTCCTCCAGGAAGCCGGTCTCGACGGCCCGACCCCAGACGTTCTGGTCGATGGAGAAGGGATTCTTCTTGGTGGTCTCGATCGGCAGGTCGTGCTTCTCCGCGTATTCGATGGCCTTCTCCCGGGTCAGAGCCAGGTCACGGACCGGGGCGATGCATTTCAGCTCCGGACCGAGAGTCTGGATGGAGACCTCGAAGCGGACCTGGTCGTTGCCCTTGCCGGTGCAGCCGTGTGCCACCGTGGTTGCCCCGAACTGCTGGGCCGCGGCCACCAGATGCTTGGAGATCACCGGTCGCGAGATGGCCGAGACGAGCGGGTAGGAGTCCATGTAGAGGCCGTTGGCCTTCAGCGTGGGCATGCAGTACTGCTCGGCGAACTCGTCGCGGGCGTCGGCGACGTAGGCCTCGACGGCGCCGCAGTCCAGCGCGCGCTGCCGCACGGTCTCCAACGACTCTCCACCCTGTCCGACGTCGACGGCGACGGCGACGACCTCGGAGCCGGTCGCCTCGGCGATCCAGCCGATGGCAACAGAGGTGTCGAGGCCGCCCGAATAGGCGAGAACGATGCGATCGGTCACGGGTCCAGCTCCTTGCATGTCGTCCCTGGCGGCCAGGGAGGTGTGGTGGTCGGCTCAGCGGTGAGTCTACATAATTATTCACTTGACTGCATACTCTCGCAGTGTGCGGGTCCGCCGAGAAGCCCTCTCCCTGGCAGGTTATCGCCTCAGGCGGCCGCCGTCAGCGACTCCGCGGAACCGGCACGTCCGGCACCTCGGCGCCGGCGACGCAGCCACCACGACAACATCGTCAGATGAGGGAACTCCAACAGCATGCCCAGCACGATCACCGCCGTGACCACCGGATCCTCGCCCAGCGCCAGCGAGGTCACCGCCAGCATCAGTGGAGCATTCCGGGACGCGGTGGTGAAGACCACGAGGATCCCCTCCTCCTCGCTCAGACCCGCCGACCGACTCACCCGCTGGGCCAGCGCGAAGCTGATCGCGAAGAACAGCACGACGGCGGCGAGGACCTGCACCAGCACCGCCAGCTCGAGCAGCGCGTCACCGGCGCCGGAGGCGAAGAGACCCAGGATCAGCGCGGCGATCGTCCACGGGATCACCGCTCCCGCCGCCCGCCGCACGCGCAGGAGCCCGGCCCGCCCACCCACCAGACGGATCACCACCCGCAGCGCCACTGCGGCGCCGGCTGGGATCAGCAGCCCCTCCAGCAGCGCAGGCCACAGCGCCTCCATGACACCAGGCAGACCACGGCCGGTCACCGCGGAGACCCACACCGGATACAGCAGCAGCTGCAGCACCAGACTCACCGGGATCAGCGCGGCGCCGAGTGCCGTGCTGCCGCCGGCGACCCGGGTGAAGCCCAGGAACCAGTCCGTGCAGGGGAAGAGCAGGTAGATGAGCAGTCCCAGGCGCACGACGTCGTCGTCCGGCACGATCAGCGTGACGATCCCCAGCGCCGCCATCGGCAGGACCAGGAAGTTCAACGCCAGGGCGAGGGCCGCCGCCCGCCGGGAACGCAGCAGCTCACGACCCCCTTCCCAGCGGACCTCCAGGAAGAGCAGCCCCAGCAGCACCATAATGATCGGCATGACCGGGACCTGGACGTCCCCGAGGAGGCCCAGCAGCAGCCCGGCGATCATGGCGAACAGGAACAGCAATGCCGGCGGCAGCCTCACAGATGACGCCTCCAGCGCTGTCAGCAGGCGCATTCGACCCCACATGCGGAGACGTCCTCGGTGAGCATTCCCGCGCTTCGCCAAGCTTCCAGATCCGCACAGTCCTTGCCGAGCGACTCTCCGATGACTCCGGCCACATGCGCGAAGCGCTGCCGGAACTTGTAGACGAAGCAGAATCGCTGCGCACCATGACGCAAGGACGGCCCGACGAGAAACAGTCCTGGCGCCCGCGTCGACTGGTCGTCGGCGTCAACCTCGGGCCACCCGTCCTCCCGCCTGCCGAAGAGGTGCTCCGCGGGCCCGAGGCCGGAACCGAAGCCGGTGCCGGCCAGCGGCGGCGAGTCTGCGGCCAACGTGGCCCCATCGGCCAGGGTGACCTCCCAACGGTCTCCGGCCCGTCGCACCGCGGCCGCATGCTGGGGCAGGAGCGTCAGGCGCCAGGTCTCGCGGGCTGCGGCAAGTCGCATCCGGGTCCGCGGAGCGAGGCCGAAGGAGGGGTCCGAACCCTGTCCGGCATCCCACGGATGGTGCGCGTCGAGGACGGTCACAGTGGCCCCCTGCTCGATGTGGTGACAGGCGATGTCGATGCCGGACTCCCCACCGCCGAGCACCAGGACCCTCCCCTGCCGTGACGTCCAGGCCTCCTCGCGCCCGGTGTGCACCAGAGAGCCCTTGCCGGGGATCTGGGGCACCACCGGCGCCTGGAACTCCCCGCCGGCCCAGACCACGGTGCGGGCCGGGATCGGCCCGCTCTCGGTGGTGGCGATGAAGCCCTCGCCGTCCTGACGCAGCGAGGTCACCTCGCAGTTCCGCGCCACCGGGATCTCGAAGTGCCCGGCCACGCTGCGCAGGTACTTCGCATAGCCCGCGCCGTCGGGGTAGTCCACCCCCAGGCTGAACGCCGGCGAGGTCAGCGGGTGCACGGCGTTGAGATCCGTGGCGCCGTACCCGTTGCCGGTGAAGGACGGGGTGAGGAACTGCTGCCGGTCCGGCCAGCGATGGAAGGTCTCTCCGATCTCGCCACGGTCGACGACGCCGAAGCTCAGCCCCTCGACGGCGTCGAGGGCGAGTGCGGTGCCGAGGCCGGACGGACCGGCACCGATGACGAGGGTGTCGAGGGGCTGCGGACCCGAGGGAGAAGTCATGGAGACTCCCTTCCGTCTTATTGAGAATCACTTTCAATAAGTGAGCATACGCGATGTCGCCGTCGACTTCCCACGACGTGACGCACCACGCCCCTGCACCCGCATTCCGATAGACTGGTACGCATGTCACATGACCCCTCCCCCGACGCCGCCGGGGTGCCCGAGCTGACCGACGAGCAGGTGGAGTTCCTGAACTCCATGTTCGATCTCGCGCGCCAGGGCCGCGAGGAGGAGCTGCTGAACCTGGTCGACCAAGGCATCCCGGTCAACCTGGCCAACTCCAAGGGCGACACCCTGCTGATCCTGGCCACCTACAACAACCACGCCTCACTGGTGAAGGGACTCCTCGACCGGGGCGCAGATGTCGATCGGCTCAACGACCGCGGCCAGTCCGCGCTCACCTGCGCCGTGTTCCTGCAGAACGAGGAGACTGTGCGGATGCTGCTGGCGGCCGGGGCCGACCCGCGCCATGAGGGGCAGAATCCCTACGCCGCCATCGAGATGTTCGGTCTGGACCGGATGCGCGAAGTCCTCGACGGCGCCGTGCGGGACTGAACAGACCTTCCAGGCCCCCTTCCGAAGGATCAGCCTGGCTCCTGACTGTCCGAAGACCCTGAGACGACGAGCTCGCCACCGATCCACACGGCATCGATGTCAGCCGGTGACCCCAGGCTGAAGATCTTGGCCACGACATCCTGCGCATCCCGCGCATGTCTGAGCACGGTCTCCATGGTCGTGCCGGCACGGGGTCGCAGCAGCACCGCGTCGAACTGCCGGCCCGCCGACAGGTCCCCCACCGTCTCAGCCAGCCCCATCGCCTGGGCTCCAGAACGCGTGGCCAGGTGCAGCAGGTCAGAGGGCGCCAGCTGCACCCCGTCGGCGCCGAGCAGCCGCTGGCCGAAGTAGGCCTGGAGCCCTTCCTGAAACAGCGAGAACCCGGAGCCCGCACCGACGTCCGACCCCAATGCCACCGGCACCCCGGCGGCGAGGTGCTGCTTCAGCGGGAACAGGCCGCTGCCCAGGGAGAAGTTCGAGGTCGGGCAATGAGCCGCAGACGTGCCGGTCTGGCCCATGCGCAACAGCTCGGCAGCCGTGGGATGGATGTTGTGAGCGAGCACCGAGCGCGGTCCTAACAGTCCGTGGCGGTCATAGGTGTCCACATAGTCACGAGCCTCGGGGAACAAGCGCCGGACCTCCCGGACTTCCTCCAGGTTCTCATTGACATGGGAGGTGAACCAGAGGCCCTGGCCCTCGGGCCGTCCGTCGCCGTCGACGGCCACCTCACACTGGAGGAGCGCGGCGCAGGAGGCCAGCATCTCCTCCCCCGCCGAGAGGGAGAACCGGGGCGTCACCGCATAGCGCAGCCGTCCGCGACCATGCCACCGTTCCGCGAGCGCACGCCCTGCCTCGAACGCCTGCGCCGGGCTGGTCAGCAGGCTCTCGGGAAGGACCCGATCGCTGACCACCAGTCCGGAGGTCATCCGCAGGCCGATCTGCTGCGCCTGAGCGAAGAGCACCTCCATCGCCTGGGGGAAATGCGAACCGAACACCAGCGCCGTGGTCGTCCCGGCCCGCACCAGACCGGTGAGGAACTCCTCGGCGACTCCGGCGGCGAAGGCGGCGTCGGCCATCCGCTGCTCCTCAGGCAGGGCACAGCGGTCCAGCCAGTCCAGCAAAGCCATCCCCAGCCCCCCGATGATGCGCACCTGGGGACAATGCACATGCGTGTCGATCAGGCCCGGCAGCAGGACCCCGTCCCGCAGATCCATCACCTGGTGGTCCGGGAAGTCCCGCCGCGCCGCGGCGAACCCGCTCCGTGCCAGGATCTCTCCGGCGCCGACGACGAGCGCACAGTCCTCATCGCTGCGCAGTCCCTCCGGGTCCCCCAGCGCCCCGGGGGTGTCGATGACCCTGCTGCGATAGATCGTCACCATCGTCCCCCGTCTGTCGACTCCACGGTCGGGCCCCGCCGACGGAGGTACTTCGCCGCCACGCCCACAGCGATGCTCGCAGGGTCCTTCCCGGGGATCTCCGGGGTCCCGAGGGGACACTCGATGCGGGCGATCTGCTCGGCCGAGTGCCCGTTCTCGCTCAGCCGCTTCCTGAATCTCGCCCATTTGGCCGCTGAGCCGATCAGTCCGACGTAGTCGAGGTCCTCCCGGTCCAGGGCGGCTTCGCAGAGGAACAGGTCCTCCGCGTGGTCGTGCGTCATGATCAGCACATGGGCTCCGGCCGGCAGGCTGTGGAGCACGGTCTCCGGCGCGGGCACGTGGTGGCCCGAAAGACGTGCCTTCCCGCCCCGGAGATCCTCCGCCTCCGCCAGACGGGCCCGGTCTTCGCGGCTGTCGATCAGGTGCAGGGAGATCGGCATCCGAGAGAAGATCCGTGCGACCTCGTAGCCGACATGGCCGAGGCCGAAGATCGCGACCGCCGGTGTGGCGGCGAGCCGTTCGAACAGCACGGACACCTGCCCTCCGCAGCACTGCCGACCATGGACGGCCGGAGCGTGCTCGGTCAGCGAGAGGTCGATGACCTGCGGTGCCTCGGCAGCAGAGCCGAGCATGTCTCGGGCATGGTCGACGGCGGTCTTCTCCAGGTTTCCCCCACCGATGCTGTCCCAGGCGCCGTCGCGGGAGACCACCATCTTGGCCCCGGCCTCACGCGGGGCATGGCCTCGTGTCCGCAGTACGGTGATGAGCACGCCCGGTTCGCCTCGCTCCGTGAGCTCTCCGACGGCCGCATGCCAGTCCATCGATCAGCCGCCCGTCGGCATGGTCGCCGAGGCACCAGACGATCCCGCCGAGGATCTCTCAGACGATCCCGCAGAGGCTGCCCTGACCGACTGCACCGCCCAATAGACCGCCTCGGGTGTGGCCGGGCTGGGCAGCTGCACCTCGGTCCCTCCGGGGCCGAAGGCCCCGGCCGCGGCGCGCAGGGCTTCGCGGACGCTGAAGGCCAGCATGAAGGGCGGCTCGCCCACGGCCTTCGAGCCGTAGACCGCCCCAGGTTCGGTCGCTCGTTCGTAGAGATGCACGCGGAACTCCTCGGGCATCTCGGAGAAGCTGGGCAGCTTATAGGTGCTCGCCGCCTGAGACAGCACCCGCCCCCGCCGCTCGGTCTCAGAGGTGTCCCACCGGAAGTCCTCCAGGGTCAGCCACCCGGCACCCTGCACGAAGCCTCCCTCGATCTGCCCCACGTCGATCATCGGCGACAGCGAATCTCCGACGTCGTGGACGATGTCAGTCCGCAGCAGCCGGTAGGCTCCGGTGAAGCCGTCGACCTCGACCTCGCTGACAGCTGCCCCGTAGGCGAAGTACTTGAACGGCTCCCCCTGCATCCGCGCCGCATCCCAGTGGATGCCCTCAGTGCGGTAGTAGCCGGCGGCGAAGAGCTGGACACGCTGCAGATAAGCCTCCTTGACCACTTCGACGAACCTCAGTGCCTCCCTCTGCCCCACAGCCCGCACCTGACCGGACTCGAAGCGGACGTCCCGGGCGTTCACCCCCAGACGCTGTGAGGCCACCTCGGCCAGACGGCCACGGACCTGCTCACAGGCATTCTTGACTGCTCCACCGTTGAGGTCCGCCCCGGAACTGGCCGCGGTCGCCGACGTGTTGGGCACCTTGTCCGTCCGGGTCGGCGCCAGGCGCACCTGATGCAGCGGGACGCCCAGAGCGGTGGCGGCGACCTGACGCATCTTCGTGTGGAGCCCCTGGCCCATCTCGGTGCCACCGTGGTTGATCAGCACCGAGCCGTCCTTGTAGACGTGGACCAGAGCCCCGGCCTGGTTGAATGCGGTGAAGTTGAAGGAGATCCCGAACTTCACCGGCGTCGCCGCCAGCCCTCGCTTCAGGTGCTGATGCGTGGCGTTGAACTCCGCGATCTCTGCGCGCCGACGCGGGACCTCCGCCCGCTGATCCAGCTGCTGCCAGATGTCGCCGATCCGCTCGGCGTGGCGCACCGGCTGACCATAGGGGGTCATGTCACCGGAGCGGTAGAGGTTGCGCCGGCGCAGCTCATCAGGTTCCAGACCCAGTCGCGGCGCGCACCGTCCCAGGATGTCCTCGATGATCAGCATGCCCTGCGGTCCGCCGAAGCCTCGGAAGGCCGTCTGAGAGGTCTTGTGCGTCTTCGCGATCCGGCCCAGGACCTCCACATCGCGGATGAGATAGGCGTTGTCGAGATGACACAGGGCACGGGAGAGCACCGGCTCCGACAGATCCAGCGCCCACCCGCCGTCGGAGGTGATCACCGCGCTGAGTCCGAGCAGGTGCCCCTCCTCGTCGAAGCCGACCTCCCATTCGGCTGCGAACGGATGGCGTTTGCCTGTCATGGTCATGTCCTGGGTGCGGGTGAGCCGCAGGCGCACCGGGCGGCCGGTCCGGACCGCGCCGAGCGCGGCCACGGCGGCCAATCCGTGCGGCTGCATCTCCTTGCCGCCGAAGCCCCCGCCCATGCGCAGCGACTGGACGGTGACCTCGTGGGAGGCCAGGCCCAGCACATGGGCGACGATCTCCTGAGTCTCAGTGGGGTGCTGGGTGGAGGAATGCACCATGACCTGTCCCGCCTCGTCCACCGCAGCGAAGGACGCATGCGTCTCCAGGTAGAAGTGGTCCTGCCCACCGCACTCGGCGTGTCCGGTGAAGCGGTGCGGCGCGGCCTGCAGGGCCGCTGAGGCGTCGCCTCGGCTGAGCACCAGCTGCCGGCCCTGGAAACTCTCTGCGGCGATCGCCTCATCGATGGTCACCAGGGCGGGCAGGGGCTCGTAGTCGATCTGCACGGCCTCGGCACCCAGCCGGGCCGCCTCCTCCGTCTCGCCGAGCACCCAGCACACCGCATGGCCGTGATACATGACCTCGGCGGGGAAGAGGGGTTCGTCCCCCTTCACCCCGGCGTCGTTGGTGCCGGGAACCTCAGCAGCGGTGAGCACCTCCACCACCCCGGAGATCCGGCGCGCGTCGTCGGTGTCCACTGACACCACCCGCGCATGGGCATACGGCGCCTGCACCGGCCAGGCGTGCAGCGCCCGGGAGTCACGGACTGCGAGATCGTCGGTGTACAGGGCCCGTCCGGTGACATGGAGTGCAGCACTCTCATGGGGTTCCGGGGAACCGACGCTGCTCATGACCGCACCTCCTGGTGATCCCCCGTCTGATGTGCGGCATGGAATCTGTGCAGGGTCTGTTCGAGCATCGCTGCCCGATACCGGGCGCTGGCCCGCAGATCATCCATCGGAGTACCCTCCTCCCCCATGATCCGGGCTGCTTCCTGGATCGTCTCCGCTGCCCACGGCCTGCCGATCAGCGCCTGTTCCGTGGAACGGGCGCGCAGCGGGATGGCCGCGATCCCGCCGAGCCCGATGCGGGCCTGGGTGATGGTGCCGTCGGTGATCTCCACGGCGATGCCGACCGCCACCGAGGAGATGTCGTCGAAGCGGCGCTTGGCGACCTTGTAGAACGCGACGTGCTCCAGCAGGGGACGCCGGATCCTCACACTGCGGATCAGCTCACCGGGCCCCAGGACGGTCTGCCGATATCCGGTGAAGAAGTCCGCCAGGGCCACCGTGCGCTCTCCTTCGGCCGAGGAGAGCACCAGCTCCGCGTCAAGGGCCAGCAGCGCCGGGGCGGCATCCCCGATCGGCGAGGCCGTGGCCAGGTTGCCGCCCAGAGTCGCCGTGTTCCTGATCAGCCGTGAGGCGAACTGCGGGAAGAGCTCGGCCAGCAGGGGCACACGGCCCTCCAAGGCCCGTTCCACCTCGGAGAGTGTCGCGCCCGCCCCGATCTCGACGAGGTCCTCCTCCCAGCTGATCCGGCGCAGCTGCTCGAGATGATCGATCGCCAGGATCTTCTGCGGCCGGGAATGCCGGATGTTGCGCTCAACGCCCAGATCGGTCGCCCCGGCCACCAGCACTGTGCCGGGATCCTCGGCCAGCCGCTGCAGCGCCTCGGCGAAGCTCGCGGGCCTGCGGAACTCCGCACCGTCACCGGTGAGCAGGGTGGGCTGCGGAGCCGGCGCCGGACTGCCCTGCCGCTGCCGCAGCGGATCCTGCTCCTGGGCCGCGCCCAACGCATAGGCGGCGTCGCGGATCGGGCGATACCCCGTACAGCGGCAGAGGTTGCCGCTGAGGGCGTGCAGGTCGAAGCCGTTCGGCCCGTGGTCTGCCGGACGGTCCTCCCGGCTGGCGGGGCTCCGCCCGGGTCGGTAATACTCCGCCGCCATCGAACAGACGAAACCGGGAGTGCAGTAGCCGCACTGAGACCCACCACGCCGGACCATCTCCTGCTGCACCGGGTGCAGCTCCTCGGCGACTTTCCCGGCGGTCCCCTGCGGAGCTTCCTGCGCGGCTTCCTGCGCGGCTTCCTGCGGGACCGGCGGAGCGGATGTCGCGTCGGCGAGGCCCTCGGCGGTGACCACCTCCTGGCCGTCGAAGGCCGCAGCCGGTGGCAGGCAGGCGTTGATCGCCGTCCACCGTGACCGGTGCCCTCCGTCCGGCCGCACCACCAGCACGGCGCAGGCTCCACACTCTCCCTCGGCGCAGCCCTCCTTGGCGCCGGTGAGTCCACGCCCCCTCAGCCAGTCGAGGAGGTTGACCCGGGGAGAAGGCTGGTCTTGGGACTCGTCGTGCCCGTTGACCCTGAGCTGCCAGGTCTTCGTCATGCCGTCCCCCTGTGTCGCCTGCACGATGAGACCAGCATCACACAGCGAGGCAGTCATTGGAACCCCGGTTTCGTCATGTGGAGTCTGGGGCGTATGTCTCTCCCTCAGCGAAACCGCGGAACCGTGCGGCGACCTCTGCCCCGCCGTCGGGCCGGGTGGTGACCACCATGATCGTGTCGTCCCCGGCGATCGTGCCCAAGACTTCCTTCAGGCCGGCATGGTCCACTGCACTGGCCAGGAACTGCGCCGCACCCGGAGGGGTCCGCAGGATGACCAGGTTCGCGCTGGCCTCGGCGGAGACCAGCAGGTCGCGACAGAGTCCCACCAGCCGCGCCAGCGTGGTGGCCTCGGTCTGATCAGCCTGCAGCTCCCGCTCATGGCCCTCCCCGGGCACCGCGTAGATCAGCCCGCCGTCGGCCGCACGCACCCGCGCCGCGCCGATCTCCACCAGGTCACGGGACAGCGTGCCCTGGGTGACCCGCACACCCTCCTCGGCCAGCTGTTCGACCAGCTCGGCCTGCGACCGGATGGAACCACGGGTGATCAGCTCGCGGATCTTCGCGTGCCGGGCGGTCTTGGTGGTCGGGGCGGCGTGGCTGCTCATCGGCGACCGATCTCCCCGCCCTGTTCCGCCGCTCGGACCTGTGCCGCAGTGGTCTCGTCGGTCAGGCCGGACTCCACCAGAAGCCACGCCATCAGCGCCTTCTGCGCGTGAAGCCTGTTCTCGGCCTCATCCCACACCACCGACTGCGGACCGTCGATGACCTCACCGCTGATCTCCGCCTCCCGATAGGCCGGCAGGCAATGCAGCACGATCGCCCCCTCGGCGGCGCGAGCCATCGCCGCGGAGTCGACGCGGTAGTCCCCGAAGAGTCGCAGCCGCTGCTCCTTCTCGTCTTCCTGCCCCATGGAGATCCAGGTGTCCGTGGCGACGACGTCGGCGCCCTCCAGCGCCCGGGCGACCTCGGTGGTGATGGTCACCGTGCCGCCGGTGCGCTCGGCCCGCCGACGGGCCGCGGCGACGACCCGCTCTTCGGGCAGGTACCCCTCGGGGCCCGCGATGCGCACGTCCATGCCGGCGTTGACCCCGGCCAGCAGGTAGGAGTTGGCCATGTTGTTGGCGGCATCTCCCAGATAGGCCAGAGACCGCCCGCCCAGGTCCCCCAGGTGTTCCCGGACGGTGAGCAGGTCGGCCAGCAGCTGGCAGGGGTGGTAGTCGTCGGAGAGCGCGTTGATCACCGGCACCCGGCTGTTCTCCGCCATCTCCTCCAAGCCGGACTGGGCGTAGGTGCGCCAGATGATCAACGAGACCATGCGCTCCAGAACCTTGGCCGTGTCCGCGATCGACTCCTTGTGGCCCAGCTGGGACTCCCCCGGGTTCACGATCAGCGGCGCCCCGCCCAGCGCCGAGATCCCTGCGGCGAAGGAGATCCGGGTGCGGGTGGAGGTCTTGTCGAAGAACACCGCCGCGGTCTGCGGGCCGGTCAGCGGGGCCACCGCATAGGGGTCGGCCTTCAAGGCCTCGGCCAGGGTGAGCACCCGGACCAGCTCCTCGGGACTGAGATCCAGGTCGGACAGGAAGTGGCGGGTCATGAGTTCTCCTTCGCGGCGCGGTGGATCCCGTCGAGGGCCTCCACGAAACGCATCATCTGGTCTTCGGTGATGGTCAGCGGCGGAGCCAGTCGCAGAGTCCGAGGGCCGGTGGCGTTGATGATGAATCCGGCCTCCAGCGCCTGAGCGACCATGGCGGGCGCCAGCGGAGCGGAGTCCGCGGAGCCGGCGTCGTCAGCAGCGTCAGCAGCGTCAGCAGCGTCGACGTCGAACCCGACCAGCAGGCCATGGGCGCGCACCTCGGTGACCATCTCCAGCTGCTCCAGGGCTGCCGCTGTAGCCGCTCCCACCCGACGGACGTTCTCCAGCACCTCGCCGGACTCCAGCGCGTGGATTGTCGCCAGCGCGGCGGCGGTGGCCACCGGATTGCCGCCGAAGGTGGTGCCGTGGTCCCCGGCGGAGAGCAGACCGCTGACCTGCTCACCGAAGGTGATCAGCGCGCCGATCGGGAATCCGCCGCCGAGCCCCTTGGCCAGGCTCATCGCGTCCGGCTCGACACCGGTGGAGGCGAACCACTCGCCGGTCCGCCCCACTCCGGTCTGCACCTCGTCGACGATCATCAGTGCCCCGGCCTCACGGGTGATCTCCCGGACCGCCTGCAGATACCCCTCCGGCATCCCCCGGACCCCCGCCTCACCCTGGACGGGCTCGACGACGACGGCGGCCACAGTGGAGTCCACGGCGGCGCGCAGCGCCTCCACATCCCCGGCGGGAACCCAGTCGACCCCGCCGGGCAGCGGTTCGAAGGGCTGCCGGTGCGCAGGCTTCCAGGTCATCGCCAGTGCGCCCATGGAGCGGCCGTGGAAGCCCTCCTGCAGGGCGACGATCCGTGGGCGGTCCCCGCCTCCGTGCCGCCGGGCCAGCTTGAAGGCGGCCTCGTTGGATTCCGTGCCGGAGTTGGTGAAGAAGACCTTGGATCCCTCCGGCGCCCGGGTGAGCTGCAGCAGCTTCTCCGCCAGGGCGATCTGCGTGGGGCTGGTGAAGAAGTTGGAGATGTGGCCCAGGGTCGCCGCCTGGCTGGCCACCACCGAGGTCACCGACGGATGGGCGTGGCCCAGTGCGTTGACGGCGATTCCCGCCAGCAGATCGAGATATTCGCGCCCGTCGGCGTCCCAGACGGTGACACCGGAACCGCGCACCAACACCCGCTGCGGCGTGCCGAAGACGCCCAGCAGCGAGTCCCGATACCGGCTGAGCAGGACCTCCCCGGCCTCGGCTGCGGCCAGCGACGCGGTGGTCAGCTCGTCAGAGGACAGCTCGGCCATCAGGACTCCTCTCCGTCCGGGACCACCTGGGTGCCCACCCCTTCGGTCGTGACGATCTCCAGCAGCATCGAATGCGGCTCACGGCCGTCGACGATGTGCGCCCGCGGCACCCCGCCCTCCACGGCGGTCAGTGCGGCGGTCATCTTCGGGATCATGCCGGACTGCAGGTCGGGCAGCATGCCCCGCAGGTCCGAGGCGCTCAGCGACGAGATCAGTGAGTCTCGATCCGGCCAGTCTGCATAGAGCCCCTCGACATCGGTGAGCATCACCAGCTTGGCGGCCCCCAACGCGGAGGCGACGGCCGCGGCGGCGAGGTCGGCGTTGACGTTGAGCACCTCACCGGTGGGCTGGCCCGCCTCGTCGAACTCCGGGGCGATCGTGGAGATGACAGGGATCCGCTTGGCCGCGAGCAGGTCCTCCACCGCGGCGGGGTTGACCCCGGTGACCTCGCCGACGAGCCCGAGGTCGATCTCCTGACCCTCGATGACCGCGGTCTTGCGGCGGGCGCGCAGCAGGGCGGCGTCCTCCCCCGAGAGCCCCACCGCGTAGGGGCCGTGGCTGTTGATCAGGCCGATGAGCTGACGGCCCACCTGCCCGGTGAGCACCATGCGGACCACGTCCATCGCCTCCGGGGTGGTGACCCGGTAGCCGGCGCGGAACTGCGACTCCACGCCGACGGTCTCCAGCATGGCGTTGATCTGCGGGCCCCCACCATGGACCACCACCGGGTTGACCCCGACATGGCGCAGGAAGACCACGTCCTCAGCGAAGGCGCGGCGCAGGTCGTCGTCGACCATGGCGTTGCCTCCGTATTTGATGACGATGGTCTCCCCGGCGAACTTCTGCATCCAGGGCAGCGCCTCGATGAGGGTCGCGGCCTTCGCCCCGGCGTCGGCCCGCGGGTCCCGCTCGCGGGGCTGCAGGCTGGTGGTCTTCTCGATCACGGGTTCCCCTCAGGTGGAGTAGGCGCTGTTCTCATGCACGTAGTCATGCGTGAGGTCATTGGTGAGGATGGTGGCTTGGGAGACCCCTGCCTTGAGGTCGATGGTGACCTCGACCGTCCGGCCGGAGAGGTCCACCCCGGCACGGTCCTCGCCGATTCCCCCGCTCCGGCAGATCCACACCCCGTTGACGGCCACGTCGATCGTGGCGGGGTCGAAGGCGACCTCCGTGGTGCCCACTGCGGAGAGGATCCGCCCCCAGTTGGGGTCCTGGCCGAAGATGGCAGTCTTGAACAGGTTGGAGCGCGCCACCGCCCGTCCGGCGGTCTCAGCGTCGTCCTCACTGGCGGCGTTGACAGTGGTGATGGCGATCTCGTGGTGGGCGCCTTCGGCGTCAGCGATCAGCTGCGCCGCCAGGTCCTGACAGACTGCGGTCAGCGCGGCCTGAAACTCGGCCAGATCGACTCCGGAGGCGTCGGCCTGCGGATGGGCCCCGGAGGCCATCGCGATGACCGTGTCGTTGGTGGACATGCAGCCGTCCGAGTCGGCCCGGTTGAAGCTCACCCGGACCGCCTCGCGCAGGGCGGCGTCCAGATCCGGCTGGGCGAGCACGGCGTCAGTGGTGATGACCGAGAGCATCGTCGCCATGCCCGGGGCCAGCATGCCGGCTCCCTTGGCCATACCGCCGACCACGAAGCCGTCCCCCTGGACCCGAGCCGTCTTGGAGACGCTGTCAGTCGTGCGGATGGCGTCCGCGGCGGCCGCGGAGGCGGCGTCGTCGTCCGCGAGTGCGGCCACCGCCGCATCGACACCGGGCAGCAGGGCGCCCATGTCCAGCCGCTCACCGATCAGCCCGGTGGAGCAGACCAGCACGTCCTGGGCGGAGAGCTCGAGCGCCTCGGCCACACGCTCGGCGGTGTGATGGGTGTCGGCGAAACCCGCCGGGCCGGTGCAGGCGTTCGCGCCGCCGGAGTTGAGCACGACGGCGTCGGCGCGGCCGTCGCTGATCGCCTGCCGGGACCACAGCACCGGCGCGGCGGCGACCCGGTTGCTGGTGAACACGGCGGATGCGTGCCGCAGCGGACCGGTGTTCACCACCAGGGCGAGATCGCGTCCGGACGACTTCAGCCCGGAGGTGACGCCTGCGGCGGTGAAGCCGGCGGCTGCGGTGACGCTCATGGGGAGACTCCCAACAGATTCAGCCCGGTGGTCTCCGCGAGACCCAGGGCGAGGTTCATGGACTGGACGGCACCGCCGGCGGTGCCCTTGGTGAGATTGTCACTGGCGGAGACCACGATGACACGCCCGGCGTGCTCGTCCACAGCCAGCTGGACGGTGACGTGGTTGGAGCCGATGACCTGCTTGGTGGCCGGCCACTGCCCCTCGGGCAGCAGATGGACGAAGGGCTCGTCGTCGTAGCGGGCGGCGTAGGCCTCCCGCAGGGAGGCGGCGGTCGCCCCCTCGGCCAGCCGCGCAGTGGAGGTGGCCAGGATCCCACGGGCCATCGGGGCCAGTGTCGGGGTGAAGGAGACCTGCACCTCAGTGCCGGCGACTCCGCTGAGCCCCTGTTCGATCTCGGGGGTGTGTCGGTGGACCCCGCCCACCCCGTAGGGACTCATGCCGCCCATGGTCTCGGAGCCCAACAGGTGGGGTTTCAGCGCTTTCCCGGCCCCGGAGGTGCCGGTGGCGGCGACGATGACGACGTCGGTCGGCTCGACGAGACCTGAGGCGAAGGCCGGGGCCAGGCCCAGCAGAATGGTGGTGGGATAGCAGCCGGGCACGGCGACCCGCTGCGCGGAGACGAGCTTCTCCCGCTGGCCGGGCAGCTCCGGCAGACCATAGGGCCAGGCGCCATGGTGCTCGGATCCGTAGAAGGCCTTCCAGGCTGCGGCCGACTCCAGGCGGTGGTCAGCGGCGGCGTCGATGACCAGCACGTCGTCGTCGAGCCGGGCGGCGATCTCGGCGCTGGCACCGTGCGGCAGCGCGAGGAACACGACATCATGGCCGGCGAGGTTCTCCACAGTGGTCTCGACGATGGTCTTCTCCGCCAGCGTGCGCAGATGCGGCTGCACCGAGCCCAGCAGCTCCCCTGCCGAGGAGTGCGCCGTGACGGCACCGATCTCGACCTCAGGGTGGCCCAGGAGCAGGCGTAGAACTTCGCCGCCGGCGTAGCCGGAGGCGCCGGAGACGGCGATCGAATAGCTCATGACCGGCAGTCTACGCACATGTATGCACTGGAATCAATATTTATGCATTGAGGTGTCGGTGAGGAATGCGTTCTTCATGTCCAGCCGACTTCGATAGTCTGACCCGCATGAACGAACAGAGCGTCTTCCCCGAGGACCTGCCCAGCGTCGCACGCGTCACGCGCGCCGAGCAGCCCGGCGGAACTGAAGTGTTCAGCACGGTCGAGGTCTCCCTGCCCGCGCCCGGCCCGGGCCAGGTGCTGGTCGAGACGCGGGCCGCCGGCGTGAACTTCATCGAGACCTATCAGCGCAGCGGGGTCTACCCCGTGGAGTATCCCTTCGTCCCCGGCACCGAGGGTGCCGGCATCGTCATCGCCCACGGCGACGGCGTCGACGGCCCGGAGATCGGTCAGCGCGTGACCACCACCGAGGCCGCCTCCGGCACCTACGGCTCGCATTTCCTGGTCGACGCCGCCAAGGCCGTCGTCATCCCCGACGACGTCTCCGACGAACAGGCGGCGGCACTGCCCCTGCAGGGAGCCACCGCCCACTATCTGATCAACTCCACCTACCGCGTCGCCCCCGGAGAGACGGTGCTCACCCACGCCGGCGCCGGGGGTGTCGGCCAGATCCTCACCCAGCTGCTCAAGGCCAAAGGGGCCCGGGTCATCACCACCACCTCCACCCCGGAGAAGGCCGAGATCGCCCAGGCCGCCGGGGCGGACTATGTGCTGAGCTACGACACCTTCGCTGAGCAGGTCCGCGAGATCACCAAGGGTGAGGGCGTCTCGGTGGTCTACGACGGCGTCGGCAAGGACACCTTCACCGGCTCGCTGGAGAGCCTGGGAGTCCGCGGGACCCTCGTGCTCTTCGGGGGGTCCTCCGGCCAGGTCCCGCCGTTCGACCTGCAGGAGCTCAACCGGCGCGGAGGCCTCTTCGTGACCCGGCCGGCGCTGCACTGGTACCTGCGCAACGCCGAGGAGCGCGCCTGGCGGTTCTCCGAGCTCTTCAAGTCGCTCGCCGAGGGTGATCTCAGGCTGAGCATCGGCGACACCTACCCGCTGGCCGAGGCGGGGCGCGCCCACGACGATCTGGAGAATCGCCGAACCACCGGCAAGCTGCTGCTGACCCCCTGAACGCACGCCCGCATCATGGGCCCGCCTGCGACGACGGCCCCTCTCCCTGGTGATCCAGGGCGAGGGGCCGTCGTCGCAGGCGGCGAGGCGTACGGCAGGCGTACAGCGTTATGCTCTGTGCGGCGACCTGCCGCTGTCAGCGCTGGACGGCGCCGTACCGTTCAGCGGCCAGGGCCACCGCGGCACCGCGCGCCGCGGAGGCCTCGTCCGCGGTGAGAGTCCGATCCGCCGCCCGGAAACGCAGAGCGAAGGCCAGCGACTTGCTGCCCTCACCGATGCCTTCCCCGGAGTAGACGTCGAAGAGTTCGATGTCCTCCAGGAGCTCTCCAGCACCTGCGGTGAGTGCGGACTCCAGCTCACCGGCCGGCAGAGACTCGTCCACGATGAGCGAGACGTCCTGCGTGGAGGCGGGGAACGCCGAGATCGGCTCAGCGACGACCTTCTCCGGCGCGGAGGCCAGCACGGCGCTGAGGTCAAGCTCCATCGCTGCAGTGCGCGCCGGAAGGTCCCACTCCTGGACGACCTTCGGATGCAGCTCCCCGGCGTGGCCGACGACGGCTCCGTCGACCACCAGCTCGGCAGTGCGCCCCGGATGGAACGCCTGGTGGCGCCCCTGCCGGACGGTGAGGTCGACGCCGACCAGCTCGGCCGCGGTCCGCGCAGCCTCGACGGCGTCGGCCCAGTCCCGCGCCCGACCCGGCTGCCCCGGCGCGACGGCAGGCTCAGAGCCGGCCAGCGCGACAGCCAGATGCCACGGCTGGTGCGGGATGCCGGCGTCGAGCACGGCGAGGGTCTCCGACTCGGGGCGGGCTCCCAGCGGCGGGAGGGACGGGGCGCCGACGGTCTCGCCCGGCAGGTAGACGAGCCCGGCCTCATAGAGGGCGGGCTCGCCGAAGCCGCGGGAGACGTTGCGGCGCAGCGTGTCCAACAGTCCGGGCAGCACACTGGTGCGCAGAGTGCCGTGCTGGGAAGCGATCGGGTTCGCCAGGCGCAGCATCGTCCGGTCGCCGTCTCCCGGGGTGCCGAAGAGCGTGTTGGCCTCCTCCGAGTGGAAGGGGTAGCTCAACGTCTCGGTGAACCCTGCGGCGGCCATCCCGCCGAGCACCTGCCGACGGCGCTGCTGCTCACGGGTCAGGCCGCGGCCGGCCGGAGCCACCGGCAGGCGGGACGGAATCTGGTCATATCCGGTCAGCCGGGCGATCTCCTCGACCAGGTCCTCGCCGATCGTGAGGTCAGGCCGCCAGCTGGGCGGGGTGACACGCAGCCGCGAGCCGTCGTCGCCGGGCTCGACCACGGCGCCGATCTCCTCGAGGGTCCCGATGACCTGATCGCGGGGGATCGCCACCCCGGTCAGCCGCTGCGGCAGCGTCGGGTCGAAGGTGATGGGCTGGGGCAGCACCGGGCCGCCCGCATCGGTGACCGCCCCGGTGTCCGTTCCGCCGGCCAGCTCCACCAGCAGGTCCACCACCCGCTGGGCCGCCAACGGCGGGAGCAGCGGATCCACCCCCCGCTCGAAACGTTTGGACGCCTCGGAGGGAAGCTTATGCCGACGCTTGCTGCGGCTGACGGTGATCGGATCGAAATGGGCAGCCTCCACGACGACTGTGGAGGTGGTGCTGCCCACTTCGGTGCGGGCCCCGCCCATCACCCCGGCGATGCCGATGGGCCCGGCCTGATCGGCGATGACCAGGTCCTCGGGGTCCAAGGTGCGGACCTTCTCGTCCAGAGTGGTGAGCTGCTCCCCCGCGGCGGCACGGCGGACGACGATGCCGCCGTCGAGAGTGGCCGCGTCGTAGCAGTGGTTGGGCTGCCCCAGCTCGAGCATCACGTAGTTGGAGATGTCCACCGGAAGCGAGAGGGGGCGCATCCCGGCCAGCCGCAGTCGGGCCGCCATCCATGGCGGGGTGGGTGCCTGCGGGTTGATCCCGGTGACCGTGTGCGTGACGAAGCGGCTGCAGCCGGCCACCCCGTAGATCGGCGACTGATCGGCGAGGGTGACCTCGTGGCCGGGCCGGACGGCGCCGTCGGCGCTGATCTGCTCGGCAGGATCGACGAAGGGCGTCCCGGTGGCGTGGGCGTATTCGCGGGCCACACCCCGGATGGAGAACGCGTACCCGCGGTCCGGGGTCACGTTGATCTCCGCCGCCGTATCACGCAGGCCGAGCAGCTCCAGGGCGTCCGAACCGATCTCCGGATCCAGACCCAGCGTGGAGAGCACGAGGATGCCGTCGTGGTCCTCCCCGATGCCGAGCTCCCGGACCGAGGCGATCATTCCGGCGGAGACATGCCCGTAGGTCTTGCGGGCGCTGATCCGGAAGTCACCGGGCAGCACCGCGCCGGGCAGGGTCACCACGACCTTGTCTCCGACCTCGAAGTTGTGCGCCCCGCAGACCACGCCCTGGACGCCGTCGGGTGAGATGCCCTCGCCGGTGAGGGTCTGCTGCTGCCCCTCGGGGACGACGCGGACCTGGCACCAGTTGATGGTCTTGCCGTTGCTCTGCGGCTCCGGGGACTTCTCCAGGACCTCGCCGACGACGATCGGTCCGGAGATCTCGTCGGCGGGACGGTGGACGTCCTCCTCCTCGAGCCCGACACGGACCAGATCGGCCATGAGGTCCTCGGGAGTGGCGTCCACCGGGAGCTGAGTGTGTTCACGAAGCCATGACAGGGGGATGCGCATGTCTTCAGACCTCCATTCCGAAGTGCTGGCTGAAGCGGACGTCGCCTTCGATCATGTCGCGCATGTCGGAGACGTCGTTGCGGAACATGAGCGTGCGCTCCACGCCCATGCCGAAGGCGAAGCCGGTATGGATCTCCGGGTCCACTCCGGCGGCGCGCAACACGTTCGGGTGGACCATGCCGCAGCCGCCCCACTCGATCCACTGCGGGCCTCCCTTGGCCCCGGGGTGCCAGATGTCCATCTCGGCACTGGGCTCGGTGAACGGGAAGAAGGAGGGGCGCAGGCGGATGGCGGCCTCGGGGCCGAACATCTGCCGGGCGAAGTGCTCCAACGTGCCGCGCAGGTCGGCCATGGTCAGACCCTTGTCCACGGCGAGGCCCTCGAACTGGTGGAACACCGGGGTATGCGTGGCGTCGAGTTCGTCAGTGCGGAACGTCTTGCCGGGGCAGAGCACGTAGACCGGCAGCTGACGCTCCAGCAGCGAGCGCACCTGCACCGGAGAGGTGTGGGTGCGCAGCACCAGGTGCGAGTCCGCGGGCTCGATGAAGAAGGTGTCCTGCATCTCGCGCGCCGGATGGTCCGGGTCGAAGTTCAGGGCGTCGAAGTTGAACCACTCAGACTCGACCTCGGGCCCTTCGGCGATCTCCCAGCCCATGCCGACGAACACGTCGCTGACCCGCTCCTGCAACACGGTCAGCGGGTGGCGGGCGCCGGCAGGGCGGCGGCGAAGCGCAGCGGTGACGTCGACGGTCTCCTCGACGAGGATCCGCTCGGCGTGCTCGGCCTCGAGCACCTCGGTGCGCGCCGCCAGGGCCTTCTGGATCCTGCCGCGGGCGCCGCCGAGCAGCTTGCCGGCATCCTTCTTGCCCTCCTTCGGGAGATCCTTGATCTGCCGGTTGGCCAGCGTGATGGGGGCCTTCTCACCGGTGTGCGCGAGCCGGGCTTCCTTCAGCTGCTCGAGATCGGAGGCCTGGTCGAACGCCGCGCGGGCCCTCTGGACGCAGGCCTCGACGGCAGCTTCGTCGAGCGGGTGCGGCACGGCGCCGTCGACATCGGGCGCAGCCTCCTGCTCCCGGGTCTCCGGAGTGGTGTCAGTGCTGGACATGCTTCTCCAACTGTCAGCGGGCGGGGGACGATCCCGCTCAGTTTATGCGGTTCGTGGTGACCCTGCCGAGTTGAGTCATGAACGACCCTCGGAGCGGCTCTCGAACCAGTGTTCTGACAGTTTTCTCACAGACTCCCGAGATAGAATATATATTCGATAGAGAGCCCAGAAGGCTTGCAGCCCCCCTAGAATACGTGTTCTAATGGCAGAGCGCGATGGGAAGCGCGACGCGCGCAGAAGCCCTCCTCACTGCTTCTGCGCGCGTCTCCCATGTCTGGGGTCTTCGTGGCCACATCCTCCGTCGCCGAAGCGGCGCAGCAGCTCAGCCACGATCGGGCGGTCCGCCGGGATCCACGGGTGATCGACCAGCTCCGGAGTGAGCGACGCCCAGTCGAGACGATCATGGTCCTGCAGCGGCCACGGGTGACCGTCGACGATCTCCCCGAGGAACAGGCGCATCACCGCAGGGCCGGCGAGCCTCCAGCCCAGGCCCGGCAGATACTCTCCACCCTGGCCTGTGACCTCCTCGCCGAGGAGGATCCCGACGCCGAGCTCCTCGGCGATCTCGCGATGCGTGGCCTCTTCCGCACTCTCCCCCGGCTCCAGTTTGCCGCCGGGGAACTCCCAGAGGCGTCGGACCGATGCGGGCTGGGTCCTGCGGGCGATGAGCATCTCCGCCACGCCGTGGTCAGGCCGCCGAATCAGCGCCGCCGCGACGATGGTCTTGAGCTGCGACGTCGGCGTCACGCCGACTCGGCCAGCGTCTTCAGCCGGCTGATGGAGGCGGCCAGCATCTCCGCAGACGTGCTGCGAGCGCGCTGGACACGTGCCGGGTCGTCCAGCTGCGACCAGTCATAGGTATGCGTGACCTCCACAGCGCCCGAAGAGAGCTGGGCCAGGGACCACCGCCAGAGGTGGCCGGCTGGCGGCTCTCCCATCGTGGAGGGCTTCCAGGCCACCAGCTCGCCGTCGAGGAACTCGACCACGTGGTTCTCGCGGGTCTTGCCGTTGGTCAGCGTCATGCGGAAGACGTCTCCCACCCCGGTGACACGTTGGCCGGGCTCGGCATGGGAGAGGTTGCTGTTGCCGTCCCACTCGACCTGACGGGCAGGGTCGGCGATGAGCTCGAAGATCTCGGAGGCGGGCGCGTCGATGACGTCATGGGCGGTCACGACCCGTCCACAGTGGTCCGGGTCGTAGGCCAGGTCCTCAGCGCCGTTCTCGCCATAGGCGGCACACTCGCGCGGCGCCTGACCGGCGCCCTGATGGTGGGATCCCCCCTGCTCTGCGCTCATACGCTCCAGACTACGCGAACCCGCCGGTAGGGTCAGGAGCCATGGGTGAATTTGACGAGCTGAGGAACTGGGCCGCGAGCCTGCTCAAGGGAGACAAGGTGGCGCTGCGCGCCACGACCGAGGACGACCTGCCGGTGCTGGCCGAGTGGTGGAACGAGCCAGACGTCGCACTGTTCCAGCAGACACGGATCGTCCAGCAGCCCCAGGCCCAGGTGCGGGAGCTGATCTCCACCTGGGCACGGAACGACTCCCCCGGCGCCGTCGGCTACACGGTCACCCGGGTCGACGACGGCGCGGTGGCCGGACACATCTCCCTCCACGGTCTCAGCGTGCCAGCGCGCATCGCGACCCTGGGCGTCGTGCTCGGTCCACCCGCCCAGGGCCAGGGCCTCGGCGAGGAGGCGGCGCAGCTGATGCTGCGGCTGGCCTTCGACGAGATGGGCGCCCGGAAGGTGGAGCTCACCGTCTTCTCCTTCAATGCCCGCGCCATCGGCCTCTACGAGAAGCTTGGCTTCAGCGTGGAGGGCCGCCGTCGGGAGTCCGTCCTCCACCGGGGGCGGTTCCATGACGAGGTCTCCATGGGGCTGCTGGAGTCCGAGCATCGGGCCTGGTCTTCGTCCTGATCCGGGGGTATTCTGAATTCGGCCCTGTCGTCGACCACGAGGTGACCGGTGAAGAACTGACGTCTGAGACCTGTGCAGTGCGGCCGCTGAGAAGCGGCACGAACACTGTGCTCTCTGACGGTTCGGTGCTTCACCTGCGTTCGGTCCCTTCTGCGGCACGACGCCCTCGGCCCGGCAGCCGCCCCGCTGTGCAGCGTCTCCACGCATCCCCCGCCCCTGCGCACCCCGGAGACTCCTCATGTTGCACACCACTGGTGCTCTGACCTGCACCGATCTCATCTTTCGCTGGCCTGACGGCCACACGATCCTCGACGGCGTCACGTTCAGCCTCGGCCCTGGGCGTCACGGGATCGTCGGCGACAACGGCGCCGGAAAGTCGACGCTGCTGAAGATCATCATGGGGGAGCTCGCCCCCACGGGGGGCCATGTCCGGCTCTCTGGCGAGCTCGCGAGCCTCCCCCAGGATCCGGCCATCCACCCTCGACGTCGGGTCTCGGCCCTGCTCGGCGTCGAGGCGACCCTGTCGGCGCTGCGCCGGATCGAGGCCGGTTCGGTGGAGGTCCGAGACTTCGACCTCGTCGGCGAGGACTGGGACATCGATCAGCGACTCACCGCCGCTCTGTCTCGCATCGGCCTCGAGGGTATCGACCTGGACCGGCCTGTCGGTTCGCTCTCCGGCGGGGAGCTGATGCTGCTCAGCCTCAGCGCGCGGCTGCTGCGGCGCCCCGACGTGCTGCTGCTCGATGAGCCGACGAACAGCCTCGACGCCGCGGCTCGGGGCCGCGTCCATGACCTCATTCTGGACTTCCCGGGCACCCTGGTGGTGGTCAGCCATGACCGTGACCTGCTCGAGCGCGTGGACAGCATTGCAGAGGTCCGCGACGGCGACCTCCACTGGTACGGAGGGGGCCTGTCGCTGTTCGAGGCGGCAGTGGCCGCCGACCAGGAGGCGGCCGCCCAGGCCGTGGCGACGGCGCAGTCCGAGATTCGGCGACAGCAGCGCGACCTGACCGCCCAGCACACCAAGCAGGCCCGACGGGACCGTCAGGGACGGAAGAAGGCGGACAGTCTGCCGACCATCGTCGCCCACGCCTACCGGCGTCGCGCCGAGGAGTCGGCGGGTCGGCTCAAGGCCCTGCACGAGGGCCGACTCGATGAAGCCAGGGAGACCCTCCAGTCGGCAGAGCGCCGGGTCCGGGACGACGCAGAGATCCGCATCGACCTGTCGGACACCGCCGTTCCCGCCAGTCGGGACGTCCTGCGAGCCCGGGCGCTCCGTCCGGCCTACGGCTCGGCGGTGCTGGATCTGATGCTGCGCGGACCCGAGCGCGTGGCGCTCACCGGTCCCAACGGAGTGGGCAAGACGTCCCTGCTGCGCTGCCTCTTCGGGCAGGAGGATCCTGCCGATGGCGAGGCTGAGCTGCTGGTGCCGCACCGCGTGCTGCCGCAGGACCTCCAGGTGCTGGACCCCGGGCTGAGCGTGCTGGAGAACGTGCGCCACCACGCACCGCAGGCCGACCCCACTCGGGTCCGGCACCAGCTGGCACTCTTCCTCCTGCGGGGTGACGCCGTCCACCAGCCGGCAGGCAGCCTCTCCGGCGGCGAACGCTGGCGGGCGACACTGGCCTGTCTGCTGCTGGCCGAGCCCGCTCCCCAGCTGCTGATCCTCGACGAACCGACCAACAACCTGGACTTCGCCAGCGTGCGGCACCTGATCCAGGCCCTGCAGTCCCATCAAGGGGCCCTTCTGCTGGTCAGCCACGATGAGCACTTTCTGGAGCAGCTCGACCTGGACCGCAGGATCCCTGTCACTGACGGGAACACCCACCACGAGAGGACGACCCACGATGCCTGAGCTCCGACTGCTGGTGACCGGCGATGCGCCGCAGGTGCTCGCCGCCTTCGACTCCGACCCGGCCATGTCCCGCCAGGGCGAGGTGTCCGACCTGGCCTCGGCGGAGGCCTACATCCGCGCCGTCACAGACGCCGGAGCAGGACGGCTTGCCTTCGCCGTCGATGTCGGCGGCTCGCCCGTCGGGCTGGTGGGCCTGAGCATCGACCGGGCGAATCGGGTGGGGTGGTTCTTCTACTGGATGCACCGGGATCACCGGGGTCGTGGGCTGATGACGACAGCCGCTCGGTCTGTGGCCGATTGGGCGCTGACGCCCACAGACCAGGGTGGCGGCGATCTTCACCGCCTGGAGCTGGGCCACCGACGCAACAATCCGCGCTCTGGTGCGATCGCCCGCGCGGCAGGCTTCGTCCAGGAGGGCCTGGAGAGGGAGAAATTCCTGGTCGCCGGAGTCCGCGTGGACGTGCTGACCTGGGGTCGACTCCGTGATGATCCAGTTCCTCTGGATGACAGGATGATCATCAACACGAAAGCAACATAATTGTTGCGAACTGCTGAATCCGTTTTGCCAGGATGGGTCCGTCGCCGCCGATGCGGTGGACGAGACGACATCGACATCCTGACGAAAGGTGCTTCACCGTGATCTCTGGTCTGCTCGACACTGTCCTGGCCATCGCCGGAGGATTGACCGACACGATCCTCGACCTGCTGGCCGGCCTGGGACTCTGAGCCCTTCCATCAGCTGCACTGTGCCGTCCCCACCGCCGAGCGCCACGCCCAGCCGTGGGGAAGGCCCAGGCATGAGCTGCCCCGCCACCGGACGCCGTGACGTTCACGGACGGTGCCATGTCGTTCCGACGAGAACTACTCTGGCCCTATGCGTATCACCGTGGTCGACGGCGACATCACCGAGCAGGACGTGAGCGCGATCATCAACGCGGCGAACTCCTCCCTGATGGGCGGGGGCGGCGTGGACGGCGCCATCCATCGCGCGGCCGGCCCGGAACTCCTTGAGCACTGCCGGACGCTGCGGGCGCACCACTGGCCTGAAGGACTGCCTCCCGGCCGGGCGGCGTCCACTCCGGCAGGTCAACTGCCTGCCGACTGGGTCATCCACACGGTAGGACCGAACCGCCACGCCGGCGAGACCGACCCGTCCGTGCTGGTCTCCTGCTTCCGGGACTCCCTACTGGAGGCACTGCGCCTGGGTGCTGACAGCGTCGCCTTCCCGGCCATCGGCGCCGGCGTCTACGGGTGGGAGGCCGACGACGTCGCCCAGGCCGCCCGGCTCGCTCTCACCGAGGCCCCCGGCCGCTGGGACGCGCTCGAGGAGGTCCGCTTCGTCCTGTTCTCCGCGCCGGTGGCCGACACCTTCCGCGAGCGCCTCTCCGACCTCTGCGCGTGATCACAGGCCGCAGCGGACGATCATCCCGCGTACTCGGCCCAGTCGAAGGTCTCCCCGACGTCCCGGGCGTTGAGCGCATAGGCGATCTGTCCGTCCAGGTGCTCACGAATGATGTCCGCGTGTCCCGCATGCCGCGCGACTTCGGCCACCAGGTGATGGGCCACCCAGCGGACGTTCCACGACTCGAGCTCCTTCGGGAACCAGGGAGCCTCCGGGATCGGCACCCGCGCGTCGAAATCCGCGTCCGCCAGCACGGGACGGACCAGATCCCGCGCCGTCGCCAGACGGTCACGCAGCTGCGTGCCGGTCTCCTCAGGGACCTCCTCGCCGGTCCAGAACCCGTCGAAGCCCAGGGCGAAGGCCTCCTCGGCAAGCCCACTGTCCGGCTCGGCGACACCGTGGACGTAGACATGATGCAGCCAGCGGACCACGGTCTGCGCCACATGGGCGATCAGCCCGCCCATGCTCAGAGCGCCGGCGGTGGGGGCCGCACGCAGCTGGGCGTCGTCCAGGTCCAGAGCGGCGATGCGCAGCTGCTCCAGCTGCTGGACGGCATAGATGGCACAGGCGTCCCGCTCATCGGTCACCTCGGCGGTCAGGAAGGGCATGACGGTCTCCTCTCGGGGTAGGTGCGACTCAGTGTTCCCGCTCATGCGGACAGATACTGTCCGCATCCTGCGAGTACTGTGGAGACATGCCCCACGACACCACCGACCCCACGCGCCGTGCCCTGCAGATCCTCGGCTTCATGCAGGCGCGCTCCTCGGCCAGCGCCGAGGAGATCGCCGAGCGGCTGGGCGTCACCACGCGCACCGTGCGCCGTGACGTCCAACGGCTGAGAGAACTCGGGTACGTGATCGAGTCGACAGCCGGACAGGGCGGCGGATACCGCCTCGTCGCAGGGGCCGACCGTCCACTGCTGGTCCTGGAGCCGGAGGAGGCCTCCGCCGTCGTGATCGGCCTGGCCCACCTGACGGACCTCGGCCTGTCCGGCCTCGAGGATGCGGCGCTGTCCGCCCTGGCCAAGGTCAGCCGCACGATGCCCCCGCAGGTGTCTGCGGCCGCGGAGAAGGTGCGGCGCGGCACCGCCGTCATCGGAAACCGCGACGCCGGGACCCCGGTGGAACATGTGGCGCGGCTGGCCGAGGCCTCGGCGGAACGCCGCACCGTCACCTTCGCACACCGCCGAGACGGCAGCCCCACCGGCCGCCGGGTGGACCCCTACCGCGTGGTCTCCTTCGCGGGGCGCTGGTACCTGTTCGCCTGGTGCCACCTGCGCCGAGACTGGAGGACCTTCCGGGTCGACCGGATCAGCGACCTGCATGTGACCACGCTGCGCTACAGCGCGATCCCGTCCCCGGACCCCGTGGCCACCGTGAAGGAGGCCGTGCTGCGCTCCCCCTACGCCCTGGTGGCACGGGTGATCGTGGAGGCCCCCGCGGACCAGGTCCGCGCCCGGGTCTCGCCGCATGCCGCCGACGTCGCCCCCGCCGGTCCGGACCGTTGCCTGATGACCGTGGGCGCCGACGAGGCCGAATGGATCGCCGTGCACCTGGCGGAGCTGAAGCTGCCGCTGCAGGTGGTCGATCCCCCGGAGGTGCTGGACGCGATCCACCGGCTCGGCCACGATCTGATCTCAGTGTCCGCCTCCGCTGAACCTGACGTGGCGCGCATCATAGACTGACCCTCATGGCGCCCTCCACCCTGCTGTCCTCGCTCAAGACCCTCCGTCTGCGCCCCGTCGTGCCTGACGTGGAGCAGGCCCATCTGCGGCGCCTGCCGATCCGTCGCGGCCCGGTCAACATCGCCCGGCAGGTGATGCTGCGCTCGGCGAACCTGGGCCTGACGGCGGCCTACCGTCTCTACCGCACCGACCCGCTGCTGTGGCGGTTCACCGCCCGGAACTACCACCCCGCCCTGGAACGCTTCGCCCAGCTCAACGCCTGGATGATCTGCCAGCACGCCTCCCTCGACGTGCCCGCCTACCAGGACTACCTGGCCCGCACCGGCTACCGGTTCAGCTGGTGGGACCTGGCCTCCTACACTCCGACGTCCAAGGACGAGTACGTCCGGCGCTACGAGGAGGCCACCCGGTGCTGGCGAGGACGCATCGACGTCGCCGGCACCGTGGTGGACGAGTCCTCCGGCTCCTCGGGCACCCCCTTCAACTGGATGCGCTCCAAGCAGGAGCTCGACACCGTGCACAAGAACGTGGCCGGCTATGTGACGACCCTCTTCGGCGAGGAGAACCTGTTCTGCATCAACGCGTTCTCCATGGGCGCCTGGGCCACCGGCACCAACACCGGACAGGCCATGGCCAAGATCGCCATGGTCAAGAACACGGGCCCGGATCTGGAGAAGATCCTGGACACGATGCGCCACTTCGGCCCACGGTTCACCTACCTGATCACCGCCTACCCACCCTTCCTGAAGCATCTGACCGACCGGCTGGAAGCCGCCGGGGACGAGTTCGCTGAGTTCCGACTCAACGGCTTCGTCGGCGGCGAGGCGATGACCGAGGGGCTGCGAGACCACCTCCAGCGCCGCTTCCACCGGGTCTATTCCGGCTACGGGGCCTCGGACCTGACCATCGGCATGGGCGGGGAGACTGACCTGTCCGTGACCCTGCGTCGCGAGCTGATCAGCAACCCGGACTTCCGCGCGCGGGTCCTCGGCGAGGACGAGACCCGCATCCCGATGGTCTTCCAGTACAACCCGCTGGAGACCTACCTGGAGACCACGGAGGACAACGAGCTGGTGGTCACCATCAACTCGGCGGCGGTGATGAGCCCGCGTCTCCGCTACAACATCGGCGACGAGGCCCGCCTGCTCTCCTTCCCTCAGATGGTGGAGCTCAGCGCCGACTTCCCCGAGCTCGTGCCGCGGCTCAAAAGCGCCTACCGACATCAGCGGATGAAGCTGCCCTTTCTGCTGCTGTTCGGCCGCAGCGACTCGACGATCTCCTACATGGGGGCGAACATCTACCCGGTGGACGTGCAGAACGGCCTGTACCGGGACCCGCAGATCGCTCGGCTCATCGAGTCCTTTCAAATCGAGCTGCAGCAGACCGATGAGCTGGAGCAGCGTCCGACCCTGCACGTGCAGCTGCATGATCCGCAGCTCCACCCCGAGGCCGACCTCGACGACGACGCCCGCGCCCGCCTGGCCGAGACGCTGGCCGCCGGAGTGCTCAAGCATCTGGCCACCGTCTCCCGAGACGTCGCCGAATCCCTGGAGGAGGATGACAGCGCCGGAGATCTGCGCGTCCACGTCCACCCCTGGCGCACGGGCCCCTTCGCCGACGACGCCTCGCGACGGAAGATCAAGAACGTCTATCTCAGGACCGGGGAGGGCTGAGCATGCGCACCCGCGACTTCTCCGCCTGCCGAGCGCCGCAGGCCCGCACCGGGGCGCTGTTCCTCGGCTGCAACGAGTACCGCACCCCCAAGGCGTTCGCCGAGCAGCTGATCACCTGGGCCCCGCTGGCCCGCGCGCTGAAGAACGCGCCGGGCTACCTGTGGCACCGCAGCTACTACGAGTTCCCGCTGCGCATCGGCCTGGTGGTGTGCTTCGACTCCCGGCAGTCGCTGATGGCCTTCGCCAAGGCCCCGGAGCACCAGGCGATCATGCACTGGCTGGTCGGGACCTCTCCCGAGACCGGCACCCGCTCCGCCAACCCGACGCAGGCTCCGGTGGCCGGCGGGTTCATCCGCATCCTGCAGGCCGAGGACGTCGGCTATGTCAACGGCACCTGGCGGGCCGACGGCGAGGAGCTGCGCATGGTGGAACGCTGGCAGGACCAGCGCCCCGGAGACCGCAGTCCCGGCGATCTCACCCCGGAGCTTCGCGCCACGGTGACCGGGGCCGGCCGGCTCACGGCGCTGGTCCATGCGCTGAACCCGCTGCGCCGGAGGCGCTGATGCCGACGTCGCAGCTCACCGTGGAGACGGTGCTCACGGCGGCGGCCTGCGAGGAGTTCCTGGCGTTGGGCGCCCCGGACCCCCGTGACGTCCCCCTGCTGGCCGACGATGTGCGCGCCTGGTTCCGCGGGGAGCATCCCCACGTGGACTCGGTGGACCTGCTGCTGGTCCGCGACGACGACGGCGCCCCGGTGGGCCGCTGCCTCACCCACCGGTCCAGCGAAGCCGACGCCGTGCTCTCCGCCGACCTGGGGCCCGGCCCCTTCCAGCTCTTCGGCGCGGTGGAGGCCGGATCCGCCACGGTGCTGCGCGTGCTGTTGGAGGAGATCCACCGGCGGGCGGAGACCACGGGAGCGACGGGCGTGTTCGGGCCGGTGGCCCTGCTGCCGAATCAGCTCGGCGGGGCCCTGACCGGAGGCTGCGAGCACCCGGGGTTCTACGATTCGCCCTGGACTCCGCCGCTGCTGGCCGAGACGCTCACCGCCGAGGGTTTCGACTCCTGGTACCCGGCGGCCACCTGGGAGGTTCCGGTGCGCAGCGTCCCTCCCGAGCGGCGGCGACGCCCCACCGCAGCCGAGCTCTCCTCCGCAGGGGTGCGACGTGTGCCCGCCTCCCGGCTGCGACTGCGCGGGGTGCGCGGCCAGGTGGAGATGCTGCGACGCGGGCTCAACGCCTCCTTCGCCCAGCTGCCCTACTACACGCCGATCTCTCGGCGACAGATGGTCCGCCAGACCGCGGGCCTGGAGCTGCTGATGGATCCGCGGCTGATGGTGCTGCTCGCTGATGACTCCGGGACGCTGGCGAGCTTCGCCCTGGTGGTGCCGGACCCGGCCCCGCTGCTGCGGCGTTCCCGCGGGGAGCTGGGGCTCCGTCAGCTTCCGGCGCTGCTCCGGCGGGGTCGACTCCGGGGCCGGCTCCGGGACGCGGTGCTCATCGTCCAGGGCACCCGGCCCGACCGGCAGGGCCACGGCCTGCTCTCGCTGGTCGCCCGCGAGCTGTTCGCGGAGCTGCATGCGGGCGACTGGGAGCACCTGCGAGTCACGTTCATCGGCGAGGAGAATCCCGCATCTGCGGCAGTGTTCGCGCAGGCCGGGGGTCGACCGCTGCACCGGCTGAGCTTCTTCCGCCGCCGGCTGCCCCACCGTGGCGAGCCGCCGAACCCGCTGGCCTGGTGCCAGGTGGCGTCGCGCGCCCCCAGCGCCCACAACACCCAACCCTGGGAGCCGCGGCTCCTCGACGGTGGGGCGCGTCTCGAGCTGACGGTGGACTCTGCGCGCACGCTGCCGGTGGGCGACCCGGAACACCGCGACCTCCACCTGAGTCTGGGGGCGTGGATCGAGTGCTTCGCCGTCGCCGCGGCCGCCGACGGCCAGAAGCTCCGGATCGCGGATCTCCACGGGGTCGGGCCCGAGATGCGGATCACCCTGACCTGGACTCCGGGCGAGGCGCAGGAGGTGACCGCCGACGTCGACGATGTGCTCGGCCGCCGTGTCCACCGCGGCCGACTGCAGCCCCCGGCGAAGCTGCCCCTGCCGGAGGGCTTCCACATCCTCGATGCTCTGGACGCCGATCCGTTGGAACGACGCGCGGGCCGACACCTGGCCTCCTCCCCGGCCCTGGTGGCGGAGCTGCTGGACTGGCTGCGCCTGGACCCGGCGGATCCCCGCTGGCATGAGGACGGCCTCTCCGCGGAATGTCTTCAGCTGCCCCCAGCGATGCGTAGGATCCTGCACCATGGGCTGCGAGCGCTGCGCCCCGTGCTGCCGACCCTGCTGGGCCGGGTCTCCCCACCGCTGGCCGGGGCCGGCACCGGTGTCCCGGTGGTCATGGAGACGGCGGACCTCTCCCCCGCCGGACTGCTGGGGGCCGGCCGAGAGCTCCAGCGGCTCTGGCTGGAGCTGCACCGGCAGGGACTGTCGGTGTCCCCGGCCTCACAGGTGATCGACTGCCCGTCCACTGCCCCCTCGCTGGGAGTAGAACACCCCGTGGCCTATTTCCGAGTGGGAATCCCTGACGACGTCCCGCCCCGCTCCGCCCGGAGACGGCGGTGAACCACCCGGGAGTCAGCGCAGCGGCACGAATCGGTACTGGCCATGCACCGTGGCTTCGACGCCCTCGGCCGTACGGCAGATCCTGAGCATCTCGCCGACCACCGGCACCACGAGCACACCGTCGTCGTCGAGCTGGTCGATCAGCTCATAGGGGGTCTGTGGCGCGTCAGCAGAGACGAGGATCCGTCCGAAGGGCGCGGCCTCGGGCAGCCCCAGCACGTTCTGCTGGGCCTGCCGCACCTGCACCCAGGGCATCTGCTGCTCCGTGAGGGCCTCCTGGGCGCGCAGCACCAGCTCGGGGATCAGCTCCACACCGAACACCTCGCCCTGCGGGCCGACCAGGCGGCCCAGCAGCCCCGCGGACCAGCCGGAGCCGGAGCCGACGTCGAGCACCCGCTGTCCCGGGCGGACATCGAGCAGGCGCAACATGCGTGCGACCGTGCTGGGCTGAGAGTTGGTCTGCCCGTGGCCGATCGCCAGCGGTTCGTCGGCGGCGGCGAACCGTCGCTGCGGCCCCGGCAGGAAGTCGGCACGCGGCACTTCCTCCATCGCGCGAGCGACGGCGTCGGCGGCAACGGACTCGGTCATGGTCACTTCATGATAGGCGCCACCACCGTCCCCGGCGAAGGGTCCGGACTCCGGCCGCCGATCAGGGCACGGGGTGACCGGCCGCCCGCAGAAGCTCGTACCATTCGGACCTGGTCAGCGGAATCTCAGAACCTGCGGCGGCTTCAGCGACACGGTCCGGACGAGTGGTGCCCAGCACCACCTGGATGCCGGCGGGATGGCGGGTGATCCACGCCGTGGCGATCGCCGTCGGAGTGACGGCGTACTCATGCGCCAGGCGGTCCAGCACCGCGTTGAGCTCCGGGTACTGCCCAGAACCGATGAAGACTCCGTGGGGCGACTGATAGGGGGACCACGCCTGCAGCGTGATGCCGTTGATCCGGCAATACTCCACGATGCCTTCCCCGGTGGGTGAGACGGCGGCGCTCTGGTCCAGCGTGTTGGCCATGACGCCTTCCGCGAGGATCGCTGCATGCGGCAGCGAGAGCTGCATCTGATTGACCACCAGCGGCTGGGTGACCGCAGTGCGGAGCAGCTCGATCTGCCCCGGAGTGTGGTTCGAGACCCCGAAGTGGCGGACCTTCCCGGTGGAGGCCAGGTGGTCGAAGGCGCGAGCGACCTCCTCCGGCGCGACCAGGATGTCCGGCCGGTGGAGCAGCAGGACGTCGATGTGGTCGGTCTGCAGGGAACGCAGCGACTCCTCCGCCGACCTGACGATGTGCTCACTGGAGAGGTCGTAGTACGGGCCGTCCTTGACGATCCCGGCCTTCGTCTGCAGGGTGACCTCCTCGCGCTCAGCCGGGCTGAGCCGCAGCGCCTCGGCGAAGCGCCGTTCACACTCATGAGTGGTCAGCCCCGGACTGTAGATGTCCGCATGATCGAAGAAGTCGATCCCGGCCTCACGGGCCGCGCTGACGAGCTCACGGATCTGGTCATCGGACTTCTCCGCGATGCGCATCAGGCCGAGGGTGACGTTCGGGGCTGTGATGTCGGTCTGGAGGATGTTCTGTGTGCGCATGGTCACAGACTACTCGGGCAGGGCGTCCGGGCTGCTCCGGAAGGCCCGCCGACGCACATGACGATGCGCCTCCCGCAGCGCCATGAGCTGCCCCTCCGCGTCGTCGACCAACTGGGCGAACACCTCCTCCTCCACACCGAGGGCCTCGGCGTGCTCCTGCAGCACCAGCCACCCGTGCATCTTCGCGGTGATCGCACTGGACATCAGTTCGCATTCGAGCAGCAGTTCGGCGGGCGACCTGCGCAGCGGGGACCGACCATCAGGTTTCAGACGCGCGGCCTTCTCCCCCACCCAGGCCATCGCGGCGGTGACACCGGGACGTGGAAGGTCCTGACTGGTCATGAGCTTCTGCAGAAACGTGTGCTCCCAGCGGATCTCGTCGGCCACGGCGGACAGCTGGGGGAAGACCGGGGTGTCCTCGTAGGCCTCGGCCATGGCCTCGATGCGCTCCACCCCTGCGGTGGCGCCGGTGAGGTGGTCGGCCATGTACCGGCGCAGCAGAACGGCGTCGATATCCTGGGGCAGCTGATGCCCGGAGGCGGGCAGCGGAGTGGTGTCCACCCGAGGACCTGACCGGGGTCGCATCGGGATCGAGGCAGCGCCGTCACCGGAGGCCATCCCGCGCAGGAGACTGTCCGCCGCCTCGGCGGCGCTGCGCCGAGGATGCCATCCCAGCTCGTCACGAGCACGGCTGGTGTCCATGATCGGGGCTTTCAGGCCCATGTCCAGCCAGCCTTCATCGGCGGGCAGCACGCGCACCCGGTGCGCGGTCCGCATCGCGGCGCGCAGTGCGCCGGCGGGCAGCACCACGGCGCGACCCTTCCCTCCGGAGATGATCTGTGCCAGCCGCTGGGCGTCCAGGAGGTCATCGGCAGCGATGTTGAAGGCCCCACGGGCTCCCTGCAGGACGGCTTCGATGGAGGCGGCGGCGACGTCGGCGGCGTGCACCGCCTGGGCACGGATGCCCCGCGGCAGCGGCACCACCGGCGGGCGGACCGCGTCGAGCACCTGCACCGGTGCCCACCGTCCGGCGAAGTAGCGCTGGATCTGCGAGCCCGCGCAGCCTTGGAAGATCAGGCTCGGGCGCAGGCGTGCCAGGGCGATGTCCGGATGCTCGGCCTCGAACTCGTCCAGCACCCGCTCCTGGGCCGACTTGTCCATGCTGTCAGGGGATCCGGGGATCCCCTGGGTGGGCCAGTCCTCGCTGCGCGGCTGGTCGTCGTCGACCGGCGAATAGGCCCCCACTGACGAGGCGACGGCGATCCGCGGCACTCCCGCCGCGGCGGCGGCCTCGAGCACGTGACGGGTGCCCTCCACGTTGACCTGGCGCAGCAGCTCCCGCTGCGTGTTCGGTTGGACCAGCCAGGCCAGGTGGATGACGGCGTCGACGTCGCGGAAGGCCTCCGCCAGTACCTCCCGGGACTTCGGGAACTGGATGTCGCAGGTGGTCCATTCGGGGTGGGAATAGGGTTCGGTGTCCGTGTCAGGGAGACGGCGGGCGATGCCGAGCACAGAGCTGACCTCCGGACGGAGATGCAGATCCCTGAGCACGGCCGTTCCGGTGTTCCCGGTGGCTCCGACGACGGCGATGCGCACGGCGTCCTCCTTCTCCTCGGCGGCCTGGACCTGGTGGTCCTTCCCTACAAGACCATGCCGAGACTCAGGGCACAAGACCGCGTCAGATCAGCAGGTTCAGCAGTCCCAGCCCCACCGGGAAGGACCGCTGCGCGAGGTTCACCGCGAGGAAGGAGGAGACGGTGGAGCTCAGGAGGGTCGTCACCGGGCAGCAGTCAGCCGAGGAGGTCGAGTCCGATCACGGCACCGTGCTCATCCCGCGCGGCGCGGGCGGCGGGCCTTTGTCCAGGATCCGCTGACGGCGTTGCATAGGAGCATGACGGTACAGCGTGTCACAGCCCTCCTCACCGTGGAGGATCTCCCCGCCGCCATCCGCCAGCACCGCCAGGTCCTGGGACTCGAGGTGGTGATGGACCTCGGGTGGGTGGCGTTCCTGGCCGATGACGCCGGGCATCAGCTCGGGCTGATCACCCGGGATGCCTCCGCGCCGGTGAACCCGGAGGTCTCGGTGTTCGTCGACGACGTCGACGAGGCCCACCGGCTCGCGCAGGAGGCCGGCGCGGAGATCGTCCACCCGTTGACAGTGGAGGCCTGGGGCGTGAAGAGGTTCTTCTACCGAGACGCCTCGGGCCGGGTGGTCAATGTCGGACGGCATGTGTGACACCACCGCTCAGCGCCGCGGGTCGACCATCGTGATGCCGGGCTGGGCCGCATCGGCCATGGTGGGCAGGGCGGCGGCCGCCTCTTCCAGGCCGATGGTCCGGGTGAGGAGCCGCTCCGGGTCCAGTCGACCGTCGGCGATCAGCGCGAGCATCCCCGGATAGGCGCCGGCCGCCATACCGTGGCTGCCCAGGACGTCCAGCTCCCAGGCGATGACCCGGTCCATCGGAACCCGCGGGTGACCCTCTGCGGCCGGCAGCAGCCCGATCTGCACGTGTCGGCCGTGACGGCGGAGGCTGTGGATCGCATCCGTGCAGGTCTGTTCGGAGCCCACGGCGTCGACGGCGACGTGGGCCCCGCCGCCCGTGAGGGCCATGACACAGGCGGGGACGTCGTCGCCCTGGCCCGGTGTCTCTGAAGCCTGCGGAGTGAGGATCGTCTGCGCAGCACCCAGGCTGCGGGCCAGGTCGAGCGCCGCCTGACTGCGATCCACCGCGATCACCTCCGCGCCGAGCGCGTGGCCGATCATCACAGCGCTGAGCCCGACGCCGCCGGCACCGACCACCACGAGGGTCTCGCCGGCACTGATCCGGGCCCGTCCGACCAGCCCCCGATACGCGGTGGCGAATCGACAGCCGAGACTCGCCGCCGCCTGTGAGCTCACGCCGTCCGGGATGGCGACGAGGTTGGCGTCGGCGGCGTGCAGGACGACCTGCTCAGCGAAGGATCCCCACTGGGTGAAGCCCGGCTGCTCCTGGCGCGGGCAGACCTGCGGCTCCCCCTGAAGGCACCAGCGGCACCTGCCACAGCCACACACAAAGGGCACGGTGACACGGTCCCCGGGGCCCCACTTCTCCACTCCGGTGCCGACCGCCTGGATGATCCCCGCCAGCTCATGGCCCGGCACATGCGGCCAGGCGATGTCCTCGTGCCCCGCCCAGGCGTGCCAGTCGCTGCGGCACAGGCCGGTGGCCTGCACGGCGACGACGATGCCGCCGTCCGGAACACTCGGGGCGAACACCTCACGCACCTCAGGACGGGCACGGACCTCATCGATGACGACTGCTCGCATGGGAAGAAGCATGGCACGGTTCGGTGCTGGAAGGTCTGATCCGGCCTCTCCGGGACGTGTCAGAGGGGGTGGATAGCGTGGAATACATGGAGGACGAGCCGCAACGCGCACAGCGGAGCACTGACCCGCAGGGTCAGCCTCCGGTGCCGCCTGGGCGCGTGTGCCTGCCTGATGAGCCCGAGCTCGCGGAGGCCCGGAAACTGGTCCTCACCGCCCGACAAGCCGAAGCCCGAGCCCTCACCGGCGTACCGGGCCGGCCGAACCCGTCGATCTGCTCCACAGCAGGCACCGCATCCACATCCGCGCCCACCCCTGACCACCACAGCGCCCACCACAGCGCCCACCACATGCACCGCCCCACACGCTGAGGACGGCACCCCCTCAGGTGCCGCCCTCAGCATGTCCACCCCGCTCCATGGCTTCCGCCGCTACGCTGTCTCCATGAGTGACGTTTCCCGTCGCACTGATATCGACCACCTCCCCCTGCTCGCCGGACTGCAGAGGGAGTTCCACGCGCACCTGCTCGTCGCCGACCCTGACTCACCGGTGCCTGCCTGTGGCCCGTGGACTGTCCGGGACCTCACTGTGCATCTCAGTGACGTCTACGTGTGGGCCGCAGGTATGGCGCAGGGCCACGCCTCGACCCCGGACGAGGAACAGACTGTGGAACATCCCCAGGATCCCGCCGCGCGTTACCGGACGTGCGCCGATCACCTGCACAGCACACTCACTCGCCTCAGCCCCGACGCTTCCGCTCGGACCTTCGGAGGCGACGGGACGGCGTCGTTCTGGCATCGCCGCCAGCTGCACGAGACCCTGATCCACCTCGATGACCTCGCCGTTGCCCTCGACGCCGACCCACCACAGGTGGCGGCGGCGGTCTGGGCCGACTCGATCGATGAGATCGTCACCGTCATGCATCCCCGTCAGCTGCGGCGGGGACGGGCGGAGCCGCCGTCGTCGCCGGTGCGGATCAACGCCACAGACGCCGAGACCAGCTGGACCATGCCCGCCGACGCAGAAGACCCGGCCGCGGAGATCCGCGGCCGGGCCCAGGACGTCGCTCTGCTGCTGTGGGGGCGGCGCGACCTCACGACCGCATCTCTCGAGGTGGGCGGTGACCGCAGCGCCGTGCAGGAGCTGCTGGATCAGCCGATCACTCCGTGACGTCGAGGATGATCTTCCCGGATCCGTCACCGGACTGATTGTGCCTCATCGCCTCGGCCGCCTGCTCGAGCGGGACGTGCCGGTCGATCTCCACGCGCAGGGTGCCGTCTGCGACCTTCGTCAGGAGCTGCGCCAGCTTCTGGCCGTCGGGGCGCACCCACACCCAGCGACCGCCGTGCTCCTCCACCGCGGGGTCCGCGATCGACACGTGGCGACCGCCCTCGGCCAGCACGGCCAGCGTCTGCTGGAGCACTCCCCCGGCGAAGTCCGCCACGGCGGTGACGCCTGCGGGCGCCAGCTCGCGGACGCGCTCTTCGAGCCCCTCACCATAGGTCAGCGGCTCCACTCCCAGGGCTCGGAGCTTCTCATGATTCCGCTCCGAGGCGGTGCCGAGGACCCGCGCACCGTCAGCCGTCGCCAACTGGGCCGCGACGTGGCCCACGCCGCCGGAGGCGGCGTGGATCAGCAGGGTGTCGTCGCCGGACAGGCTCAGCGTCTCCAGGGAGCGCAGCGCGGTGAGCCCCACCAGCGGCAAACCCGCGGCATCATCGAAGGAGACGCCCTCGGGGACGCGTGCCACGGAGGCGGCCGGCACCGCCACGTACTCGGCGTAGGTGCCGCCGTGGACGACGTCCTTGCGGGCGTAGGACGCCACCCGGTCGCCGGGAGAGAACTCGGGGACGTCCGGGCCCACGGCCTCGACCACCCCGGAGACGTCCCAGCCCGGGATCACGGGGAAGATCGCGTCGAGCATGCCGTCGAGCGCTCCGGCCATGAGCTTCCAGTCCACGGGGTTGACCGCGGCTCGCTCCACCGCGATGAGCACCGCGCCGGGGCCCAGCTTCGGGGTCGGCTGCTCCGTGAGCTGCAGAGTGTCCGGGGAACCGTACTGGGAATAGGTCATCGCACGCATGGTGGCGGCAACCGACCCTGCCCCGCACACATTCCCGGTGTTCGCCCTCAGGTGAGCTGCCGGACGCCGGCCGCGACCCGAGAGAATCCGCAGGCCTTGAACAGTGCACGGTCCTGAGGGTCGGCGAAGTCGGCGAAGAGCCGCTGGTATCCGGCCGACCGCGCCTGCTCGGCGGCCCGCTGCACCAGAGACTCCCCCAGCTGGTGGTACTCGGGATCGAGGAGCAGCTCGCGCAGAACGGCATCCCGGTCCCCGTCACCGACCATCCGGATGAATCCCACCAGGCGTCCGGAGATCGTCGCCGTCACCCAGCTCTCCCGACCGTCGGCGGTGCGCGGAGACCAGGTCGACGTGTGCCCGTCCGGGTGGACTCGGGCGCGCAGGTCCTCCAGCTGCTCACCATCGAGCTCCCCGTCGACCTGCAGCAGCGACTCCCCCGCTGACGCACCGTCCTGCCGACGACGACGGCGTCCCGCGCGGCGCTCGGAACGATTCCTGGCGAAGGCCCCACCCAGGGAGGCGGCGATGGTGACGAACAGCCCCACAGCCAGCAGCGCGTAGAGCATGGTGAAGATCTTCGCCAGCGGGCTGCTCGGCGCCAGGTCCCCGTACCCGACGGTGAGGCCGCTGACCACGGAGAAGTAGAGGGCGTCGAGGACGGACCAGCCCTCGGTGAGCGTGTAGAAGATCGTGGCGCTGAGCACCAGCATCAGCAGGCTCAGCAGCGCCCCGCGGAACACGAGGTCCTGCCACGCCGTCCGGAGAGCAGAGAGGAAGCGGGTGAGCATCAGCGTCAGACCGAACATGACGGCATCCTACGCCGCCACCGAGCACCCCGGATCGATGCAGACGCGTATGCTCGGCCCATGGAACACCAGCAGCTGAACTCCGGAACCAGCATCCCGCGGATCGGGTACGGCACCGGCCGGTCGTCGGATCCGGCCAGGAACGTGGCAGCGGCCCTGCAGGCCGGCTACCGCCACGTCGACACAGCCCAGATGTACGGCAATGAGGCCGGCGTCGGCGAGGGCCTCCGCGCCTCGGGTGTCCCCCGGGACGACGTCTTCCTCACCACCAAGCTCGACAACGGCAACCACGCCCCCGACGACGTCGACCGCAGCCTGGACGAGTCGCTGTCCCGTCTCGACGTGGACGCCGTGGACCTGTTCCTCATCCACTGGCCCATGCCGATGCTGCAGATCGACTACGTCGACACCTGGCGGGCCATGATCGCCGCCGCTGAGTCCGGCCGGGCGCGAGCGATCGGCGTCTCCAACTTCGAATCCCACCACCTGGAGCGCATCATCGAGGCCACGGGGGTGTTCCCGTCCGTGGACCAGATCGAGGCGCACCCGTACTTCGCCAACGATGCGCTGCGCCGCTGGTGCTGGAACCACGGGATCGCCGTCGAAGCGTGGAGCCCGCTCGGCAAGGGCGACGACCTGTCAGATCCCGCCGTCGTCGAGCTGGCCGACCGGCTGGGGCGCACGCCGGCCCAGGTGATCCTGCGCTGGCACCTGCAGCGCGGCGACGTCGTCATCCCGAAGACCGACCATCCCGAACGGATGGCGAGCAACCTGGAGATCCTCGACTGGGACCTCCCCGCCGAGGACGCCGCCGTCCTCGACGCCCTGGATCGAGGCGAGAAGGGCCGTCGGACCGCGCACCCGGACCACGTGCCGGCGGCGGGCTGATCACCTGGACATCGGCTGCCCGCTCACCGGCCGCAGCGGTCCAACCGATCCCACGGCCACGCAGCATGGATCCAGTCGCGCACAGCCTCGGCCAACGGCCCGTCCAACGACGCGCGGTCGGCACGCACCCACGTCTGGACGGTGACATCGTGCTCAGGGCCCGGGGCCGGATACAGGTACACGCACCCGATGATCTCCCGATCCTGCGGGGCCAGGACTGTGAAGGTGAACCCCCGCCTCTGGGCGAAGTCCCGCGCGTGGCGCTCCAGGTCCTGGAGGTTCCGTTCCGGGCTCATGCCCTCACGGGGAGGCCAACTGCCGTCCGGATAGCCGGGGGTCGCGCGGATGTGCTCGATGCTGGAGGTCCAGGCCGCCAGGTCCGCGGCGTTGTGCTGCGGCCCCAGAGGCTCCAGCAGGAACTGATCCGTGGCCCACCCCGTGGGCGGATCGAAGTCCGTCGGGACGAAAGTGTGATCGGTCATGATCCGAGGAACTGCCGCAGGACTGCGGTGAAGACCTCGGGCTGGGCCGCATGGACCCAGTGGCCGGCGTCCTTGATGCGCAGCAGGTGCGCCTGAGGAAACATCTCCCGCATCACCGGCCGATGCTCGTCGGCGATGTAGTCCGAGTCAGCGCCGGCGACCCACAGCACCGGCCCGGTGAACTGCGCGTCTCCGGTGTCCGGGAAGCCGCCGATCTCGTCGAGTTCGGAGCGCAGCAGCTCCAGGTGGGGAAGCCAGCGGAACGAGCCGTCCTCACGGACCAGGCTCTGCAGCAGGAAGCCGCGCGTCATCGCGTCCGGGATCGGCTCCTGGAGCTGCGCGTCGGCCTCTCGACGTGAGTCCAGGCGAGACAGGTCGAGGGTGGCGAGGCTGTCCAGCAGATGGGCGAACTGACCCCTGGACCCCCCGGAGGCCACCGGAGAGATGTCCACCACCACGAGCCGATCGATCAGCTCGGGGTGCCGCAGGGCCAGCACCATGGCGACCTTGCCGCCCATGGAATGCCCCACCAGGTGGACGGGCCCTTCGGAGGCGACGCCGGACCGGAGCTCCGCGGCCACATGGTCAGCCATCTCGGTGTAGTCCACACGCTCGGTCCACCCGGACCTGCCGTGATCGGGCAGGTCCACCAGCAGGCTCCGATGCTCCGGGGTCAGCCCCTTCGCGATCTGGGTGAAGTTCTTCCCCTGTCCGAAAAGCCCATGCAGGAAGACCACCACCGGGCCGTCCTCCCCGATCAGGGTGGTGTGCAGGCTGAGATCCGTCGAGGTGTCCACGTCCCCAGCCTACTGGGGGCACGCTCAGCTTCCCACCGGGACCCGTGCGAGCGGCCGGACGCCGGATGCGGCAGACTCGTCCCCATGGACGATCTGTATGTCTTCCCCGGCCCTGGGGCGCCGCACGGGCTGCGCGTGCCGCAGGCCGAGCTGGACGAACAGTTCTCGCGCGCCTCCGGTCCGGGCGGACAAGGCGTGAACACCACAGACTCCCGCGTGCAGCTCAGCCTGGACCTCGCCGCGACGACGGCGCTGACCGAGGAGCAGCGTCAGCGGGTCCTGCACCGACTCGGCTCCCGGCTCACCGGGACCGTGCTGACCGTCAGCGCCTCGGAGCACCGGTCGCAGCGACGCAATCGGGCCGCCGCACGACAACGACTGGCCACCCAGCTGCGCGACGCCGTGGTCCCCGAGACCGCTCGTCGAGCGACCCGCCCCACTCGGGCCTCACGCCGTCGACGGCTGGAGGCGAAGCGACGTCGATCCGAGACCAAGCAGCACCGCCGTCGTCCTCGCGCCGAATGACGGCGCTCTGCGAGCGCCTCAGTCGGCCGCGCGGCGCAGCACGGTGACGGCGAAGTCGGCGTCGTCGTGCCAGGCCCGCAGATCCCAGGTGGCGAAGCGGTGCTCGACCCGCAGCCCGGCGTCGGCGGCATGCCGGTCGAAGTCCTCCAGGCTCAGGTGGCGGTCCACGTGGAAGCCGAGGATCAGGAAGCCCTCCTCGGTCACGCAGTTCAGGACGCTGCGCAGCACCTGGACCTCCGTGCCGGGGGCGACGAACACCATGACGTTTCCCGCCAGCACGGCGGCGTCGAACGTCTCGCTCTCCCCCAGCATCTCCAGCGTCAGCTCGGAGAGGTCGGCCACGGCATAGCGGGGGCCGGGGTGATCCTGCCGGGCCGCGGCGACGAGCTCATCGTCGGCATCGACTCCGACCACCATGTGGCCGCGGGCGTGCAGCTCGCCGGACAGCCGCCCGGTGCCGCAGCCGGCGTCGAGGATCCGGGCCTGCCGCGGGACCATGGCGTCCACCAGACGCGCCTCACCGACGAGGTCCTTCCCCTCGGCCGCCATGCGGCGGAAACGCTCGATGTACCACTGCGAGTAGTCGTCCCCGGTCTCGGTCACCCAGCGGGTCGGTTCAGCCATGGGCTCCACTGTACTGGCGGCGCGCCTCGTCCTGGCGACCCACCTCGGCGCCGTCGTGGCGGCCGGTCACGAACTCCCGATGCGCGCGGGTAAGCATCGCCCGCACGATCAGCGGGTGCAACACCCGGACGGCACACAGGTAGACGCGTCCCCGGCAGTTCTTGGCGCGGGCGACCGTGCTGAGCGTGACCGAGCCGGGGGCCACCAGCACCGAGGCACGGAAGCCCAGATGCCCGGCGTCGCTGCCAAGCAACACTTCATCGTCGGTCCGGGCACGCGTGGCGAACGACTCCGCGTCCCCGCGCTCGATGCCGACGAGGCCCACCAGGGCCTGGCGGAGCCCCAGCATCGCCACGACCCAGCGCGGCGGGCGGCGAAAGACGGCGTCGGCCCAATCCTGCGGATCCGCGGGCAGCCGCGGGTGGTGCGGCACCTCATAGGCGTCGATCAGGTCAGCCCGCTCGCTGCTCCCTTCTCGGGCGATCACCTGCTGCGCCAGCCGCGCCGCGGTCGGGACGGGGACCGGGTCGGCCCTCGGGAGTCCGAGGCGTTGCAGCATGCTGACTGTCCGTGACCCCCGAGCGCGCCTACGCACGGCTCCGGTCGCCTCATGCTCGGCGTTGTCGAAGAGGTCTTCGATCACGGCGTCATGGATCCTGACCAGCAACGGTTGGCCCAGGCAGAGCGTCCCGGAGACGGAGGCGTGGAGTTCGTGGCGGATGATCACAGAAGACCCGGAGGGCATCACGGACAGCTCGTGATGGCCGCTGAGGCCACAGGTGGGGTCGAAGGCGAACCGGATGCGGCGGCCCGGCTCGTAGGCGGTGACGTGGTAACGGATCGACCCGTGACCCCCGGCAGCCCCGACGGACAGCGGACGGTCGAGGACCATCGGATCCCACGCCGGTGCCGGCCACCATCGGTCCTCCGGACCGCCGAGGGTCACCATCCCCGCAGCCACACGGTCCGCGGGGGCTGCGATCTCGCGAGTATGGACGTTGTGGATCATGCTCATCCCTCCCGCACCATACGACCCCGTATGGTGATGAGCATACGGTAGCGTATGGACATGGCGGAGGAGAAGAGCGAGCGCCGCAGGCTTCGCGCACAGGACTGGATCGAGGCTGCGCTGACGGCCATCGGACGCGGCGGTCTGTCGGCCGTCGCCGTCGAACCGCTGGCCACGGAGCTCGGCGCGACGAAGGGCAGCTTCTACTGGCACTTCAGCAGCCGCCAGGCGCTCGTCGACGCGGCCCTGGCTCACTGGGAGCAGCACCACACCGAGAGCGTCATCACGGCGATGGACAGTATCGATCGCCCGGCCGAGCGCCTGGACGAGCTGCTCGCCGTCGTCCTGGATCACCGGGCCGACCCAGTCGAGGTGGCCCTGCTCGCCGCCGCCCAGGAGCCGGCGGCGGGCCCCGTCGTCGCGCGCGTCACCCAACGGCGGATCGACTATGTCGCCTCCCTCTATGAGACAGCCGGCCACGACGGCGAGGCTGCCTACAGCGCCGCCGTGACGGCCGTGGCCACTTACCTCGGCCATGTCCAGCTGGCCCACGCGACCCCGGCGGCCCTGCCGACCGGCAGCCGATGGACCCGCCACCAGGAGCGGGTGCGCCGCCTGCTGCGAGCATGAGCCCAGCTGGCGTCAGGAGACGGCAGCGCGGACGATCTCTGCGACGCGACGCTCCGTCACGTCGTCCAGCTCGTCGACGAACCAGGCCGACGGGAGAAGCCGACCTTCTCCTTCGCCTGCCGGTACGGGCCCGGCCTTCTCACTCACCCCGAGCGAGATCAGCTCGTCATTGCGGATGAACACCAAGACCGGAGAGCTCGCCGACTTCGCATAACCGGGCATGCCATACCAGATGCGTGGCTTCAGATCCGGCGCAGCGTCGAGGATCAGGTCATGCAGGCGGCGCATGACAGACCGCTGGGGCTCGTCCATCGCCGCAATCTTGCTGACGACCTTCTCGTGGTTCTTCGCAGTCCTGTCCGTCATGATCATGTCCTTTCGTCAGCCGCCTCGGGCAGGCGACACCGTAGTCTTCCGCGCAGGTCGAGGCGCGGCACCCCATCCGGACATGTCTTGGTCTCCTCAGTCCTGTCCGTCATGATCCAGGCGATCCGTCACCTGGAAGTGCAGCCGACCGCCGAGTCCGCCGTCACCGCCAGAGCACCAATCACAGGGTGGCAGGAGGGCATGACCGCTCGCCTGATGAGCCCGACGACGGCGAGCGGACCGGCCGGCTCGAAGCCGAACGCATCCCGGCAGAAATCCATGGCACGCCGTCTGTCATCGATCGGCAGGCAGACCGTGAAGGGGTTCAGCGGGGAGGTCATGGACCTCCTCCTATCCCTAGGGCAGGCGCCGGCCGATGCCCGGATGGCCGGCCAGGAGACGGCAGCACTCGACGATGCAGCCGCCGGAGAGCGGCAGCCGTCATCCGTCTGTGACGCGGTAGCGGAGCAGGACACCGCCGGTGTCCACTGCGCGCGACTCGAGGAGATGCAGCGGACGCGCAGCGGCGCGCTCCTTGAGCAACGGCGTGCCGGAGCCGAGGATCACCGGCGCGATGCCGATCAGCAGCTCATCGACGAGGCCAGCGTCGAGCAGGGAATCCACCAACTTCGCGCTGCCGAAGACGTAGATGGGCTGATCAGCCCCCTGTTTCCGGCGCGCGAGTTCAGCGACAGGATCGGCAGTGACGTCCGTGTTGTTCCACTCGGGATCGGTAAGCGTCCGGGAGACCACGAGCTTGGGGATGCTGTTCATGTACCGGGCGATCTCCGGCTCACTGGTGTCGCTCGGCCAATGGGCCGCCATTCCCTGATACGTGGTGCGCCCGAAGACGAGGAGCCCGGCCCCCTCGCCGACTTGGAGGCTGAGGTCGCGCAGGTCCTCGCCCCAGATGTGTTCATGGAGGCGGAGGTCCCACGGCTCGTCCCCTTCAAAGAGACCGTCGATCGACATGATGTTCCACGCGATGAGCTTTCCCACGACGGCCTTCCTGACGGTGAGATCGAGTACGGCCCACACAGTAGCCCGCAGGGCCACCTCGCACAATGACTGCTCGGCCTGGCGGGATGGAAGCCTCACTCCAGGGTCAGCGGGGCCGCAAGCCTGCCAGAACCATGGCCAGCACACCATCGGCGAACTCGTCGTCCAGCGGGCCGGTTCGCAGCAGCCAGCGGTGGACGACCGGGCCGAAGAGGAACTCCGCCGCCAGCTGCGGATTCACGGACTCACCGGCCTGACCAGCCTGCACCCCTGCCGTGATGCGCGCAGCGGTGACGTCGAGCTGAGGACGGAGCAGACGGTGAACCAATTTGTCAGCAACGACGAGGTCCGTCTGACTCTCTGCAGTGATCGCGCGCTGGAGGCGGTCAGTGGCGGGCTCGGTTGACGCGGCGACGCCCCGAGCAGGCCACCCTGGCCTACGCGGCCCGCCGTGATTCCTACGGGGCACGCCGCGGGTTCGACCGGCCGGAGGGCTCCGGCCTGACGAACGTCCCTGCCCCGGCCTGCCGCTAGCATGGGCGCATGGAGAGTCGATGACGGGCTGGACCTTCGACGCAGAGCTCATCGAATGGCGCGGACCTGCACCATTCGTCTTTGCTCCCATGCCGGAAGAGGTCGCCGCCCAGCTGAAGGAGGCTGCTCGGGGTCTCATATACTGGGGGCAGGTGCCGGTGAGCGCCACCATCGGCGCCACTGACTTCGACACGGCCGTCTGGCCGAAGGACGGCTGCTTCCTGCTGCCGGTGAAAGTGGCAGTCCAGCGCGCCGAGCAGATCGACGTCGGCGACCACGTCACCGTCACCGTGGAGGTGCGGGATCAGCGAGGGTGAAGCCATGCGGCAGCCCGGAGGTGCGTGGACGGCCGACTGATCCCTGCCAGTTGGCTTACGCTGTGAGCCTCATGGCCACCGGCTCCACCGTGGACGGCCAGACAGAGAAGAAACTCAGCAGCTGGGTGCCCGCGTCGGCAAAGACCTCCTGGAGGTCTGTGGCCCAGGCGGCGATGACGTCGTCGGGCAGCCGACGGTGGGAGGAGGCTGCCATCAGCGCCGACTCCAGCTGCAGGGAGGCCAGAGCCTCCAGCATTTCTCGACGCTCGGTCGGATCGACGCGCCAGTCGGTCTCGCCGATCAGCACCGGGACTGGGTAGGCGACCCCGCGTGCATCGCAGGGCAGCAGAAGCATCGTCTCTTGAGCGCGGTCCTTCTCGCTGATCAGCAGGTCCACCACGTCAGCTGCCAGCTGCTGGGAGGTCAGGGGCATCTCGGTCCAGTTCTCAGGAAGTTCGTGGAAACTCATGCCTCGATCCTCCGCCGACGCCGAACGGGCCGCCACCCCCGGGTGGCAACTGTGGAAAACTCCGAAGATCCGTTCTCCACGGGATCAGCCGGAACCCGCGCCGCGGTCTGTCACCTTGTAGTGCTGGCCCTGCTTGTCGTAGGTGATCCACCCGCCCACAGGCTCGCCGGCGTCGAAGTGCCCGGGACGCGTCAGGGTCCCATCCTTCCGATACCCCTCCCAGTATCCGACCGGCGTCCCATCCACGACCTTGCCCTTCGACCAGCGCGTCCTGCCGTCCGCGTGATACTTGATCTCGAAGCCGTCGACGGTCTCAGAATCCTTGGGTGCGACCATGAGCGGATCCTCCGTTTCGCCGGCACCCTTTCATTGAACCAGGAACCGCGTCCCGCGGCGGCCCTGCTGCCGGAGGATTTCTCCGTCGGAAGACCTTGTAGCCTGAAAAGACGCTCACGTTTTCCACCCACGACAGGGCCCCACGATGGCTAAGAGACTCACGCTCGATCTGCACGACATCTACAACAAGAGCCGCGACATCGACCGTGCCCTGGCCGAGATCATCGATGAGGCCGAACGCACCAAGGTCAAGACCGTGGAGATCATCCCGGGCAAGGGCAGCGGGCAGCTGAAGAAACGGGTGCTGCGGTTCCTGGACCGCAAGGACGTCAAGGCCAGGTACCACCGGGTGGAGAAGGACAGCAAGAACTTCGGGCGGCTGTTCGTCCATTTCAAACACTGAGATCCCGGTCCACACGACGTCGGCCCAGTCTGACGCTGTCGACCCGCGCATACGTCCAGGACATAGACTCTGCCCATGGTGGACACCTCAACTCTTGCCCGCGCCTATCTCCACCGGCTTGAGGCCCGCGACTGGGACACCTGGTCCGAGATGCTGCATGCCGACGTCGTCTACACGACTCCTCACAGCCGCGAGCGCTGGCACGGAAGGCACGCCTTCCTGAGCTTCAACCGTTCCTACCCTGGCGAGGGGCACCTTCAGGAGAAGTGGATCCTCGGTGATGCCGGGCGCGCCGTCCTCTGGTTCACGTGGACGGTGGGCGACGGGCGAGGTGACGCGCAGGCGTTTCTGACTTTCGATGAGGCGGGAATGATCACCGAGGTGACCGAGTTCTGGCCCGAGCCCTATGAAGCTCCCGCACGGCCGGCCCCCGCGACCGTGCGCTACTGAAGCAACCGACCCGGTGACCGGCGGGCTGACCAGGCGTACCATCATGACCATGGAACGCGTCTTCGACTCCATCCGCCGCCTCGGCGTCCGGCGAGGCCCAGACCGTATGTTCGCCGGCATCGGTGGTGCCATCGCCGAGAAGCTGACCGTCAACGTCTGGCTGGTCCGTGCCCTGCTCCTCGTCTCATTCCTGCTTCCCGTCCTGGGCGTCGGAGCCTATGTGGTCGTCTGGATCCTGACGCCTTGGCAGGATGGGCGCATTCCGCTGGAGCGCGCGTTGCCGCGTCCCTGACGCTTCGCCGACCGTCAGTCCACCACGGCCGCGACGGCTTCGATCTCCACCAGCTGGCTGTCATAGCCGAGCACGGTGACTCCCATCAGCGCGCTCGGGACGTCATGGTCGCCGAAGGCGCCGCGCACAGCCTCCCGTGCCTCCACGAGGTCGGCCTGGGATGACGAGGCCACCAGCACGTGGGTGCTGATGACGTCGTCGATTGTGGCACCGTCGGCATCAAGCGGGCAGGAGCCGGCGAGAAAGATCAGCCTGGCCTCAGTCGGCGCGGTGGCCGCGTAGGCGTACTCGGCGACGCCGGAGAGCTTCTCGGAACGGATCAGAGTCACGGCGCTGGGCATAGGACCAGCATGCTATGCAGGGCGGCGTACGCTGAGAGGAGCGGGCCGGTCGGAGGGAGGACCTTGTCGTGGGCAGACTGTCGCCCCTCCTCTCCGAGATCATTGAGGCTCCGCCGCAGCGCCCCGAGGCGCGTCTCTCCATCGACGGAGGCAGCCCGTTGCGCATCAGCCCGTGGGAGTGACGTCGACGCCTCGCTCAGGACGCCTTCTTCACCACACTCGATTTGAGCTGAATGCGGCCGAATCCGGGCACCGCGGCGTCGATGTCGTGGTCGCCGACGCCGTCGGCGAGACGGTTGCCCGCCGCATCGCGGATCACCACGGGCCCGGGGGCGTCTACTGCGTCATCGGCGTCTGCCCGATGGATGACCACTCGTGGCCATCCATCGGGCAGACCAACAGGGGGGCCCTGCTCATAGGTGTACTCAGACCCGCACCCGGGGCACAGCGGCAGCTGCTCAGACATGAAACGGAACTCTACCGGCCCCCGCGTTTCCTCCACCTCATTCGATAGGCTGCTGCAGGTCGACGACCCACTTCGTGCCCTCCGGGTCCAACGGAGTCTCCCGATACACCTCGCGGCAGACTCCCGTCGGCGTCAGACCGCGCGCGTCCACTTCGACGACGAGCGCCTGCCATGCTGCCTGGATCCCCTCGATGCCGTCTGCCTCGAACGTCATGGTCAATGCCCGTGGCACCGAACCCAATGTCACGACGTCCAGCCCAGTTGGCGGGGAGGCGTCGCCGATCTGCTCACCAGCGGCGGCGAGCACTCCCGCATCCGTGACTGTGTAATGGGCGATGCCCGGACCTGTTCGGGCCAGGCCGGCGTCGTCGATCGCCTGATTGACGCGCCCGAACATGGGCCCGATCTGAGGCTCGATCTCCTCCATGGATGACACGGTCGCAGAGAGCTGGACAAGTCGGACTGCCGGGAGGCTTTTCTCGGTGAAGTTCCTCGTGGACATGGTGGTTCCCTCCTCCATCGATCGGAGCCTCGCGCGGACCCGCTGCAGCCGCAGCTGATCTGCATCGATCTGCGCCATGAGCGCGGCCTCGCGCTCGTGGAGCATCTCAATCAGCCGAGCGCCGCTGAGCCCCTCGAGGAGCATCTCACTCACCTCGTCGAGGGTGAACCCGAGCTCCTTCGTCGCCACGAGCTGATTGGCCCGATCCAGCTGGGCCACCTCGTAGTAGCGATACCCGGTGAACTCGTCAGTGCGCGCCGGGGTCAGCAGACCCAGCTGGTCGTAGTGCCTCAGCATGCGCACCGAGACGCCGGCCAGTCTTGCGAAATCTCCGATTCTCAACATGACCACTTCACCTCACAGGCTCACACAGTGTCAGAGTCAAGCCTGCGGAGTCGACGATGTCCGAGGGATTCCCACGGGGATCCGCCTGCTGCTCCCGATCCTCCGGCGGGTGCACTCTTCGCAAGGCCGGATCAGGTCGCCCCTGCCGGCCCCTCGACTGGCGGGTTCCACCGGCCCGCTGTACGGACCGCACGTGCGGCCCTCACCGCCCCTGACTTGGCACGCTTTCATGCCGAAGGTACGGGTTCCGGCAGACGGGAGCAAGGGCTTGCGTAGATCGACCTCGGGGCGGAACCCGGCCACTGCATTGGAGCTTCCAGCGGGCATGCCGTTCACGGTGAGACTCGCAGGTGCCGCCGCCCTCTGCGCAAACACCCCGCGATCGCAGCGAAGGTGGCAAGGTGGAGGCCCGACGGATCCGACCACAGCGGCCGATGTCGTCAGCGACGAGATTGCGTTCCTCGACGAGTCGCCTGTCCCGCCAGTCCTCGCGGCCCTCGTCGCCAGCAGCGTTTCCCTCTTCGCCCTCGATGTCTTCAGACTGTTCGTGAGCACGACGCCCCCGCTGCTGAGCATCGTAGTCATCACCTACTCGCGTCTAGCGTTGAACACCGCTCTGGGCGCTGTCAGCCGCCGCCGGTGCCTGAGGAGCATTTGCGGCCTTCGGTGAACGGACTCAAGATCACCGGAGACCAGTGCAGCCGAGGCATGAGAGACCGCAGCGGCGAACCACTCCGACGATTCACACGTCGAAGCGGACGAGCACCGCATTCAGTCACATCTGGCGATCCGACACACGGCACTGCTCAGCGGCGCGCCAGCCCCTCCCGCACCTGCGCCACGAGCTCGCCGACCAGCCTCAGGCCCTCAAACCTGGCCAGTATCCCAAGACAGCCTACTGGTTGTGTTTTACGATCAGTCACCGCTATCCTCAGACTGATCGTAAAGTGCGATCAGTCAGGAGAGCGCCATGACCACGCCAGCAGCGAAGGCCATCCTCGTGCCCGGAGCCTGGATGGGACGTTGGATCTGGCAGCAGTCCGCCGAGCGGCTGCGACACCGGGGCATCGACGCGGAATCGATCACGCTCAAGGGGCTCGCATCCGGTCAATCCGATGCAGATATCGCAGAAGTACGCCTCGACGACCATGTCAATCAACTCGTCGAACACGTCAGCGGCGACAGCTCGCGGCCTGTCGTCCTGATCTCACACTCCTACTCAGGCATCGTCACATCCTCAGCGGCGGACCGCCTCACAGACCACGTGGTCGGTCTCATCCATGTCGGCGCATTCATCGCGAAGGACAAGCGATCCCTCCTCGACGACTGGGGCGGGTCAGACGTACAGCGCGCACAGGAGCGGGCCGACATCGAGGCAGCGGGCAACGTGTGGCACGCCCCCACTCGGCAGATGCTCGACTTCGAGACCGACCTCTCCCCCCGTGAGCGAGACCATCTGGCCTCACGCTTCACACCGCACCCAGGGCGAACGATCCTCGACCAGGCCCACCTATCGACCCCTGCAGAATGGCAGCCTTCGACCTATGTCGCTCTCACACCCAGCGGAGGGTTCGACGAGGCCTGGAAGGAGGCTCCGCCTGCCGCCAGATCGGCTCCCGGATGGCGGCGCAGGCACCTCGTCAGCGGACACTGGCCCATGGTCTCGGCCCTCGACGCCACCGTCGATCTGCTCGAGGCGGAGTTCCGTCACTACGCTTCCGCGAAGGCCTGAGCAGTGGCTGCGACCGGACGATCGGGTTGCCCGATCAACCTCGCCCTCGAGCTGTTCGGAGACCGGTGGACGTTGCTGATCCTGCGTGACATCGCCTTCGCACATCGTCGACACTTCCGCGACATTCTGCGCGGCTCGGATGAGGGCCTGACCAGCAGCGTCCTCGCCGACCGCCTCCACCGACTCGTCGACGCCGGCATCCTCACCCGCGCCGATGACCCGACGCACAAGCAGAAAGCTGTCTACAACCTCAGTGACAGCGGCATCGATCTCGTCCCCGTCCTCGCGACGATCGGGACCTGGGGCGCAGCACATTGCCCCGCCGACCCCGACAAGGCTGTCATTGCGCGCGGACTGGACTACGAGATCCCCGCGTCGTGGGCTGCGCGCATGAAAAGTCTTCGAGCCGAGAACGCAACGTGACACCTACGCACACGGAACGGCCAGGGCTGCACTGCCCGCACATGCAAGCTAGATGTTGACACGGAACTCCACCGAGTTCCGGCACGTAGCAACCTCTGTCTGCGGTCAGCCATCAGCGAGTAGTTGGTTGTCGTTTCGGAAGGCGCACTGTTATGCCCCTGACCGGCAGCTATGACTGAGACATGCTGGTTACCGAGCCGACACAGTGCAAATCGCACAATCTTTCAATCGCCTCAATGTCGAGAAGCTAAAAGCCCTTGCCCTTCATCCAAAGAACAACATCGAGTGCCCTGAGGGTCGACAGGTCCGTACGACCAACAGCTTCTCGGACCACCTGCGCCACCCTCTCGAGCTCGTCGCCACTTCTTGATAGTGCTTCCCACCACATCATCCAGGAATCATTGCCATTGAAACCGATCACCTTGTTGACAACGGAGTCCTCAATAGGAACGAGATGCGGGCGCTTGCGTGCCATGAGCTTGCTCGCGCGGGTGGGACCGATTCCCCAACGACCCTCTTCACGGTCCGTCGCGCGCAGGATGTGCCACAGCTTCCAGGCAGCAGATTCCTTGCCCAGGAGAGCGGCGTACTCACTGCACGTCACCGTTCTCAGCTCACGGTCTGAAGGAATCCTTCCCAAAAGTTCGTTCACCCGTGCCGATTCCCTCTCCAGCAGATCAATTCCCGCGGCGACAGGAACATCGACAGACAAACACATAGTCGCGTACAAGTCTCCTGCGGACAGACGGTCGGCATCGGACTCGCGCGCCCCAAGAACCTCAAAGTATGCCCCTGAATACGCTGCTTGGCCGTTCTTCCCGTAGTAGGTCTGCGCCCACTCGCGCGCCTGGGCGTCTCGAATCGACGTCACTGCTTCAACGATCGACACTCATACCCTCCTTCTTGGGCTCGACGCTATTGCATCAAGCCGGCTCATCGCAGATGAAGGTGTAGCAGGGATCTGAATCCTCCGGTGTCCAGCAGCGCTCGGGTGATGTAGTTAGCCAGATTCCGGAACCCCAGGGCGGTCCCACGCAGGTGTTCGAGACGGCCGTTGATCGCCTCAGTGGGCCCGTTGGAGGTGCCCGGGCGGTCGAAGTAGGCCAGGATGTCGACCGCCCGGCGGTTCAGCGTCCGGCCGAGCGTCTTCAGTTCAACCAGCCTGGTGGGGATCCCGCGGCGCAGCGAGTTGATCACCTCTGTCAGCATCTGCTTGCCCGTGGGCTTGGAGGCGCACCGGTAGGCGGCGACGATCTTCTGATACGCGCTCCAGGTGGCCTCGACCTCCACATGTTCGTCAGCGGCGAAGACTTTCTCGAGTCTGCGGCTCTGAGGCTCGGTGAGCAGGTCAGCCCCGGTGCGCAGCGTCTTGCGCGCCCCATAGAGGGGGTCCCCTGAACGGCCGCGGTGTCCGGTGGTCTCACGCTGGACCCGTTGCCTTGTCTGGTCCAACGCGTCCCCGGCCAAGGCCACCACATGGAAGGGATCCATCACCGCCACAGCCTCGGGCAGTTCCTCGGCGGTGGCGGTCTTGAACCCGGTGAACCCGTCCATGGCCACCACCTCGATCCCCTCCCTGAACTCGTCTCTCTGGGCCTTGAGCCAGGTGGTGAACACCGCTTTGGATCGGCCCGGGATCATGTCCAGCAGCCGGGCCGGGCCACGACGTTCCTTCACGGGGGTGAGGTCGATGACCACAGTGACGTAGTGGGACCCCCTGCCGGTGTGGCGCCAGCAGTGTTCATCGACCCCTATCACCGCGACCCCGTCGAACCTGTGGGGGTCCTCAATCAGCAGGTCCCGGCCGGCGGCCAACACGGCGTCGTTGACGGTATGCCAGGAAGCCGCCAGGGCGGCAGCCACCCTGGCGATGGACATCCTGTCAATCACTACCGACTTCAGGGCCCATAGCACCGCATGCCTGCTCAGCTTCGTCCTGGGTGCCGCAGCCGTACTGGTGTCCTGACGCCAGACCCGAGCGCAGTCGGTACACCGGTATCGGCGGACCCGCACCCACAGGGTGGTCGGCCGCCACCCCAGGGGAAGATGCGCCAGGCGGCGGACCACCGTGCCCCGCGGGATGCCTTCACCGCCGCAGTGTCGGCACCACGGATCGTCTTCGGCCAGGCGGCATTCCAGTATTGCTCGATCGTGGTNCATCGAGCAGGCAGAAGCTATTGAGGTCAGGGGTCGTGAAAGTAGGCTGGGGCATCGTCGAGGTCTTCTGGATGGATTAGGTGTAGGAACCTCCATCATCGGAAGGCCTCGACTTCTATCCATCCACCGCCACGCCGACTCCGACGCGCGTCCCAGCTTCTACACCCTCAAACGCGAAGAGCCATCAAGCCCTTCCCCAACCATCTCACCTCTCGAATGCCGGTGCACCAGGTCATCCCGCGGTCATCCCCCGTCGACCTGAGCCTTAAACATTGAACCTGAACTCCACCACGCTCCGTAGCCAAACAACCTCTTGACCCACCGATCCGCCTCATGCCCGGACGGCACACGATGCCGTTGCTCCGTCCACACGTAATGTCGCCCGAACGGGGACTATCAGATGCCAGGAACTGATCGAGATTGGTCTCTTGCAAGCGCCCGGCGCAACAAGTCCACCATCTGTTTGTGATGGGCTCGCACGTCTGCGTCGCTCCAACTCCAGGTCTCGGCTTGCCGCGCCATGAGGTCGAGCTTCAGACTCTGGCGACGAGCATCGTGGTTGTTCGCCTTCTGCGCAGGAAGGTAGTTGCTGAACTTCGAGTTCGTGCTCACAGTGACGAGCGCCAAGTTGCCGAACCAGTCGAGAAGGTGCCGATCCTCTACGCGGTAAGCGCGGGAGGAATGCTCGACATCCTCGGCACGGGGGCAGAAGTGCTCCACAGAGGTCCGGTAGCTAAAGGTGAAGTCCCATCGGCCCACCTCCTCCACCAATAGGTAATCCAGGTACGTGAAGACGATGCGTGGGATGGCAAAACCGAGCGCCATCCCATCCGGGCCAGTCTCCTCCTTCTCCGGGTCCGGGGTCATCGCCTCGCGCAGGCGCCCGAGTGCATAAGACTCTAGACGCTGGAGGAAGCCCCGGGCCGTGATCGGCTCATCGCCATCGGCCAGTCCGGTGACGTAGCGCAAGGCGTCGGTCATCCAATGCATCGTCCGAGGTGAGGTGTAGGTGATGCGCAGCGCCGACTGCAGCAACAGGATCCGTCGTTGAAGGCTGAGCGGACCTCCACGGGATTCGTCAGCGGCGAAGGTCGCAGGGTACCGGGGTGTGTGTTGCCAGCTGTTGCCGTGACGGTACTGTCCGCGTGCGAGCCGGGACAGTGACCAGCTGCCAGGCTCTTCGTCAGTGGTGGATTCGTGCCCGGTGGTAAGCGTCGCGTCACGTTTGAGAATGTACTGATCGAATAGGTGTCGGATGCGCAACAGGTCCGTGGTGAATTTTCGCACCCAGCCCATCCGCTCCGACGGCGGCAGTGAATCTACTCGTGCCGAGAAACGTTGCACTAGCAGTTTGTCGTCAAGCTGACGGTCCTCCGTCCGTGCGGAGGCGTTGTCTGATGTCTTCACCGCGAGAACATGCAGCAGCAGAGTCGGGAAGGTGATCTGCGATGTGAATCGCTCCCCGCCGTTGGCCTCTTCCGATTCGGCCGTGACCGTGGTCTGGGAGTAGGCATCCACCGCATTGTCGAGCGTCAGCGCGGTGGATTCGGGGGCGGTCGAAGAGGCGCCGGTGCCTGACGAGCCTACTTCCGAGGTGGCGTCGATGAGCTGTGCCCGCAAACGAAAGAAATCTGGTGTCGGCATCTGGTCCCAGTCGGGGCCAAAGACTTCGGTGCGCTGCGCGGTGTTTGCGGCAGTAACGCTCATCCCCACATAGTGCTCCATGTCGGAGCAGGCTGTCCAGACGAGATTCAACAGGGCGCGATCGCGAGAGTCAGTTAGTTGACGGAGGAGTCGCGCCTTAACGATGTCTACGGGACTAAGCTGTACACCGCGCGTATTCATGATCTCGAAGTAACGATTCAGATCGGCACCCCGGTCGATCGGCATGCGGATGACAAGGACTCTGGAAAGAAGATAGTTGATCACCCGTGAACTCTGTAAACGTTCCCCGTCGGCCCCGCCGTCCAGTAGCTGGTCAATAATCGTCGAAGCGCGGAGGATGCCGCTGTCCTCTCGCTCCTTCCCATCTTCCGCCGGCTCACGGATCGTATCGGCGACACCACGGAGAGCGCGGGTAGCCCTCTCCCGAGCCTCGTAGGTAAGCGGCTGAAGCGGACCGATGCGATCCTTGAGACCTGGCCGGGACGAGAGCTTCACCAGCAGGATGTACAAAGTGGTCAGGCGCTGCTGTCCGTCGATCACGTCAAATGGTTCATCGGCCCGTTGCGGCGGGGAGACCACGAGGTTTCCTAGAAAATAGTCCTTGGCTTCCTCCTGCTCGGCCTCGTCGAATACGTCGTATATCAAGCGGTGTATCTCCTCCTCACCCCAGGTGTAATTGCGCTGATAGAGGGGGATCGAATAGCTGGGAGATTCCGGGCTGAAGAGCTGACCCACGGGGATAGCCCGAACATCATCCTGAGCGGCAGTCTGTGTCATTTCAGCGAGACTCCTTCAGCAGGTCGAGTAGCCGCGCATCCTCAGGGTGTTCAGTCCGCGCCTTGTGCGGAGCCCTTATATTCTCCAGCCCAATCTTCCTCGGATCGAGACTGTCGCGGATCGCGGAGAATAGGTTCACCTTGTTCCTACCGTCCATATTGGTACTGAGCCCCCGCGCGTAGTTGTCCGTGGTTCTCCAGCTCAGACGCTCATACACCAAACGGAGGCCGTATGCCCAACGGAAGAGGTAGCGTTGCACCTGCGGGAGATCTAACTCGGAGTACTTGTTCGTGTAGTACAGGACCGCAGCAACGTACAGCTCCCGGCAGTACCTGAAGCGCGCCCCGTCGCGGAAGGCCGAACAATCCTCACTCGTGAGACCAACTGCGTTGGCGTCGGAGAAAAGCTCTTCATCCAGCCGATCAGCCTCCTCGAGCATGAACGCGACGTAGTCGAAGAATGACTTCCCCGCAGCTACCGGAGCATCGAGTTGGTGCTGAGCACGTTTGAGATCTCTACGGGTAGTCGGGTCGGCATCAGGATACGCCCACCCTTGGAGGCCGGGAAGCACCGCCTGGGCAGTTCGATGGTATTCGGCTCCCGGTAGGCGGAGTGTAGACCTGCCAACGCCCTTGAAGAGCTCGAGGTCGTCAGCGGTAAAGGCATGCGCTGGCATGTTACGGCTCCACCATTGAATGCGGGCCAGGTAGGTGCCGAAGAGCCGGTCCAGATCGTTCTCTTCGGCCCTTTCCCATTGCGCGACCACGACGCGCTTCTCGGCAGTGCTGGTATCCGTCATCTCACGCAAATGGAAGGCCTTGAGCAGGTCGTGCGGGCGCAGTGACTTGCCGCGGAAGTTCTGCGAGTCAAAGAACTGGAAGGCCTCATCCTCGTCATCGGTTACGATCTTAAGAACTCTAGCTTTGGCGTCGAGGAACTCGCGGTACCTCTCGACGCGAGAACGGTCGAGGTCGGAGACCCGTCCCAAGAGCTCCTGATAGACATGGGAGATCGGCGTGTCACCAGACTGGAGGGTGGCGATCCTCTGGCCGCGCAGGAGCACCCGCAGCAGATGGAGGGTCAGGATTCGCTGCTGTCCATCGACCACCTCGAAATGCGACTCATGCGGGCGCCTCAAGAGGATGACAGTGCCCATAATGTAGGAATACGCCGGCCTGCTGTCGAGCGCCTCCGCGATGTCCGTGAACAGCTGTGCCGCGATGCGCGGCGACCAGGAATACGGACGTTGGAAATCCGGTATGCGCAGATCGGGAGCGTTGGCGCCGAGCAGCTCCCCGATGGAGACGAACTGAAGCAGCTCGGTGTTGATGGTCATGGTGTCGACGGTAATCGATCGGTATGACACGGCACCAGAGGTCGGAATAGGACATGGGCTGAGAACTGTGCCGTCATCACGCGGCTAGTTGTGATGCCCGGGGACGTTATTTCCCGACACAGGGCTGAGTCTTCCGGCAGGTGAGGGCTTCCGGACTGTGAAGTGGAGCTGTCGAATTCACCGCTTCACGAGCCCCCGTGAGGCCTGCGTGTCCCACGCTAACGCTGTCCTGACCCCGCGCACGAGGCTTCCGCCTGATCGTCGAGGACGGATACTCGACCCTCGTCGCCGCGAAGATGTTCATCGGTCTCACCCGTGATCGCATGCGAATGGCCCGCCCGCTACCGGGCCGAAGGCGCGGGCAGGATGCAGGTCCGCTCCAGCAGCCGCACCGTGTCCCGCACAAGACGCCCGAACCGATCAAGAAATGCATCATCACGCTGCGGTGGCGGCTCCGACTCGGACTGAAGCGCCCCAGGTTTGATGCCACATCTTTTCAAGCTGAAAGGATGTAGCCATGCCTCGTCGAATCGATCCCGCTCTGAAGGAGCGCGCTGTCCGTCTGGTGCTGGACCACCAGTCCGAATACTCCTCCCGCACCGCGGCCATCAAGGCT
>NZ_BAAGRN010000010.1:0-189370 GCF_054782935.1 Nesterenkonia suensis | reverse complement strand
TGGTGATCGCGCGCAGTCGGGTGGTGTCGATGACTCCGGTGGTGTAGGTCCTCCAGGTGGCGGGCAGGGTGGTCCGTGCGGTGCGGGCGGCGGTGAGCATCCCGGAGGCGACCTGTTCACTGACCCCCAAGGTGGTGGCGGCGTCACTGGTGGCAGCGTCCCAGATGGCTCGGCGGGCGTGGTGGTCCAGCCCGGCGGCTTCGGCTTGATGGGCTCTGCGGTCCTGGTAGTTCAGCAGGCCGGTGAGGGCTCGGGCTTCGGCTTGTCGGGCGGTGAGGACCAGTTTCCGGGCCTCCGCGAGCTCGGGCTCATCAGGCAGGCGCACGCGCCCAGGCGGCACCGGAGGCTGACCCTGCGGGTCAGTGCTCCGCTGTGGGCGTTGCTGCTCGTCCGGGCCTGTCAATAAGTCTGTGTAAGCAGGTTGATCACAGGTAGGGATTGATCCGCTCGGGGTAGGCGGCAGCGAGCTGGGCCAGGGCTTGCTTCCAGTTCGTGACGACCTGGCCCTCCACGAGCCGGCCTGAGGCCCTCCGCTGGTTCGAGGGCTTACCCCGTTCCCTGGCACGCTTAGCGGCGCGTTTGTCTTCGATATTGCAGATCGCCAGCCACAACAGCTTCACCGCCGACTCCGTGGAGGGGAAGTGACCGCGGTTCTTGGTGACCTTCCGCAGCTGGAAGTTCAGCGATTCGATGCTGTTGGTCGTGTAGATGACCCTTCGCAGCATCGGTGGAAACTGCAGGAACGGGATGAACCGCTCCCAGGAGTTCGTCCAGGTCGCAGCAGCGGATGGGTATCTCCTCCCCAGTTCGGAGGCCTGGAATTCGGCCAGTGCTTTCCGGGCGCTGTCTTCGCTGGCAGCGGTGTAGATCGGCTTCAGCGCGGCAGCGACCTTCTTACGGTCCTGGTAGGTCACGAACCGCATCGCGGCCCGGATCAGGTGGACCACGCAGGTCTGGACCATCGAGTCCGGCCAGGTCGCCTCGATCGCTTCCGCAAGACCCTTGAGCCCATCGCAGCAGACGATCAGCACATCGGCTACGCCCCGGTTGGCCAGGTCGGCGCAGACGTGGGCCCAGAACGCTGAGCCCTCGGTGTCCTGGACCCAGATCCCCAACACATGCTTGATGCCTTCGAGATCGACACCGACAGCGATATAGGCGGCCCGATTGATCACCTGGCTGTTCTCCCGGATCTTGATCCGGATCGCGTCGAGATAGATGACCGGGTAGAACTCCTCCAGCGGTCGTGACTGCCAGGCCAGGACCTCCTCGCTGACCGCATCGGTGATGTTGCTGATCGTCTCGTGAGACAGATCGGTGCCGATCGTGGAGGCCAGATGGTGCTGGATATCGCGGATCGTCATGCCCCCGGCATAGAGGCTGATGATCATGTCATCCAGGCCCCCGAGGCGCCGCTGGCCCTTGGGAACCAGCCGCGGGATGAACGATCCGCCCCGATCCCGGGGGACCTCCAGATCGATCGGTCCGATCTCGGACTCGACGGTCTTCGACGTGGTCCCGTTGCGGGAGTTGGGGTGCATCGAGGCCTCGGGCGAGCCCTTCTCATAGCCCAGATGGCTGGTCAGCTCAGCCTGTAGACCCCGCTCGAGTGCGGCCTTGACCAGCGCGGGAACGAACCCGCCGTCTCCGGTCAGCTCGACCTGGCCGGCATCGATCTGCGCGAACAGGGCATCAAGCTCCCCCGAGGCCTTCAGCTGCTCGACCAGCTCCTGGCCCGAAGGCTCGGCTGGGCTCATCTCATCAGTCATGGTCATGATTCTTACCGTTCCTCTCGGTACGGCTTACACAAACCATCTGACACGCCCGCTCGTCCTCCATGTCTTCCACGCTATCCACCTCCTCTGACGTCCCTGCCGCACCTGACGTCCCTGCCGGGGCGTCCTTCCCGGCTGCCCTGTCGCGGGGATCTTCCCCCCGGTTCCTCCTTGTGCTGCTCAGTCTTCCCGCACCCTCTGACACATCCCCAGCGAGGCGGGATCTTGCCGCCAGCACCGACCCGCCAGCACCGACCCGCCAGCACCGACCCGCCAGCACCGACCGCGGACCGGCGCTGATTTCACTCGGGCCTCCGATGTGCTCCTGACCCTACGAGCATGCCCTGACACGGCTGACTCCACTCACCTCGCCCGCGGCACCGGCCGCAGTCTGCACAGCAGATGAACATCTCCTGCGAATTGCGTGAATCGGGGAACAGTCTCCTGAGTCCGCGTGTTCTGCACAGATGGATCCCGTGATCCCGCCGCACCGTGGCCCTCGCCGCGGACGGCAGTTCCGACGAGAGGAGTTCACTGATGACCCACCACACCGAGTCAGTCGCCCCAGCGGGCATCTCGATCGACGGCAAGACCATCGCCCTGCTGGTCACCGACGGTGTGGAGCTGCCGGAGTTCACGGAGCCGCTGGCGGCGATCCGCGAGGCCGGCGGCACTGCGAAGATCGTGTCTCCGAAGGAGAAGTCCCTCCAGGCGATGACGGGGGACTGGGAGCACGCCGATCACTTCGACGTCGACCATCAGCTCGGCACCGTCAGCGCCTCAGATTTCGACGCCCTGGTGCTGCCGGGCGGCACGCTCAACGCTGACTCCCTGCGTATCGATGAGAAGGCCCAAGAGTTCGTCTCCGGCTTCTTCAGTGCGTCCAAGCCGGTGGCGGCGATCTGTCACGGCCCCTGGATCCTCATCGAGATCGACCAGGTCTCCGGTCGGCGGATGACGAGCTACGCAGCGCTGCGGACGGACCTGGTGAATGCCGGGGCGCAGTGGATGGACCAGGAGGTCGTCGTCGACGACGGCGTGGTCACCTCCCGCACTCCGAAGGATCTCGACGCTTTCAACCGGGCCCTCCTGGAGCTCGTCGCGGCAAGGGCCTGACTGTTCCAGGGGTCGCTCGTCCCGTCTCTGGAATTTCCGCCTCGGAAGTGAAACGATTTACATCACGTGAATCTCACCTGAGGAGGACCCATGCGTCGCGTCTGCTTCCAGCTGCAGGTCAAGCCCGACCGGATCACAGAGTATGCGGAGCGTCATGCCGCCGTCTGGCCGGAGATGCTCCGAGCGCTCAAGCGTTCCGGCTGGCACAACTACTCACTGTTCCTTCGTGCGGACGGGCTGCTGATCGGCTATGTCGAAGTGGAGTCGCTGGAGGAGGCGCAGGCGGCGATGGAGGCCGAGGAGGTCAACGCCCGCTGGCAGGCCGAGATGGGGGGATTCTTCGTGGACCTCGACGGCGCGCGCCCCGACACCGGCTTCCTGGAGCTGCAGGAGGTCTTTCATCTGGAGGATCAGCTCGCCGCTGCGGATGAGGGTGGCGACGGCTGACCGTCGCGCGTTGTGAATCGATTTATTCTGTCCTAGGCTGAGTGTGCTCGATCACGTGACCCGCGTCAATGTCGCGGGTCCCGACGACTCTCCGATGAAGGACGATCTCTCATGCCCGAGACCCTGAATCCTGCCCAGCGACGACGCGCCTGGTGGACCGCCGGCGTGGCCGGAATGGCCTCCTACATGGACGCCGGCGCCATCGTCACCACCGGAACGGCCCTGGTGCTCTACCGGGAGGAGTTCGGGTTCACGGAGTTCCAGTACGGTCAGCTCTCCGCGCTGCTGACCGCGATGATCGCCGTCGGGGCACTCATCGGCGGGCCGCTGGCCGACCGACTCGGGCGCCGTCGGGTCTTCACCCTGACCCTGTTCGTCTACATCCTGGCCGCCGCCATCCTCGTCTTCGCCCCGGGGGCGGGATGGCTCTACGTGGGCATCCTGCTGCTCGGCTTCTCCTCGGGAGCAGATCTGCCGCCCTCGCTGGCCATGATCGCCGAATCTGCGCCCGACGGAGAGGAAGGCAAGTTCGTCACCCTCTCCCACGCGCTGTGGATGATCGTGATCCCCATCGTCAACGTCATCGGCATCTTCGTCGGCGATCTCGGCGCGGACGGGGCGCGGCTGATGTACGCGCACCTGCTGCTCGTCGCCGTCGTCGTGCTGATCCTGCGTTGGCGCCTCCCGGAGTCTCCGCTGTGGCAGGAGAAGCGGGAGGCGGTGCGCACCGGAAGCATCGACAAGGCCAGCCTCAAGGTGCTGTTCGGGCCCACCTACCTGTGGGCGCTGATCGGCGTCTCGCTGTTCTATGGGATCCAGAACATCGCGGCGAATTCCAACGGCCAGTACGCCATCTATCTGTTCACCGACGTCGGCGGCGCCACCGTCTCCATGGCGTCGTTGCTCAATGTGATCGCCGTGATCATCGGCCTGGGCGGGACCTTCCTGGTCATGCGGTTCAGTGACACCCCGCTGCGCATGCCGCTGTTCCTGCTCGGCACGGTGCTGGCCGTCGCCGCCTGGGTGTTGCCCGGTCTGCTGGGCGTCACCACGGCGACCGTCTTCCTCATGGCCGCCCTGTTCTGGTTCGCGCAGCAGCCCTCCGGTGAGCCGCTGTTCAAGATCTGGTCTCAGGAGATCTTCCCCACGGAGTATCGCAGCGCCGCCCAGGGCATCGCGATCGCCTTCACCCGCGCCGTCGCCGCCGGTGCGGCCCTGGTGACGCCGCTGATCATCGAGCAGAGCGTCACCCTGTTCTTCTGGTGCATCGCCGGAGTTCTGCTCACCGCCGGGCTGATCGGGTGGTTCTGGGTCTCCCGGATGCCGCAGGTCATCCACCAGGAGAAGGCCGCCGGACCGCAGAGCGCCCGGGTGCTGGCGGAGCAGGGGAGGTAGCCCCATGGGGGGATCAGTGGAGCGATCCGTCGTCGGGGACGCATGGGCCGGGATGTACGTCGGCTTCGCCCTGCTGACCTCAGGGCTCGACCAGTATGTGGGGTACTGGGATGCCGACCGGCGGCTGGTCGTCGCGCATCGACGGCTCGACGGCGACAGCCCCTGGACCCGGCAGGTGCTCGACGAGACGCTCGGCTGGGACTCGCACAACCACCTTTCCCTGGGTCTGGACCGCGGCGGCCACCTGCACGTCTCCGGCAACATGCACAATGACCCGATGGTCTACTTCCGCACGAGCGTGCCCGGCGACGTCGGCACGCTCAGGCGGTATGACCACCTCGTGGACCCCGGGACCGAGGGGTCCGTGACGTATCCGGAGTTCGCGCACCGTCAGGACGGTCGCCTGGTGTTCAGCCATCGGAACGGCGGCTCGGGCGACGGGATCACGTATATGAACGTCTACGACGAGGCCGCTCAGGCCTGGAGACGGCTCCTGGAGACGCCGCTCTTCGACGGTTCGGACCGCGACGGCCGCGGGTCATGGAGCGCGTACGTGCAGGGCCCTGCGCTGGGCCCCGACGGGTGGTTCCACCTGCTGTGGATGTGGCGAGAGACTCCCGACGCCGCGACGAACTCTCTGCTGACCTACGCGCGCAGCCGGGACCTGGTCACCTGGGTCGATGCACGGGAGCGTCCTCTGGAGGTGCCGTTCACCTACGGAGCCGGTGATGTGGTGGATCCCGTCCCGCCGCGCGGAGGCCTGCTGAACGGCAATGCCCGGCTCGGCTTCGACGCCCACGGGCAGGTCCACGTGACCTACCACAAGTACGACGACGGCGGGCTCTCCCAGATCTGGGCCGCCCGGCCCATCGGTGCTGAGTTCGGCGGAGAGTCAGGGTCCTCCTGGGAGATCCGGCGGCTCACCGAGTGGGAGAGGCGGTGGGACTTCGGCGGCCACGGGACGCTCATCTTCGACGTCCAGCTGTTCGGCTCGCAGGTTCAGCCTGACGGGCGTGTGCGTGTCGACCTCCGGGCCTTCGGGGAGCAGCGCAGCATCATCATGGACCGGGAGCTGCGATCCTTGGGGGAGGGTCCCGCGTCCCCCGGGCCGGACGGGCTCGACGCGGTGTGCGGAGACTTCCCGGGGCTGCAGGTGAATCTGCTGCACGGCCGTGGGGTCGGCTCCGACGGAGCCGAGTATCTGCTGCGCTGGGAGAGTCTGCCGGAGAATCGGGACTGCCCCTATGCGGACTATCCGCAGGGCGGCCCGTTGGAGGTGGTGCGCCTGCCTGAGGGGCAGGCTGAGCGGCAGGTCGGGCCTACCGGTTGACACACTTGTGACCGTCATCATACGATGCACGCAGGTTTTGAAACGATTTACTACCGGCAGGACAGAGGACCATGACGACATTCGCAGAGATCGCTCCGCAGCTGGAGGGCCAGGCGATCGAGGTGCCCTCCTGGGCCTACGGCAACTCCGGGACGCGGTTCAAGGTCTTCGGCACGGCCGGCACCCCGCGCACAGTGGAGGAGAAGATCGCCGACGCCGCCACGGTGAACCGCTTCACCGGTCTGGCGCCGAAGGTCGCGCTGCACATCCCCTGGGACCTGGTGGACGACTTCGCCGCACTGCGCCGCTACGCCGAGGACCTGGGCGTGGAGCTGGGGACCATCAACTCCAACACTTTCCAGGACGACGACTACAAGTTCGGCGGGCTGACCCACCACGACCCCACGATCCGGCAGAAAGCGATCGACCACCACCTGCAGTGCCTCGAGGTCATGGACGCCACCGGCTCTCGGGACCTGAAGATCTGGCTGGCCGACGGATCCAACTATCCCGGCCAGGCGGACATCCGCGGTCGCCAGGACCGGCTGGCTGACTCTCTGCAGACCATCTACGCCCAGCTCAGCGGCGACCAGCGCCTGGTGCTGGAGTACAAGTTCTTCGAGCCGGCCTTCTATCACACTGACGTCCCGGACTGGGGCACCGCACTGACCCACGTGCAGGCCCTCGGAGACAATGCCAGCGTCTGCCTCGACACCGGGCACCACGCCCCGGGCACCAACATCGAGTTCATCGTCGCCCAGCTGCTGCGGCTTGGGAAGCTCGGCTCCTTCGACTTCAACTCCCGCTTCTACGCCGACGACGACCTGATCGTCGGTGCGGCCGACCCCTTCCAGCTCTTCCGCATCATGTACGAGGTCATCCGCGGCGGCGGCTACGGGCCGGACTCCGAGGTCGCCTTCATGCTGGACCAGTGCCACAACGTGGAGAAGAAGATCCCGGGCCAGATCCGCAGCGTGCTCAACGTCCAGGAGATGACGGCCCGCGCCCTGCTGGTGGACCGCGAGGCGCTCGGCCAGGCGCAGCAGGCCGGAGACGTGCTGGGCGCCCACGAGGTCTTCATGGATGCTTTCTCCACCGATGTCCGCGCCGACCTCGCCGCCTGGAGGGAGTCCCACGGGCTGCCGGCGAATCCGATGCGGGCCTACGCCGAGTCCGGCCACCAGGAGCGGATCGAGGCCGAGCGCGTCGGCGGCACCCAGGTGGGTTGGGGAGCCTGATGCGCGTCGCCCGCGTCGCCCTCGACGCCGTCGAGACGCAGGGCCACACGCTGGCCGGCCCGCACGGGCCGCTGCCGGTGCGCCTCTACCGCGGGCAGGCTCGCGCGGCGGCGCAGCCGGGACCAGCGCTGGTGTGGGCCCACGGCGGCGGCTTCGCCTACGGGGACCTGGAGATGGCCGAGGCCGACTGGGTGGCCCGTTCTCTGGCTGCCCGGGGGATCCCTGTCGTCTCCGTCGACTACCGGCTGGCTCCGCCGTTCGAGGAGCTCGACGCCGGGGATCTGCACCAGGGTGAGGCCGGGGCCGGGGCGCATTTTCCCGTGCCCGGGGAGGAGCTGGCCGCGGCCTTCGACTGGACCCGGGCACAGTCCGCGGAGATCGGCGCGGACCCGGCGCGGGTCAGCCTCGGTGGTGCGAGTGCCGGGGCGAACCTGGCCGCCGGCGTCGTGCTGACCCGTCTGGACGGGGCCACGGCCGACGACGGCGAGCGGACCGTGCGGCCGCTTCCCGCCCAGCTGCTCCTCGCCTACCCCACCTTGCACGCGGTGCAGCCGCGAACTCCCGCGGATCTTCGCGCGCTCCTCGACGCCGATCCGGAGGCCGACCGCTTCGGTCCCGAGCCGGTGCGCCGCATGTACGAGAACTACCTGGGTGGACCGGTCGACGACGCCCCCGCAGCCGCCGTGCCCGGGACAGCCGACGCCGCCCTGCTGACCGGACACCCGCCCACCACCCTCGCCACCGGCGAGGTCGATGAACTGCGGGTCTCCGCCGAGGCCTACGCGGAGTCTCTGCGGCAGGCCGGTGTCGACGTCGCCCTTGAGATGGTCGCCGGCGTCCGGCACGGCCATCTCAACCGGCCGCACGAGGGGCCCGCCGCCGCGCAGGCGGCGCAACAGACCATCGAGCAGTTCGCCGCGCGGCTGCTCCGCACGCCTGAGACTCTGACTCCCCCACAGAAGGATCACTCATGACGAATCCCACTGTCGCTGACCTCATCACCCGCTCCAACCGGCTCGGAGCAGACCCGAAGAACACCAACTACGCCGGCGGCAACACCTCCGCCAAGGGCACGGACACCGACCCGGTCACCGGCGAGGAGGTCGAGCTGCTTTGGGTCAAGGGCTCCGGCGGGGACCTCGGGACGCTGAAGGAGACCGGGCTCGCCACCCTGCGCCTGGACCGGATGCGCGCCATGGTGGGTACCTACCCGGGGGTGGATCGCGAGGACGAGATGGTCGCCGCCTTCGACTACTGCCTGCACGGCAAGGGCGGGGCCGCGCCGTCGATCGACACCGCCATGCATGGGCTGGTGGCCGCCGCGCACGTGGACCACCTGCACCCGGACTCGGGCATCGCGATCGCCACCGCCGCCGACGGCGAGGAGCTGACCCGCACTATCTTCGGCGACAAGGTCGTCTGGGTGCCGTGGCGCCGTCCCGGCTTCCAGCTGGGCCTCGACATCGCCGAGATCAAGGAGAAGAACCCGCAGGCGGTCGGCTGCATCCTCGGCGGTCACGGCATCACCGCCTGGGGCGAGACCTCCGAGGAGTCCGAGCAGAACTCCCTGTGGATCATCGACACCGCCGCCGCCTACATCGAGAAGCACTCCCGGCCGGAGCCCTTCGGTCCGGCGCTGGAGGGCTACGGCCCTCTGCCTGCCGCCGAGCGGCGTGCCAAGGCCGCCGCACTGATGCCCACCATCCGCGCACTCGCCAGTGCGGACAGGCCGCAGGTCGGCCACTTCTCCGACGACGACGTCGTCCTGGACTTCCTCTCCCACGCGGAGCACCCCCGGCTGGCTGAGATGGGCACCTCCTGCCCGGACCACTTTCTGCGCACCAAGGTGAAGCCGCTGGTGCTGGACCTGCCGGTCCAGGCCTCCGTGGAGGAGGCTGAGGCCCGTCTGTGGGAGCTGCACGAGGCCTACCGCGAGGACTACCAGGCCTACTACGACCGGCACGCCGATGCTGACAGCCCCGCCCTCCGCGGGGCCGACCCGGCGATCATCCTCATCCCCGGGGTCGGCATGTTCAGCTTCGGCAAGGACAAGCAGACCGCCCGGGTGGCCGGGGAGTTCTACCTCAACGCCATCAACGTGATGCGCGGCGCCGAAGGGCTCTCCCGCTACACGCCGATCGATGAGCGGGAGAAGTTCCGCATCGAGTACTGGGCGCTGGAGGAGGCCAAGCTGCAGCGCATGCCGAAGCCCAAGCCCCTGGCCACCCGCATCGCGCTGGTCACCGGGGCGGCCTCCGGCATCGGGAAGGCCATCGCCGGACGCCTCATCGAGGAGGGCGCCGTCGTCGCCATCGCGGACCTGAACCTGGAGAAGGCCCAGGAGGCCGCCGCCGAGTTCGGAGGACCGGACAAGGCCGTGGGCATCGCCGCCGACGTCTCCGACGAGGATGCCGTGCAGGCGGCCGTCGACGAGACCCTGCTCGCCTTCGGCGGGCTGGACATCGTGGTCAACAATGCTGGACTCTCGCTGAGCAAGTCGCTGCTGGAGACGACCGCCAAGGACTGGGACCTGCAGCACGACGTGATGGCCAAGGGTTCCTTCCTGGTGTCCAAGACGGCGGCCAAGGCGCTCATCACCCAGGGACTGGGCGGAGACATCCTCTACATCTCGTCGAAGAACTCCGTGTTCGCCGGGCCGAACAACATCGCCTACTCCGCCACCAAGGCCGACCAGGCCCACCAGGTGCGGCTGCTCGCCGCTGAGCTGGGCGAGCACCAGATCCGCGTCAACGGCATCAACCCCGACGGCGTGGTGCAGGGCTCTGGCATCTTCTCCTCCGGATGGGGTGCGAACCGGGCGAAGACCTACGGCATCGAGGAGAAGGACCTGGGCAAGTTCTACGCTCAGCGCACCATCCTCAAACGGGAGGTGCTGCCAGAGAACGTGGCCAATGCGGCCTTCGCGCTGATCAGCTCGGACCTGTCCCACACCACCGGCCTGCACGTGCCCGTCGACGCCGGCGTCGCCGCCGCCTTCCTGCGCTGAGTCACCGAGAGGCACTGGCATGAGCACGACGACGCGCGCCACCCAGCACGCGGCCGTGGACCTCGGCGCCTCCAGCGGGCGCGTGGTCCTCGGCCGGGTCGGCCCGGACACCCTCGAGCTGCGGGAGGCGGCACGGTTCAGCAACGGGCCGGTCCACCTGCCCGACGGGCTGCGCTGGAACCTGCTGGGTCTCTTCGACCATGCCCTGGCCGGGCTGGGGGAGGCCGTCCGGACGGCCGAACAGGACGGCGGCCTGACCTCCGTGGCGATCGACTCCTGGGCCGTGGACTACGGACTGCTCTCCCGGTCCGGGCGCGACGGTGGCCTCACGCTGCTGGGCGCCCCCTTCCACTACCGGGACGAGCGCACCGCCGCCGGCGTGGAGGCGGTGCATCGGAAGGTCCCCTTCACCGAGCTGTACCGCCGCAACGGCCTGCAGTTCCTGCCCTTCAACACGCTGTACCAGCTGGCCGCCGACGCGCTGCTGGCCGGGTCGGCCGGAGCCGCCGTCGAACGTCTGCTGCTGGTGCCCGACCTGCTGGGCCAGTGGCTCACCGGCGAGGCGACGGCAGAGGCCACCAACGCCTCCACCACCGGACTGGTCAACGTGGAGACCCAGGACTGGGACCACGAGCTGATCGAGACCCTCGGGCTGCCCGCCGGGCTGTTCCCGGGCATCGCCGCACCCGGCACCACGCTGGGACATACGCGTGAAGCGCTGGCACCCTTCCTGAGTGGTCAGCGCCTGCCGGTCACTCTGGTGGGCTCCCATGACACCGCCAGCGCAATCGTCGGCACTCCGCTGTCATCCCCGCATGCGGCCTACATCTCCTGCGGCACCTGGGGACTGGTCGGGCTCGAGCTCGACCAGGCCGTGGTCACCGAGGCCAGCCGGGAGGCGAACTTCACCAACGAGGGCGGCGTGGACGGCCGGTTCCGCTTCCTCACCAACGTGATGGGCACCTGGCTGCTCTCCGAGACCCTGCGCACCTGGGAGCAGAGCTCCGGGCAGGCTCAGGACCTGCCCGGGCTGCTGCAGGCGGCCGCAGAGGTGCCGGCCGAGAGGATCTCCGTCTTCGACGTCCAGGACGACCGCTTCGTGGCACCGGGGGACATGCCTGCCCGGATCTCCGAGCTCTGCGCGGAGCATGGTCTGCGCGCTCCGCAGGACCCGCCGGAGACGGTGCGCTCCATCGTGGAGTCCATCGCCGCCGGATTCGCCCGCGCCCTCGACGACGCCTCCCGGCTCGCCGAGCGGCGGGTCGACGTCGTCCACATGGTCGGCGGGGGATCGCTGAACGCCCTGCTCTGCCAGGCCACCGCGGACCGCAGTGGGCTCGACGTCGTCGCCGGCCCGGTGGAGGCCACCGCCATTGGCAACCTGCTGATCCAGGCGCGCACCGCCGGCACGCTCAGCGGTGAGTTGGAGGATCTGCGCGAGCTGATCACCCGCAGCCACTCGCCGACCACGTACCGTCCGCAGGTGTGACGGAATCCCCTCAGACAGTGGATGTACCGTGATGCCCAGCAGCATCACCTCATGATGAAGGAGCCCCATGGTTGAGCGCCGCCTCCCCAAGCCCCGTGACCTCGCGCCGCTGATGCAGTTCAAGAAGGTCGATTTCAACGCGAGCCGTCGTCGGCTGAACGCGGCGCTGACCATCGAGGATCTGCGCAGGATCGCGAAGCGGCGGACTCCGAAGGCCGCCTTCGACTACACCGACGGCGCGGCCGAGGGCGAGTTCTCCATCCATCGAGCGCGGCAGGCCTTCGAGGACGTGCAGTTCAACCCCTCCATCCTGCGGGACGTCTCCGCAGTGGACACCTCCACCACGATCTTCGGCGGATCTTCGGCCCAGCCGTTCGGCATCGCACCCACCGGATTCACCCGACTGATGCAGACCGAAGGCGAGACCGCCGGGGCCTCGGCCGCCGGGGCGGCCGGCATCCCGTTCACGCTCTCCACCCTGGGGACCACGTCCATCGAAGACGTGAAGAAGGCCAATCCGCACGGCCGGAACTGGTTCCAGCTGTATGTGATGAAGCAGCGGGAGATCTCCTATCGGCTGGTGGAGCGTGCCGCGGCCGCCGGATTCGACACCCTGTTCTTCACCGTGGACACCCCGGTGGCGGGGGCCCGTCTGCGGGACAAGCGCAACGGGTTCTCCATCCCGCCGCAGCTGAGCCTGGGCACTGTGATCAACGCGATCCCGCGGCCCTGGTGGTGGATCGACTTCCTGACCACCCCGCCGCTGGAGTTCGCCTCGCTGTCCTCCACCGGCGGGACCGTGGGCGAACTGCTGGACTCCGCCATGGACCCGTCCATCAGCTTCGAGGACCTGACGGTCATCCGGGAGCTGTTCCCCGGGAAGATCATCGTCAAGGGCGTCCAGAATGTGGAGGACGCCAAGACCCTGGCGGATCTGGGCGTCGACGGCATCGTGCTCTCCAACCATGGAGGTCGCCAGCTGGACCGGGCGCCGATCCCGTTCCACCTGCTGCCGGAGGTGGTTCGGGAGGTCGGAGACGACCTGGAGGTCACCATGGACACCGGCATCATGAACGGCGCCGACGCCGTCGCCGCCCTGGCCATGGGGGCGAAGTTCACCTTCGTGGGGCGGGCCTACCTGTACGGGCTCATGGCCGGCGGCCGCGCCGGCGTGGACCGGACGATCGAGATCCTCAGTGAGCAGGTGGAGCGGACCATGCGGCTGCTGGAGGTCTCCAGCGTGGCGGAGCTCGAACCGAAGCACGTCACCCAGCTGCAGCGGCTCGCCCCACGTGAGATGCCTGGGGCGGAGGTCAGTAGGGCTGGCCGGTGAATGACATGACCAGCAGGCTGATCAGCAGGTAGGCGATGCCGGCCAGGATGAGGACGCCCAGGATGATCTCGAACCACGCGACGGCCACCACCCAGCTCAGACGCTCTCCGCCCAGGCGCCGGGTCCTGTGCACCTGGACCAGGGCCAGCGGCCCCAGGACCATCGGGAGGATCAGCAGGCCCACGAGCACGAGCACGATGGCACGATCAGCAGCCCGCTGAGCCTCGGTGAAGTGGTGTGTCGGCCGCGGGGCGGGGGCCGACCCGGAGGGAAGACCGGTCTGCTCTGACGGGATCGTCATGCCGCTGTCCTCCTCAGAGCCCGCTCGTGAGCAGGAATGTCATGCCCAGGACGAGGGGGACGAAGGTCAGGACGCCGATCGCCAGGGCGATCCACCCCAGCACCAGACCGGCGAGTGCGCGGTTGCCGTGCCGTCTTGCACGGATCGCGAATCCGATCGCGATCGGGCCCAGGACGATGGACAGGAAGAAGAGTCCCACGATGCCGAGCACCATCGCCACTGTGGCGTCGCGTTCTGCGGCCTGGCTCTGCGGATCCATCGGCAGGTTCATCGGATGGGCCATCGGCGGCACTGGCTGCTGGAGCGGCACTGGCTGCTGGAGCGGCACTGGCTGCTGGAGCGACCGAGGCGGATGGGGCGAGCCGGGGTGTGAGGCCGGGTGAGCGTGGCTCTGATCTGAGCGGAGGTGGGGCTGATCGGTCATACCTCCACGGTAGCCAGAGATGACGCACCTGACAGACCCTCCCTCGCAGCCTGTGGAAAACTGGGCTCGGACATTCCGCCGACCGCGGGCGCGATCAGCGCAGGAGGGTGGGTGGAAGGCGTTCTCCTCGGCTTCAGCGTGGTGGGGGTGCTCGTGCTCATCGGCGCCGGCACCGCGGCGATCGCCCCGCAGAAGGCCCGCTCCGCGCAGCGCGGGGTCACCCCGCTGGTCTACTACCTCACCAATCCCTGCCTGATGGTGGTGCTGGTCTCCCAGACGGACGTCCGCATGGTGGCCGGGCTGTACGCCCCGCTCGCCCTCGGCATCGCCTGGATCACCGCCGTCGTCTTCTCCAGCTTGGGGCCCCTGGCGCTGCGACGACGCCGACGTCGGGCGGCGCCCGACGGCTCCTGGGTCAGTGCCGGTGCCGCCACCGGCACTGACGTCGCGGTGGGAGCGATGGCCTCCTGCTACGTCAACGCCGGCAACATCGGAGTGCCGATCGCGCTCTACATGGTGGGCACCACGGCTCCGGTGGTCTCGCTGCTGCTGGCCCAGCTGCTGGTGCTCGCTCCGCTGTTCCTCACCCTCTTCGGGCTGCTCGGACACTCCGGCGGGCCCTCCCGCGCACGGACGATCCTGGGCTCCATGCTGAACCCCGTCACAGTGGGCGTGCTGATCGGGGCCGTCCTCTCTCTGCTGGATCGGCGGCCGCCCGAGGCGATCTGGGCACCGGTCCGGATGCTGGGGGAGGCGTCCATCCCGCTGATGCTGCTGATCTTCGGCATGGCGCTGTGGCAGGAGCGGCCCTTCGCGGTGCGGGAGCGGCGGGTCGACGCCGTCGTGGGCACCGGGTGCAAGGTGGTGGTCATGCCGGTGGTCGCCTGGGCGCTGGCGGGTCCCGTGCTGGGGCTGGAGGGTGTCGAACTGCTCGGTGTGGTGGCCATGGCGGCGCTGCCCACCGCACAGAACGTGTCCGTCTTCGCAGCGCACCACGGCATGCCGATCACCGTGGCCAAGGATGTGACCTTCGCCAGCTCGCTGCTGAGCCTGCCCGTGGTGCTGCCGGCCGCCTGGCTGCTCGGGATGTCCTAGAGTTCGGGATGTCCTAGAACTCGGGACGTCTCAGAGCCATCCCAGCGACTGCGGGATGATCCACAGGCTGAGCAGAGACAGGGCGACGATGCTGATCCAGCTCCAGACGATCACGAACCGGCCGGGCCGGTAGCGCGCCGGGATGAACGTCAACGCCACGTAGAGGTTGACCGCGAACAGCACCGGGCTGATCGCGAAGGAGACGGCCCCTGCGGCGGGCACCAGGAAGGCCGGGTTCGGGAAGACGGTCAGCGCGATGATCGCGCACACCACCATGATGCCCATCATCAGGCGCATCAGCGCCCGTTCGGTCCACCACGGGCGGCCCGCGCGCGGCTCGACCAGGGCGGTGAGGGAGGCGGCGAACGTGCGGGGGAATCCGTCGAAGATGATCAGCACGGTGGAGAACAGTGCGGCCGAGGCCCCGGCGATGAAGATCGGGAACATCCACATGCCCACGGTGTCGGTGAAGATGTGCGAGATGGCGAGGATGGTGCCCGCGCCCTCCGGCTTGTCCTCGCGGGCGAAGAGGATCATCGCCCCCAGCACCAGGTACATGGTCGCGATCACCCAGGATACGATGTGCCCGATCCGGAAGTCGTAGAGCGCGGCCTTGAACCAGGCGTCGGCGTAGGGACGCACCTCCGGCGGCGTGTCCTCCACCGCCTGCGGGCCGTACGTCTCGCGGATCCGCACCATGCCGCGGCGCTTGCTCGTCATCCACAGCGAGGCCCAGACGCCGACGCTCAGGTCGGTGGGCATCCAGCCCATCAGTCCGGCGACCAGCAGGGCGGACCCGGCGGGGATGGCCGGCAGCAGCAGATGACCCCAGGCTTCTCCCTGGACTCCGCCGACCACGAAGGCGACGACGGTGCCGATGACGAGGATGACGGCCAGCACCTTGTTGACCATCTCCAGGCCGCGGTACTTGCCGGCGAGGAGCAGCCCGACGGCCAGCAACGAGAGCAGGATGCCGTAGAAGAGCAGAGAACCCACGCCGAAGGCCGCCCACAGCACGGCCGCCGCGGCTGCGACGATCGCCCCGACGGCGGTGCAACCGATGATGACAGTGGCCAGCAGGACCGCCCAGACCGCCCAGTTCTTCGGCCCCGGGATGCGGGTGTAGGCCGAGAGGACGGATTCCCCGGTGGCGGCGGTGTACCGCATGGCCAGCTCGAAGCCCTGCCATTTGAACAGGAAGGCCACCGGCAGGACCCACAGGAGCGCGAACTCGAAGTGTGCTCCGGCCAGCGGGGCGGTGACCAGGTGGCTCGTCCCCACGCCGGCCATCGCGACCAGGAGTCCGGGCCCCAGGAAACGGAGGATGCGGAGCCCGCGGACGTCGGGATGCTGTTCCATCTCGCGGCGATCGGCCGCATCAGTGGCGGGAGTCATACCTCAGGGTACCGTCATCCCTTGCGGCGGCGCAGTTCCTCCACCATCTGCGGAACGACCTCGAAGAGGTCTCCCACCACGCCGAAGTCGGCGATCTCGAACACCGGGGCGTCCTCGTCCTTGTTGATCGCCACGATCGTCTGGGCGGTCTGCATCCCGGCGCGCTGCTGAATCGCCCCGGAGATGCCCGCGGAGATGTAGAGCTGCGGAGAGACCGTCACGCCGGTCTGACCCACCTGGGCGGTGTGCTCGATCCACCCGGCGTCCGTCGCCGCGCGGGAGGCGCCGATCGCCGCACCGAGCTCATCGGCCAGCTCCTCGAGCGGTCCGAAGTCCCCGTCCACGCCGCGGCCGCCGGCGACGACGACGCGCGCCTCGGGCAGCGCCGGACGCTCCGAGGTCTCCAACGGGGTCCGTTCCAGGACCTCTACGCCTCCGCTCGCCGCTGAGCCCTCGGTCAGCGACGGAGCCACCGGCAGGGACACGACCTCCGGAGCGTGGCCCGCCACGACCGCGGCCGTGACCGAGTTCGGCTTCACCGTGGCCACCAGGGGGCGGTCCTCACGGACCTTCGCGGTGGTGGTGTAGGAGCCCGCCAGCACGGACTTGGTGACCTGACGCTGGGCGTCGATCCCCACGGCGTCGGTGATGATGCCGGTGTCCAGGCGCACGGCCAGCCGGGCCAGTGCGTCGGTGGCGTCCGGAGTGTCCTGGCTCAGGACCACTGTGGCGTGGGTCTCCTGCACGGTGGTCTCCAACAGGTCCACCAGAGCCGGGTCCGGGGCGAGGATCTCTGACTCGCCGCTGTAGACGGCCTGCACGCCCTTCACGGCCACGGTCGGGGATGCCTGCTCCCCGGCGGTGCCGGTGACGACCTGGACGTCGCCGAGGGTGTCGGCCAGGGTGAGCAGCTCCTGCTGGGAGGAGGTCAGCTGCTCGGACAGGGATTCGAAGAACACCAGGACAACGGTCACAGCACACGCTCCTTCGCGAGGAACTCCACGATCTTGAGGCCGGCGTCGCCCTCATCGGTGATGATCTCACCGGCGGTGCGGGGCGGACGCGGCACAGCGGTCAGCACGGTGGCGCGGGCGGACACTGCGAGCTCGCCCAGGCCGACGTCGGTCAGGCTCCACGAGGTCAGCGGTTTCTTCTTCGCCGCCATGATCGCCTTGAAGTTGGGGTAGCGGGGGTCGTTGGCCTGGTCCGTCACGGAGACGACCGCCGGCAGGGCGGCCGCCAGGCGCTGCTGCTCGGCCGAGGAGGCCCGAGTGACCACCAGGCGACCCTCCTCCAGCGCCAGGGAGGTGGCCTGGGTGACCAGGTTCAGTCCGAGCCGCTCGGCCAGCTGGGCCGGCACCGCGCCGGATTCGCCGTCCTCCGAAGCCATGCCGGTGATGACCAGGTGCTCACCGTCGGTCTCGCCCGAGGCGTCGCCGTCGGCGAGCACATGCTCGATCGCCGCGGCCAGCGCGGTGGACGTGCCGGCGATGTCGGCGCCGACCAGGGCGTCATCGCTGAGCAGGAAGGCGTCGTCGGCGCCGATCTGCAGAGCTTTCTTCGCCGCGGTGGCCGCTCCGGAGGGGCCCACTGTCAGAGCAGAGACCCGGACCTCCCGCTCGGCGGCCTCCTTGATCTGCAGGGCGGCCTCCAGAGGGTACTCGTCCAGTTCTCCCAGGATGCCCTCGGAGCGGTCGATGCGCCGCTCCTCGGTGAACCGGCGCTCCAGCTGAGCGTCCGGCACCCATTTGACCAGGGTGATGATGTGCAGGGGGGTTCCAGCTGCCGATTCAGGCATGGGGCTGACCTCGCCTCACTCTCCGTGCGTGTCCACAACAGGTCCGATGCCGCGCACAGGGCGCAGCGCCCGGGGCGGGTCGGGCACTCCCGCCAGCAGGCATCTCAGCCATGGTGCCACGAAATGGCCGCGGGGGTGAGGTGCGCTACTTCAGGTGTCACGGTGCGGCGGACGGTCCGACGGCCGTCAGCTCGACGTCGCCTGCCCAGGGAGCGGCGGCGCTGCTGCGACCACTCTCACCAGGGCCTCCACGGCGTCACTCGCGGAGGTTCAGGTGGGCGGTGACCTCCTCGAGGTGCTCGGCCATGAGGCGGCGGGCCCCGTCGGCGTCGTGCCGACGGATCGCCTCGTAGATGAGGCGGTGCGCCTCCACCGCGGTCCTCAGCTTCTCGTCGGGCAGGTGCAGGCCCTCCTCCGAGGGTGTCATCCAGTCGTGCGTGACGTTCAGAAGGCGGATGAGCATCGGGTTGTGGGTCAGCTTCGCGATCTCGCTGTGGAAGGCCATGTCCAGCTGGAAGAGCAGCTGGACGGAGGGGTCCGGCCGGGCGAGCTCCTCTTCCGTCTGTTCCAGGCGGTGCAGGAGTCCGGGGAGCTCCGAGTCCAGTGCGCGGTCGGCCGCGCGCTCCGCCATCGGGGGTTCGACCACGGCGCGGAGATCCATGACCTCCCGGAGCACACGATGTGAGGTCTCCATGGGGCCGAGCATCCCGGCGTGGAGGTCCGGACGCCGGATGGCGCGGACCACTGTCCCGCGGCCGCGCGTCCGGGTGATCATTCCGCGCAGCTCCAGGTCCCGGAGCGCCTCGCGGACCGTGGTGCGAGAGACCTCCGCCGACTCCGCCAGGGCACGCTCATTGGGCAGCTTGTCGCCGGCCTTGAGCTCGCCGTCCTCGATCATGCGGATCAGGCGTCGGCTGAGCTGCTCGGCGACGGTGACCGAACTGATGGAGAGTCCGTTCAGTTCGCGCATGGGGTCCTCCGCTCTGTGGCTGGTCGCCTGCCGACCGCTCTCCGTCCCTCCCCCCAGTATGGCCGATGCGCCTATGGCCACCAGTGTCCTGCCGACCCATGGCATGGTGGTTGGACCAAGCATCCATACGGTGGCACGGGGCCCGATGGGTCGTCAATGCTCCAGTCTGAGGATATTGCCCGATTTCACGAGAGATCCTTGACAAGAATGTGAGGTGAGGCACAGACTCGTGGCTCACGGGAATTGGTCCAACCAAAGGACCTGAGGTTCGCTCGCGCTGTACAACCCGCTCCTTGAAACGGTGGTGTCACGACCTATGAAGAAATCACTCGCCCTGCTGTCCCTGGTCGCCCTGGTGGGCTGCTCAGAGGTCCAAGAGATCGGAGAGCAGGAGGTCGACTCGCGTGAGGGGGAGTCGTCCATTCCGCTGGCCGCCGACGACGCCGTCAACGGCGGCGACCTCGTCATGGCCCTGTCCCAGGAGCCGGACGCACTGGACCCCACCACTGCCCGCACCCGGGCCGGACGCATGGTCTTCGAGTCCATGTGCGAGAAGCTCTACGACATCGACGCGGAGGGTGAGATCGTCCCGATGCTCGCCACCGACCTGCCGGAGTACTCGCAGGACGAGACTGTGCTGCGCATCACGCTGCGCCCGGACGCCGTGTTCTCCGACGGCACACCCATGGACGCCGAGGCAGTCAGGATCAGCCTCGAGCGTCACCTGGAGCACCCCACCTCGGCGCGCAGCTCGGACATGGGCCCGATCGAGGACGTCCGCGCAGTCGCCGATCATGAGATCGAGATCGAGCTCGCCGAACCCTTCGCACCCCTGGTGGCGACGCTGTCGGATCGGGCCGGGATGATCATGTCACCGGAGACGCTCGACGAGCTCGGTGACGACTTCGCCCAGGCCCCCAGCTGCGTAGCACCCTTCACGCTGGTGGAGCGGGTGCCGCAGACCCGCATCGACGTCGTCGCCGATCCCCACTACTACGCCGCGGACGAGGTCCACCTGGACTCCATCACCTACGTGATCATGCCCGACCACAACATCCGGGCGGCCAATCTGCGCTCCCGCGACGTCCACCTCACCGACACCGTCTCCCCGCAGGAGTTCGACGCGCTCGTCGAGGACGATGCGGGCGAGGTCAACGGTCTCATCCTGGACTCTCTGGGGTATCAGGGCCTGACGCTGAACATCGGCAATGTGGACGGCACCGGTCAGCCGCCAGGTGAGGTCGACTCCGTGGTCGCGCAGGAACCCGCCGTGCGCGAGGCGCTCTCCCTGGCCATCGACCGGGAGTCCCTCGTCGATGTCGTCTTCAACAACTGGTACTCGCCGGCCTGTACGGCGATGTCACCGATCAGCCCCTTCGCGGACGAGCGGGCCACCGACTGCCCAGAGCACGACCCGGACCGCGCCATGGAGCTCCTGGAGGAGGCAGGAGTGGACATCCCCGTGGAGATCGACCTGACCGTGCGGAACGACCAGGACTCCATGCGCTATGCCCAGGCCCTGCAGGCCTCCCTCGAGGGCGCGGGCTTCGACCTCACGATCCACCCCATGGAGTGGACCGCTCTGCTCGATGCCCAGGACCGCGGCGACTTCGAAGCGATCCTCGTCGGCTGGGGAGGGATGATCGACCCCCACAACAACCTGCACAACTTCTACGCCACCGGTGCTGGCAACAACTACTCCGGGCTCTCCGACCCGGAGCTCGACGAGTACCTGAATGAGGCGGCGCGCACCGTCGACCATGATGAGCGCGTCGAGTTCTACGGGCAGGCGGTGGAGCGGGCCGGCGAACTGAACAACATCATCCCCACCTACCGGCTGAGCAACCTCGGAGCCGTCCACGAGTCCATCGCCGGCGTCTGGTTCTCCCCTGACGGAATTCTGCGCGTCTCCGGCGCGGCCTTCGTCGACACCGAGGCCGCCGACGAGGAGATCGACGTCGACGAGCTTGATCTCGGCGACGACTGAGGGTCGTCATCACGATGAACAAGACCCGTTTCCTCCTGACACGGCTCGTCCAGTCCCTGACCACTCTGCTGATCTCCGCGGTCGTCATCTTCCTCGGGATCCGGGCACTGCCCGGTGACCCGGCCCGGGCGATGGCGGGTGACGAGGCGGGGCCGGCGGAGATCGAGGCGATCCGTGCCGAGCTCGGACTGGACCGTCCGCTGGTCGAACAGTTCCTGATCTTCTTGAAGAACGTGGTGACCCTCGATCTGGGGGACTCCACGCGCACCGGTCAGGGGGTGACCACGATGATCGCCCAGACGCTGCCGGTCACCCTCTGGCTGGCGCTGTACGCGGTGATGATCGCGACGGTCGGCGGCATCGCCCTGGGCATGATCGCTGAGCGCCACCGAGGACGGTTCCCCGAGATGCTGAGCAACGGAGTCGGGCTGCTTGGGCTGTCCATCCCTCCTTTCTGGCTCGGTCTGCTGGGCATCATGCTCTTCGCGATCACGCTGGGGTGGTTCCCTGCGTCGGGTTATGTGCCGATGCGCGCGGATCCGCTCGGGGCGCTCTACCACCTGACGATGCCGGCGGTCGTACTGGGAACGGCACTGGCGGCAGTCGTCACCCGCCAGACGCGGGCGTCCATGATCGAGACGATGGGCACCGACTATGTCCGGTTCGCCCAGGCGAAGGGGCTGTCCCGGCCGCGGGTGCTGTTCAAGTACGGACTGCGCAACGCGCTCATCGCCCTGGTGACCATCACCGGCCTGCAGCTGGGTGCGCTGCTCTCCGGAGCGGTGGTCACGGAGCAGATCTTCGTGCTGCCCGGCATCGGGAGCCTCACCCTGGACGCCATCCTGGCTCGGGACTTCCCGGTGATCCAAGCCGTTGTGCTGGTCGTGACGGTGCTCTACGTGGTGATCAACCTTCTGGTGGACATCCTCTACACCGTGATCAATCCCCGCGTCCGGGTCAGCGCCTAAGGAGGCTCCATTCATGGAACACCTGAGCACGTCCACAGCCCAGCAGCCGGACACGAGGCGCAATCCCTTCGTCCGCGGCCTCCTGCAGCTCATCCGCAACAGGATGGGAGCCGTCGGCGGTCTGCTGCTCCTGCTGACGGTCCTCGTGGCCGTGGGCGCCCCCTGGATCGCCCCGCATCACTACGCCGCGGTGAACTTCCAGATCCCGTTCCAGACTCCGGGCACGGCCGGCTATCCGCTGGGCACCGACGATCTGGGCCGCGACGTCCTCTCCCGGCTGATCCACGGAGTCCGCACCTCGTTGTGGATCGGGCTGCTCTCGGTCGCCGTCGCCGTCGGCGTCGGGACCCCGCTGGGGCTGTTGGCCGGGTACTCCCGCGTGGCCGACGCCGTCGTCTCCCGACTCACCGACGTCGCCCTGGCCTTCCCGTTCCTCATCATTGCGGTCGGACTGGCGGCCATCCGCGGACCGAGCCTGGAGAATGCGGCCATCGCGCTGGGCATTGCGAACATCCCGATCATCGTCCGTGTGGTCCGCGGCGAAGCGTTGCGGATCTCCGGGCTCGAGTTCGTCCAGGCCGCCCGGGCTATGAACATCTCGCAGGCGAGGATCCTGTTCCAGCACCTGCTGCCCAATGCGTCGTCGGTGATCATCGTTCAGGCCACGGTGATCATCCCGGTCGCGATCATCGGTGAGGCGATGCTCTCCTTCCTGGGGCTGGGCATCCAACCGCCCGAACCCTCGCTGGGCATCATGCTCGCCGACGCCCAGGAGTACATCTACCGCTCACCCTGGGCGGCCGTCTGGCCGGGTGTGACGATCATCGTCATGTGCCTGGGCTTCAACATGTTCGGCGACGCGCTGCGCGACGCCCTCGACCCCAATGCGAGGTGACCCGATGACGACCACAGCACACGAGTCGGACAGCGCGCAGACGACGCCGGACCCGCTGATCTCCGTGCGGGACCTGCACATCGCCTACGACGGCCAGGACGCGGTCAGGGGCGCCAGCTTCTCGGTGGCCCCCGGGCGCTCGCTGGCGATCGTGGGCGGCTCTGGATCGGGCAAGTCCACGACCGTCAAGGCGCTGCTGGGACTGCTCCCCGACAACGCCCGTGTCGTGGGCGGGGAGGTCGACTACGCCGGCGAGCGCCTGGTCGACCTCTCCGAGGTGACCCTGCGCCACTACCGGGGAACACGCATCGGTCTGGTGCCGCAGGATCCCATGGCGAGCCTGAACCCCTCGATGCGCATCGGCGACCAGATCTGTGACGCGCTGAAGCAGTACGGCATGCGGTCCAAGGAGAGCCGCCGACGTCGGGCCCTGGAGCTCATGGACGATGCCGGGATCCCCGAGCCGGCTCGCAGGTTCCGGCAGTATCCGCACGAGTTCTCCGGCGGGATGCGCCAGCGGATCCTCATTGCCATCGCCCTCTCCGGGGATCCGGAGCTGCTGATCGCGGACGAGCCGACCTCCGCCCTGGACGTCACCGTGCAGAAACGCATCCTGGACCACCTGGACACGCTCGCCGAGGACCGGGGCCTGACCCGGATCCTGGTGACCCATGACCTCGGCGTGGCCGCCGACCGGGCCGACGAGGTCGTGGTGATGTCCGACGGGGAGGTCGTCGAGCAGGGCACCCCCGCGGGGATCCTCCGCGCGCCGAGCCACCCGTACTCGCAGCGGCTCGTCGACGCCGCCCCACGCCTGGACGCCCACCGGCGGCGGGAGGAGCCGCCGCGAGACGACGACGGCGGCCCCAGCTTTCTCAGCATCCGCCGTCTGGTGAAGGACTTCAGGATCCGGGGCTTCAAGGAGCCGCTGCGGGCCGTCGACGATGTGAGCTTCGACATCAGGAAGGGCACCACGACAGCGGTGATCGGAGAGTCCGGGTCCGGGAAGTCGACGGTCGCCAGGATCACCCTCGGGCTCGAGAAGGCCACGAGCGGCGAGGCGCGGGTGGGGCCACGGACCATCCGCCCGGACTCCCGTGCCGACATCCGCTACCTGCGGAGTCTGACCCAGCCGGTGTTCCAGGATCCCTTCTCCTCGCTGAATCCGTACTGGAGCGTCGCGGGACTGATCGCGGAGTCCCTCGTCCCGCGACGCGACTTCGGACGCGCGGAGAAGCGGCGCCGAGTCCGGGAGTGCCTGGAGCATGTCGCGCTGCCGGAGTCAGCTCTGGGGAAGTATCCGGGGGAGCTCTCCGGCGGTCAGCGCCAGCGTGTGGCGATCGCCAGGGCGCTGGTCGCGGAGCCGGAGCTGTTGGTGTGCGACGAGGCCGTCTCGGCCCTCGACGTGCTCGTCCAGAAGCAGATCCTGGACCTGCTCCGCGGGCTGCAGGCGGAGATCGGGGTGAGCTGCCTGTTCATCACCCACGACCTCGGCGTCACCTCAGAGATCGCGGACGACGTCGTGGTCCTGCGCCAGGGCCGCGTGGTGGAGGCGGGGCCGGTCGGCCAGATCATCGACGCCCCACAGGATGAGTACACGACCTCTCTGCTGGAAGCCGTGCCTGGACGGGGATGATGAGGCCTCCGCGGCTCCGAGACGGTCAGAGGATGCACGACGACGGCGCCACCCGGCGCTGACGTATGACACGAGGAAAGGTGAGGAATGGAACGCATCGGATCACAGGAGATCGCCGGAGCCAGGGCGGCGGAGGCCGTCGCCACAGAGGACCTGATCTTCTTCTCCGGAATCACGGCGAAGGACACGTCCCTGGGCGCGGCGGAGCAGACGAGCTGGTGTCTGCAGCGGCTGGACCAGCTGCTGGAACAGCTGGGTGAGGATCAGAGCTCCGTGCTGATGACCCACATCTGGCTCAGCGACATGCGCTACTTCGGCGCGATGAACAAGGCCTGGAACCACTGGATCGACAAGGAGAATCCGCCGGCGCGCACCTGCGTCTCCGGGGAGCTCCACCGCCCGGACATCCTGGTGGAGGTCGTCGCGATCGCCGCACGCTCCACCGGGAAGGAGCGCCGATGAGCATCGCCAAGGCCGGACGTGTCACCGCCCCGGGTGCGCCGGGAATCCACCTGGCCTCCGCCTATGGCGGTCTGGCCTCGGCCTGCCTGACCGCGCCGGACAAGTCCCTGGACGTCGAAGGCCAGAGTCGGCAGATCCTCGAGACGATCGATGACCTGCTCGCTGAGGTGGGAGGCGACTCCCGTCAGATCGTCATGGCGCAGGTGTGGCTGCTGAGCATCGACGACGCCGAGGAGTTCGCGCGCGCCTGGAACGATTGGCTCGGGGACCGGCCGGTCCCGGCGCTGTCTGTGGTGCAGGCGTCGGCGGCCAGCCGGTCCTCCCAGGTCGAGATCCGGGCCTATGCGGCGACCCGCCGGTGAGGCGGTCACAGACACTGTCCGAAAGGACCGTCTTTCGTGAGATTCCTTGATCCGCGGATGCAGTTGTCTGTACGGTGTTCGTGGCACATGGAATCTCGAGAAACAACGTGTGAAACATATGGCTGTCGCAGCTCAGCATGTCGATGCTGTCTCGGGGGAAAACTCGATGGCAGAACGGGTCAGCACAAGCCTGATCTCGGGGATGCTTGCGTTCGGTGCCGTTGTGGAATCCCTCTTCCAGGCGCCAGAACGCCTTCGACGTCGGGCGGACGGCAACTCCGAGTTGGTGACCATCTTCGTCGTCGCAGCCGTGGGGGTCTTCATCTACTGTCGTCGGCAAGGGTCCACCGGGGTCTCTTTCTGGGAGAACACCCCGAGCGGCCAGTTCATCATGATCGGATGCTACCGCTGAGCCCTGAGGCTCGGGGTAGGACGAGAGGCCCTGGGGCCCCGTCGGTCGATGGAGTCCCCGCGCTCGCTGTCGAGCAGGTGCAGAAGTGTTTCGGGGATCATGCGGTGCTGCAGGGGGTCTCCTTCACGGTGCAACGGGGCCGCGTGGCCGGACTGCTGGGCCCCAACGGTGAGGGGAAGTCGACGCTTCTGCATTGCCTCAGCGGCATCGAAAGGCCAGATCAGGGCAGGATCACGATCCTCGGGGATGACGCTCGGAGCTTGCGGCGAAGGAGCGATTCGGTTTCGTGCCCGATGAGCTGCGACTTCCGGAGCGTCTGACGGGTGAGGAATTCTTCGAGTTCACGAGGAGCCTACGTCGCAGCTCCGACAGAGGGATCTTCCGCGAGGCGCTGGAGGGACTTCGCCTGGACCTGGTCGCCGACGTCGTCATCGGGCAGTATTCCCACGGGATGAAGAAGAAGCTCCAGCTTGCGGTGACGCTGTCGCACCGTCCGGATGTGCTCATTCTCGAGGAGCCGTTCAGCGGTCTGGATCCGCGGACTCATCTCGTCCTCCAGGCCCTCCTGCAGGAGTACATCCGGGGAGGCGGCGCTGTGCTGATCTCCACCCATGACCTCAGGTTCGCTGAGCATGCCTTCGACGAGGTGCACCTCCTGCATCGGGGGGCCCTGATCGCCTCGGGCACACCGGGCCGGGTCATGGAGCAGACGGAGACGGGCTCACTGCTCGACGCCTATGTGGAATTGACAGCACCAGATGACGATCCTGTGTTGTCAGATCAGGAATTCATGGAGGACTACTTTGGACAAGCGTAAGTCCAGATTCTGGCCGTGGGGATTCGTCCTCACCTATGTGGTGGCGGCCGTGGGGAACCTCGCAGCCTCCATGGCGTTGCTCTTCAGCGCCAGCACTCGGTCTGAGGGGCAGGACGGCGTCTCGGGGATTCCCGGGTTCGTGGAGATCCATCATGAGGCCGATGGGCTCTTCTGGGACCTGCACATGGTCGGTGTCCCGGCTCACCTCCTGCTGACACCTCTGGTGCTGACCCTCGCTGTCTGGGGCCTGCTGGTGATCGTCTCTCGACGGCGCCAGGTGTCCCAGTGACCATGGTACGTCAGGCCTGGGTGCTGACGCGGACGTTGCGGATCTCGGTGGTCAGGCAGCTCTTCGGCTCGGATCCGGGCGACGGCGTTCGCCGCAGATGGGTATGGGCCGGGGTCGGAGCCTTGGTGCTCGGATACCAGGCCGCCATCTTCGCAATGGCCCATTGGACGGCAGGTTCCGTTGCTGGGCATGAAGGTCTGGCGGGAACGTACTACCACCTGATGATCGTGCTCTATGTGGCGCTGACGGCTGCCGTCTGCGGGTGCCTGTCAATCCTGGCGGGGAACGCAGTGGTGACGTTGGCGGTGATCCGTGGAGTCTCGAGGATTGGACTGATGGTGCGCCTCCCTCGGGAGGCCGCCGACGCTGTGGGGCTGTCCACCGTCTTCGCGGGTGCCGGCGTCGTCGTGTGGATCGGTGTTCTGCATCCGGACGCGATGACGGACGGTGCGATATTGTTCCGCTGGTCGCAGGGGCTGGCCCTCGGTGCTCCGGGAGCTGTGGTCGGCCTGGTGGGGCTCGGGCTCCTCGGGGCTGCGGCGTGGTTCGCGTCCCTGTCGTTGTCGCCAGCACCTTCGGTCTCATCCCCCAGCGGGGGGACCGGTCTTACCGTCGTGCGCATCATCGATTGGCTGTCGGTAGGGTGGCTGCGCGGCCCCGTGTCCCTGGAGGTGAGGCAGATCCTCCGTGCGCCGATCGTCTCCCTGGCGCTGAACATCCTGCTGGTGACTGGCGCCCTGGCCCTGGTGGTGTCGCTGCTGCGACCGGGTGGGGGCACATGGATAGCGGAGGCGGGCGTCCTCCCGACCTACGTGGGCGTTCAGGTGTCCCTGATTACGGCCTTGGCTGCCTACGGCGCCACCAACAGGTCCCACTGGCTGCACCACGTGTACCTCGGGCGGGCAGCCTGGCAGGTACCGAAAGCTGCAGCGGTGATGAGCATCGTCGCCTGCGTCGTGGGCGTGACCACCGTGCTCGCGGTCTGGGCCGGGTACCAGAATGTGTCGATCCAGACGCTGCTCGTTCCGCTGGCCGCGTGTTCTGTGGGGTACGCGGTCGGAGGCCTTCTGCCGGTCGACTCCCGCGAACCGGGGGCTTTCGTCGCCTCGCTGCTGATCGCGGCGGCGGCCACGTTCCTGGCGCTCGTGGTATTCACCGAACTCCCCGGCGCCGTCTATGACGCGCTGTATGTGCTCATCCTCGGCGGCGCGAGCTGGCTGGTCGTCCGGCTGGTCGTCGCCCGACGGGAGACGCGCCGACCCCTGACCCACACATGATCCAGGTAGTGCTGCACGAGGGCTTCGTGACGGGGTCGCCCGGGTGGGTGCTCGACGAGATCAGATCCCACGAGCTGCGTGTGACGCAGAGACAATGGGAACTGGTCCGACGCTTGGAGGCTGGCGACGTTCCGTCTCGTGGACTGACGTCGGACGACATCAAGTCCGTCCGATCCCTGGGGTCGGAGGTGGTCGGTGTGCGTGTTTCCGGGCCGCTGAGCCACTTCCACCCGGCGCGAGTCCCGCTGAGCAACGGGTGGGTGGCCTATGTGCAGATCCTCCGGCACATCGTCACAGTCAACATTCCGCTGATGGCCTTCATAGGGAGCAGCAGCGGCGTCGTGGCCTGGATTCTGGGGATCCGGCGGGTGGTTCCCCTGGCAATGCGTGGTAGGTGTGCTGACGCTGTTCGTGGTGACCTCATGTCATGAGATGGGTCATGTGGTTGCAGTCCGACTCCTGCATGGACGAGGGACCCCAGTGGCGCTGTGGCGCTCGCCTCTGCATCTCCGTATTCTCCGGCCTCCTGTCTCGAGGCAGAACGCGCGGTGGATAGCCTGTGCTGGCCCACTGGCCGGAGGTCTCTGCGCGAGCGCATTGATCCTGCTGTCGGCAGGTGGCCCGGGGGTGACCTGGGGCGCGTGGATCGCCATGGCTCAGCAGTGCCTCTCGCTCCTGCCGGTGAGTCCGGATGGGCGGGACATCTGGCGGAACGCGACCCTCGAGTAGGTCCGAAATTCGTGGCGCGGCGCTGTGGAATGCGTCACACAGCGGGGCGTACGGTGGGACGAGCCTGACGCCAGGCCACCTGCCGTACGCCCCTCTGCTCATTCCTTAGGAGAGTCATGCCCCCTCAAGATGTCGCTGCCCCACGCTTTCCCCGCGGCCCCGCCCCGCTGTTCTGCCCCGGCAACCGCCCCGACCGCTTCGGCAAGGCCGCCGAACGCGCCGATGCGGCGATCCTGGACCTCGAGGACACGGTCACCGCAGCTGAGAAGGCCCAGGCGCGGGTCGACGTCGTCACCGCTCTGACCGGCGGCGACGACGACGTACCAGCCCTGGATCCCGCCGCCACTGCGGTGCGCGTCAACAGCATCTCCGCCCAGGAGCTGGACGCCGACCTCATCGCCCTCGAGGGAGTGCCGGTGCGGCACGTCATTGCGCCCAAGGCCGACGACGTGGTCCTGCTCGACCACATCGCCGCAGCCCTGCCCGGTGCGGGACTGATTCCTCAGATCGAGCGTCCGCTCGGTGTGTTGAACGCATCTGCGCTGGCGTCGCACCCCGCCGTGGAGGCCCTGTTCTGGGGCCCCGAGGACATGATCGCCGGTCTGGGCGGGACCACGGCTCGCACCGCCGACGGCGCCCTGCGCGAGGCCATCCAGCACACCCGTCACAGCGTGCTCGTTGCCGCCGGCGCCGTGGGGATCCCCGCCATCGATGCCATCCACACCAGCATCACGGACCTGTCGCCGCTGGCCGCCGAGGCGGAGGATGCCTGTGCCAGCGGGTTCGTGGCTAAGGCCTGCATTCACCCCCATCAGGTGGAGACCGTCCAACGTGCCTACACGCCGGTGGTCGAGGAGGTCGAGTGGGCCAAGGCGCTGCTGGTGGCGTTCCGACACGAGATAGAGGCCGCCGACGGCGCTGACACCGCTGATGGCGCCGATCCCTACCCGGTCGCGGGGCCGCTCGCCGTCGGCGCCTTCACCTTTCGGGGCCAGATGGTGGATGCGCCGGTCGTGCTGCAGGCGCAGCGGATCATGGCACGATACGACGCCACCCGCGTGCACCAGCCCGGAGGATGAGAGAATCAGCTCCGGGCCGGCGACCATGTCCGGCCGTGCCTGCCCAGCACACATGCCCAGATCTGCCGAAGACCTGAATGATCTGAAAGGACCCCCATGTTCCCCGGCTTCTACGAGGAGATCCACGAGGAGTTCCGCGAGGTGGTGCGTGAGTTCGTCACCCGCGAGGTGGCCCCGCACTACCGGCGCTGGGACGCTGAGCACATGATGGACCGGGCCGTCTGGGAGGCGGCCGCGGAGAACGGGCTGCTCGGTCTCGCCGTTGGGGAGGACCACGGCGGCATGGGCTTGGAGGACTACCGGTTCCGCATGATCATCGACGAGGAGCTGGCCCGGGCCGACGCCCTCGGCCTCGCGCTCGCACTGCATCTCCACGACGACTGGGTGCTGCCCGCGCTGCTGAGCCACGGCACCGCCGAGCAGCAGGCGGCCTGGCTCCCGGCCTTCATGGATGCCTCCTTCATCACCTCGGTGGCGTTCACCGAACCCGGCGCCGGCTCCGACCTCCGCGGGGTCCGCGCCAAGGCCGTCCGGGACGGGGAGCACTGGGTGCTCAACGGGCAGAAGACGTTCATCGGCAACGGCATCTCCGGTGACGGCGCCCTGGTGCTCGCCCGCACCGACGGCTCCGACGTCAAGCAGCGCGGCGGCGCGGGGTCCTTCAGCCTGTTCCTGGTGGAGAAGCAGGACAACCCCGGGTACCAGGTGGGCAACCAGCTGGACAAGATGGGGCTGAAGGCCTCCGACACAGCCGAGGTGTTCTTCTCCGACGTGCGGGTGCCCACGGCGAACCTCATCGGCCAGGAGGGCCAGGGCTTGCAGATCGCCAAGGCGATCCTGCCCCAGGGGCGGTTGGCCGTGGCGACGTCGGCTGCCGTCGTCGCCGCCGAGGTGCTGCGCCAGACCCTGGCCTATGTGCAGGAGCGTCAGACCTTCGACCGTCCGGTGGCCGAGTACCAGAACACCCGGTTCCGGCTGGCCGAGCTGCAGGTCTCCCTGGAAGCCACCCAGCGCTACGTGGCCGCCGCCGTGGAACAGTTCAACGCCGGCCAGCTCGACGTCGTCGCCGCCTCCAAGGCGAAGATGTGGGCCACCGAGCGGGCCAAGGAGGCCATCGACGCCTGCCTGCAGCTGCACGGCGGCTACGGCTACATCCTCGAATACCCCGTGGCGCAGGCCTACCTGGCGGTGCGGCTGATGACCATCTTCGGCGGCAGCTCGGAGATCCTGCGGGAGACCGTGGCCGGGGACCTGCTGGGCTGAGTGTTCACCGGCGGTCTCCCGCCGTCTCAGGCACGGGCGACCTCTTCCGGGGCCTCGAAGTGCAGGATCGCGGCCACCCCGTCGGGCAGCTCGGTCGGGGTGACTGCGATCTCCGCATCCAGCCGGGCGGCCGAGGCGATCACCTCGTCCTCATCCCGGCCGGACCGCTCAGCCTGCAGCAGCAGGGTCTCCACCCCGCCCATCTGCGCGGCGAGCCGGACCGCCTCGGTGCCCTCCGCCACGCGGTTCTCCGCACGGGCCTGTTCGGAACGAGAGGTGTGGTCCTGGGAGCGACCGGCGGCCAACCGCCGGGTGACCAGCCGCAGATCCTCGCTGAGAGCCTCCTCGGCGGCCTCGTCACCGATGCCGCCTCGTTCCGCGATGTGGGTGATCTCCTCGAGTGAGGCCGGGAGCTCCTCGGCCAGTGTCGTCCGGCCCTGGATCTCCCCGGCCAGCACGACGGCGTCCGGACGCCACCGCGAGGCCAGGCGTTCCATATGCTCGGCCACGCTGCGGGCGTTCTGGGTGACGACCTCGTCGGCTCGGCGCTGGATCTGCCGGTGGGACAGCGCGCCCTCCCGTGGTTTGTGGACTGACCCCTCGCCGGCCCCTTCGGCCTCCTTCTCAGCCTCCGGGGCGAGCTCCAGGCCCTCGGCGACCCTCACTCGGCGCAGCGTCGCCCCCTCCTGGTCCGCGACGGCGACGAGCAGCACGGCCGAGCGGGTGCGTTCGCGGACATAGTCGCCCAGGGCGGGGTACTGGTCGAGACGTGCGGAGTCACCCTGGCCGAGAGCGGCGTCCCAGGGCTCGTCCAGCAGGACAGCGTCGGCGTCGGCGACGAGCACGCGACCTTCACGGTGGACCTGGGTGAGCTCCGTGCCGTCTCCGATGATCGCGCCGTCCAGGGCCTCCAGAGAGGCGGCGGGGGCGCCGTCATCGTCCAGGCGGCTGCGCAGCTCGTCCCAGCGCAGCCGAAGCTGATGCTCGGCGTCCTCGGCGGGGGACCGGGCCTCCAGGTAGACGGTGCTGAAGGGGGCGCTGCGGTCGAACAGGTGCTTGAGCGGGGTGAGCTGCACGGCAGATCATCCTCCTCGGGTCATCTCGCGTCAGCGTGGACTCTCAGCCGCAGCCCCAGGGCCGCGGCCGTACCTCACCGGTGTGCGCGTGACACCTCGACCCTAAACACGGTCGGCCCGTCGCGGTCCAGGGCTGTCGCGGTCCAGGGGCGTCGTCCTGTGCTCAGACGGTGCCGGGCTGCTCGTCGAGGGTCTCTTCGAGGAGTCAGAATCCCGTGCCTCTCTGCCGAGATTATGCGCGTCAGCGGTGGGAGTTGCGCCGGAAAGTGACTCCTGGGCGGGGCTCTGCCCCGGGCTCTGCCTCAGGCCAGCTGCAGGCCCCGGTGTCGGTTCAGGGCGGCATGCAATTCATGGCGCCGGGGTCGGGCCATCGCCCCGGGATGCCCGTCATGCGGGGAAAGCGCATCGAGCCCCCGGTCGTCCATCCGACGGATCAGCTCCTCGACGATCTCGGCCACGCTGCGGCGCCCATCGGCCAGCTCAGCGGCCCGGTCCAGGGCATGGGCCAGGGCGGAGGTCTGCAGCGGGTCCACCAGCTGCGAGACGGCGGAGAGATCGATGTCCTGCGTCCCCTGCTGGATCACCGCCCGGCCGCGTGCCCGCGCCGGTTTGGGGCGGCGTGGGCGGCCGTTGCGGTCCCGGCCTGCGGAGCCGTTGCGGTCTGGGCCCGCGGAGCCGCTGGCCCCCTCCGCCCGTGGTGATCCCGGCGCCGGAACCCGCGGTGCGGAGGCTGCGAAGACGGGCGGCGCCGGGCTGGGGCCACCGGAGGCGCCCGACGACGACGGCTCTGCCAGAGCCCGAGCCTGCGCGGTGACATCACGGGGAACATAGGAGTCCAGGGCGATGACCTGGTCGGCGACATCGAAGAACGCCCCGGACCCGCCGGCGACCAGGATCGTGGAGACCCCGCGCTCGGCGTAGAGCGGGCGGATGCGGTCCACGAACGGGGTGATCGGCTCCCGGTCCGCCGGAACGAGACGGCGCATGCGCTCGTCGCGGATCATGAAGTTCGTCGCCGAGGTGTCCTCATCGATCAGCAGTGCCTCGGCCTGGGCCTGGACCGCCTCCACCAGGGCGGCCGCCTGGGAGGTGGAGCCCGAGGCATTGGTGGTGGAGAACCGCCGGGTGTCCGTGCCGGAGGGCAGCTCCCCGATGAACGGGGAGATGTCCACCCCGGTCACCGCGCGGCCGTCCTCGGCCCGGATGGCGACGGCGTCGGGCCGGGTGACCACCCATTCACGACCGTCGCCGCCCACATGCGGGTGCACTCCGCGTTCGATCGCCCGCAGCAGGGTGGACTTGCCGTGGTAGCCGCCGCCGATGATCACTGTGATGCCCTCCGGGATCCCCATCCCGGTCACCTGCCGACCGCTGGGCAGGGCGAGGTTGACACGCAGCGAGTCGGGGGAGCGGAACGGCACGGCGGCGGAGCCCTGCAGCGGAAGGTCCGAGTCCCCAGAGCGCCGGGGGAGCACCGAGCCTTCTCCGACGAAGGCGACCAGCCCGGCGTCGGCGAGCTGATCCCGCAGGTGGTGCTGGTCTCGGTACAGGATCACCTGCTCGCGCAGGGCGTCGGCGTCGAGGGCTCCGTGGTGCAGTGCGGTCTCCACGATCCGCGGCAGACTCTCAGTGAGCAGCCGGGCGGCCGCGCGTCCTCGGATGCGCCGTCCGGAGGCGGGCAGCGCCACGTGCAGCCGGGCCTCGACCTCGCGCTCGCTGATCACCACGCTGGTGCGCTGGAGCACCTGCTGGCCCGGCCGGCCGATGCCCACGGACCCCTCTCCGGGCTGGGTGGGGGAGAGGCGCTTCGCGGCCTCGGCGACCCGGCGGGTGAGGAAGTCGGCGACGGCGGTGCGGCCCCGCGCGTCGTCGATCAGGTCCTCCGGCAGGTCGGCTGCCGTGCGGTCCAGCTGCACCCGCATCAGCGACGGCGGCGCATAGGGGTCCACCTGAACATGGTCGACCACCAGGCGCAGTCCCGGGCCGAGCCGGTGGGCGCCGCGCAGCTGTTTGTAGCCGGCGTAGCCGCGGCCGTCGAGGGACGTCAGGGTGTTCGCGAGGGTGCTGCGGTCGGGCAACGTGCCCCCTTTCGTGGGTCGGTCATTCCGGGACGGCGCTCAGGCGCCGCCAGGTGCGCACCAGCTGGCTGAACTCTCGGACCTGCACCAGCACGTGGTCCCGGGCGGCGTCCTCGGCCGTCTCGGCGTCTCCGGTGCTCACGGCCTCGGCGATGCGCCGATGCTCGGCGAGCGAGCGGCGCATCCGGTCCGGGACGCGCAGCTGCAGACGGCGGTAGGGCTGCAGGGCACGGGTGAGTGCGTAGGCCTGTTGGCGGAGATAGTCGTTGCCGCAGGAGTCGTAGAGGATCCCGTGGAAGCATGCGTTCGCATAGTAGTAGCCGTCGGCGTCCCCGGCCAGGGCGTGCTCTTCGCAGTCACGGTCGGCGCGCTCGAGGTCGCTGAGGGCGTCGGGGTCGATGCGCTGGGCGGAGAGCCGTGCGGCCATGCCCTCCAGCTCGGCCATCACTTCGAAGCGTTCGGCGAGCTCGGAGATGCTCAGCTCGGTCACATAGGTGCCCTTCTTGGGGCGGATCTGGACCAGTCCTGAGCGTTCCAGGGCCTGCAGGGCCTCACGCACCGGGGTGCGCGAACAGCCGAACTCTCCTTCCAGGCGTGCTGGGTCGAGGCGCGCCCCGGGGAGGTGGAGTCCTTCGACGATCGCGTTCTCGAGCGCGTCGCGCACGCGCTGTGACTCGGGGATCCGACCCATGGGCACCTCCGCGACCAGATTATCCGACCGCCTGAGCTATGGCGGGGATTACATTTTTCGTTTAGAGTCCATCTTATATACATCACGGTCGGTGATGTACAACGTGTTCGACATCGAGGGAGGCCCGGCATGGCACGGCACGAGGGCTGGCTGCTCGCGGATCTGTTCCGACTGCTGCGACGCCGTCGCGGAGACGCCCACTCCGAGCCCGAGGCGCCCCCGTTGGAGCAGCTGATCGCCGCCTGCGACGTGCTGATGAGCGACATCGGTGAGGCCTCCCTCCGCGCGGTCGCCGCCCGGGCGCTGGAAGCGTACCGCCAGCTCGACGACGACGCCCGGCTGGACTTCTTCACGCACACCGTCGAGGCCCACGGAGTCGACGACGACGCCGTCCGGGAGGCCTATGGCCGGTGGGAGCAGGCGCAGGGGGCTGACCGCGAGCAGGCGCTGACGCGACTGTTCGACGTCGTCGAACCGACCCGGCAGCAGCTGCTGCGCCGGTTGAACCACGCCCCGGACGGCACCCGCGCCCTGGTGGACATGCGCGCGGATCTGCGCCGACTGCTGCCCGAACACCCCGAACTGCGCCCGCTGGAGCACGACCTCCGCCACCTGCTGGTCTCCTGGTTCAACCGGGGCTTCCTGCGCATGGAGGAGATCACCTGGGACTCCCCCAAGGAGCTCCATCAGCATCTGCTGCGCTTCGAGAAGGTCCACCCGATGGCTGATCGCGCCGAGCTGCGTCGTCGTCTGCAGCCCAAGGATCGGCGCTGCTTCGGGTTCTTCCACCCCGCCACCGCCGAGGTGCCGCTGATCTTTGTGGAGGTCGCCCTCGTGCAGGGGATCCCCCGCCGGATGGCCCCGCTGCTGGAGCCCGGCCCGGCGCTGAACCCCGCCAAGGCGGACACTGCGGCGCTGTACTCCATCAACAACGCCCTGGAGGGGCTGGCCGGGATCTCTTTCGGCAGCTTCCTCATCAAGCAGGTCATCGAGCAGGTCAGTCAGCAGCTGCCGCATTTGGAGCAGTTCGTCACGCTCTCGCCCATCCCGGGCTTCCGCCGCTGGCTGGAGGCCCAGGAGGACCCCGAGCTGCTGCGGCTGGCCAGCGACCTGGACGCGGCACAGACGGGGGATGCCGGACCCGAGGTGTCGGAGGACTCCGCGCTGCGGGAACGACTGCTGCCGGTGCTGGCCCGCTACATCACCGCCGAGCGCCGTATGGACGGCAGGCCGGAGGATCCGGTGGCCCGCTTCCATCTGGGCAATGGCGCAGCCGCCTGGCAGCTGCACTGGCCCGCCCACGACTCTGCCGCCGCCCGCACCCAGTCCTACGGGGCGATGATCACCTACCGCTACGAGCCCGGCGAGTTGGAACGGCGCCATGAGGAGTTCGTCCGCCACCGCGAGGTCGCCGTGGACGGACCGCTCGCCGCCCTCACCCGCACCACCAGCCCTGACACCACCCGCCCTGACACCACCCGCCCTGACACCACCCGCACCGACGATCCGAGAGGCCCTGCCGCCATGGCTGACGCGTTCACCCCGATCCACCGTTCCTTCGAGGCCCAAGCCCTCCGCCAGCCGGGCAAGGTGCTCTTCCACCTGCCCGACGGCGCCACGCTCACCTACGCGGAGACCGAGCACACGGTGCGCAGGATCGCCGCCCGCCTGCTCGCCGCCGGAGTCGAGCCCGGCGACCGCGTCGCCGTCCAGGTGGAGAAGTCTCCCGAGGCGCTGGCCCTCTATCTGGCCACACTGCGGGTGGGCGGGGTCTTCCTGCCGCTGAACACTGCCTACACCGGCACGGAGATGGACTATTTCCTGGGCGACGCCGAGCCACGCGTGCTGGTCTGTTCCCCCGAGCGTCATCAGGAGCACGCCTCCCGCGCCGGGGAGGGGCTCGTCGTCGAGACTCTCGGAGTCGAGGGCGAGGGCACTCTGCTCAGCTCCGAGACCACCGTGGAGGAGTCCTTCCAGCCCGAAGCCGACACGCCCGCCTCGATCCTCTACACCTCCGGGACCACCGGACGGTCCAAGGGGGCGGTGCTGACCCATGGCAACCTGGCCTCCAACTGCCAGGCGCTGCTCCAGGCCTGGCAGTACACCGACCAGGACCGGCTGGTCCACGCGCTGCCGATCTTCCATATCCATGGGCTCTTCGTGGCGGCCAACATGACCCTGGTGGCCGGGGCGTCCTTCCACTGGCTGCCGAAGTTCGACGCCGAGGCGATCCTGGACCTGATGCCCACCTCCACTGTGCTGATGGGTGTGCCCACCTTCTACACCCGGCTGCTGGCCTCCGAGCGGCTGACCCCGGAGACCTGCGCCTCGATGCGGCTGTTCGTCTCCGGATCCGCTCCGCTGCTCGCGGCCGACCATGAGGCCTTCCAGGCTGCCACCGGGCATGCCATCCTGGAGCGCTACGGGATGACCGAGACCGGGATGAACAGCACCAACCCCTACGTCGGCCCCCGCAAGCCTGGCACGGTCGGGAAGCCCTTCCCCGGGGTGGAGATCCGGCTCACCGACCGGGAGACCGGCGCGGAGGTCCCGGACGGGGAGGTGGGCCTGATCGAGGTCCGCGGCCCCAACGTGTTCTCCGGGTACTGGCAGATGCCGGAGAAGACGGCCGCCGAATTCCGTGAGGACGGGTACTTCATCACCGGGGACCTCGGGCGCCTGGACGAGGACGGCTACCTGAGCATCGTCGGCCGCGACAAGGACCTGGTGATCTCCGGGGGATACAACATCTACCCCAAGGAGATCGAGGAGCACCTCGATGCCCTCGACGGGGTCGCCGAGTCGGCGGTGATCGGCGTGCCCCACCCGGACTTCGGGGAGACCGTGGTGGCCGTCGTCGTGCCCCAGCGAGGCCACTCCCCGGAGCCGCAGCAGATCCTCTCGGCGATCAGCGACGATCTCGCCCGGTTCAAGCAGCCCCGGGCAGTGGAGATCGTCGACGTCCTGCCGCGCAACGTCATGGGCAAGGTGCAGAAGGCCGAGCTGCGGAAGCGCTACGCGGGGCTGTTCGCCGCTGAGCACTGAGCCAGCCGGGAGGGCCACCACATCCGTCGGCCCAGCTCCACGCCGATCGCCGGCACCAGCAGGGTCCGCACGACGAACGTGTCGATGAGCACGCCGAGGGTGACCAGGAAAGCCAGCTGCACCATGAACATCAGTGGCAGCACGGCCAGGGCGGCGAAGGTCGCCGCAAGCACCAGTCCGGCCGAGGTGATCACCCCGCCGGTGACGACTAGGGCATGAAGCAGGCCCTCACGAGAGTCTCCCCGCAGAGCCTCCTCGCGAGCACGGGTCATCAGGAAGATGGTGTAGTCGACGCCGAGGGCCACCAGGAACATGAAGCCGAACAGCGGGACCGTGGGGTCCGCTCCGGGGAAGCCGAATACGTGGTTGAACACCAGCGCGGAGACTCCCAGTGCGGTCAGATAGGACAAAACGGTGGCGACCACCAGGATCACCGGCGCCACCACGGAGCGCAGCAGCACCATGAGGATCACCAGGATCGCGACCAGCACGATCGGGATGATCACCATCAGGTCCCGCTGAGCTGTGGTGTGGGTGTCCAGCTGAGTGGCGGTGGTGCCGCCCACCAGAGCCTCCCCCTCCAGGGCGTCCAGCTGGTCGCGCAGCGCGACGACGGCAGACTCGGCCTCAGAGGAGTCGGCGGCCGAGTCCAGGGTCGCGGAGATCTCCACCTGCCCGTCCACCTGGCGGGCCTGCGCGAGGTCCCCGGCGGGAGCGCCGTCGGCGTCCACCAGGTGGGCCTCGGCCACTCCCTCGACGCCGGCGACCAGCTCGAGCGCCTGATCGGCCTCCGCCGTCGGGACGAAGATCTCCGTGGGGGCGCCGGTGCCTGCGTCGAAGTGCTTCTCCAGCATGGTCTGGCCGGCCTTGGTGTCCGTCTCGCCCAACACCACTTCGGACTGGTCGATGCCGTCGGCGCGCAGCTGGGTCACGCCGGCCGCGCCCACCAGGAGCACCAGGGTGACGACCACCCAGATCGGGCGGGGGTGGGCTCCGACCCACGAGGCCACCCGGGCCCACAGACCCCGGGAGGGAGTGCGTTCGGCGGCGTCGGTGCTGTGCCTGGTGGGGGAGTCGGTGGCGTGCGGCACGCGCGGCCAGAAGACGCGTCTGCCGGTCAGGGCGAGCAGCGCGGGCAGGAAACTCAGTGTGGCGACCATGGCGAAGACGATGCCCGCCGCGGCCACCGGGCCGAGCGCGCGGTTGGAGTTCAGATCCGAGAAGAGCAGGCACATCAGCGCGACGGCCACCGTGCCTCCGGAGGCCAAGATCGGTGGAGTGGAGCGCTTCAGCGCGGTCCACAGGGCGGCGTGCCGGTCAGCCGCCCGCAGCAGCTCCTCCCGGTAGCGGGCGACCAGCAGCAGCGAGTAGTCCGTGGCGGCGCCGATCACCAGGATCGACAGGATCCCCTGCACCTGGCCGTTGAGCTGGATCCACTCCAGCCGAGCCATCAGGTAGACCGCGGTGATCGCCGCGCACAGCGCGCCCACCGAGGAGAGCAGCACCAGCAGCGGGAGGAACGGCGAGCGGTAGACCACGATCAGGATCAGGAACACTGCGACCACCGCCACCAGCAGGAGCATCCCGTCGATGCCGGCGAAGGCCTCGGAGAGATCGGTGGACAGTGCCGCCGGGCCCGTGACATGGGCTGACCACACCGCCTCGTCCAGCTCCCCGGCGACGGTGGCGCGCAGAGCGTCCACGGCGCCGTCGTCGACGGCGTCCTCGGCCAGCAGTACGATCAGCTGCACCGCGCCGGAGTCCTCCGCAGGCACCGGCCCGATGACGTCGGTCACCCCGCCCAACCCCTCGAGGGTGGACACCAACTCAGCGGCCTCGCCCATGGCGGCCTCGTCCACCGAACCGGAGGTGCCGCCGTCGTGCTCTGCGATGACCGTGGCCGGCACAGCATCTGAGTCGGCGAACTGCTCCCGCAGCTCAGCGGCTCGGGTGGACTCGGCATCGGCCGGCAGGAAGGTGGCCTGGTCATCGGTGGTGACCTCGGAGATCGCCCCGAACGTGGGGCCGCCGGCACCGGTCCACGCCAGCCAGGCCAGGACGAGGACCACCGGCAGGAGCAGCCGTCGACCCCAGCGGGAACGCTGGGAGAGGCGGGAGGGATCGGCGGCGTGCAGCATCGAAGGCCCTGTTCTGTGGGGGGGGTCGGGATGGAGAGGGAAGAGGGATCAGTTCATGACCGCGATGTAGAGGTTCAACGTGGACGCGTAGAGGATCCACGCCAGATACGGCAGCAGCAGCGCCGCGGCGAGACCGCGTACCCGGCGGAAGGCCAGGATGGTCGCCACGACGGCGGCGATCATCGCCACGATGACGGCGAATGCCAGCCACAGCGCGGCGGTGCCCCAGAGTGGGTATGCGCCGAAGAAGATCGGGGTCCACAGGCCGTTGAGCACCAGCTGGACTCCGAAGAGCGTCAGCGCGCGGGGACGGCCGCCGGCGGTCCGCTCCCGCCACACCAGCCAGGCGGCGAGTCCCATCATCAGGTAGAGCGCCGTCCACACGGGTCCGAAGACCCAGTTCGGCGGGTTCCATGGGGCGACGTCGGCCTGGGTGTACCAGCCGTCGACCTGGTCAGAGGTCAGCGCGCTGCCCATGAACCCCACTCCCACCGGGATGGCGAGGAGCACCAGAAGTGCGAGGAGCTGGGCGGCCAGGCCTGGCCGGCGTGCGGCGGTGTCCGTGGGGTGTGTCGTCATGAGTCCTCCTGCGGTGGGGCTGTGGTGGCTTCCGGCAGCGAGACGACCATCGAGTCCGCCAGTGCGGTGAGGAACTCGGCGATGAGCTGGAGCTCCTCGTCCTCGCGAGCGTCGATGACCTCTCGCATGGCGGCCAGTCGTGCGCCGAAGTGGTGCTGGAAGGAGCGGCGAGCCAGGTCGGTGAGTTCCACGACACGCGAGCGACGGTCACGGGGGTGGGGGCGCCGCCGCGCGTGGCCGGCGTCCACCAGCCGATCGACCAGCACGGTGGCCGAGGCCGTGGAGATCTGCAGGTGGCGCGCGATGTCCTGAGGCGTGACCGGCTGCCCCTGACGCTCGCGGATCACCAGCATCCGCAGCGCGGCCACGTCTGAGGGATTCATCTCCATGGGGCCTTTGAGGGCGTGGTGCATGCGGTCCATGGAGTCGCTGAGGATCTGCACCGCTTCCAGGGTGTGCAGGACCTCGGGCCGCATCTGGCCCGGTCCGGCGGAGTCTTCCGGTCGGTCTGTCACGCACCTATTTGACTAGATAATCTAGCTACTCGTCAAGCGCGACGTCGGTGAAACACCTGGGAAACGTGCTCCGCGCACACTGGTGCCATGCAGATCCGCACTGAAGACCCGCGCACGCCTGACGTCCAGGCGCTGATCCTCGAACACCTGCAGGAGATGCACGCGACCTCACCTCAGGAGAGCGTGCACGCCCTCGGCGTGGACCAGCTCCGCGCGGCGGGTGTGACCCTGTGGGCCGTCCGTCAGGACGACGGCGTGCTGCTGGGATGCGGAGCGCTCAAGCGCCTCGACGCCGAGCACGCGGAGATCAAGGCGATGCGCACCGCCGTCGTCGCCCGTGGACGCGGGGTGGCCGGTGCGTTGGTGGAGCACCTGATCGGCCACGCCCGCGACCACGGGCTCCGTCGGCTGAGCCTGGAGACCGGCACGGAGGACCACTTCGCCGCCGCCCGCCGGCTCTACGTTCGGCACCGGTTCCACGAATGCCCGCCCTTCGGCGACTACACCGAGGACCCGCACAGCGTGTTCATGACGCTGCCGCTCTGAGGCGCCTCAGAGCCAGGCAGGCGTTCAGGACCTCGCGTGGACCCGCGCCTGGTGCTCCAGCGGGACGGACCACCGCTCCCCGGGGCTGAGCTGCTTGCGCTTGCCTTCGACGTTGACGTCGATCGGCTCCGCCGAACCCTCGGAGAGCTTCAGGGTGACGTTCTCGTGGTCCATGTGCACCAGGATCGGCTGGTTGCGGTAGCGCATCCGGAAGGTGGCCTCGGGCAGCTCGTCCGGCAGCACCGGGTGCAGCCACAGCGCGTCGGCGCGGGTCTCGACGCCGGCATAGCAGCGCAGCACCATGTCCACCGTTCCGGCCATCGCGCCCAGATGGATGCCCTCCCGGGTGGTGCCGCCCTGAGTGTCGGCGAGGTCGGCCTCCAGGGCCTCCTTGAACAGGTTCCAGGAGCCGGAGCGGTCGAAACGTGCAGCCACCCAGCCGTGCACCAGGCGGGAGAGCGTGGAGCCGTGCGAGGAGCGGGCCAGGTAGTACTCGATGGTCTTCCCGAAGTCCTCGATCGGCACCTCGTAGCCCATATGCCGCATCGTGTCGATGAGCTCCTCGGAGGAGAACAGGTAGCACAGCATCAGCACGTCGGCCTGCTTGGAGAGCTTGTACCGGTTGGTGGCATCGCCCTCGGCCTGCAGGATCAGGTCCAGGCGGCCGATGTTGCCGTACTTGGCCTTGTAGCCTTCCCAGTCGAACTCCAGCAGATCCTCGTAGCCGTCGAACTGGCTGATGACCCCGTCGGTATGGAAGTGCACGCGCAGCCGCCGGGAGATGTGCTCCCAGTGGTCCAGCTCGTCCTCGAAGATGTCCAACCACTCGGAGAGCGGATCATCCCGGGAGTCCAGTTCGCGCACCAGTCGGGCGGTGTGCCGCAGCATCCAGGAGGTCAGCACATTGGTGTAGGCGTTGTTCCGCAGGCCGGAGCCCGGAGTCTCCGGATAGCCGTCGTGGTACTCGTCAGGGCCCATGACGCCATCGATGTCATACCGATCGGCCTCGGCGTCGTAGGAGGTCAGCGAGACGAAGAAGCGGCTGATCTCCACCAGCATCTCCGCGCCGTAGTCGGCCAGGAACGTGTAGTCCTGCGTGGTCTCGAAGTACTGCAGGACCGAATAGGCGATCGCCAGGGAGACGTGCCGCTGCCGGTGGGAGTTGTCCGGCATCCACATCTGGGAGCGCGGGTTCCACAGCTCGGTCGGGGTCTCCTCGCGGCCGTCGGATCCGGCCTGCCAGGGGAACATGGCTCCGGCGTGGCCCTCGGCGCGCGCCATGGCACGAGCTTCGCCGAGCCGCCGGTAGCGGTACATCAGCAGCCCGCGGGTCAGCTCCGGGCGGCGCAGGGTCAGCATCGGGTAGACGAACATCTCGTCCCAGAACAGGTGGCCCCGGTAGCCTTCGCCGTGCAGGCCGCGGGCACCCACGCCGGCGTCGAGGTCCCGCCGGGCGCCGAAGGCGGTCTGCAGCACGTGGAAGGTGTGCAGGTTCAGCGCCATCTGCTGGCGGGAGGACCGGGAGCCGATGGAGACGGCGAAGCGGTGCCACAGCACCCCCCACATCTCCTCGTGGTAGGTCAGCATCGTGCGGAAGCAGGAGGCCCGCTGGACCCGCTTGACCGCCGAGTGCCACACGGTGGAGATCGCGTGGTCGTGGGAGTTGGCCACGGAGGCGATCTTCTCCAGGGTCACCGGCTTGCCGGCGTCCAGGTGCAGCGAGATGTCGTGCCCGGCGACGAACTCGCCCTCAGAGACCGGGCGGCGCATCGGGTTGGTGGTCCCATTGGTCCGCACCGAAGTGCGGGTGGCGATGGCGACGCGCACCTGGGACTGGTTGGTCATGGTCTCCAGCAGCACGGTCTCGCCGTCGATCTCCCGGGAGTCCACCGCCTCGAGATGGTGGCCGGCGAGCTCCCGGTCGGCGGCGACGTTGCGGTTGGCGACACGACCGTCGATCATCGAGCGGACCGTGACCTTGCCGGACCAGTTCTCCGCCTCGATCTGCATCTCCAGGGCGGCCAGCTGCACCCCGGCCATGGACTGGAACTGGCGGGTGGTGACCCGGGTGCGCCGGCCGTGCAGGTCCTGGTAGCGGGCCACGCGGGTGAGCAGCCCGCGGCGCATGTCCAGCTCCTGGCGGTAGTCGATCAGCTCCGGCGAGCCGGGCACCAGGGGATTGCCGGCCTCAGGGATGACCTGCAGGGGGGTCCAGTCCGGCACGTTGACCATGTGCTCGGTCTCCACCGTCTTGCCCATGATGTCGGTCTCGAGCCGGTTGAAGACCCCCGCCAGGTAGGTACCCGGGTAGTGGGTGGCATCGGCGAAGGTGCCCGGCACGGAGCCGCGGGTTCCCCAGTAGCCGTTGGCCAGAGTGCACAGCGCTTCCCGGGTCGGCTCATCCTTGGGGTCGAACTCGTCATAGACGAGCACCCAGTCCGGGTCGAAGGGCCGGGTGGTGCGGGTGGCGAGGTTCATCACGGAGAGGTCGGTGACCACGACGTCGGCCCCGGCCTCCTTCAGGCGCCGCGAGTCGTCGCCGCGGGTGAGGCCCACGACCATGCCGTAGTCGCCATGGCGGCCGGCCTGGACGCCGGAGGCGGCGTCCTCGATCACGATGGAGTCCTGGGCCTCGACCTGCAGCAGCGTCGAGGCGTGGAGGAACATCGCCGGGTTCGGCTTGCCGGGGAGGTTCATCTCCAGGGCGTCGGTGCCGTCGACGATCGCGGTGAAGGCGTCGATCAGTCCGGCGACGCGGAGCACGTCACGTCCGTTGCGGGAGGAGGTGACCAGGGCGGTGGGGATGCCGTCGGCGCGCAGCTGGTGGATCAGCTCCACTGTGGTGTCGAAGATCGCGACACCGTCGCGGGCCAGCACGGCTTCGAAGTAGCCCTGCTTGCGGGCGGCCAGTCCGTGGATGGTGAGCTGGTCTGCGGCGTCGCCGGGCTCACCTTCCGGGACGAAGACGTTGCGGGCCTGCAGGAAGGTGCGCACCCCGTCCTCGCGGGGCCGGCCGTCCACGAAGTTGAGGTAGTCCTCGTCGGTGAACTCGGGCTGCGGCGCGCCGGTGATCTCCACCAGGGCCGTGTCGAAGAGCTCCTTCCACGCGTTGGCATGGACTCCGGCGGTGTCGGTGACGACGCCGTCCATGTCGAACAGGACGGCGCGGAAGTGACGCAGTGCGTGGCGCTTGGCCTCGGCGGAGTGCCGGAAGGGGTTCTCGAACGGGTGCATGGATACCTCACGGGGACTGTGGGCGATCAGGGCAGGAGATCAGGTCAGCATTCTGGACGGTGGGTCGGCGTGCACGGGCCGATACGCCTGTCGGGCGTGATGCTGAGCTGACGTGTTTCTCGTGCCGTACCGGCGGCATGTGCCCGTGCAGGGCCTGATGCCTCGGCGGCGCCTCGCGGGCACCGGGCTGGACTGAGCTCGGATCCATCGTAGTCAGGTCCGCGGCCCACTCACAGGGTCAGAAGACTATCTTCCGGGGAGCTTCCGGTCACATCGGGACCTCGGTGATGCTAGCGTCAGAGGCATGTCGCGGCGCAGCACGATCGAACTGACCTTCCGAGAGGTCAAGGGCACCTCCAAAGAGACGACGGTGGCCGGCGGCGTCGTCGTGGACTGGATCGACAAGACCGCCTATGCCTGCGCGGCCTCCTGGACCCGCACCGCCTGCGTGACCTCCTACGTGGGCAACATGCACTTCACCAAGCCGGTCCCCCGGGACGCCCCCGTGACCGTCCAGGCCCGGGTGGTGCACACCGGGCGGACCTCGGTGCACATCCAGACCCGGGTGCTCATCCAGCACCCCGAGCAGGGCTGGCTGGTGTGCACTGAGTGCTACATGATCTATGTGGCGGTCGGCGACGACGGCGAGGCGGTCACCGTCCCGCCCTTCGAGCCGACCTCCGAGCTGGAGCGCCGGCGCAGTGTGGACGCCGCCCAGCGGATGGTCTTCCGCCGACAGGTCGAAGAGACGATCAGCTCCATGCCGGACGACATGGGCACCTCCGAGGCGTTGACCCTGCGGTTCCTCGCCGAGACGGACGAGAAGTACCCGGACGGGAAGATCCGCGGCGGTGCCGTGATGAAGTGGATCGACCTGGCCGCCGAGATCTGCGCCGAGCGGTATTCCGGCCACGACGTCGCCGCCGTGCTGACCGGAGGCGTCCGCTTCTACCGCCCGATCACCTCCGGGGACCTGGCAGAGGTCGACGCCCGGCTGGTGCTCACCGGTTCGAAGTCCATGCACGTGCTGGTGCGGGTCCGGGCCGGAGCCCGGTGGGAGAAGAGCCCGGAGATTGTCGCCTACGGCCTGCCGGTGATGGTCGCACCCGACGGCGTGGGCTCGGCCCGGCACATCACCCCCTGGCAGCCGATCAGCGACGAGGACCACGCGATCGCGGAGAAGGCACGTCGGCTGCGGGACCTGCGCAACGCAACGCTGCTCTCCCCGAGTCCGCTGATCAGCACCGGCTGAATCCCCGGCGTTGCGGGCGCCGACCCTGGTTCACTCTGACCTGCCTGGGTAGGATCGACAGCTCCCAGGGAGGGTGAGAGGGGACGGTCATGACGCAGCCACCGGGGGGTCAGCCGGGTCAGCCGGGCCAGCCGGGCCAGCCGGGCCAGCCGTACGGGTCGCAGCCCCATGGGCGGTTCCCGTCCGGGCCCTCGCGGCCGGGGTATGCACAGCCATTCCAGTATCCGCCCGACAACGTACCGGCGCCGAGCCCCACTCGGGGCCCGCTTCCCGCAGTGCTCATCGTCCTCGGGGGCGTGCTGCTGGCCGGAGCGGTGGGACTCTTCGCGATGGCGGCGCTGGTGTTCACCCAGACGGTGCCGCTCGGCGTCCTGGACCGGAACGGCGGGCCGGGGTCCGATGCTGTGTTCAGCGGAGAGCCTCCGATCACCGTGGAGGTCGAGCTCGTCGCGGATGAGAGCTACCTGCTCTATGTGGCCGCGCCCTCGGGCGCGAGCACTCCGCGGCTGGCCGAAGTGCCGGAGGTGACGGCCCCCAGTGGGGAGTCGCGCACCATGGGACCGGCGCAGATCAGCTCCACCGCGTCGAGGGGCGGCACCGACGCCGTCGGACGGTACGGCTACAGGGCGCATGAGTCCGGCCTACACACCGTCGAGATCGCGGCGTTCGCCGCCCCCGGGCAGTTCGCCGAGGGGGAGTCGTTCGTCGTGCTCGCCCCGGGCGGTGACTTCGTGGGTCTCATGGGCGGGGTCTTCGGGGTGTTGGGCAGCGTCTTCGGCGGCATCGCCGCCGGCACGATCGGCCTGGGCCTGCTCGTCGCCGGCATCATCGTGGCGGTGATCCGACGACGGCGGCGCGATCAGGCGGCCTGGCCGGGGGCGCCGACAGCTCGCCGTGGGGTCTGAGTCTGCTCCGTTCGCCGGGCCTGAGGAGCGCCTGAGCGGAGGAGATTGAGGAGCGCCTGAGCGGAGGAGATACAGCCCGGTGAGGGTGTTCTTCGGGTGACGCTGAGAGCTGCTGAGAGCTGTTGAGAGCTGCAGCCTGGGCGACGAAGAGGTGGAGCGCGCCATGGCGGCCTTCGCGGCGACCGCGACGTGCGCATCGGCAGACTCACCAACCTGCCCGTGCACCACAGCTGGACATCCTGCGGTACGAAGGACTGGTGAGCGACGCTCCGCCGGAGGTCTCAGCAGCGTCCCGTGGTGACAAGATCGCACGATGCGCGAGACGGCGTTCACCAGGCGGCAGACCCGCTGCCTACGCCCTGAGGTGGAGGTGGAGTTCAGCTCGACCTCTTACGCTGGGGCGATATGAGCACACCTCCGCAGGAGCCGGAACGTCACGGCCCGCCGCCGCACCCGCCTGGCCCTCCGCCGTATCCGCAGGCGCCGCATCTCTACGGCCACCCTCCCGCCGGGCAGCCCCAGGGTCCGGGATCCTATGGACCCGAGGCGGCGCCCTGGGGGAACCCCTCCGCTGCGGCGCCGTACTCTGGGCCTCAGCACCCGTCGCAGGTCCCTCCCCAGCCGCCGACCCAGACTCCCCCGGACCCGACGGACCGGTACTCCCGGGGCATCTGGCGACAGCCGGACTCCCGGCCCGGACGGTTCCTGTGGTGGGACCTGCTTCCGGTGGTGCCTTATCTCGTCCTCGTCGTGGGTGTGAGCATGGTCTCTCTCATGTTCTTCCCTCCGGCCGAGGAGATCAGCCTCACCCCGGAGGAGGCGCGGGTGGAGTTCCTCGTCAGCGGGCTCACGTTCGGGGGCCTCGCGGTGCTGGTCCTCGCCGTCGCGGGCAAGGCGCTGTGGCGTTCTCTGGCGGTCTTCACCCATCACTCCTGGGCCTGGCTCAAGATCTTCCTCGTGCCGGCGCTGTGGCTGGCCATCATCCTCACCAACGTGATGCTGATGGCCCTGCTCCTCGCGGTGACCGGCGCGGACCCCGATGTCAGCGCGAACCAGGCCGGCATCGAGGCGATGCTGCAGGCCGCTCCGTTCTGGGCGGCCCTGCTGGTGCTCGGGCTGCTGGCCCCGTTGGTCGAGGAGTACCTCTTCCGGCACCTGCTGATCGGCAAGCTCTCCCGGCACCTGAACATCTGGCTCTGCGCCGTGATCTCGATCGTGCCCTTCGCCTTCCTGCACGTCTCCACCGAGCTCCTCGCCGGAGACGTGGTGGCGGTGCTGATGACCGTCGTGCCGTATCTGACGATGTCAGTGGTGTTCACGGTGGCCTACATCTTCTCAGGACGCTCCCTGCTGTTCGTGTGGCTGCTCCACGCGTTCAACAACTGCATGGCCCTCGCCATGCAGTATTGGCTCGCCCCGCTCCTGGAGGACTTCGACGGGATCGAACCCTACGGAGTCGGCCTCGCGGTGGCCCGCGCGCTGAGTGTTCCGTTCGGGCTGCTGTGACCCGCCGAGGAATGAACGGTCCGCGCCGCGAGTTGCTCACCGAGCGATGAGTGCACTGACCACCGATCCGCGGCCGCTGCCGCGGCAGATTCTGGCCCTGGCTGTCCCCGCCCTGGGGGCTCTGGTGGCCGAGCCGCTGTTCCTGCTGGCCGACACCGCCATCATCGGCCGGCTCGGCGTCGATGAGCTCGCCGGCGCGGCCCTGGGCATCACTGTGATGCACACCGTCACCGGGCTGATGATCTTCCTGGCCTACTCCACCACCCCGGCGGTGGCCCGCTATGTGGGCGCCGGGAAGCTGGCCAAGGCGCTGGCCGCCGGGCGCGACGGGCTCTGGCTCGCGCTGATCCTCGGAGCCGTGCTGGCCGCCGCCGGCGTCGCCTTCGGGGAGGGTCTGCTGGCCTCCATGGGCAGCTCCGGGGCCATGCATGGCCACGCTTGGGACTACCTGGTGTGGTCCATGCCGGGGGTGCCGGCGATCCTGCTGGTCTTCGCCGCCACGGGAGTGCTGCGCGGAATGCAGGACACCACGACCCCGCTGATCGTCGCCGCGGCCGGGTTCGGCGCCAACATCGTGCTGAACCTGGTGCTGGTGCATCCGATGGGGCTCGGCGTGGCCGGCGCGGCCATCGGCACCTCTCTGGCCCAGTGGGGTATGGCGGCGGTCTACCTGATCATCATCGTCCCGCGGCTGCGCGCCCAGGCGGTGTCGCTGGGGGTGGACCCGATCGGTCTGCGTCGGGCCTTCTCCGTGGGGTCCTGGATGATGCTGCGCACCGTCAGCCTGCGCGCGGCCATCGTGGCCACGGTGCTGGTGGCCACCGACCTCGGCGCTGACGCGCTGGCCGCCCACCAGGTCACCTTCACGGTGTTCTCCACCCTGGCCTTCGTCCTGGACGCCCTGGCCATCGCCGCTCAGGCGCTCATCGGCAAGGAGCTGGGCGCCTCCCGCCTCGACGTCGCCCGGCGGCTCACCCGGATCATGATCCTCTGGGGGTTGGGCTTCGGGGTGATCACCGGGGCGGTCATCGCCGCGGTCGCGCCCTTCGGCGCCGGTCTGTTCACCCCGGACGCCCAGGTGGCCGCGATGATCACCGCCGCGCTGTTCGTCGTCGCCGCCGCCCAGCCGATCTCCGGCTACGTGTTCGTGCTCGACGGGGTGCTCATGGGTGCCGGTGATGTGAGATACCTCGCGATCGCCGGGGTGCTGAACCTGGCCCTTTACTTCCCCGTGCTGTGGTGGATCTCCACCCGCGGGCTCACCGGGGTGGAGGCGGTGGTGTGGCTGTGGATCGGCTATGCCGTGGTGTTCATCGGGGCCCGTGCCCTCACCTTGGGGCTGCGGACCGCCAGCGGACGCTGGATGGTCGTCGGTGAGAGCCGCTGAGCCTCGGGTCGGGCCCGGCCTGAGTCCTGCCCGGCCTGAGTCCTGCCCGGCCTGAGTCCACTGCGCAGAGCGAGTAGACTCGCCTGCGTGCCAGTGAAGAGAATTCCCGCCCCCACTGCCGAGGCGCTGATCCGGCCGGTCTGGTTCCGCGCCGTCATCACCGTCGTCTTCGCCGTCGTGACGATCTTCTGGCAGGACGAGACCCTGACCCTGCTGAAGGTCTCCGTGGCCGCCTACTTCGTGCTCGGCGCCACTGCCGTCTGGGACTACGCCAAGGACGAGCAGGTCGTGCCCGTCGCCGTGCGTGGCCCCTTGGCCGCCGGCGCCGCGGCCTGGGTGCTCTCCGGGCTCGCCACCGTGTTCGTGGGCACGACGACGGCTGCCGCCGTCATCGCCGGTGTCGGCTTCGTCGCCATGGGTGTCGCGGAGCTGGTCGCCGGGATCCGCGGTCGGAAGGACTTCGTGCCCGCCCGGGACCAGCTGCTGCTGGGCGCAGTCGGCACGCTGACCGGCCTGAGCCTGTTGGTAGGCATGCAGCTCGACGTCCACGGCATCCTGGGGATCGCTGGGATGGGTGTGATCATCATGGCTGTGCTGCTGATGATCAGCGGTGCCGGACTGGTCCATGACGCCCGCCGGGACCGCGACTGAGCCACGACTCGCACCCGGTCTACTACACGGCGTAGAATGGCCGGGCGTCGGCATCGGGACCGGCCTGGACACACCCCATCTGATGAGGAATGAGGAGCCCCGTGGCAGAGGACAAGAAGGAGCGCCGCTCGCTGATCGAGTCGGTCAAGGCTCCGCTGATCTTCTCCGCGGTGTTGGCCTCCGTCGCCGGTTTCGTCACCATGATCTCGGCCTCCGGAGGGACCGACAACCCGGCCCGTGTGGACCTGGCGCTGATCGCCTTCGGCATCGTGTTCATCGTCTCGCTGCTGGTGGTCTCCATGCTGCAGCTCGCCTCCCGGGAGAACCCGGAGGATCTCGACGCGGGAGCCGGGGTGAACCGGAACTCCGAGGAGCTCTACCGTCAGCAGGTGGTCGCACGTCGCGCCGAGGCCGCCCGCCGGAAGGCTGAGGAGGCCCGGGAGGCCGAGGGCGGCGAGCCCCGCTACGGCCGCGCCGAGGACTGACGTCGTCTCCAGATGCCTTGGGCTGGTGCGTTTCGGCCGGAATACGCGTCCAGGCGCTCGCATTCGGGCAGAAACGCACCAGCCCAACAGCTGGGTCGTCCTCTGCTCAGGCGCTCACTTCTTCGCCTTCTTCTTGGACTTCTTCTTGGACTTCTTGTCCTTCTTCTCGCGCTTCTCCAGGAGCTCGTCACGCATCCGGTCCCGGAACTCCTTGGCCGCGATCGCTGACTCGGAGGTCGGCTCCTCGATCTGCGCCGCCTTCTCCGCGGCGCTGGGCTTGGCGAGCTTGTCCTTGGTCTCGCCGTCGCCGTCGCCGCTCAACGCCCGGCGACCGGCTTCCCGCAGGGCCGCCTGACGTGCCCGGTAGGCGCGCACGTGGGCCCGGTTGGCGCAGTTGCCGAAGTCGCAGAACAGCTTGGAGCGGTTCCGGGTCAGGTCGACGATGACGGCGTCGCACTCATCTCCCTTGCAGGTGCGCATCCGTGTGGTCTCGTCATTGACCACCAGGAACTGCAGGGCATCGGCGATGACAGCAGTCATCACGTCAGCGAGCCGGGTGCTCACCGGGATCGGCGCGGCACGGAACTGCGGGCCTTCCTTGCTGGGGGCGCGTACCACGCGGGTGCCGACGCCCTCGAGCAGACTGTTCAGCTTCTCCACCGGTTCGATGCTGGTGATCGGGGCCTCGCCCCAGATCTGTCCGATGGTGTCGCGCAGGTCGCGGACCTGGTCCACCTGGGCGCGATCCAGATTCGACGAGGGCCACTTCAGCTCTGAATCCTGAGCGGCGAGGAACGTGCGCAGGCTCTCGATGCTGGTCAGCTGATCGGAGGCGGGCTTGGCACTGTGGAGTCCCTCAGCGGTGTTCATCAGATTGACGGCCGCCGTCAGGGTACGGTTGATCTCTGCGTGAAACATGCAGGCTCTCCTGACAAGGTGGGTGGGCGCGGAGGCCGGAAACGGCGGCCTCAGCCCCGTGGTGCAACGGGTTCTCTCAGTGTAACGAGACCAACGTCTCACACGCTGAACGTGATGGAACTGTCACCTGGCGCCCCAGAGCTGCTCCTGGTTGCCCGCAGAAACGACCCTCGTGAGGCACGGCCCTGAAGCCTGCCGGGTGCCTGGTAGGACCCCGCAGGGCATGCGACTCACTTCGACGCGAAAAGGTCATGCACCTGCTGCAGGGACGCCGAGATCCCTCGGGAGTTCTCCCGGTGGATGCCGGCGAGTCCGAGCAGACGGCGCAGCGCAGCGGGCTGTCCGGTGTAGTCATAGCTCTCGGTGACCACTGTGGCGCCGTCGTCGGCCTGCAGCTCCCAGCGCCACCGGTGCCCGCCGGGATGGCGCCACTCCACCACATGCGGCGGCTCGGCCGCGGTGGTGACCATGGTCAGCGCGTAAGGGATCCCATACTTGCGCATGTCCACACGGAACCGGTCGCCCGGGCGCAGCTCGCGAGGCCCGATCGCCGAGGTGCGGACGGTCCCGGAACCGTCCAGCTCGTGATGCCGGTGGGGATTCGCGATGAGCGCGTAGAGCTCCTCGGCGGACGCGCGCACCCGGATCTGCCAGGCGATCACGCCGACTCCACGATCCACCGGTTCAGGGGTCTGACTCATGTCGGCAGTCTACGGGGAACCTGCCCGGGGAACCTGCCCGACGCCGGCGAGAGACGTCTCCTCCGGCACCGGCAGTTGCATCCACCGGGTGCGCAGGCGAATCTGGTGGACAGCAGCTGCGTCGAGAACGTCGGGAGGGTCGAAGCGATCATGGCACGGTCCCGCAGATGGCAGGTGCGCCTGGACGACGACGGCGCCGGCGGTGCCCCCGACCTCGGCGACATCACCCCCACCCATGGGACGGCCCGACGCCTGGCGGCATTCGCCGCCTCCGAGGAGGCCGCCCACCCGGCCTTCACCACCGACGAGCAGCTCGACACGCAGGCCCGGCTGCAGGTCCTCATCGAATCCCGGGCGATCTGGAGCGCCATCCTCGGCGGGCTGCTGGGGCTCATCGTCGGGCTGGTCGTCTTCCCCGGAGAGCGCCCGGCGCTCGCCGGAGACGCCTCCATCCAGTTCTTCGGGGCGATCGTCGGCGGGGTGACGGCTGGGCTGGCCTTCCTGCTGGGATTCTCGCTGAACGCCCGGATGGCGAACATCTGGTTGGGGGAGAGGCCCCGGCTCAGGCAGCTCATGGACACGGTGGCGCTGCTGGTGGTGCACTCCTCCATCGCAGTGATGGGTGCGCTGGGGATCTTCCGTGTCTTCCAGGAGGCCTTCGTCGGGCTGACGGTGGACTTTATCGCCGGCTCGGTGCTGCTGGCGATCGTCGGGGCGGTGGCCGCCTACTTCAGCTTCAACTCCGGGGCACGGATCAACGCCTTCTCCCTGTCCACCCTGCTGGGCGTGTTCATGGCCTCCGGGGTGCTGGTCTCCATGCTCTTCGCGGAGAACCCGTTCTGGTGGCACGTGATGTTCTCCGAGCTCGGCACCGGGCAGGCGGGGCTGACCTCCTTCTGGACGTTCAACACCACTCTGGTGGTCTCCGGGGTGATCATCACGACCCTGACCGCGTTCATCACCCGGGATCTGCAGGCCTGGGCCGAGTATGTGCGACGGCGGCATCTGCGCAGGCTCCAGGCGGAGCGTGATCTGCGGCGGCAGGCCCAGGGTCGGGTGCCGCGGACCATGCCGCTGCGTCAGGCGGTGAGCCGACACTTCCGTTCCCCGCGCATCGGGGTGGTGCGCACCGGGATGATCGGCATGGGGGCCTCCCTGGTGGGGGTCGGGCTGGTGCCGGTGAACCTGCACAATGAGATCCACGCGACCTTCACCGCCCTGTTCGGGCTCTTCTTCCTGCTGCTGCTGATCGGTATGCCGTACTGGCTCCCCGGATTTCCCCGCACGTTCTACCTGCTGAGCATGCTCGCCGCCGGGGTGCTGATCTTCGCGGCGAGCCTGTGGCGGCCCATCGGGTACTACAACCTGACGTCTCTGGAGCTCATCGGCGCGGCGATCCTGTTCTCCTGGCTGATCGTGTTCATCCGCAACATCGCCGCCGTCGTCGCGCAGGTGTACAGCCAGGCGGCCGCCGAGCAGCGGTCGCTGAGGCGCCGTCGCGCCGAGCCCGAGCCCGAGGCCGAGCCCTGGTCCGGGCAGGGGTGGCCCGATCTGGAGCGGACCGGGGAGGCAGGGGCAGGATGTGGGGAGGCACGGCCCGGGAAGGCGCGGCCCGGGAAGGCGCGGCCCGGGAACGCGCGGCCCGGGCGAGCACGCGACGACGGCTGAGGCGCGGCCCGCGCTACGGGACCGGTGACCCCGCGGCGAGGCCGCGTTCGGCGGCGGCCGCCCGGACGGCGTCGATCACCAGTTCCACAGGGCGTCGGGTGGGCGTGGTGCTGCGGTGCGCGATGGAGACGGTCCGCAGCACCGGTTCGGTCAGCGCGACGACGTCGACGCCGTCGGGGACCGAGTCCAGCACCAGGTCAGAGACCAGCGTGACCCCCAGGCCGCCGGCCACCATCGCCAACGCGGTGGTCTGCTCCTCCACCTGGTGGACGATGCGCGGTTCGAACCCGTGGCGGCGGCAGGCGATGCGCACGGCCCGCCCCAGATGCGAGGTCGGCCCCGCCAGCACCCACGGGTGCTCGGCGAAGGCCGCCAGGGAGACCGGAGACTCCGGGCATGTCCCCGCGGCCACGGCCGCGTGGAGCCGCTCGACGGCGATCACGTCCCGGGCCAGCGCAGGATCCCAGGGGATGGCGTAGTCGGAGTACTCGATCACGAAGGAGAGATCGAGCGCGCCGTCGAGCACCGCACTCGCCGTGGCCTCCGGGGGCAGCTCTCGCGTGCGGACCTCGATGCCGGGGTGCTCCTGGGCCAGTCGCGTCAGCGCCGCAGGCAGCAGACCAGAGGCCACTGAGGCCCACACCCCGACGCGCAGCCGGGACGTCACGCCACCCTGGGCCTGCTCCAGCGCCATCTCCGCATCCTCCACTGCGGAGAGGATCGCCTCAGCGTGCTCCGCCAGGACATGTCCCAGCTCGGTGAGCCGGATCCGTCGACCTAGCCGTTCGAACAGGGAGGCACCCACCTCGCGCTCCAGCTGTGCCAGCTGCTGGGACACCGCAGACGGGCTGTAGTGCAGGCTCGCCGCCACCTCGGTGACGGTCCCGCGTCGCTGCAGTTCCCGCAGCATCTTCAATCGACGCAGAGACAGCTCCATGCGGTCAGCGTACCTGGGTCGCCCGCTGGGGGTGTGGCTTTCCGGGCGAGCCTCTCGCCGCCCGGGATCCCTCAGTGATCCCCCAGCGATCCCTCAGTGCAGAAAAGCTGAACGATCCTGTGCATGAACCCGCATGGTCAGGCTATGGACCCCGACACGGTCCAGCCCGCAGAGTGAAAGTACCGGTTCAGGACCGCCGGTCGGCGGCCGACCCCATGCAAGGCAACAGATGATCTGGAGGTGATCGTGGTGACTCTCGACACGCGGTGGCAGGCCCCCGCAGATGATGGCCGTGACGTCCTCGACCTCGGCGTCGAGCAGGCGCCACGGAACACCGAGCCCTACCGGCGCGCGGTCTGGACGGACCCGGAGACCGGAGCCACCGGATACCTGGTGGTCCACTCCCTGGTGGGCGGACTCGCCACCGGCGGCACCCGCATGCGGAAAGGCTGCACGCTCAGCGAGGTGGAGGACCTCGCCCGCGGCATGTCGGCCAAGACCGCCGTGTTCGGGCTCCCGGTCGGCGGCGCGAAGGGCGGCATCGACTTCGACCCCACCGACCCGCGCGCCCCCGGGGTGCTGCAGCGGTTCTTCGCCGAGATGAAGCCCTGGCTGGAGGCGCACTGGGTCACCGCCGAGGACCTGGGCGTGACCCAGCAGCGCATCGATGAGGCGTTCGCCGCCATCGGGCTCGGCCAGAGCTTCCACGCCGCCATCGAGCGGTCCGCCGGCCCGGCGGCCACCCTGGAGAGGGTGCGCGCAGGGCTGGAGATCCGCACTGAGGACGGCTGTGTGCTCGGCGACGTGATCGGCGGATACGGAGTGGCCGAGGCATGCCTGGGTGTGGTGCAGCACCGGGGCTGGCACCACGGGCAGACCGACGTGGCCATCCAGGGTGTGGGCACGATGGGCGGAGCCGCCGCCTACTACCTGCACGCGGCAGGTGTGCGGGTGGTGGCCCTGGCCGATGTGCAGGGCACCCTCTACGACCCCACCGGCCTCGACGTGCCCGCCCTGCTGGACCTGCGGGACGACTACGGCGTGATCGACCGGGCTGGAGTGCCGGACCAGGTCACCCAGCTGCCGCGTGAGGCGGTGCTGGCCGCCGACGCCGACATCCTGGTCCCTGCGGCGATCTCCTATGCGATCCGCCCGGAGAACGCGCAGGACGTCGTCGCCTCGGTGATCGTGGAGGCCGCGAACACCGGGGTCACCCGGGAGGCCGAGGGGCTGCTCGCCCGTCGCGGGGTGATGGTCATCCCGGACGTGGTGGCCAACACCGGAGCGGCGGCCTGGGCCTGGTGGATGCTCTTCGGGGAGGTCGGCACCGACCCGAAGGACTCTTTCGACCGGCTGCACCTGGAGATGCGCTCCAAGGTCGCGCGGCTGCTGGCGGAGGCCGACCGGGCCGGGGTCTCCCCGCGGGAGACGGCGTGGGACATCGCTGGGGTCAACCGGGCGGCCATGCAGAACCGTCCGCCGGCGCTGATTCCCTGAAAGCCGGGTCCTGAGTCCCGGGTCCTGAGCGCCGGATCCCTGAGCGCCGGATCCCTGCGCGGCCGTGGGAGGGGCACGTCTGCGCAGGGATGTCGGACGTCACCGGCCGGGACTAGTCTGGAGCCATGGCAGACATCCCGGCCGGTCCCAGTGCCCAGACGACGACGCCCGCCCACCCCGGGGTGGCGCGTGTCGCCGCCGAGCTGCGGCGGCTCGGCGTCGACCCCGAGATCCGCTGGCTCGACGGTGCCGCCACCACCGCCCAGGCCGCAGCCGAGGCCCTGGGCATCGGGGTCGGGCAGATCGCGAACTCCCTGATCTTCCTGCTCGACGACGACCCCATCCTCGTGCTCACCTCCGGGGCGCATCGGGTGGACACCGCCTGGCTGGGGAAGCAGCTCGGCGGCGTCATCGCCCGCGCCCCGAAGGACGTGGTCAAGCAGGCCACCGGCCAGACCATCGGAGGGGTCGCCCCGGTCGGGCATCCGCGTCCGGTGCGCACCTTCGTGGACACGACACTGGGCGACCATGACGAGGTCTGGGCGGCCGCCGGTCACGCCAGAACGGTGTTCCGCACCAGCTTCGCCGACCTGCTGCGCCTCACCGGAGGCACCCCGACCCCGGTGGAGCCCGGAGGAGGGTGCTGAGATGGCCACACGCCGTGCCGCCGTCGTCGGTTCCGGACCCAACGGGCTCACCGCCGCCTGCGTGCTGGCGCGCGCGGGCTGGGAGGTCACTGTCTACGAGACTGCCCAGGCCCCGGGCGGGGCGCTGCGCTCCGCCGAGGTCCTCGCCCCGGGGGTGATCAGTGACCTGGGGGCGAGCGTGCATCCCTTCGGGATCGGCTCCCCGGCCTTCGAGGAGCTCGGCCTCACAGAGCGCGGCCTGAGGTGGGCGCATCCGCAGGTCCCCGCCGCCCACGCGATGGACGAGGAACATCCTGCCCTGCTCCACAGCTCCCTGGAGCAGACCGCCGCCGAGCTCGGCGTGGACCACGACGCCTGGCGCCGACTCATCGGGCCGGTGGTCGCCCACTGGGAGGAGACCCGCCGGGCGGCCATGGCACCGGCGCTGCAGACGTTCGCGCATCGGGGCGAGGGCTCTGCGCTGACCCGGCTGACCTCGCTGGTCCGGCTGGGCCTGCGGGGAGCCTGGCCGGCTGACCTCGCCGCCCACCTCTTCCACACCGACCGGGCGCGGGCGCTGTTCGCCGGCATGGCCGCCCACTCCACAGTGCCGTTCTCCCATCCGCTCACCGCCGCCTTCGGGGTGCTCTTCGGAGCGGCCGGGCATGCCACCGGCTGGCCGGTGGCCCGGGGCGGCTCCCAGGCGATCGTCGACGCGCTCGTCGCGGAGCTGACCGCTCACGGGGGGCGCATCGAGACCTGTGTCGAGGTCACCGGGCTGCGGCGCCTCCCCGGCCGTCACCGGGCGGCCCACCGGATCAGCGGACGTCGCGCCGAGCCCGGCGGGCGCGTCGTCGTCGCCGAGGACGAGGCCGACGTCGTGCTGTGTGACCTGACCCCCGCCCAGCTGCTCCGCCTCGACGGGCTGGAGCTGCCGCTGCGCCACCGGCGGACGCTGCGCCGCTGGACCTACGGCCCGGCGATCGTGAAAGTGGACTACCTGCTGGACGGCCCCATCCCGTGGACGCACCCGGAGACCGGCCGGGCGGGCACCGTCCACCTGGGCGGCCCGCACACCCAGATCAGCGCCTCCGAGGCGGCCGCCGCCCGCGGTGTGCTGTCCGGACGGCCCTATGTGCTGCTCACCCAACCATCCGCGGCGGACGAGACCCGGGCTCCGGCCGGCCAGACCGTCGCCTGGGCCTACGCCCATGTGCCGCACGGGCTGGCCGGGCCGGCCGCGCAGCGCGCCGCCTCCCTGATCGACGCCGAGATCACCGCGCACGCCCCGGCCTTCCGTCAGGCGGTGCGCGCCCGGCAGGTGTGGACCCCAGCGGATCTGGAATCCATGGACGCGAACCTGGTGGGCGGCGCGATCAGCGGAGGGATCCCCACGGTGCGCCAATTCGTCGCCCGCCCCACCTGCTCCCTGCAGCCCTACAGCACCGGAGCCGAGGGCATCTGGCTGTGCTCCTCCTCCACGCCGCCCGGGGGAGGGGCGCACGGCATGAGCGGCTACCATGCGGCCCGGGCGGTGCTGCGCGAGCACGGCTGAGGCAGGTCCGGGAGCAGCTCGTGCCTCGGCGGCAGTGAGGCGGGCCGGTGAGAGGGGCTGGCTTCAGCCGCCGAAGGCCAGCAGGCCCGCCACCACCAGCATGGTCACGCCGACGCCGGCGTCGATCACCTGCCACGTGCGTGGCCGGTTCAGCAGCCCGGCCAGGGCTGAGCCGCCGTAGCCCAGCAGGGTGAACCACAGGCAGGAGGCGCCCAGCGCGCCCGCCGCGAAGAACCACTTCTCGACGCCGAAGGAGTTGGCCATAGTGCCCAGCACCACCATGGTGTCCACCCAGGCGTGCGGATTCAGCACGCTCACCGTCAGGCCGGTCCCGACGACGGCGCCCACGGTGCTCAGCGCACGGGCGCGGCGGGAGGTGCGGCTCTTCTGCGCCTTCCGCTCCACGCGGGTCAGGGTCGCGGTGGTCGTGGCCGGCTCTGATGAGGTGCCGGCGTGCTCGCCGGCGTGCTCGCCGGTGTCATGCTCGCCGGTGTCCTGATCGCCGGTGTCCTGGCCGGCGGCGATCCGGTCCTCGGCGCTGTCCTCAGGCTGGCCGGCGTCGTCGACGTCCAGGCCTGTGCGGGCCGTGGCGGCCGAGGCGAAGGACCGCCAGGCGAACCACAGCAGGTAGGCCACCCCGGCCCAGCGCAGCACCTGCAGTAACCAGGGGGCGTGCTCCAGGACCGCCCCGACCCCGGCGGTGCCGAGACCGATCAGCAGCAGGTCGCCGACCACGCAGCACAGCACCGCCAGGCCCACGCGATCGCGCAGCAGCCCCTGGCGCAGCAGCCAGGCGCTCTGCGGGCCGATCGCGACGATGAGGGCGAGGCAGGTGAGGAATCCTGTGAGCAGCACGGTCATGGGTTCCATGATTCCGGGGATCCGCCATCCGTTCCAGCGCATAATTCTTCAGCATCCGAAGCGATGCTTCAGATATGACGCGTATCATCGAGTCTCATGAACACCGATCACCTGCGGGCCTTCGCGCTGGCCGTCGACGAGGGCACCTTCGAGTCCGCCTCCGCGCTGCTGGGCATCTCCGGATCCGCCTTCTCCCAGCGGATCAAGGCTCTGGAGAAGGAGGTCGGTCAGGTGCTGCTGACTCGCACTGTCCCAGTGCAGACCACAGAGGCGGGGGCCGCGCTGCTGCGCACCGCCCGGCAGATGATCCTGCTCGAGGACGAGGCGCGGCGCAGCCTCGGGTTCCGCACGGAGTCCTCCGAGGTGGTGACGCTCTCCGTGGCGGTCAATGCGGATTCGCTCTACACGTGGTTCCAGCGGGTGCTCCAGGAGGCCGCGACCTGGGACGACGTCGAGCTGCACCTGCACGCGGAGGATCAGGAGCACTCCCATGAGCTGCTCCGCAACGGAACCGTGGCGGCCGCTGTGGCGGAGACCCCGACTCCGGTGTCCGGGTGCCGGGCCACCGCCCTGGGCACCATGCGGTACTGGCCGGTGGCCAGTGCGGAGCTGCTGGACCGCAGTCGGGACGCCGACGGGATGGTCCAGTGGGAGCGTGTGCCGCTGGTGGACTACAGCATCCGGGACTCGCTGCAGCGCACCGGGCTGCGCCGGCTCGGCGTCACGGCGCCGCGGGTGACGCACCTGATCCCGTCGGTGGAGGCCTACAACGCCGCCGTCGCTCACGGGCTGGGCTGGGGGATGATCCCGGAAGGCATGATGCCGCCGGGGGTGATGGAGGGTGAGCACCCGGATCTGGTGCTGGTGGGGGAGATCGGCCCCACTGAGGCGCATCTGCACTGGCAGCGCTGGACCACCGGGACTCCGGCGCTGGACCGCCTCACCGAGGCGGTGCGTCGTGCGGCGGCGCACATGAAGTAGGTGCACATGACGTTGCCTCCGCGGTGGGGCCCTGATGACGCGACATCGCGACTCATCAGGGCCCCCACCGCGGAGGCAACGGTGAAGAGCTCTCAGCGGGAGCTGGGGGCTCCGCTGGGCGCGGTGGCCCGGCGCGGACCACGACGGCGGCCAGCACTCGGGCTCGGGGAACCGGACTCCGCGCGCTGCGGGGTCGCGCTGCGGTGGGCCGGAGCCTGTGACCGGCTGTCCTGTGACCGGCTGCTGGGTGCCCGGCCGCCCTGCGAGTCGACCTCGCCGCCGCGGGCGCCGCCGTCACGCCGGGGACCCCGTGCGGAGCCACGGCCGGAACCGCCGCCGGAACGACCGCGGCGGCGTCCGGAACCGTTCGATCCGCCGCCCCGACGTGAAGACTGCTGGCCCCCGCCCTGCGGCTGGGCCTGCGGTGCGACATGCTCGGCGACCTCACCGACGAGCTCGGCCACGGCCGCAGAGTCCGCAGAGACTGTCTGCGGGGTGACCTTGATGGCGGCCTTCTTCAGCAGCGTCTGGGTGTCCCGGCGCTGCTCGGGCAGCATCACGGTGGCCACGTCGCCGGCGCTGCCGGCGCGGGCGGTGCGGCCGGAGCGGTGCAGGTAGGCCTTGTGCTCGGCCGGCGGGTCCACGTGGACCACCAGCTCGATGCCGTCCACGTGCACGCCGCGGGCGGCGACGTCGGTGGCGACCAGCACCTGGACTCCGCCCTGGCCGAAGGCGGCCAGGTTGCGGTCGCGCTGGTTCTGGGAGAGGTTGCCGTGCAGGTCCACCGCCGGGATGCCCTGGCCGGTCAGCTGCTTGGCGAGCTTCTTGGCCTGGTGCTTGGTGCGGGTGAACAGGAGCCGCTTGCCCGTGCCGGAGGCCAGGGTGCGCACCAGGTCCTTCTTCTCCTCGGGGTCGACCTCGAAGACGTGGTGGGTCATCGCGGAGACATGCGAGGTGGGGTCGTCGACGGAGTGGAGGATCTCGTTGTGCAGGAACTGACGGACCAGCTTGTCCACCCCGTTGTCCAGCGTGGCGGAGAAGAACATCCGCTGGCCGTTGTCGGGGGTCTTCTTCAGGATGCGGGTCACGCCGGGCAGGAAGCCGAGGTCGGCCATGTGGTCGGCCTCGTCCAGCACGGTGACTTCGACGGCGTCGAGGCTGAGGGCCTGCTGCTGCAGCAGGTCCTCCAGTCGGCCCGGGCAGGCGACGACGATGTCGACGCCGGCGTTGAGCGCATCCACCTGACGCTTCTGGCTGATGCCGCCGTAGATCGTGGTGGTGCGCATGCCGTAGGTGGCGGCCAGCGGTCGCAGCACGGCGTCGATCTGGGTGGCCAGCTCCCGGGTGGGGGCCAGTACCAGGCCGCGGGGCCGGCGTGCCCGGCGGCGGGAGGCGTCGTCGTCGGCTTCGCCGAGGCGGGCGACCATCGGGATGGAGAAGGCGAGTGTCTTGCCGGAGCCGGTCTTGCCGCGGCCGAGCACATCGCGGCCGGCCAGCGTGTCGGGCAGGGTGTCCTGCTGGATGGGGAAGGCGGTGAACTTGCCCTCGGCGGCCAGGGACTGGACGATCGAGGCGGGCACGCCGAGTTCGGTGAACGTGGTCTGAGACAAAGTGGTGACAGGCCTTTCATGGCGCCAGGGGGCGTCTCGCGGCCGCGGAGGGCGTCGAGCGCCAGGACTGGCTGAGTGGCGGGAGCACCGGTCGGTGCTCTCGGTCGCCGTGAGAGAGGCTTCTTCTGCCGTGGGCCTGTTCGGCTCCAGAGGGCGAGGCGTCCTGGCGACGCAGGGAACCCATGATGAGTTCGCAAGGCTTCCCACTATACCTGGTCAGAGGGGCTTCGGGCGATTCCGGGGTGGAGGACGCCGTCGCGACCATGAATTTCAAAGTTCAAGGAATGTGGTGGCGAGCTGCGGAGTTGACCTCGACATGAACCAGCAATCCCAGCGCCCCGCACTGAGCACCGAGCGTCACACACCCCACGTCGAACTGGGGCTGCACACCTTCGGGGACATCACCTCCACCCCCGACGGCGAGCGTCAGCTCACCCACCCCGACGTGCTGCGCCACGTCCTCGCCGAGGCGCAGCTCGCCGATCGCGTCGGCGTCGACGTCTTCGGCGTCGGAGAGCACCACCGGCCCGACTACGCGATCTCCGCACCCGACGTCGTGCTCTCCGCGATCGGCTCCACCACCGAGCGGATGAAGCTCATCTCCGCGGTCACCGTGCTCTCCTCCGACGACCCGGTCCGCGTCTACCAGCGTTTCGCCACCCTCGACGGTCTCACCGGGGGTCGGGCGGAGGTCTCGCTGGGCCGGGGTTCGTTCACCGAGTCCTACTCGCTCTTCGGCTATGACCTTGCAGACTACGAGCGGCTGTTCGACGAGAAGGCCGAGCTGTTCACCGAGCTGCGCCGGGAGGAGCCGGTCACCTGGAGCGGCACCACCCGCTCCGGGCTGCAGGACCAGCGGATCTTCCCCACGACCGAGCACGAGTTCGGCCTGCCCACCTGGATCGCCGTGGGCGGGACTCCCGGTTCGGTGGTGCGCGCCGCACGCCTGGGCGTCGGCCTTGAACTGGCCATCATCGGCGGGGCTCCGGGCCGTTTCGCCCCGCTGGTGGAGCTCTACCACCGGGCGCTGCGCGAGTTCGGCCACGAGGGTGAACGCCGGATCGCAGTGCACTCGCATGGCTTCGTGGCCGAGACCGACGAGCAAGCGCGCGAGCTCTTCTATCCCTCCTGGGCCGACTCGATGGCGAAGCTGGGCGCCGAGCGCGGGTGGGGCGCCGGCCGCCCCGGACGCGACCAGTTCGAACAGGAGGTCACTCACGGCTCGCTCTACGTGGGCTCCCCGGAGACCGTCGCGGAGAAGATCGTCGAGACCCTGAGGCTGCTCGGGGCCTCCCGATTCGGCATGAAGTACGGGAACGGGTCGCTCGCCCATGAACACATGATGCAAGCCGTGGAGCTGTACGGGACCCGGGTCCGGCCGCTGGTGCGGCAGGCGCTGGGGCAGTGAGACGACGGCCCGCGGGGCGGCGGGGGGTGAGCGTGGGCCGTGTCCCGCCGGCTGCATGCTGATCGCTGCCCGGAGGCATGCTGCTGATCCGCTGAGAGACGGAGACATCCCCGGCTGACCTGGATAAGCTCGAGGGTGGGTGCGGCCGACGGGCCGTCCCGGCGGGGGTTGAGACCCCTGGCGCCCCGACAGATCAACCGGCCGGTCATCTCCAGGAGGTGGGCATGTCAGAGCAGACGCCCGACGGGGTCTCGGAGCGGGATCTTGGCTCTCAGGGGCGGGACCAGCACACCGAGAACCAGGGGCAGAGCGTCGAGCGTCCGGCGCTGGGGAGTGCGGAGGCGGGCCCCGCGGCAGAGGAGGGCCAGGAAGAGGGCTGGGAAGCGGAGTCCGGGCGGGGCTCCGGACGGTCCATCGCGATCTATTCGGACCCCGGCCGCACCTCGATGCTCGTCCGGCGCCTGCTCGATGAGAAGCGGCGGTGGCGTGAGGACAGCGAGATCACCCATCATCAGCTGCTGCTGCCGCTGCGCCAGGACGGCACGCTCGACTTCGACGAGGTCCGCCGATGGGCGCAGGAAGACGGCGTCGACATCACCCTGGTGGTCACCGAGATCCCCCGGGTGGACGGGCGCCGGGCGAAGTCCGTCGAGCTCGACTTCGCCTCCCATCTGGGCGTGATCTCGATGGCCAGCCTGGGTCCGGTCGGAGTGATGCGGGCACTGCGTCGGGAGGCCGACCGGGCTGTCGATGCGCTGATGTTCGACTCCGTGGAGGAGGCGCGAGCAGGAGGCGGCCTCTGCGCCCGCGTCGAGCGTCTGCCGGATCAGGGGACGGCCTACATCACGCCGAAGAAGACAGTTCCGGGTCGGCTCTGGATGACACTCGGCATGGTGGCCAACAACGAGCCGATCCTGTCCCTGCCGCGGCTGTCCGGTGTGTTCGCCGCCGGCTGCGCCACCGGTGCCTTCGGCATCTTCTATGACTCCATCTGGGACATGGCCATCCAGCTGCCCGGGTGGCGACTGGCAGTGATCACTGTGGCCGGGATCCTCTTCCTGACGCTGTGGCTGATTCTGCGGAACCGGCTGTGGGACCGCCCCGCCTCGGTCGGCGGCAAGCGGCTGGCGGTGATGTACAACTCCTCCACGCTGATCAGTCTGCTGGTCAGTGTGATCTCGCTCTACGCGATGCTCTACCTGGGGGTGCTGGTCATCTCGCTGATGCTGATCGAGCCGGGATACATGGCCGAGAGCCTGGAGGTGGAGCCGGCCTTCTCCAACTATCGGGACATCGCCTGGTTGGCGGCCTCCCTGGGGACGTTCGCCGGTGCCATCGGATCCAACTTCGACGAGGACTCCGACCTGCAGAACCTCACTCAAGGCACGCGCGAGCGGCAGCGCTACCCCCGGGACGAGGAACAGCGCTGAGGGGCCTCAGGCGGTGGGGCCCACGCTCGCTCAGGCCAGCAGCTGTGCGAAGCCCAGGCCCAGCAGGGCGAAGCCCGCGCCCCAGAGGATCACTGAGACCAGCATCCAGAGCATCACCGCGTGCCGGGAGGCCCCGATGGAGACCATCAGCGGCGCGGTGACCTGTGAGGGCAGGGCGAGCGGGCCCAGGATCGAGACGCCCGGGACGCCGAATCTGTCGAAGATGCGGATCACCCGCTGGCGTTTGGCGCTCTTCCGCGGATCCACGGCCTGGGGATCGCGGCGCTTCAGCACCGACCCGCGCACCCAGTGGGCCAGGTAGACCACCAGCACCAGGGAGAGCATGTTGCCCACGACGGCGGCGGCGATTGCAACGGCCGGGTGGATCCCCACGAGCACGGCCAGGAAGCCTCCGCCGTAGGACTCCACCATCGGGATCGCCGAGATCGCGATGATGCCCAGCCACTGCCAGGCCGGGTGGAGGGCCGCGGTCCAGGCGTGCAGGCGACCGTAGAAGCTGTCCTCCGGCATCATCGGTCCGGTGGTCTCGGCCGCGGCGGCGCCGACGTGGGCCATATCGATCAGAGTGAGGGCGTCCATGGCCCCCATCCTTCCGAAGGAGGGGCGTCGGGACATCATCCCGGAGACGGATCATGCTGGCCGTCTGGGTCAGGCGTCGTCGTCGACCCAGCTGCGGTAGACCTCCGGTCGACGGTCCTGCAGATACCAGGGGCCCTCCGGCGCCTCGTCGGGAGTGCGCCGCCCCTGAGCGGCGCCGACCTCGGCGATCAGCAGCTCGGGGCCCGCGCCCGCGGAGGCGAGCACCGCGCCGTCGGGTCCGGCGACCACGCTGGCGCCGTCGAAGAGCAGCCCGTCCTCCACGCCGGCGTGGTTCGCATAGGCCACGGTCAGCTGGTTCTCCAGCGCGCGGGCCGGGATCAGCGTGCCGGTCACTCCGGCGAAGCCCCCGGCCAGCGCGGTGGGGACCAGCACGACGTCGGCGCCGCGCCGCGCGAGCTCGCGCACCGTCTCCGGGAATTCGACGTCGTAGCAGACCACCAGCCCCAGCGTCAGTCCGCCGAACTCCGCCACCGGCGGCGCGTCCTCCCCGGGGGCGAACGCGGCCTTCTCCTCGGGGCCGAAGAGGTGGATCTTGGTGTGGACGGTCAGGGTCTCGCCGTCGGGGGACACCAGGGTGCCCTGGATCGGGCGGGTCTCGGCGGGCCCGTCTCCGGGCAGGCTGTGCACCAGGGCGATCCCTGCCTCCCGGGCGATGGCGGCGAGGCGCTCGCGGGCGTCGAGCACGGCCTCGGGCGTCACCGAGGCGCGGATCAGCGCCGGCGCGTAACCGGTGGCGAAGAGCTCAGGGGTGACCAGCAGTTCGGCGCCGGCGGCCCGCGCACGCTGGGCGGCACGGGCGATCAGGGCGAGGTTATGGTCGACGTCGAGCGGGACGGCAGTGTCCTGCAGCAGAGCGATGCGCATCCCTCCAGTCTGCCAGGGTGTCGGAGGGCCGCAGTCGTCGGGGCGGAATCGAGCGGGTCTGTGATGCTTGACGCAGGCCCGCTTCTCGTTGATAGTTGATCGATAATGTTCAATCATGTTGATGCTCCGCTGATCCACACCTCCCACCGTCCCGGTGCGGGAGCCTTGGAGGCTCCACGCGCCTGGCTGGTGGAAGCCAGCGACGCCGAGACGCTCGACCTCAGCGGTCCCTGGCGGTTCCGCCTCTCCCCGGCGGTGCCGGGGACCCCGGGCGGGCACGGCGTGCTGGGGGAGGAGGCGCCGGAGGCCTTCGCCGCCCCGGACTATGACGACGCCGACTGGGACACCCTCGAGCTGCCCTGTCACTGGGTGCGTGACGGACGTTACGGCAGTCCCGCCTACACCAACGTGCAGTACCCCTTCCCGGTGGACCCGCCCCATGTGCCCGATGAGAACCCCACCGGTGACCATCGCCGACGGTTCGAGGTCCCGCAGAGCTGGCTGGACACCGGCCGGGTGCTGCTGCGCTTCGACGGAGTGGAGTCCTTCCTGCAGCTGTGGGTCAACGGTCGCCGCATCGGTGAGGCGTTCGGCTCCCGGCTGGCCCACGAGTTCGACGTCACCGAGGCCGTGGCCGCCGGCAGCAACACGGTGGCGGTGCGGGTGGTGCAGTTCTCGGCCGGCAGTTACCTGGAGGACCAGGACCAGTGGTGGATGCCCGGCATCTTCCGGGAGGTCACCCTGCTGCACCGGCCCGACGGCGGGCTCGACGACGTCTGGCTGACCTCCGACTTTGACCCGGCCACCGGCCGCGGGACCGTCGTCCCCGAGATCACGGCGGAGGCGTCGGCGTATCCGGTGCGGCTGCAGATCCCCGAGCTGGCGGTGGACGTCCGCTGGCAGACGCCACAGGAGGTGGCCGCCGTCGTCATCGGGAGTGTCGCTGACGGAGGTGGTGACAGAGGCGGTGACGGAGGCGGTGACGGAGGCGGTGACGGAGGCGCTGACGGAAGCGGTGACGGAGGGGGGCCGGTGGCAGTGCGGCCCTGGTCCCCGGAGGAGCCGGCGCTCTACGACGTCGTGGTCTCCTCCCCGGCCGAGACTCTGACGCTGCGCACCGGGTTCCGCCGGGTGGAGATCGACGGCGACCGGCTGCTGGTCAACGGCAGGCGCGTGGTGTTCTCCGGGATGAACCGCCACGAGACCCACCCGGACCGGGGGCGCGTCTTCGACGAGGCCCACGCCCGCGAGGACCTGGCGCTGATGAAGCGCCACAACGTCAACGCCATCCGCACCAGCCACTACCCGCCGCATCCGAAGCTGCTGGACCTCGCCGACGAGTACGGCCTCTGGGTGGTGCTGGAGTGCGACCTGGAGACCCACGGGTTCGAGGCCGGCGGCTGGGTGGACAACCCCAGCGACGACCCCCGCTGGCGGGAGGCCTACCTGGACCGGATCCGCCGGACCGTGGAGCGGGACAAGAACCACCCCTCGATCGTGCTGTGGTCCCTAGGCAACGAGTCCGGCACGGGGGAGAACCTCGCCGCCATGGCCGCATGGGTGCACCGCCGGGATCCCGGACGACCTGTCCACTACGAAGGCGACTACACCGGGGCCTATACGGATGTGTACTCGCGCATGTACGCCAAGGTCCCGGAGACCGAGTCCATCGCCCGCGACGACGACCTCCGCCCGCTGCTGGGCTGCTCGACCGCCGAGTCCGCCCGGCAGCGATCCAAGCCCTTCATCCACTGCGAGTACGCCCACGCCATGGGCAACGGGCCCGGGGCGCTGGACGCCTACCGGGAGCTGGTGGACCGCTACGACCGCCTCCACGGCGGGTTCATCTGGGAATGGCGGGACCACGGCATCCGCACGACGACGGCGGACGGCGTGGAGTACTTCGGCTACGGCGGAGACTTCGGCGAGGTCGTCCATGACGGGAACTTCGTCATGGACGGCATGGTGCTCTCCGACCACACGCCCACCCCGGGGCTGGCCGAGTACGCCGCCGTGGAGCAGCCCATCCTGCTGGAGCCCGGGGAGGCGGCACACGCTCCGGGGCTGGTACGGATCCGCAGCCGACGCTTCACCGCCGACACCTCGGATCTGCGGCTGCGCTGGGCCGTGGAGTTCGACGGCCGTCCGGTGGCCGAGGGCGTCCAGCCCCTGATCGACGACGACGGCGCCCCCGTCCCGGCCGGAGGAGAGGGCCTGCTGGAGCTGGCCGGCGTGGGCGACCAGCTCGAGGCGCTCCGTGAGGCCTCCCGTGAGGCCCCGTGGGGCGAGCTGTATCTGACCCTCAGCGTCGAGCTGGCCGAGGCGACCTCCTGGGCGCCGGCCGGCCACGTGGTGGCCCGGGCCCAGTGGGAGCTGCCGGACCCGGCGCCCCGTGTCCCACCGCGGGGCGGTGCTCCGGCGGCGCTCGCGGACTCCCCGGCGCTGCTGGAGGGGCCCTGGCTGCGGGAACTGGCCGGGGCCGCCGTCGTCGGCCCGGAGGTGGAGCTGTGGCGAGCGCCCACCGACAACGACGAGGGGGCGTCCTTCCCCAGCTACGACGCGGTGGACGCCTACGACTACCTGGCGGGGGAGGGCCGGCACGTCTCTGTGGCGGACCGCTGGCGGCGGGCCGGGCTGGACCGGCTGGTGCGCCGCGTGGTGGCGGTGGACTCCGACGACCAGGAGGTGACCGTACGCCGTCGGGTCTCCGCCGCGCAGAGCCGCGCCGCGCTGGACGTCACCGAGACCTGGACCGCCCAGCGGGCCGCGGACGGCGTCGTCGAGGCGGTGTGTGAGGTGACAGTGGTGCCGAACCGGGGGTGGCAGGACATCTGGCCGCGCCTGGGGCTGCACCTGCAGCTGCCGTCAGACGTGGACGGCGCCTCCTGGTTCGGCCTGGGCCCGCATGACTCCTACCCGGACACGGCCCGGTCGGTGCGGGTGGGACGGTTCAGCGCGGGGATCGAGGAGCTCACAGTGGACTGCGCGCGGCCCCAGGAGTCCGGCCACCGGCCCGGGATGCGGGAGCTGGTGCTGCGCCGGAACGCTGAGGACTGGCTGCAGGTCATCGCCGAGCCGGACGCCGCCGGTCGGCGGCCCGGATTCACGCTGAGTCGGCACTCGGCCCACGAGATCGCCGCCGCCGGGCACCCGCACGAGCTGCCGAATGCGGAGGTGACGCATCTGTACCTGGATGCCGCCCAGCACGGCCTGGGCTCGCGGGCCTGCGGTCCGGATGTGTGGCCCACTGCGATGCTGCGCCCCCAGGCGCGGACCCTGCGGTTCCGGCTCCGCGCGCTCTGAGCGGTCGCTGCGCACAGTTGCCTCCGGCCTTCGGGCCCGTATGGCACGGGATCGGCGCCGAAGGGGGTTCGAACGCCGGCGGCAGTGTGCAGGGGACTGTGATCGGGCCGACAGTCTCCTGCACTGGTGCAATATTGCACTCGTGCATATAGTGGACGCGTGCAAGAGTCAACGATCTCTCAACGCGAGCGCAATCGCCTCGACACCTGGAACGCCGTCCACGAGGCCGCCCACGCGATCGCCTGGGAGGAGGGGCCGCAGGAGGCCGCGGTCGAGGCCATCGCCGCCCGGGCCGGGGTCTCACGACGCACCTTCTTCAACTACTTCCCCACCAAGGAGGACGCGATCCTCGGCACCCGGACCCCCGAGGTCTCCGAGGAGGACATCGAGCGCTTCCGCACCTCGGACGAAGATGAGCTGACCCGTGTGGTCCACCTCTTCGTGGCCGTGGTGCGCACGGCCATCCCGGAGAGCACCTCCGCGCAGCGCCGCCGCATCATCGCCGAATACCCGGGCCTGCAGAAGCGCGTGGCCCTGCTGCTCTCCGAGGTGGAGCGGATCGTCGCGGAGGTCATCCGGGCCCGGGTGGACGACGGCGAGGACGTCGCGCTCGCCGCGTCCGAGGACGGGGCCCGTCTCGAGGCGCTGCTGATGCTCGCCGGCGTCATCGCGAAATATGCCTTCCACCGCTATCAGGACTCTTCCTCCGCGCAGGACCCGCGCCACTTCCTGGAGGAGTCCATCGCCATGTTCCGAGAGGTCGTGGACACCACCCGATGAGCGCATCAGACACCACCGCCCAGCAGGAGCTGGGCGCCTCGACCCCCGAGGTCCCCCGGCCCGCAGGGCGCGGGCTGGCGCTGATCTTCGCCGCCCTGATGATCGCCATGCTCATGGCCTCGTTGAGCCAGACCGTGCTGGCCACCGCCCTGCCGACCATCGTCGGAGAGCTCCACGGCGTGGAGCATATGGCCTGGGTCATCACCGCGTTCATCCTGTCCTCGACCATCATGATGCCGGTCTACGGCAAGCTCGGCGACATGTTCGGCCGCAAGCCGCTGTTCCTGGTGGCCATCAGCATCTTCGTCCTCGGTTCTGCTGTGGCCGGCGCGGCCCAGTCCATGGATGTGCTCATCGCGGCCCGTGTGGTGCAGGGCATCGGCGGCGGTGGCCTGATGATCCTCTCCCAGGCCACCATCGCCGACGTCGTCCCCGCCCGGGAGCGCGGCCGCTACATGGGCGTCATGGGTGGGGTCTTCGCCTTCTCCTCGGTGGCCGGGCCGCTGCTGGGCGGGTGGCTCACCGACGGGCCCGGCTGGCGCTGGACCCTGTGGATGAACATCCCCCTGGGCGTGCTCGCGCTGCTCGGCGTCGCACTGCTGCTGAAGCTGCCGAAGCCTCCGAAGGATGCGGCGGGGCGGATCGACGTCTGGGGCATGACGCTGCTGGGTGCGGCCACCGCCGCCGTCGTGCTGGTGGCCACCTGGGGCGGAGGGGACTTCGCCTGGATGTCCCCGGTGATCCTGACGCTGATCGCGGTCGCCCTGGTGGCCGGGCTGCTGTTCGTCTGGGTGGAGTCGCGGGTCGCCGAGCCGGTGCTGCCGCTGATGCTCTTCCGGAGCCGGAACTTCACCCTCACCATGGCCGCCGGACTGATCACCGGCGTGGCGATGTTCGGCGCCCTGGGCTACATGCCCACCTACCTGCAGATGGTCACCGGATACAGCCCCGCCGAGGCCGGACTGCTGATGATCCCGATGATGGGCACGCTGCTGATCACCTCGATCATCGTCGGTCGACGGGTCACGCTCACCGGGCGGTACAAGCACTTCATGGTCATCGGCAGTGTGATCACCGCCGCCGGGCTGGGGCTGCTCTCCACCGTCCACGCCGATTCGCCGATCGTGTTCGTCTGCCTGTATCTGGGTGTGATGGGCCTGGGGCTGGGCAGCACCATGCAGCTGCTGACTCTGGTGGCGCAGAATTCCTTCCCGCTGCGCACGGTCGGGACCGCCACCGCCGGACAGAACTACTTCCGGCAGGTCGGCGCGACCCTCGGCCCGGCGGTCATCGGCTCGCTGTTCGCCACGCGCCTGACTGGCCTCCTCGCCGACAAGATGCCGGCCGACGCCGTCGGGGAGGGCGGGTCCAGCTCGCTGACCCCGGCGCTGGTCTCCCAGCTTCCCGAGTCGATCCACACCCTGGTGGTGGAGTCCTACAACGAAGCGCTCATGCCGCTGTTCCTGGCGCTGGTGCCGTTGGCGCTGCTCGCCACGGTGTTCCTGCTCTTCGTGCAGGAGAAGGCGCTGGCCACCACGCTGGAGAGGTGAGTGAGACACTGGCCCAGTGATGAGTCCGGTGAGGAGTGCTGTGAGGAGTCCTGTGTTGGGACCTGTGGTGGGGCCGGTGCTGCGGTCGGTCGCGGGCCTGTGGCGGTCCTCCCACCCCGGCCCGACGCTCGTCGTGACGACCCTGGCCGCAGCATTGGCGCTCGCCGCGGGGATCGAACCCTGGCGGATCGCGCTGCTGGCTGCGGCGGTGCTCACCGGGCAGCTGTCGATCGGGATCTCCAATGACGCCCTCGACGCCGAGCGCGACCGTGCCGTGGGGCGGAGGGACAAGCCGATCGCCTGCGGAGAGGTCGCTCTGCGCACCGCCTGGACCGCCGCCGTCGTGCTGGCCCTGCTGGCCCTGGGACTGTCAGTTCCCCTCGGTGCGGGGCTCACCGCAGCCCACGCCGTGGTGTTGGTGAGCGGATGGTCCTACAACGTCGGGCTGAAGAGCGGCCCGCTGTCCATCGTCCCCTACATCCTCGCCTTCAGCTGCTTCCCCTCCCTGGCCACCCTCGCGGCCGCCGAGCCGCAGCTCGCCCCCGGATGGGCATGGCTCGCCGGCGGGACGCTGGGCGCGGCGCTGCATCTGACGAACGTGCTGCCCGACCTCGGCGACGACGCACGCACCGGGGTCCGGGGTCTGCCCCACCGGCTGGGAGCGAAGGCCTGCGTCCGGCTGGCGGCGGCCACAGTGCTCCTGGGCGCGACCTCCGCCACACTTGGGCCCGCCGGCGGGAGCGTCCCTGGTGTCACGGTGATCGGCTGGGTGGTGCTTGTCCTCGTCGTCGGGGTCGTGCTGCTCAGCCTGGTGCTGGCGCGGGCCGAATCCTCGGGCCGGGTGCTGTTCCGCCTCGTGATGCTCGCCGCTCTGCTGCTGGCCGGGCAGCTGGTGGTCTCCGGGCACTCACTCGCCTGAGGAGTGCGTGATCTCGGACAACGCGGCTGCGCGATCCGCCCCGGACTCAGGCGTCGGCGTCGAGACCCATCCCATAGGAGTGGGCGAAGAACCTGCCGGCCCCCGGGCCGAGCATCGCCCGCAGACCGCAGCGCCGGAGGGTGTCCAGCGGCGGTTCCGCGGGGCGGCCGAGGCGCAGGTTCATCCCGCCGAGCAGCGCCGCGCGCCGGGCCGAGCGGATCCGCCCGCGCTCCCACGCGCGCAGCTCATCCTCCGGGGCGGCGCCGGTGTGCAGCCAGGCGGCCAGCAGCGGGGCGAGCGTGGCGGCGTCGAGCAGCCCCAGATTCATCCCCTGGCCCCCGATGGGGCTGACCTCATGGGCCGCGTCGCCGACGACGAACACCCGTCCCTGTCGCATGGTCGGCGCCACGACACGCCGCACCCCAAAACCGGTGACCTGACCGAAGTAGACCTCCCCGCGCGAGACCTCGCCCCGGACGGTCGTGCTGACCCTGCCTCCGCCGCTCATCCCGCGGCCGACCAGCACCTGCTCCATGCGGGCCCGGCGAGCGGGTTGATCCTGCGAAGCTCCTGGAGGGTCCCAGGCGACGAATCGTCGGCGCCCTCCGGGCAGCGGGAAGGACTCCAGCACCCCGGTCTGCTCCAGATGCACCACGGCCGTGTCGGGAGAGGCGTCGTCGGGCACCTCGGCGTCGGTCATCAGGTAACGGTCGGGGTAGCTGTGTGCTCGCAACCCCGGGTGTATGAGGCGCTGCGCGCGGGCCCCTCCGGCGAGGACGACCAGCGGAGCGTGCCGCTCCCCGGCATCGGTGCTCAGCCGCACCGCCGCGTCGAGGGGCGTCAGGCCGGTGACCCGGACCCCGCGCACCGGTGTCGGCGCCGAGGAGGCGAGGACCGCCTCGGTGGCGGCCTGCGGAAGCGTCGCGACGAAGGGGAACCGGGCAGTGAGCCGATCGAAGCGCACGGTGCCCAGCAGGCGTCCTCGGGAGCGGGCCTCCCCTTGACCGACCCGCACGGCGTGGTCCAGGAGACCCTCGGTGACCCTGGAGCCCTCCAGAGCGGCGAGCACGGGCGGGTGTACGCCGATGGCCCGAGTGCCGGGGCTCGGCTCCGTGCGCTGTTCCAGCAGCTCGACGTCGACCCCGTGACGCCGCAGCTCCCCGGCCATCAGCAGCCCTACGGGCCCCGCTCCGACGACGACGACGTCAGGCACAGCCGGGGGCCTCGGCGAGCAGGCGGAAGGGAGCCGGCGCGGTGACGTGCCACGCGGCGCCGAGCAGAGCTGAGAGCTCCTCGGAGCGATGGCCGCGGCGGATCGAGCGCAGTCCGTCCGTGCGCAGGAACGTCCCCGGGGCCAGTGGGGTGATCCCGAGGGCGTAGAGCCAGTAGGCTCGTCGGCTCCGGACGAGGTCATTGTGCAGCACCACCCCGGAGGAGAGCCTCCGGGAGGCCGCGGTGAAATCCCGCAGCTCGGCGGTCCCCAGGTGGTGGAGCACATGGTTGGAGATCACGATGTCGAAGGCCTCGCCCTGGGAGAGCAGGGTCTCGGCGTCGGCGCACAGGAACCGGGCGCCGGGGACCTGGCGTGTGCATGCCACCTGGTGCACCCGAGGGTCCGGGTCGGCGCCGGTCCACTGCACGGCGAGTCGGTCCCGGGCCGCCAGGTCGGCCAGCCGGGCGAGGACGTCCCCGCCGCCGGAGCCCAGATCCAGCACCCGTGCCGGGCGGCCCAGGCCCGTCAGCACCGGGCGCAGGCGGGTTCGGTAGAGGGCGTCCCAGCCGGAGACCAGCCGGTTGACGACCCCGAAGCGGCGCAGCGTCGCGTCCAGTCGCCGGGGATCGCAGTCTGGGTCGTCCATGAGTTCGCGCAGGTGGTCATCGCGACGGGAGAGGTCCATCGGAGGAAGGGTCACCTCCTGCGGGCTGGAGCTTGTGCATCAGCGCGGACTCCACGGTCAGGCCTGGTCCGAAGGCCAGCGCCGCGATCGGTCCGTGGGCGGCCGGGTCCTCCAGCAGGCGTCGCAGGATGACCAGGATCGTCACGCTGGACATGTTGCCGCAGTCCCTCAGGACCGCGCGGGAGGTCTGCAGGGCGGTGGGCTTCAGGCCGAGCCCCGTCTCCACCCGATCGAGCACGCTGCGCCCGCCGGGGTGGACCGCCCAGATGTGCGGGGAGGGGGCGTCGCCGAGGAACCGGTCCACGGCCTCGCGGATCTCCCGTCCGATGATCCGCGGGACCTCGGCCGAGAGCGTCATCCGGAAGCCATGGTCCCCGATGGTCCAGGCCATGTCCGACTCGCCCTCGCGCGTCAGCGCGGTGGCGAAACGGTCCAGGACCAGCCCGCCCGGGCGTCCGGGGGCGTCACCGGAGGCACCGGGGGAGGTGTCGGGGGAGTCTGCGGAGGTGACCAGGGCGGCGGCCGCGCCGTCGGCGAACACGGAGGCCGCCACCACCTGCTCCGGGTCCGAGGTCTCGCGGACATGGAGCGAGCACAGCTCCACACAGACCACCAGGACTACGGCGTCGGGGCGTCCGTCGGTGATCTGCGAGGCCAGGCGCAGCGCCGGCAGCGCCGCCGCGCAGCCCATGAACCCCAGGTGAGTGCGCTCGACGTCGTCCGGCAGGTCGAGGTCCCGGATCAGGTGATAGTCAAGGCCGGGGGCGAAGAACCCGGTGCAGGACACCGTGATCACGTGGGTGACCCGCTCGGCGGCAACGTCTCCGCGCCTCAGGGCGTCACGGGCGGCGTCTGCGGCCAACGGGGGTGCGGCCTGCCGGTAGAGGTCGTTGCGGAGGCCGGTCGTCGGGGTCAGCAGCGTGCCGGACGCGGTGACGAACACCCCGTCCGCAGCGCCGTCCAGGGCCTCCAGCACCGTATGCCGGGTCTCGATCCCGGCGGCATCGAAGGCCCCGCCGACGAGACGACGCGTCAGCCGGTCTGCGCTCGGCTGTGCGGCGAAGAAGGTACGCAGCTGCGACTGCGGCACTGAGGTCTCCGGCAGTGCGGTCCCGATGGATGTGATCCGCGCAGGCATACGCCCACTAAACCACGCGGAGCCGGCCGGTGCCGCGGACCTCCAGCTCAGCGGCGATGAGTCGCGGCTCCACCGGTTCGCCGGCCAACAGACGCTGGATCATGTCGGCTCCGGCGGTGACCTCGTCCGCCAGGGAGCTGCGCAGGGTGGTGATCGGCGGTTCGGCGGTCCGCGAGTGCTCGGAGTCCGAGATCGCACACACCATCACCTCAGGGTGGCCCCCGGCCCGCAGCCGCTGCTGCACGCCCGCGGCATGTCGGCCGGTCATGCACACCACCGCATCCGGCAGCGGGCCCCGCTCGCCGCGTGCGAGCTCTTCGCCGAGGCCGCGGCCCCCGAGGATGCCTTCGTCCTCCGACAGGCGCACCACGGCGCCGGTGACCCCGTCGGCGGCCTGCCGCGCGCACCACCCTCGGTAGGCCTCGGCGCTGTCGATGTTCCACGCGTTGCGATCGGCGCCCTCGACCAGCAGCAGCTGCCGGGCCCCGCACCGGCGGAGGTGCTCGAGCATGATGGCCATGTTGCCGGCGTCGTCGGTGCCCACCCAGCGGGTCCGGTCCGGACGAGCCGGGTCGCGCCCGAGCATCACGTAGGGAAGCTCCCGCTCCTCCAGGGCGGTGACCACCGGGTCATCGCCCAGCGGGTTGACCACCAGGTAGCCGTCCAGGGAGTAGGCCAGCGGGGTGAGGGGCCGGCGGGTGACATCCCGCAGCATCATCACGCTCACCCCGCGTTCCAGCAGCTCCATGCTCAGCTGTCCGGCCAGTCGCAGAAAGAAGTCCACGCCCTGCGGGTTGTAGTGGGAGAGCTGATCCAAGGGGCGCAGGATGAGCCCGAGCACCCCCATCGGGGACCGCGTCATGCCGCGGGCCAGGGCGTCGGCCTGATACCCCATCTCCTCGGCGATGCCGCGGATCCGCTCCCGCGTGGCGGCGGCGAGCGTCCCCTTGCCGTTGAGGGCTTGGGAGACGGCGGCGGTGGAGACTCCGGCGCGGGCGGCCACATCGCGGATCGTCACGCGTCCTGGAGGCATCGAGGGGTCCTTTCACGGAAAAGCGGGCACAGGCGTTGTATTAACCGTTTAACTCCCATAGTGTCACGCCACAGCATGATCTGCATCACAGCGTGCGGTCGCCGCAGCGGCCGCCCTGAGGCATCACGCTCGGACACTCGCACTGAAAGGCCCATCCCATGTCATCCCGACCCCTCGCCGACCCCCAGACCCAGCCGGAGCCCCGGTTCGGACCGGCAGCGACCCGCGCCGGCGCCGTCAAACCCGCTGCGTCCGGAACCCCCACCCAGCCGGAGACCCGCGGCATCGAGCTGATCGAGGATCAGAACCGCCGCGGTCGCGCGCGGGCCCTGTTCTGGGTGTGGGCCGCACCCAACGCCAGCTTCCTGGCCTTCATCATGGGGGCGGTGATGATCGCCGTGCTGGGGCTCTCCATCACGCAGGCGTTCGTGGTCATCGTCGCGGCCGCGGCGGGCTGGATCCTCACCGGAGTCATCGCCATCAGCGGGCCGGCCGCCGGAACCTCCGGGTCGGTGATCAGCCGCGCGATGTACGGCGTGCTGGGCAACCGGGTCATCGTGGGTCTCTACGGCTGGCTGCTCGCTGCGGTGTACCTCTCGCTGACCTGGTCGGCCGCCTCGATCAACGGCCTGGGACTCCTGGGTCGGATGGGCCTGGCGCCGACAGCCGGGCTCGGCATCGTCGTCGTGCTCGTCATCGCCGGGCTCACGGTGCTGGTCGCCGTCTACGGCCACGGACTGATCCTCAAGACGTACCCCTACATCACCAATTTCCTGGTGATCATGTTCGTGATCACCGCGATCTTCATGGTGCCCCACTTCGACTTCAGCCACACGCCGGCCGAGCCGCTGTCCGGGCCCCAGCTCGCCACGGCGATGACCATCGGCTTCACCATGCTCGTCTCCACACCGCTGTCCTTCATCAACAGCCCCGACCTGGCGCGCTACCTGCCACGGGAGAAGGCGAGCTGGAAGGTCGCCACCGCCACCGCCGTCGGCGGTGCGCTGCCGGGCATCGTCTTCACGTTCATCGGGGCGCTGATCGCCACCGGGGCCGGCTTCGACATGGTCGCCGACCCCATGGGCGCCTTCGACGCCGGCCTGCCGTCCTGGTTCTTCCCGCTGTTCACCATCGCGGTGATCATCGCCGCGATCGCCCTGAACGCCATGACCACCTACAGCGCCTCCATGGCACTGCAGGCCCTGGGCATCCCGATCCGCCGCATCCCCTCGGCGCTGATCATCGCCGTCATCGGCACGGCCCTGACGATCTTCGCGGTCGCCGTCTACGACTTCACCACGGCCGTCTCGCAGATGCTGCAGGTCATCGTCGTCGCCGCCGGACCGCTGATCGCGGTCTTCGCCACGGACGTGTGGATGCGGCGCAATCAGTACGATGGCGCGGATCTGCTCGACGCGACGCCGTCGAGCACGTTCTGGTACCGCCACGGGTGGAACTGGGCCGGACTGCTGGCTCTGGTCCTGGGCGGCGTCGCCTCTGCGCTCTGCCTCAGCAGCGAGGTCTACCTGGGGCCGATCGCCGCCGCCACCGGCCTGGACCTGTCCATCCCGGCCGGTCTGCTGGTCGCATCCGTCAGCTACGTGCTGCTGTCCCGGACCCGGCTGGTGGCCCATGTCGCCTGAGCCGCTCACCACCTCGCTCACGACCACACCACCCCGCACTGAAGGAGCGCGCCAGCCCGCCATGACCATCATGATCTTCCACCACGCCGGGATCTTCACCGCTGACGCCGGGGCCGCCGGACCGGATCCGGAGGCCTTCGCCGTCGCCGACGGCCGATTCACCGCCGTGGGGACCCTGGACGAGGTGCGCGCCGCCGTCGGCGCTCCCGGGGGCGGCCCAGGAGAGGCCGGCGTCGTCGAGGTGGACCTCGGCGGACGCTTCGTCGCCCCCGGGATCATCGATTCGCATACTCATCTGACCACGATGGGGGAGGCGCTGGGCAAGGTCCAGCTGCGCGACTGCCGGAGTCTGCCGGAGATCCAGGAGCGGCTGGTCGCCGCCCGACAGGCGGACCCGGAGGCCCCGCGCGTACTCGGAGCCGGCTGGCTCTTCGACGCCGTCGGTCAGGAGCACCCCACGGCCGCGATGCTGGACGCGGTGCTGCCGGACGTGCCGGTGTACCTGGACGCCAACGACCTCCACTCGGTGTGGGCCAACACGGCCGCGCTGGAGGAGATGGGCATCGACGCCGACAGCCCCGACCCCGTCGGCGGCAGGATCGCCCGGGATGAGCACGGACGGGCCACCGGGCTGCTCTACGAGACCGCCGGCCGCCAGTACGCCCGGCACTTCCTGGAGCAGGTGAGCACCCCGGACGATCACGTGCAGTTCCTCGAGCTCGCCTTCGACGCCTACCTGCAGGCCGGGGTGACGACAGTGACCGACATGGCGATGACCCCGGCCGACGTCACCGCGATCCGTGCGCTCATCGCCCGGGACGGGCGACTGCCCTTCCCGGTGACCGCACACATGATCATCGAGCCCGGCGCTGACACGGCGGCGGATCTGGCCGAGCTCGACAAGGTCACCGCCCTGCGCGAGGAGATCGCCGCCGGCTCCGAGTCCGACTGGTTCCGCATCGCCGGGGTGAAGTTCATCATGGACGGCGTCATCGACGCCTGCACGGCCACCATGCGCGCCCCCTATGCGGACGGCACGAACTGCGATCCGATCTGGAGCGCGGAGCGGCTTCGTCCGGTGGCGCTGGCCGCCGATGCAGCGGGCTTGCAGATCGCCATGCACGCGATCGGTGACCGCACCAGCGAGATCGCCCTGGACCTGCTGGAGGACTGCGGGGAGGGCGCGGCGACCAGCCGACACCGGCTGGAGCACCTCGAATCCGTGTCCCAGGAGACCATCGAGCGGATGGCCCGGCTCGGCGTGACCGCCTCGATGCAGCCGGTGCACTGCGACCCCGCGATCCTGGACAACTGGAAGGCCATGCTCGGAGATCACCGGGCCGAGGAGGGGTTCCCCTGGCGGAGGTTCCGCGAGGCCTCGGTGGCGATCACGCTCGGCACCGATGCGCCCACGGCCCCGCACGAGGCGCTGCCGAACCTCTACATCGCCCTGACTGGAGGTTCCTCGCTGTCACCCGGGCTGCCGCCGTACCACCCGGAGCGCGCGTTCACCCCGGAGGAGGCGGTGACTGCGCTCACCGCCGGCGGAGCCCGGGCAGGAGAGATGGAAGACCTCCGCGGGCGGATCCGGCCGGGCCTGGAGGCGAACTTCGTGGTGCTCGACGTCGACCCCCGCACCGAGGATCCGGGCGCGCTGCTGGGTGCTGCGGTGTGCCGCACGTATGTGCGCGGCGAGGAGCGCCACCGCCGCTGACTCGGCGCCACCCCGGCGCACCCGGTATGTGAGGTCGCACCCTCAACGTTGAGGGTGCGACCTCACATACCGGGTGCGGAACCAGCCGGGGTTCCTTTCCCGTGGCGTGGAGGCGTGGTGGACTGCGCCGTGTGACCGAGGACAGGAGGTTCCGTCCCGCCGCGGCCTGCCGGTGAGCACCCGCCCCTGGTGATCGAGCAGGAGGGCCCTTCCCACGACGTCGGCGTCCAGTGCACCCCGTGGGGAGGGGCGGGCGGGGTGCGTCACCGATCCCGACGGTGTGGTGCTCGGGCTCAAGCAGCCCGCCTGAGGGCTCCGGCGGCGGGCATGCCCCTACAGTGGAGGCATGGAGGAGACTCTCACCGGACGCCGCATCCAGCAGGTCGCCGCGGCCGCCGCCTGGCAGCTGCCCTGGGTCACGTGCACCCACCCGTTCGGGGAGGAGCACGACGTCTACAAGGTCCGGGAGAAGGTCTTCCTCATGGCCACCGAGGTCACCGGGGAGCCGATCATCACCCTGAAGGCGCAGCCCGACGCCTCCGAGGTGCTGCGCGAGGAGTTCCCCAGCATCCGCCCCGGCTATCACATGAACAAGCGGCACTGGATCTCCGTGGCCGAAGGGCCGGGCGTGACCGCGGAGCTGATCGAGGAGCTGGTGGTGACCTCCTACGACCTGGTGGTCTCCACCATGGTCGTCTCACGCCAGCCGATCCGCTTCGGCCTGGGTCCCGACGACGGCTGATCAGGTGCTGCGCTCAGGGCGCCTCGGGGATCCAGGTCCCGCGCCGGGAGTCGAACACGATGTGGGTCTCGGTGTTGCGGATGGCCGGGTGGACCGTGATGTGGTCCAGCACGAAGTTCTTCAGCTCCTCCGCGCTGCGCATCGCCACGGTGAGCATGAAGTCGGCCCGCCCGGTCAGATGCACCACCTGCAGGACATGCGGGGTGGTGACCATGCTGTCCAGGAACTGGTCCACCGCCTCGCGCGAATGGCTGCTCATATACACCGTGATGACGGCCTGGAGGGCGTAGCCCAGCTGGGCATGGTCCAGGTCCATCCGCGGGGGACCGATGGTGCCGGCGTCGCGCAGCCGCCGTCGTCGGTACGCGCAGGTGGACTCTGCCACGCCGAGCCGGGAGGCCAGCGCCTTGTTGGTCAGCTCCGGGGCTGTGCTGAGTGCGGCGATGAGGGCGTGGTCGAGCCCGTCCAGACCTTCCGGCGTCAATTGTCGACTCGACGACATGGCCCCTCCTTCCGTCCTTGTCTCATGTCGAGAACCCAGGAGATACGTTGATGTGTGGGTTTTTCAGCAAGATGGATTGCGGTTGACTGTGTCCTCAGCAACCATCATGACCTATGGGACCTGAATCACACAGCATGGACACGGCGGCGGTGCACGCTGGCCGCGACGACCTTGCCGGCCTGGGCGTCCACGCCCTGCCCCTGGATCTGTCCACCACGAACCCGTTGCCCGGCATCGAGTCCGGCGGGCTCTCCTATGAGGCCCTGGCCTCCGGGGGCGAGGTCCCCGAGGGCGGCAGTGCGGTCTACGCGCGGCTCTGGAACCCCACCGTGGCGCGCTTCGAAGACGCCCTGGCCACCATGGAGCATGCCGAGGCCGGGGTGGCGTTCTCCTCGGGGATGGCGGCCGTCACCGCCTCGGTGCTGGCACTGTGCCTGGGCGAGCAGAAGCCGCACGTGGTGGCGGTCCGCCCGCTCTACGGCGGCACCGACCACCTGCTGGCCTCCGGGATGGTGGGCACCGAGGTCACCTTCTGCGCCGCGCATGAGGTGGCCGCCGCGGTCCGTCCGGACACGGGGCTCATCATGTTGGAGACCCCGGCCAACCCGACCCTGGAGCTGGTGGACATCGCCGACGTCGTCGCCCAGGCGGCCGGCGTCCCGGTCCTGGTGGACAACACCTTCGCCACACCGGTGCTGCAGAACCCGCTGGACCACGGGGCCGCGCTGAGCCTGCACAGTGCCACCAAGTACCTCGGCGGCCACGGGGACGCCGTCGGCGGGGTGGTGGCGTGCTCGGAGGAGATCGCCGCCCGCCTACGGCAGGTCCGGGCCATCACCGGCGGGATCCTGCACCCGCTGGCCGCCTACCTCTTCCACCGGGGGCTGGCCACGCTGCCGGTGCGGATGCGCGCGCAGCAGGACTCCGCCCGGCGGATCGTGGACTGGCTCTCCGGCCACGACGCCGTCGCCGAGGTCTGCTACCCGGGCCTCCACGGCGATTCCGCCGGGGTGCTCGGGAGGCAGATGCGCGGCACCGGTGCGATGATCGCGATCCGGCTGCGCGGCGGCTACGCGGCTGCCGAACGGCTCGTCGGCGACGTCGCCCTGTTCACCCACGCGGTCTCCCTGGGCGGGGTCGACTCCCTGATCCAGCACCCGGCGGCGCTGACGCACCGGCCGGTGGCCGCCGAGGCGAAGCCCGATGCCGACGTCGTCCGGCTCTCCATCGGCCTGGAGTCCCCTGAGGACCTGATCGCCGACCTGGCCGGTGCGTTGGTGTCTCCGGTGCTGATCGGGGAGGATCGGTGACGTGGACCACAGACCGATGACGACGCACCCGATGGACGAGGACCGGCAGTTCGAGACCTCGGACCAGTACGACCCGCCGACGACGAACTCGCGACCGCTGCGGGCCTCATCCTCCGCCGACGCCACTGTGCTCGACGAGATTGCCCAGCGCGTGCTGTGGCTGGCCACCGGCATCATCGACGCCGCCAACCGCGGGCGGGAGAACGCCGACGGGCTCAAGGTCGGCGGGCACCAGTCCTCCTCGGCCTCGATGGTCGGCATCATGACCGCCCTGTGGTTCTCCCAGCTGACCAGCCGGGACCGGGTCTCGGTGAAGCCGCATGCCTCCCCGGTGCTGCACGCCATCAACTACCTGCTCGGCGACCTCGACGCCTCCTATCTGACCCGACTGCGCTCCCTGGGCGGGCTGCAGCCCTACCCCTCCCGGTCCAAGGACCCGGACACGGTGGACTTCTCCACCGGGTCGGTCGGCATCGGCGCCACCGCGCCCATCTGGGCGGCCCTGTCCCACCGCTACCTGGCCAGCCGCATCGAGGACACCCCTCCGGCCGGGCGCTTCTACTCGCTGCTCGGGGATGCGGAGATGGACGAGGGGGCGGTCTGGGAGGCCATCATCGACCCCGAAGTGCGCCAGCTCGGCGAAGTCGTGTGGATCGTGGACCTCAACCGGCAGTCCCTGGACCGCGTCATCCCGGACTCACAGGTCCAGCGGCTGCGCGGGATGTTCGCCGCCGCCGACTGGCAGGTCATCACCTGCCCGTGGGGCCGCCGGCTCCAGGAGACGTTCGCCCGCCCGGGCGGCGAGGTGCTCGAGCAGCGCATGCGCACGATGCCCAATGAGGAGTACCAGCGGATCCTGCGCGCCCACCCCGCCGAGATCCGTGACCGGCTGCTGCGCGGCTGCCCGGGGCAGGACGCCGCCGCGCTGACCGAGCTGCTCGCCGGTCACGACGACGGCGCGCTCGCCGAACTCGTGCGCGACCTCGGCGGCCATGATCTTCAAGAGCTGCAGGCCGCGTTCGCCGCCATCGACGACACCCGGCCCACCGTGGTCTTCGCCTACACGATCAAGGGTCGCGGCCTGGCCACCGAGGGGCACCCGAACAACCACGCCGCACAGCTCACCGAGGAGCAGATGCACGAGCTCGCCGAGGCCTCCGGCACCTCGCTCCAGGACCCGTGGGTCCGCTTCCCCGAGGACACGGCGGCCGGCCGGCTGTGCGCCGAGGCGGCCCGGCGGCTGCGCCGAGAGCCCATCGCCCCGGCCGCGCCCCCGACCGTCCCCGCCGAGCTCGGGTGGAGTCCGAAGGCCGTGACCTCCACCCAGGCCTCCCTGGGCCGCTTCCTCTCCGACCTGCGCCGCGCAGCCCCCGAGGTGACGGATCGGGTGGTCACCGTCAGCCCCGACGTCGCCAGCTCCACCAACCTGGGCGGGTGGATCAACAAGACCGGGGTGTGGTCCCTGGCCGGGCGGCATGACTGGTTCTCGGACGACCGGGAGCGGCTGCTCAAATGGCAGGAGAAGCCGCAGGGCCAGCACATCGAACTCGGGATCGCCGAAGTCAACCTGGTCAGCCTCGCCGGCGAGCTGGGGCTGACGGGAGAGCGCTGGGGTCAGCCGCTGATCCCCATCGGAGTGCTCTACGACCCGTTCATCAACCGGGCGCTGGAGCCGTGGACCTTCGGGCTCTACGCGGGAGGCCGCTCCCTCATGATCGGCACCCCCTCCGGGGTGACCCTGGCGCCGGAGGGCGGGGCGCACCAGTCCATCAACACCCCCTCGGCGACCCTGGAGATCCCCGGGCTGACCAGCTGGGAGCCCGCCTTCGCCCAGGATGTGGAGTGGGTGATGCTCGAGGCCATGCGGGACCTGCTGGACCCCGACGGCGGCTCCGCCTACCTGCGGCTGTCCACCCGTCCGGTGGACCAGTCCCTGGCGCAGGTGCCGGAGGACGAGCTGCTGCGCCGTCGTCGCCGGGAGCAGGTGGTGGCCGGCGGGTACCGCCTCACCGCCCATCCTGCCGCTGAGGACGACGTCACGCTGGTGGGGGCCGGCGCGATCATGACCGAGGTGTGCGCGGCCGCCGAGACTCTGGCCGGGCACGGCGTGCGTGCCGGCGTGGTGTGCGTGACCAGCCCGAGCCTGCTGTTCCGGGCGCTGCGGGCCCGCCGCGAGGTGGCGGTGACGCCGCGCTCGGCGATCCTGGAGACGCTGTTCCCGGCGGAGCACCCCCGACCGCTGGTCACCGTGATGGACGCCCACCCGCACACCCTCGCGTTCCTGGCAGGAGTGCGCGGCGATGAGACTCACACGCTGGGGGTCACGGCCTTCGGGCAGGCCGGCACCATGGCGCAGATGCACCGGCTGCACGGCATCGACGAGGACTCGATCGCCTCGGCGGCCCTGGGGCTGCTGGGCCGCTGAGCGGGGCTCACCCCTCGCGCTGGGTGCGCAGCAGTTCTTCGGCGCGGGTGGTGACGTCGGTCTCGCGGGCGGCGAGCGTGTCGATGAGCTTCTCGACGTGGACCACGCGGGACTCCCAGTCCTCGCCGCGCTGCTCGCGGCGGGGGAGGCGTTCCAGGGCCTGGACCTCGCGCCAGGCGGTGACCAGGGCGGCCTCGTGGAGGCGCTGGTCGGCCTCTTCGGCGCGGCCTGCGGTGGGGGAGTCGCCGCCGAGGACGGCGACCATGTCCAACCGGGAGAGGTCCAGTCCGAGGGCGAGCTCGTCGATCCGCGAGCGCAGCCCGGCCAGCTGGCGCCGCACCCGGCGCGTGTGGACACGGTGGCGGGCGGTCCGGACGCCGGCGCGGATCAGCAGAAGCATGGTGCAGATGCCCATCCAGGCGGTGAAGGCCACCAGGAGGAACGGTCCGTCCCCGCCACCGGCAGGAGCTGAGCTTCCGACGACGATCCAGGCCACCAGCAGCGCGGCGGCCGCCGGGAGCAGGAGGATGCCCAGGCAGGCCCACGCCCGCCTCCCCTGCCGGGGGTCATCGGGTGCGGCGACGCGGTCCCGCCGCTGGATCTTCTCCAGAGCACGTTCCGAGGCGCGCATCGGGTCGCCGTCGGCGCCGATCGGCAGTCCCAACACCTCCCGGTACTCGCGGCGAGACCGCCGAGCGCCTGCGGTGGCGGCGTTGACCCGTTCGCGCACCCGGCGAGCGGCGTCCTCCCTGAGCACCCGGGGGCCGCGTCGAATGCCTCCTGCTGAGACTCTGCGCCGGATGCGGCGGCACACGTCGGTGATCCGCCGTTCGGTGTGGTCCCAGCGGTCGAGCAGCTCGGCATGGTGGGCCACCAGGTCGGCGGCTTCGCCGTCGTCGGAGGACGAGAGCCGCCCGGCTTCCGTGGTGAGGGCCAGGAGATCGTCCCGGTGCTCTTCCAACTCGTCCGCAAGGCGGGGGAATCGGGTGCGGTGCCGGAGGATCTCGTCCACCGAAGCCACCAGGGGCGCCGCCATCGTGCCCAGCACGGAGGCCGACTCAGCATGCCCGGCGCGGAGCTCCGTGGCGTCGACGAGGGCGTCGGCCCGGGCCTGGAGCTCCTCGACTGACTCCGCGAACGTCTCCAGGCGGTCTGCGGCCATCCGGCGGTGCTGGAAGTGTCGAGCGGGGAGCCGGGAATCGGTGTGGGGGCGCTCCAACAGCTGGAAGTACAGGATCAGCCGGATCTCCTCACGAGCCAGACGCAGACTTGCCGCCTGGATCTCGCGGTGCTCCTCCTCGAGTCGGGCGAGCGTCGTCGCGGCCGTGGCGTCGTCGGCATCGACGCGTTGGTCGTCCATCGCGGCCCGCGTGGCCTGGAGCCGGAGCTCGAGGGTGTCGAGCTCCAGAACCACCCCGGCCAGGGCGCGTTGTGCGGCCGAGAGTTGAGCGAGCCGAGCCTGCTGCGTGCGTCGTGTGGCCTGCCAACCGATGAGGACCAGCAGGCCGGCGAGGAGCGGAAGCAGCGTCCCCGCCGCCCATACCGCAGGAGAGCGCTGCGTGGAGAAATGGAGCTCGGCGATCTGCCGGACGGACTCAACGACCGCATCGGCGCCGTCGTGATCGCTCAGAGCCCGGTGGATCTCAGCCTCCACTTCCTCCACGGGTCGTCCCTCGATGGCCACCAGGCCTTCCTGGAGGGAGAGGACGACGTCGGCCTCGGGCACCATCCGACCTCGCCGTTCGATCGACCGGAGCGGTCTGTCCAGCACCGCCACCGTGAAGGCCTCATCACTGCGCAGCTCATCGGCGGCGGCGTCCAACGCGGGTTGGGTGATCCCCTGTGGCAGTTCCTCCTCCACCAGGATCTCGACGTCGGCGGTGGGCTCAGCGCTGAGAGTCGCGCGGCCTTCCGCCCCCACCAGGAGGGACGTGGCGACCAGGGCCGCGGCCAACGTCGGCGCACCCCAGGTCCGCCATCGTCGCCGACGTTCACCGGCCGTCGTGGGGGAGAGCGAGCGGGAGTGCACCTCTCGAGTCTAGGTCCCGCTGTCGTCGTGAGCGGACATGTTGCCTCCGGCGTTTGGGCCGCGAAGGCTGGCTTAAGCTTCTGCATAACGGCCCAAGCGCCGGAGGCAACGCGTCGGGGTGGCTTNTCTTCGGCGCGGGTGGTGACGTCGGTCTCGCGGGCGGCGAGCGTGTCGATGAGCTTCTCGACGTGGACCACGCGGGACTCCCAGTCCTCGCCGCGCTGCTCGCGGCGGGGGAGGCGTTCCAGGGCCTGGACCTCGCGCCAGGCGGTGGCCAGGGCGGCCTCGTGGAGGCGCTGGTCGGCCTCTTCGGCGCGGCCTGCGGTGGGGGAGTCGCCGCCGAGGACGGCGACCATGTCCAACCGGGAGAGGTCCAGTCCGAGGGCGAGCTCGTCGAGCCGCGCGCGCAGCCCGGCCAGCTGGCGCCGCACCCGGCGCGTCCCGATCCCCCGACGCCCGGCCTCCGCGACGGCGACGCCGATCATCAGCAGCGTCTGCGTCCCGGCCCACACGGAGACGGCCACGAGCCAGAACAGGGAGGTGGTGTCCACTTTCACCGACTCCTGGTGGTTGTACTCCATGGCTCGGCCCAGGTCCTGCAGGGTGTTGGCCACCTGGTCGCCCAGGGTGATCTCGAAGTCACCCGTGCCGGAGACGATGAGGTCCGTGGCCCGGAAGGAGTAGGTGCCCAGGCGGCTGTCCACCCCGGAGCTGATCTCCCCGGTCATCGTGTAGCCCACCGCGAAGGTGTCCTCGTCCAGCAGCCAGACCGGCAGGATCCCCTGGCCCAGGGCCACCTCGCCGGTGGCGGGGTCCAGGACCTCGGAGTCCTCGGCGCCGACCTCCTCTTTGATCCGGGCATGGGCATCGAGGATGTCCCAGTAGTCGATGTCGATGCGGAAGTCGTGATCCGCCCGCGGAGTGTAGCTGATGTAGTCATCGGCGGGCAGCAGCGCCACATGCAGCTCAAGGTGGTCCGGCAGCAGTGCCGCGTCCTCATCGAACTCGACGGTGCGCGCCATGGACTCCCGCACGTACTCCAGGGTCAGGGACTCCTGGTTGGAGGGGCGGAGGTCGGAGGGCTCCTCGAACTCCGGGACGGCGCCGAGGTCGCCGACGACGTCCAGGGCCGCCAGCGGCTGGTCGCCTTCCAAGGTCCGGCCGAAGGCGGTGTTGACGTCGGCGCGCTCGACGGCGGCCCATCCGGTGAGCAGCCCCGCCGCCACCGGGATGATCATGCCGACGGTGGCGACCACCGCCTGCCAACCTTCCTCGCTGATGCCTCCCGGCGTCGACTCTGTGGAGAGGTCGATGTGGTCGAGTGCGGCCAGGACCCGCTCAGCGGCCCACATCGGGCCACCTGCGGCGCCGTGCGTCAGCCCCAGCGAGGCGCGCAGTTCGTCCAGCGAGTCGGTGGCTCCTGCCGAGCTGGCCCGTACGCGACGCCGGACGCGTTCCTCGGCGGCCCCGCGCAGCGCCTTCTTCCCGGGGTGGCTCTCCCGGCGAGGGGTCTTCAGGGTCCCGCTCAGTGCGGTGCAGGCGCCGACGATGCGCCGCTCCGCCGCCTCCCACCTCTCCAGCAGATCGGCGTGCTCGGAGACCAGCCGCGCACTGTCGTCGTCGCCGTCGTCACCGCTGCTCCTCGCGGGAATCGTCGCGGCTTCCTGGTTCAGGGCCAGGAGTTCGTCACGGGCACGGCGGAGACGGTCCAGAGTCTCACCGGTGCCGTCACCGGCGATGCGCGCGAGGCGGCTCCGTTGGGTGAGCACCTCGTCCACCGACTGCAGCAGCGGCAGCGCCAGCCGGTCCAGCACCGAGCCGGAGCCGGCGTGCCCGGCGCGCAGCTCCGAGGCGGCGGCCAGGGCGTCGGCCCGCCGCTGAAGCTCGGCGGTCTCCTGCTCGAACTGGTCCAGGTCGGACCAATCCGGAGCTCCGCCAGCAGGCACACCGGAGGATCCGCGGGGAGCCGGGCCGCCCAGCCAGGCGTGCTCCAGCTCCTGCTCCCGGCGGGCCAGGCGCAGACTGTCCGTCCGGATGCGATGCCAGTCGGACTCCAGGGCGTCCATGGCGTCTCTGGCGACGGCGTCATCGGCACTGCCCAGAGCGGCGCGGGTGGTTTCGAGACGCAGCTCCAAAACGTCGAGCTCCAGGACCACGCGGGCCAGGCGCAGCTTCGCCCGGGAGAAGCGTCGCAGGCGTCGTCGTTCCACCCCCCGGGAGCGCACCCAGCCGAAGAGGAGCGCCACGCCGGCCAGCAGCGGCAGGGCGGCCGCCGAGACCCAGATGGCCGGGGAGCGGCCGCCCTCGTCGAAGTGCATGTCCGCCGCCGTCAGCGCCGCCCCGACCACCGCGTTGGGTCCGTGGCCGATGGTGCGGTTGTTGACGAACGTCTCGCGCACTGTGGAGGCCACCGAGTAGCGATCGTCGGAGTCGAGGCCGCTGATGCCCACCCGGGTGGCGTCGGCGAGGAACAGGTCGGGATCCTCCGGGTCGTCGCCCACGGAGAGGATCATGTCGGCATTCTCGATCTCGCCGTGCATGTACTCGTCCCACTCGAGCTCGCGCTCCACCACCTGCACGGTGAACGGCTCGTAGCTGGCCACTCGTCCCTCGGCGGCGGCCTCCACCGTCTGCTGAGTGATCCCGTAGGGGAGGTCGTCCTCCACGAGGAAGGAGACCTCGGCCTCCGGCTCGGCGGTGACGCGCTCATAGCCGACGGCACCGATCCCCACGGAGGCTCCGGCCAGCCCGAGGGCGAGAGTGGGGGCGACCCAAGCGGGGAGTCGGCCGATGACGTCGGTGGGCGACGGGTCGCCGGAGGAGGTGCGCGTCATCGCCTCAGTGTACGAGATCCCGTCAGACCTGGGCCTGTGTCGGGCTCGCACACTGGGTCTCCAGGGCGCGGATCGCAGCCGCTACCCGCGGGTTCTCCTCCGCGCCTCGGCGGCGGGCGAGCAGGATCCGACGTCGTGGCACGGGAGAGCCGGCCAGCGGGATCTGGACCACCTCAGGATGGGGGATCGTCATCGCCAGCCGGGGCACCGCGGCGATGCCGGCACCGGCCGCCACCAGCGCGGTGGTGGCGGTGAACTCCTGCGCCAGGTGCGCAACCCGCGGGGCGTAGCCGACGGCCCGGGTGGCGGCCAGCAGTTCCGCATAGGCATCCTGGCGCGGATGCCCGGTGATCCAGTCCTGGTGGGCGGCGTCCTGAAGGGTGACCGTCTCCACCGAGGCGAAGGGGTGGTCCCGGGGGACCAGCAGGTCGAGGGGATCGTCCTGAAGCCCGGTCACCGTGAGGTGATCTGCGGACAGCCCGCCGGTGGAGTCATCGGCCACGTAGACCCCGAGATCCACGGCTCCGGATTCCAGGGCGGCCACGAGCTCTCCGGAGTAGACCTCCTTGACCACCGGACGCAGCTGGCTGTGCTGCGCCCGCAGGCCGGGGAGGGCCGGGGCGATGATCGAAGAGATCGCCGTGGGGAATCCTCCGATGGCGATCGGCCCGCACAGCTGCGTGGCGGCGGTCGCGACATCGCCGAGGGCGGTCTCCCACTGGGCGTTGAGTGCGCGGGCGTGGGTGACCAGCCGCTCGCCCGCAGGCGTGAGCCGGACGCGCCGCCCGTGACGTTCCAGCAGGTCGACGTCCAGTTCGCGGGCCAGTTCCTTGAGCTGCCGGGATACTCCGGAGGGGGTGCGGTACAGCGCCTCTGCGGCGGCCGTGACCGTGCCGTGCTCACAGACGGCGATGAGCAGCTGGAGACGCGCATCAATCATGTACCTATAGTGCATGAAATCAGGAAAATAATGAACCTGGACTCCATGATGATGTCCCCGTAGAACTGAAGGCATGACACCACATGCCTCCGCGAGGACCACTCTCGAGAGCCCGCGCCGCCTGGTCAGCATTCTGCTGCTGTTCGCGGCGGTGATGCTGGTCGGCGGGACGGACATGACCAAGGTCGTGGTCGCCCTGCCGGAGCTGACCACCGAGGTCTCGCTCGACGTCGCGGGGTCCGTCTGGGTCGCTGATGCCTACCCGTTGGCGGCCGGAGTCGTCCTGATCACCAGTGCCGTGCTGGCCGACCGTTTCGGACGCCGCCGCCTCTACCTCTCCGGGCTGGTCGTGGCGGTTCTGAGCGCCGTGCTGGTCGGATTCGCCTCCACCGGCGCGGCGGTCATCGTCGGACGGATCGGCCAGGGCGTCGGCGCGGCGCTGCTGATCGCCGGCACGGTCGCGATCATCCGGGTGACCTTTCCCGGGGGCCGCCTGCGCGCCCTGGCCTACGGGGTCTGGGTGGTCGGCTTCAGCACCGGCTCCGCGCTCGGGCCGCTGGTGGGCGGAGTGCTGGTCGACCTGGCCGGCTGGCGCTGGGTCTTCTGGGTCAATGTGCCGGTGCTCGGGCTGTGTCTGCTGGCCGCCGTCGTCGTGCTGCGCGAGTCCCGCAACCCGGACCCGCCGCGCCTGGACGGACTGAGCATCGTGTGCTCGATGGCCGCCGTCGGGCTGCTGGTGGTGGGGATGAAGGCACTGGCACGGCCTGAGTCGCCGGCCTGGGTCAGTGCGGCGGCGCTGCTCGCCGGAGTGCTCGTCGCCGCGGTGTTCGTGCGCCGTCAGCTGGGCATGCCACGGCCGTTCCTGGACGTGCGGCTGCTCGCCGACCCGCTGCTGGGCGCCTCCGCGGTGATCATCCTCGCCACGCTCGGCGTCTTCAACGGCGCCCTGTACCTGCTCACGCAGCAGCACCAGCTGGTCGACGGGCTCTCCGCTGTCCGCACCGGCATCGCCCTGCTCCCCCTGGTCGCCGCCAGTGCGGCCGGAGGGATCCTCGGGCCGCTGCTGCACCGATGGGTCCCGCAGCGGCCCCTCATCGTCGTCGGGCTGGGCCTGGCCGCCGGTGGGCTGCTGACGGTGGCCGCGCTCGACGGCGTCGGCAGGTCGCTGGGCATGGTCCTGCTCGGGGTCGGGGCCGGGATCATCATGTCTATCGGGGCGAACGCGCTCATGGGCGCGGCGCCGGAGACCCGGACCGCCGACGCCGGCGCCATCCAGGAGACCGCCTTCGCGCTCGGCGCCGGCATCGGCATCGCCGCGTTGGGCACGCTCGCGATCCACCACGGGTCCGAGGCGGCGGGCGGGGCCTCCGTGGCCGTCCATGGTCCAGGCGCCGAGGCTGCCCTCGGGCTGGGTGCGGTCCTCTACGCGCTGTTCGCCCTGGGTGCGGGCCTGCTGATCCTCAGCGCCGCCGACGGCCCCCGCGGGGGTGTCGCGGCCGGGGAGCGGGTGGCGGAGCCTGCGCGGGTCGGGCAGGACGGGGGTGCAGGTCATCGTCGATGGCCGGTCGTGGAGCCGGGGCCTCGGCGGGAGTCCGTCCTGGCGAGCGTCGGGCAGGCGCCAGATCCCGGCGACCCTGCGGGAATTGATGACGACATCGGAAAGTTGAGTATTATTGACTCAAGTTTGGATGACAGGGCTCGACGGACCTGATGTACTTCAGGTGAGGGCCCGCCGAAACGCTGAGAAAGGAGCCTTCACCCCATGGACGTCAAGCTCACCACGAAGTCGCAGGAGGCCGTGTCGGCCGCCGCGATGAACGCCAGCACTGCGGGGAACCCGCAGATCGAACCTGCCCACATCCTCAAGGCGCTGATGGACCAGCGCGAGTCTGTGGCCGTCGCGCTGCTCAAGGCCGCCGGGGCGGACCCCGAGGCCGTCTCCACCCGGGCCTCCGCGGCGATCCGGCAGCTGCCGGCCACCAGCGGCGATGCCGTCGCCGCCCCGCAGTTCTCCCCGGCCGGGCTCAACGTCATCAAGGCCGCGCAGGCCGAGGCCGAGCAGATGGGCGACGATTACGTCTCCACCGAGCACCTGCTGCTCGGTGTGGCCACCGACGCCGGCCCCGCCGGCCGCGCCCTGGCTGAGGCGCAGGCGGGCCCGGAGGCGCTGAAGGCCGAGCTACCCGGACTGCGGGGAGACCGCACGGTGACCACCCCGGACCCGGAGAACACCTTTCAGTCGCTGGAGAAGTTCGGCACCGACCTCACCGAGATCGCCCGCTCCGGCGCACTGGACCCCGTCATCGGGCGCGACTCCGAGATCCGCCGCGTGGTCCAGGTGCTCTCCCGGCGCACCAAGAACAACCCCGTGCTCATCGGGGAGCCCGGCGTCGGCAAGACCGCCGTCGTCGAGGGCCTGGCCCAGCGCATCGTCGCCGGCGACGTCCCGGAGTCCCTGCGGGACAAGACGCTGATCTCCCTGGACCTGGGGGCGATGATCGCCGGGGCGAAGTACCGCGGCGAGTTCGAGGAGCGGCTCAAGGCCGTCCTGGAGGAGATCAAGGCCGCCGACGGCGGGATCATCACCTTCATCGACGAGATCCACACTGTGGTCGGGGCCGGTGCCTCCGAGGGCTCCATGGACGCGGGCAACATGCTCAAGCCCATGCTGGCCCGCGGCGAGCTGCGGCTGATCGGCGCCACCACCCTGGACGAGTACCGGGAGAACGTGGAGACCGACGCCGCCCTGGAACGCCGCTTCCAGCAGGTCTACGTGGGGGAGCCGTCGGTGGAGGACACCATCGGCATCCTCCGCGGTGTCAAGGAGCGCTACGAGGCCCACCACAAGGTGGCCATCGCGGACAACGCCCTGGTCGCCGCCGCCACCCTCTCCGACCGGTACATCACGGCACGTCAGCTGCCGGACAAGGCCATCGACCTCATCGATGAGGCCGCCTCGCGGCTGCGCATGGAGATCGACTCCGCCCCGGTGGAGATCGACGAGCTGCGCCGGGTGGTCGACCGACTCACCATGGAGGAGATGGCCCTGGCGGAGGAGACTGACGCCGGTTCGGCCGAACGGCTGCAGGCGCTGCGCGACGACCTGGCCGACAAGAAGGAGGAGCTCACCGAGCTCACCGCCCGCTGGGAGGCCGAGAAGTCTGAGCTCAACCAGGCCGGTGAGCTGCGGGTCCAGCTCGACGAGCTCCGCAGTCAGGCCGAGCGGGCCCAGCGCGAGGGAGACCTCGCCGAGGCCTCCCGGCTGCTCTACGGGGAGATCCCCCAGCTGGAGCAGCGCCTCGCCGACGCTGAGGCTCAGGAGAGCTCCAGTGAGGGCCGTGGATCACGGATGGTCTCCGAGGAGGTCGACGCCGACGGTATCGCCGAGGTCATCTCCGCCTGGACCGGCATCCCTGCCGGGCGGATGCTGCAGGGTGAGACGGAGAAGCTGCTGCAGATGGAGGAGCTGATCGGCACCCGGCTGATCGGTCAGCGTCAGGCGGTGACCAGCGTCTCCGACGCCGTCCGTCGAGCCCGCACCGGGGTGGCCGACCCGGACCGTCCCACCGGCTCGTTCCTCTTCCTGGGTCCCACCGGTGTGGGCAAGACCGAGCTGGCCAAGGCCCTGGCGGAGTTCCTCTTCGACGACGAGCGCTCGATGATCCGCATCGACATGTCCGAGTACTCGGAGAAGCACTCCGTGGCCCGCCTGGTGGGTGCCCCTCCAGGCTATGTGGGCTTCGATGAAGGCGGGCAGCTCACGGAGGCCGTGCGGCGCCGCCCCTACTCGGTGGTGCTGCTCGACGAGGTGGAGAAGGCCCACCCGGAGGTCTTCGACATCCTGCTGCAGGTCCTCGACGACGGCCGCCTCACCGATGGCCAGGGCCGCACCGTGGACTTCCGCAACGTGGTGCTGATCCTGACCTCCAACCTGGGCTCCCAGTTCCTGGTGGACCAGTCCCTGGATGCCGAGGCGCAGCGCAAGGCCGTCATGGACACGGTCAACCGCTCTTTCAAGCCGGAGTTCCTCAACCGGCTGGACGACATCGTCATGTTCGATGCGCTGTCCATGGAGCAGCTGGGCAGCATCGTGGGCCTGCAGATCGAATCCCTGCAGGAGCGGATGGCCTCTCGCCGTCTGGTCCTGGAAGTCGCCGATGCCGCCCGTGAATGGCTGGCCTTCACCGGCTTCGACCCCGCTTACGGGGCGCGCCCCCTGCGCCGGCTCGTCCAGCGGGAGATCGGTGACCAGCTCGCCAAGGCGCTGCTCTCCGGAGAGGTCGAGGACGGCGACACCGTCCTGGTGGACCGTCCGGAGCTCTCCCTGGAGGAGGGCGCCGTGCACGGGCTCACCGTGACGAAGCAGGATGCCGCAGCGGAGGACTGAGCACGCGTCCCTCCCCGGCCGAGTGGCCACGAATCCCGGTGCCTGCCCGATGACACGCCGTCGTCGGGGGTGGGGCCCCGTGATTCGTGGTCACTCGATGCTGAACGGCGGGGCTCAGAGGTGGATGCCCTCGCGCGCCAGCAGGCGCCGCTTGGTGTCCACCCCGCCGAATCCGTAGCCGCCGATGGAGCCGTCGGCCAGGATCACCCGGTGGCAGGGGATCGCGAACGCCACCAGGTTGTGCGCACAGGCGCTCGCCGCCGCCCGGTGGGCCAGCGGCCGTCCCGCCATCTGCGCCAGCTCCGCATAGGAGACCGTTTCTCCGGCGGGCACCTCGCGCAGCGCTGACCACACCTGCTGCCGATACTCCGCGCCCGGCTGGACGACGGCGAGGCCGTCGAAGGCGGCGTGGTCGCCGTCGGCGTAGGCCACCACCGCCTCGGCGACGGCGCCCCGGTCCGTGGGCAGCGGGTTCATCTCCCGGTCCGCGGTCTCCGGGGCGGTGGTCTCCAGGCGGTCCATCATCTGCTCCAGGGAGCGGCCGATCGCGGCGACTTCCGGCTCTGCACCGACCGGCTGGGCCAGGCTCGCCGCGCGAATGGTGTCATCCTCCGGAGAATGGACCACGACGACGGCGCCCAGGTCGTCCAGCGACGCCGAGGACCAGCGCAGCTCGGGCGGGAAGGCAGGGGCGGTCTCATCAGGGCACGGTGCGGCGGTCATGCGTCGGCGTCCTCATCGTCCTCGGCCTCGTCGTCCTCGGCCTCGTCGTCCTGGGTCTCGTCGTCCTCGGCTTCGTGGTCCTCAGCCGAGGAGTGTTCTTCAGGGTCGAGCACGAAGTTCCCGGTCATCGTCGCACCGGTGACCGGCTGCAGCAGGCAGTTGACTCGACGGTCCCCCTCCCGGAGCCAGGTGGACTCCGTCGGGTGCGAGATCCGGACCTGGAGCTCGAAGTCCACGCCGTCGACGGCGTCCTGATCCAGCTCGGCGTGCTCCTCGCAGGCCCGGTGCGCCCGCTCGGAGATCTCCGGGTCCCCCGGATACTCGCCGATCTCGAGGTTCTCCCAATGGATGACCTGCACGTTGTAGTGGTGATCGCATTCGATGATCGTGGCAGGGGCGAACTCATCCTCCGATTGGAAGTCCACCAGGCAGTCCCCGGCCAGCCATTCGTCCGGACCGGCGTCCCGCAGGATGACCCCGTCGATGCCGGGATCCTCCGCTCGCTCGGCGACGGTCTCGGGCTGATCCTGCTGCCCCGGCGAGGCCGCTGGCCCCTCGCGGAGCAGGAACCACCACAGCAGTGACGCCGCGACTAGCACCACCAGGGCGCCGACGGCGATGAACGGAAGCAGGGTCGGGCGCCCTGGGTCACGGTGGGCAGACTCGCGGACGTCGTAGTCGGCGGTCTCCGCCGGGCTCTCGACGGTGTCCGCCTCAGTGGGTCTCTCGGGGTGTGTCTCGGCGGTGTGCGCCTCGGTGTGCGCCTCGGTGTGCGCCTCAGTGTCCGGCAGGGGCGAGGATTCTCCCGCGGAACGCATGCGGGCCTCCCGGCGGGCTCGACGCGTCGGGGGCAGATGCTCCCCGCGCTCGCCGGAGGGGAAGTCGGGGGAGTCAGTGCGGTCATCCACTGCGGCGGTGCTCCTGTGCGCGTCCTGGCGGGTGGGTGGTGCTGATCGAACGGGGTCCCGGCTGCGTGCCGGAGAGGGTGATGTCTGTCCCACTCCGAACGCGTGGCGAGCCGTCAGTGAGTGGCGACGCCGGTCCCCGAAAGCCTGTGAATCGGTCCATCACCCCACCACGTGGGGCTTTCCGGCACGTCGCGACCTGCAGGACGGGTCCCTCGGAGGGACGTCGCCCTGAGCAGATGCGCGACGCACCGTTCCCAATCATGTTAACCTAGGTATCACGAACCAGTTGATCGCAGAGATACTCCCGCGGTGGACCCTGCCCGGCATCGCGAGGACCGAGAGTAGACAGAGGGGGTCTCGCTCATGGGGCGCGGCCGTCAGAAGGCTAAAGCAACGAAGCAGGCGCGGGAGATCAAGTACTTCACCCCGAACACTGACCTGTCAGCTCTCGAACGAGAGCTGGCTCGGTCGCGCGGGGAGGACCCTGCGGAGGACGCCACCTCACGTGAATCAGACGATGAGTCGTACGATTACGACGACATCTCAGAGCGCTACGGCCGCTGAGTTCGTGGAGCAGGGACGCACTGCTCCCGTCAGCAGCCTGGCACAGACAGACAGCAGCGAATCCGATCCGGCGACGACCGCCGGGTCGGATTCTGCTGTCTGTGGGGAGAGTTCCGTTCCGGCGGTGGTGCCCGCCGCCCTCAGCACGGACTCCCCGGCCTTCACCACTCCGGTGGCCAACGCCCATCGGGCCGCGCTGCGTTCCATCGCGCGCGTCGTGGAGGACACGGTGTCGCCGCAGCCCGACGACGTCGCACGCGCCGGAATCCTGCAGATGCTGACCGTCGGCGGCGTGCTCGCCGTGACCGGGGCCGGAATCTCCACGGACTCCGGAATCCCGGATTACCGAGGTCCCCAGGGGTCCCTCCACCGGCACCGCCCGATGACCTACCAGGAGTTCCTCCATGACGGTGCCGCCCGCCATCGGTACTGGGCGCGCAGCTACGTCGGCTGGCGGCACATGGATCAGGCCTCGCCGAACCTGGCCCACCACCTGCTCGCCGACTGGCAGCAACGCGGAGTGCTCTGCGGGCTGGTCACGCAGAACGTGGACGGGCTCCACACGGTGGCCCACCATGCGGTGGGCGTGCAGACCCCGCTGATCCCGCTGCACGGCGACCTGGACACGGTGACCTGTCTGACCTGCGGGAATCGGGAGGATCGTCGCCACCTGGACGTCCGACTCGAAGAAGCCAACCCGGGATACGCGGACCAGGCCATCCACGCCGCCGAGAACGTCAACCCGGACGGTGACGTCTCCCTCGACGACTCCTGGGTCCAGCGATTCCACATGGTCGGCTGCCTGGTGTGCGGCTCCACACGTCTGAAGCCCGATGTCGTGTACTTCGGGGAGGGGGTCCCGGCCGAGCGCAAGGCGGCCGTGGACGATCTCGTGGAACGGGCTTCCAGCCTGCTGGTGGTCGGCTCCTCGATGGCTGTGATGAGCGGCTTCACGATCGCCCTGCAGATGCACCGCGCCGGCCGGCCGGTCGCGGTCATCAACGGCGGCCCCTCCCGCGCGGACGCCAAGGCGGACTGGCGGTGGAGGACCCGGATCACCCCGGCGTTGGAACAGCTCCATGCCGCCCTGCGCTGAATACCGACGTGGGCTGAACGCCGACGTGCTCATTCGTCGAGGTGCTCGCCGGCTCCGAGCCGGATGATCGCCTCCACGATCGTCGCGCGCTGGGCCTCGGTGAAGTTCCCGGGGGTCAGCGCCTCATAGAACCACAGTCCGTCGGCGGCCAGCCGTGCCAGGAACGGCAGGAGGTCCGGGTCAGCGGCGACGTCGTCGGGGTCATCGGCGGTGCCCTGTGTGCCGCTGGGCGGGGGAGGCGACCACCGATCATGGACCGCGTCCCAGGCCGCCTGTGCCGCCGGGTCACCCATGGACTCCAGCATCAGCAGCAGCTCCGCCCGGTCCGGGTTCTGCGAAGCCCGGATATAGGCGTCGAGCCGCTGCCCCGGGGTGAGCTCCTCGTACGGCGCCCCGGCCTCGGACTCCATGCAGGCCTCCCACTGGCCCGAGACGTGCTCGTGCAGGGCCAGGAGCATGTCCTCGCGGGAGGGGAAGTGGTAGAGCAGCCCGCCCTTGGTGAGCCCCGCCTCGGCGGCCACCGATTCGTAGGTCAGTGCCGTGACGCCGTCGCGTTGGACGATGTGCTGGGCGGCCTGCAGGATCTCGGTGCGTTTGGACTGTCGCATGATGCTCCACCCTAGCGGTCTGCGGCCGGGTCGGCGGCCTGGTCAGTGGTTCCCTGGGTAGGCCTGGGAGGCGGTGCCCGGCGTGTAGCGGCGCAGCAGGGCCGCGGTGACCACGGACCCGGCGGCCAGCACCACCGTCACAGCGACCAGCACCACCACGAAGGCGCTGTCCATGGCCTGCGCGGCGGAGGCGACGACGTCGGCCTCTCCGCTGCTGAGCGCCTCCGTCGGGCTCGCCGCGGCGAACTCCTGCTCCCCGGCGGGCAGAGCCAGGAAGCGGAAGTAGGCGAAGTTCAGCAGACTGCCGATGGTCGCCACCGCCACCAGGCCGCCGAACTCATAGGAGACCTCCTCGATGGAGGCGGCCATCCCGGCCCGGCGCGGGGGCACGTTGCCCATGATGGCGGTGGAGGCCACGGAGATGGAGGCGCCCAGACCGGTGCCCATGACCAGCAGGCCCAGCACCAGCAGCGGCAGCAGATGTTGGGCGGCCCCGATCACGCTGAGGCCGGCCCCCAGTGTGGCGAGGCTGAGGCCGCCGCCGATCAGAGCCAGCAGTCCGGTGCGGTGCAGGATGGCCCCGCCGATCAGCGCCAGCGGCAGAGCGCCCACGGCGATGGCCGAGACCAGCAGTCCGGCCTGCAGCGGCGTGTAACCCTCCACGAGCTGGAATCGCTGCGTGCTGGCCAGCTGGGTGCCCATGATCGCGTAGATGCTGGCGCCGGCGGCCGCGACCCCGGCGGCGAAGGCCCGGTTCCGGAAGATCGTGAAGTCGACCAGCGGGTCCTCCAGGCGCACCTGGCGGCGGCCGAAGACGGTGAGTGCGACGACGGCGGTGGCCCCGGCGCCGAGCACCAGCGGCCAGCTGATCTCGTTCTCGGCCAGGGACTTGATCGCCAGCACGGCCGCGGTGAGTCCGATCATCACCTGGGCGGAGGAGACGCCGTCCCATCGCTTGGTGGGGTTGGTGCGGTTCGGCGGGCCGATCAGCAGGATGGTCAGCAGGCCCGCGGCGGCGATGGGGACGTTGATGAGGAACACCGAGCCCCACCAGAAGCGCGCGAGCAGCAGGCCCCCGACGATCGGGCCGATGGCCATGCCCACCACCGAGACCGAGGCCCAGATCGCGATGGCCAGGTTCCGCTCCTTCTCCAGCGGGAAGCTGACCCGGATCAGGGCGAGGGTGGCCGGCATCATCGCCGCGGCGCCGACCGCGAGGAAGGCGCGGGCGGCGATCAGCGCCTCGGGGGTGGGGGAGAAGGCCGCGGCCAGGGAGGCGATGCCGAAGATCACCAGCCCGTACTGGAAGAGTCGCTTGTGGCCCAGGCGGTCGCCCAGCGAGCCGGAACCCGGCAGCAGACCGGCGATCACCAGCGGATAGGCGTTGATGATCCACAGCGACTGCGAGGTGGAGGCCCCGAGGTCCTCGGTCAGCCGGGGTAGGGCGGTGTAGAGGACCGTGTTGTCCAGGGTGATCAGCAGCAGCGCGGAGGAGACGATGACGAGCACGCTCCAGCGCTGCCAGCGCGTGAGCTGCTGGACAGGACCGGAGTCCACCGTGGGGATCGAAGCCGTCGTCATGCCACCAAACTGTACTGGATGTACGGTTTGCTGGGGAGGGGTGGGAGGCTGAGATCACAGCGGGGCCCCGGGCGGAGACGCAGAAAACCCCGTCAAGATTCTGAAACCCCGGACATATTGACGGGGTTCCAGAATCTTGACGGGGTCCAGTCAGGCCTCAGGGCCCGGCGGGTGGTGCGGACGACGCGTCAGCGGCGGGACATGTAGAGGGTGAATGCCTTGGTGAGCAGACGGTCCACCGGGTAGTCCCACTCACCGTGGGTCTGCACGACGTCGGCCCCCATCGTGGTCTTGAACCGGGTGAGCCCGGCCAACGGATACTCAGGGTCCAGGGAGGGGCTGAGTCCGCCGAGGTCGTACCACCGGCAACCGGCAGCCAGCGCGTCCTCGATCTGCCGCAGCTGCAGCGCCCGGGGTGCGTAGCGCTTGCGCTCCTCAGAGGAGGAGGCCCCGTAGACGTACCAGGCGAACTGCCCCTGCCGGACGTAGATCGCCGCGGCGAGCAGAGAGTCCTCATAGTGCGCGAAGTACAGGGTGCACTCGGTGTCCTCGGTGGCGTTGAGCTGGCGGAACATCCGCTGGAAGTAGCTCAGCGGCCGACCGGTGAAGTCGTCACGCTCTGCGGTCTCCTCGTAGAGCGCCTGCCAGGCGGGAAGGTCCTCCTCTCCGCCGGTGGTGATCGTCAGCTCCGAGCGGGTGGACTTGCGCGTCTGTCGGCGGGAGGACTGGTCCATCCGGGCCAGTACGGCGTCGACGTCGAGGGCGCCGCCGTCGTCGTCGGTGAGCGGGATGCGGGCCTGGAACTGCGGCTGACCGGCTTCGAACTCCTCGGACTCCTGCGGGGGCTGCCATCCGAGCTGCTCCAGCTCCGCACGGACCACGGGGGCGTCCTCGTCGATCCAGATCGGCTCCAGTTCGGTGATCCGTGCATGGTCTCCGGCAGCCAGCGCGCGGCGGACGTCCTGGGCGGCCCAGCGGCGGGTCGCCCCAGGCAGGCCCATGCGGATCAGGAAGGCTCCCTGACCCTTCAGGTGGTCCACCAGGGCCGGAAGCAGAGCGCCCAGGGAGACCTCTGCGGCGTCGAAGATCGGCCCTTCAGCCAGGTAGGCGAGGCTCTTGCGGCCCAGCACCGGAATGGCGGAGGGCACGGGCAGGCGGCGGTGGAGGACCAGGGTCGCCGCCACGAGCCGGTCGCCGTCGAAGGCACCCAAAGACTCACCCCGCCAGTCCGTCTTGACCTGCGGCCACCGCGGATTCTGCAGGAAAGAGGCGGTCGGGTGCTGGGCCAGGAACGTCGCATGGTCAGCAGCGCTGATCGGCCTCACAGCCAACTGCTGGGCTCCGCGTGGACCGGGGGGCTGGGATCGAGTGGTCACGGTCCCGATGATACCGGCCGTCCGGCGGCCTGCCGGGGACGCCGACTGGCGGTGCGCGGCATCTGGAGCCCGGGCGGGAGTCTCAGAGTGCGGGCTCCGTCGGGCGTCCCGCCGCCGGCGCTGTCTCCCGCGCTACGCTGTCGCCCGTGACCATCCTCTCGCTGATCTTCTTCGCGCTGGCGACCGCCGGCACGCCTGGCCCGAACAACACGATCGCCATGGCCTCGGGCGCGACCTACGGGCTGCGCCGCACGGTGCCGACGATCGCCGGGGTGAACATCGGCTTCCCGGTGATGATCGTGCTCGTCGGGCTGGGGCTGGGTCAGATCCTGGAGCAGCAGCCGGTGGTCCTGGACGTGCTGCGCCCTATCGGCATCGCCTACCTGCTGTACCTGGCGTGGAAGATCGCCTCCGGCCCCACGGACCTCGCGGCCCAGGACGGAGCGCGTCCGCCGTCGTTCGTGCAGATGGCGCTCTTCCAGTTCGTGAACCCGAAGGCGTGGACCATGGTGGTGGGCGCGATCGCGGCCTACACCGGATTCTGGGAGTCCTTCACCATCGAGGTGCTGGTGATCGCCGTCGTCTTCCTGCTGTTCGGGACTCCGTGCACGGTGAGCTGGGCGCTGCTCGGCGTCGGGGCGGGTCGGCTCATCTCCCAGCCCGCCCATCTGCGGGTCTTCAACCTGATCATGGCCGGCCTGCTGGTGGTCTCCCTGGTCCCGGCCGCCGTGGAGACGGTGGAGTCGATCACCGGCTGATCCGGCCGGCCCTGCGGATCTGGCTCGGCACCGGCCGCTGCCGCCTGGCTCAGACCGAGGGGGGCGGGGCCGGCCTCATGCCGCCGGATCCGCTCGCTGAGCCCGACCCGCCACCTCGGCCACTCGGCCGCGATGAGGGAGCGCACCGCCGTGTTCTGGGGAGCTCCAGCGACGATCCTGTCCTGGCGCAGCAGCCCGGTCGAGCCGATCTCCAGGCACGGAGTGCGGGCGTCGCTGCTCGTGAGCGTGGTCATCCCGGCCGAAGACGCCGCTGGCGACGAAGATCACCGCCCCACGTGCCATGGTGCCGTTCTCCTGCAGGGCGAGGGGACGGCGGATCCCCTCGTCCACCTGGTCCGGGGGCGGGATGCTGGGTGCACCAGGTGTCCCCAGGTTAGCCCTGTCGTCGTGAGTCGCGTCAGAGCCTCACTGCATGTCTTCGAGCTGCTTGCCCTTGGTCTCGGGGACGAACCGGAACACGAAGTACAGCGAGATCGCCGCACAGGTGGTGTAGAAGCCGTAGGCGACTCCGAGGCTCATGTCGGCCAGGGCGGGGAAGCTCGTGGAGATGGCGAAGTTCGCCAGCCACTGGGCGGCGGCAGCGATGCCGAGTGCAGTGGCGCGGATCCGGTTGTTGAACATCTCGCCCAGCAGCACCCAGACCGCCGGGCCCCAGGACATGCCGAAGAAGACCACGAACCCGTTGGCGGCCAGCAGGGCGATGACTCCTCCGGTGTCGGTGAGCTCCGGGGTGACGGTGCCGTCGGCGGCCTCGACCACCGGCGCGGTGGCGAAGATCCAGGCCAGCAGGCCCAAGGTGAGCGTCATGCCGGTGGAGCCGATCATCAGCAGCCGACGGCGCCCGATCTTGTCCACCAGGGCGATGGCGATGATGGTGACCACGATGTTGGTGATCCCGGTGATGACGGTCTGCGCCAGTGCGTCGGCCTCGGTGAACCCGACGGCCTGCCACAGGGTGGACGAGTAGTAGAAGATCACGTTGATGCCCACGAACTGCTGGAACGTGGACAGCAGGATGCCGACCCACACGATGGGCAGCAGGCCCAGCGCCGGGCCGCGCAGATGCTTCAGCCGGGTGCGGGTCTCGGTGCCCAGAGACTGCCGGATCTCCTCGATCCGCTGGTCCACGCCGGTCTCCAGGACTCGGCTGAGGACCTTCCGGGCCTGGGCCGGGGAGCCCTTCTTCACCAGGAAGCGCGGCGACTCGGGGATCATCAGGGCGAAGGCACCGTAGGCCAGGGCGGGGACGACCTCGGCGAGGAACATCCAGCGCCAGGTCTCGAGCCCGAACCACAGCTCCTCGGCGGCGCCGCCGGAGAGGCCGGCCAGCCACGCGTTGGAGAGCAGGGCGACGAAGATACCGGTGACGATCGCCATCTGCTGCATGGAGCCCAGGCGTCCGCGGATCTGCGCCGGGGAGATCTCAGCGATGTAGGCGGGGGCGATCACCGAGGCGGTGCCGACGCCGAGACCACCGATGACCCGCCAGATGATGAGATCGGTCGCGCCGACGGCGAAGGTGCAGCCGACCGCGCTGATCAGGAACAGGCTGGCGGCGATGAGCATGACCCGGACGCGACCGATGCGGTCGGCGAGCTTGCCTGCGGTGAAGGCGCCGACGACGCAGCCCAGCAGAGCTGAGGAGACGACGAAGCCGGTCAGTCCGGCGCCGAGCTCGAAGTCCTCGCGGACCGCGGTGACCGTGCCGTTGATGACCGCGGTGTCGAAGCCGAAGAGGAACCCTCCCAGCGCGGCCACGGAGGCGAGGAGCAGTGCCTGGCCGGTATGGAAGGACTCGGGGACCTGGCGGGTGTCGGTCATAGGGGCCTCCTGCGCCTGGTGATGCAGCGGTGGCCGGTGTGACCTCGCCGAGTGGAGAGGAGGCCGGCCAGACCGCAGGGGGTGTGGTGCACGTCACTTTAGAGGGTGGGCGGCATGAAGTCCATGAGAGGACGGGGTGCGGCGCCGTCGGCGATGGTCACGATCCGGACTCATCGATAGACTGACGCGTGACAGCACTGGCGTTCGGGGCCGGAGCGGACCCGGCGCCGTCGGCGGCGACGAGGAGAGGGCGGCTATGACCAGGCGAGATCACACGGGATCGCCTCTCCCCGTCGAGGACGTGCGGCACCGCCTGTCACAGGAGGACGCTGCCTGGCTGGGGCTGCACGGATGGCGCCGGTGGAGCCAGGGTGGGGCGGTCGCCTCGCCCAGACAGGCGAAGCTCCAGGTGGGTCTGTGCCTGTTCATCGCCTCGGCACAGCTTTTCCCGTTCCTGGACCGTGCCATCAGCGGGCCCCTCGGCGGGTGGGACCGCTGGGTCACCCTGCTGGGGGTCATCGTGTTCTACGGCCTGGCCCTGGTGACCTACGCGGTCTACCGGGGCAACGTCGACGACGGCGTCTACGAGCGTCTTGCCGCGGCTCGCGGCCTGGAAGCTCAAGAGCGGGACGCGGCCCGGACCCGGGAGTCGGCTCAGGAGGCGTAGGCGCCGGTGAGCAGCACGCCGCCGCCGTCGACACCCTTGGCCCCCTGGACGAAGTCCTCTCCGGCACCGTCGACGTCCGCGGGCGAGTACTCGGTGACCTCGCCCATCACCCAGGCGGCCTGGCCTGAGGCGGTCAGCTGCGCCACCGCCTCGTCGGCCTTCTCCCGGGACACCACGGCCACCATCCCCACGCCCAGGTTCAGCGTGCGCTCCAGGTCGGCCTGCGGCACGCGGCCCAGCTCGGCCACCACGGAGAACACTGTCGGCCAGGACCAGGTGGAGCGGTCGACTGTGGCCAGCAGTCCGGCCGGCAGCACGCGGGCCAGGTTCGCGGCCAGGCCTCCGCCGGTGACATGGCTGAACCCGCGCACCGGCAGGTCCGCGGGCAGCTCGCCCTGGGCCGGGTCACCGTTGAGCGTCTTCACCAGGTCCAGGCAGGGTGCCGTGTACAGGCGGGTGGGCTCCAGCAGCTCCTCGCCCAGGGTGCGGCCGAACTCCGGGACCTCGCGCTCATAGCCCCAACCGGCGGAGGACGCCACCCGGCGGACCAGCGAATAGCCGTTGGAGTGGATGCCGGAGGAGGCCATGCCGATGATCACGTCACCGGCGCGGACACGCTCCGGACCCAGCACCGCGGAGGCGTCCACCATGCCGGTGGCCGCTCCGGCGACGTCGTACTCGTCCTCGGCGAGCAGGCCCGGGTGCTCGGCGGTCTCCCCGCCCACCAGGGCGGTGCCGGCCTCCGCGCAGGCCTTCGCGATCCCGGACACCACCGCGGCGATGCGCGCCGGATCGACCTTCCCGGTGGCGATGTAGTCGGTCATGAACAGCGGCTCGGCACCCATGACCACGATGTCGTCGACGACCATGCCCACCAGGTCGAAGCCGATGGTGTCATGGATGTCCATGGCCTGGGCGATCGCGACCTTGGTGCCCACACCGTCCGTGGATGTGGCCAGCAGCGGCCGCGGCAGCGCCTTCAGCGCCGAGGCGTCATAGAGCCCCGCGAACGCGCCGACGCCGCCCATCACGGCAGGCGAGTGGGTCGCCTCGATGTGAGCCTTCATCAGCTCGACGGCGCGGTCTCCCGCCTCGACGTCGACGCCGGACGAGGCGTAGGTGATCGGTGCCGGCTGGTCGGTCATGAAGAGGCCTCCGCAAGGGACTGGTCATCGATGTCGAACTCTGCATCCGGGCCCGGCTCGCACCCGCCCGGGGCGGAACGGTCCATGCCCGGCAGCTCCGGCTGCTCCAGCAGCAGCTTGCCGCGGCGGTCCTGCGGCGGCAGCTCGATGGGGTACTCGCCGGAGAAGCAGGCGGTGCACAAGGTGGAGCGCGGCTGCTCCGTGGCGGCGATCATGCCCTCCTCCGAGATATAGGCGAGGGAGTCGGCCCCCACGGCCTGCCGGATCTCGTCCATGGAGGCTCCGTTGGCGATCAGCTCCGCCCGGGTGGCGAAGTCGATGCCGTAGAAGCAAGGCCACTTGATGGGTGGGGAGGAGATCTTCACGTGGACCTCCTTCGCCCCGGCCTCCTTGAGCATGCGCACGATGGCGCGCTGGGTGTTCCCGCGCACGATCGAGTCATCCACCACCACCACGCGCTTGCCGCGGACCACGTGGTCCTGCACGTTGAGCTTCAGCCGGATGCCCAGCTGGCGCAGCGTCTGCGAGGGCTGGATGAAGGTGCGGCCCACATAGGCGTTCTTGATGAACCCCTGGGCGAAGGGCAGGCCCGAGGCCTCCGCGTACCCCACCGCCGCCGGAGTGCCGGACTCTGGCACCGGGATGACGATGTCGGCGTCGTGGGTGTCCTCCCGGGCCAGCTGTCGGCCCATCTCCACCCGGGACTCATACACCGACCGGCCGTTGATGTTGGCGTCCGGCCGGGCCAGGTACACGTACTCGAACACGCAGCGCGCCGGCTTCTCCGCGGCGAAGCGCTGGGAGCGGATCCCGTCGGCATCGATGGCGATAAACTCGCCCGGCTCGATCTCGCGGATCACCGAGGCGCCCACCGTGGCCAGGGCGGACTGCTCCGAGGCGACCACCCAGCCGCGCTCCAATCGGCCCAGCACCAGCGGACGCACTCCCTGCGGGTCACGCGCCGCGTAGAGGGTGTTCTCGGTCATGAACACCAGGCAGAAGGCGCCCTTCAGCGTGGGGAGCAGCGCCATCGCCTGCTCTTCGAGGCTGTCGCCCTCCTCATCCTTCAGCAGCGCGGTCACCAGCGCGGTGTCGGTGGTGTTGCCCTGGGCCAGCTCCCCGAACGACGGCGTCACCCCGCCGTTGCGCTCCACGAGCCGGTCATAGAGCTCCGCTGAGTTGGTCAGATTGCCGTTGTGCCCCAGCGCCACCGTCCCATGGGGGGTGTCGCCGAGGGTGGGCTGCGCGTTGGACCACTGTCCGCCGCCGGTGGTGGAGTAGCGGCAGTGCCCCAGCGCGACGTGGCCGTTCAACGCCGTGAGCGTGGACTCGTCGAACACTTGGGAGACCAGCCCGATGTCCTTGTAGATGCGGATGCTGCGGCCGTCGGAGGTGGCGATGCCGGCCGACTCCTGCCCTCGGTGCTGCAGCGCATAGAGCCCGTAGTAGGCGAGCTTGGCGACCTCCTCGCCGGGAGCCCAGACGCCGAAGACGCCGCACTCGTCCTGCGGGGCTGCGTCGTCGTCGAGCAGATTGAAGGTTAGGCGACCGTCAGCGCGGGCCATTCTCGTCGGTCCTCTCGGAGGGGTCGGGGCCGGCGGGGACCGCGCGATAGGTGCGGGTGTGCCGGCGCGAACGGTGCTCCAGCAGCAGCCAGACCAGGGCGGCGAGGGCCAGGCCGGGCAGGGAGAGTGCGAAGGTCAGGTAGCCGATGCTGCCGGCGGTGGTGTAGTCGTCGGCCGGCCCGGAGGCCTGGACCACGACGACGGCGACCACGAATGCGGCGACCACGCCGCCCACGAGGAACGGGACGAGGCGGGGGGTGGAACGGACCATCACCTGACGGTGGTGCTCGCTGGAGGACATGGCATCCAGTCTACTGGCTCCCCGCCGCCCCGAAGAACGTGCGCTCCGCCGCGGTGGCTGCCAGGGTTCGCGGGTCCCTACAGCGCCAGCTCCTCCCCGGTGATCCGCCGGTAGGCGTCCAGGTAGCGCTCCCGGGTGGCGGCGACGACGTCGGCCGGCAGGGCCGGAGGCGCGATGCCCGAGCCGCGGTCCCAGCCGGAGGCGGACGAGGTCAGCCAGTTGCGCACGAACTGCTTGTCGAAGGAGGGCTGGGGGGTCCCCGGCTCCCAGGAGTCGGCCGGCCAGAACCGTGAGGAGTCCGGGGTGAGAACCTCGTCGCCGAGCACCAGCTCCCCGGTGGTGCGGTCGAGGCCGAACTCCAGCTTCGTGTCGGCCAGCACCACGCCGGCCTCCCGGCAGGTCTTCTCGGCCAGGGAGTAGATGCGCAGGGTGGCCTCCCGCAGCTGCTCGGCCAGCTCGGGGCCGATCGCGTCGGCGAGCTCCGTGAAACTGATGTTGACGTCGTGGCCGCCCTGCTCGGCCTTCGAGGACGGGGTGAAGATCGGCCCCGGCAGGCGGGAGCCGTCGGTCAGCCCGTCAGGCAGCGGGATGCCGGTGACAGTGCCGGACTCCCGGTATTCGGCCAGCCCGGAGCCGGTCAGGTAGCCGCGGGCGATGCACTCGGCCTCGACCATCTGCAGATCTCGGCAGATCATCGCCCGGCCGGCCACCGCTTCGGGTACGTCGGTGGAGACCACGTGGGTGGCCACCCCGGCTTCACGCAGCCGCTCGAACCACCACAGGCTCAGCTGGGTGAGCACCCGGCCCTTGTCCGGGATCGGGGTGGAGAGCACATGGTCATAGGCGCTGATCCGGTCGCTGGCGACCACCAGCACCACGTCCTGGCCGTCCCAGGCGGAGCCGGGGGCCGGCCGGTAGAGGTCCCGGACCTTTCCGGAGGCCGCGTGGATCCAGCCCGGCAGTTGGGAGGAGACGCGGATGTCCCCGGCCAGTGCCTTGGCGGCGATGTCGGTGCGGTGCTGGGCGCCCCGCCAGCTGATGCGGCTCACCCCGTCGTAGGAACGCTCCACCGCCTCGGCCAGAGTGGAGCCGGTGCCGACGACGGCGAGCACGCGTCCTCCGGCAGTCAGCAGGTTCCCCTCCTCGTCCCGGCCGGTGCCGGCGTGCAGCACGGCGACGCCGTCGAGGGCCTCCGCCTCGTCCAGACCGGAGATGGCGTCGCCCTTGCGCGGGCTGTCGGGGTAGTTCTCGGCGGCCATGACGACGTCGACGGCGTAGCCGTCCCGCCAGTCGAGGGTGCGGTCGGCGCCCAGCGAGCCGGTGGCGCAGTCCAGCAGCAGCCGGCCCAGCGGGGTGGCGAGCCGCTCGAGCACGGCCTGGGTCTCCGGGTCGCCGAAGCGGACGTTGAACTCCACCACCCGCACCCCGCGGGAGGTCACGGCCAGGCCGCAGTACAGCACGCCGACGAAGGGGGTGCCGCGGCGGGCCATCTCGGCCACCGTGGGGCGGGCGACGCGGTCCATCACCGTGGCCACGAAGTCGCGGGTGACGCCGTCGTCGTGGGTCTCGGTGTAGCCGGTCAGCCAGTCCAGCGGTGTGTAGGTGCCCATGCCGCCGGTGTTGGGGCCGGCGTCGCCGTCGAAGATGCGCTTGAAGTCCTGAGCGGGGCTTAGCGGGACCAGGTGCTCGCCGTCGGCGAGCACGAACAGCGAGACCTCCGGGCCGTCGAGGAACTCCTCGATCACCACGGATCCGCCGACGTCGAAGCAGGCCTGCGCGTGGGCCAGGGCGGCCTCACGGTCCTCGGTGACCACCACGCCCTTGCCGGCGGCCAGGCCGTCGTCCTTGACCACATGCGGGGCCCCGAAGCGGTCCAGCGCGGCCTCGGCGGCGGTCGGCTCGGTGGCGTGGACGGCGCCCGCGGTGGGCACTCCGGCGGCCTCCATGACCTCCTTGGCGAAGGCCTTGGAGGCCTCCAGCTGGGCGGCGGCGCCGGAGGGGCCGAACACCGGCACTCCGGCCTCCCGGACGGCGTCGGCGACTCCGGCGGCCAGCGGGGCCTCCGGGCCGACGACGACGAGCTCGTAGCCGTGATCGACGACCAGCTGGGCGACCGCCTCACCGTCGGAGGCGTCCACCGGATGGCAGGCGACGTCCTGGGCGATCCCGGCATTGCCGGGGGCTGCTTCGACTGTGTCGACGGCGTCGTCGCGCAACAGTGCTCGGACAATGGCGTGCTCGCGGCCTCCCGGCCCCACAACAAGTACCTTCACGGTTCTCAAGACTACGGCATGGGGGTGTCGGCGGTAGCTCTGTTGAGGACGGTCGTCCCTTCGTTGAGATGGTGCGTTCCCGCCCGAATGCGAGCCGTGAGGCGGCCTTTCGGGCGAGAACGCACCATCTCAACCGGGGTTGGTGACCCTCTAGACTGGCCGCATGAGCGCCGACCACCCCCGCAGCACCCGCACCGCACCTCCCTCCGGCTCCGCGACTCTCGCCCCGGACACTCCGGCTCCGCACACCGCCTCCGCCGCAGAGTCCGCCGAACTGGCTTGGGTGACCCGGGCCGGGGCGGTGGAGTCGCGGCACATCGGCTCGGCCGTGCTGCTCGGCCCGGACGGCGCTGTGCGCGAGGCCCTGGGCGCTCCGCAGCGGCCGATCTTCCCGCGCTCGACGCTCAAGCCCTTCCAAGCGATCGCCTCCCTGCGCTCCGGGGCACTGATCTCGCAGGAGGCCGTCGCCCTGGCCTGCGGGTCCCACAACGGATCCCGCCGACACCAGGAGGTCGCGGCAGCGGTCCTCGCCGAGGAGAAGCTCGACGAGTCGTACCTGCGCTGCCCGGCGGCCTACCCCACTCGGGAGCGGGACCTGGTGGACCACCTCACCGCCGGCCGGGAGAAGACCCCGCTGGCGTTCAACTGCTCCGGCAAGCACGCCGCGTTCCTCGCCGCCACCCGCACCCAGGGCTGGCGGCTGGCCACCTACACGGACCCGAAGCACCCCATGCAGCAGGCGGTGCTGGAGGTGCTCGAGGAGTACTGCCAGGAGACCCCTGGAGTGCTCGGCACCGACGGGTGCGGCGCCCCGGCACCCTCGATCAGCCTCATCGGGCTGGCCCGCGGCTTCTCCACGATCGCCTCCGCGACCTCCCGCCGTGACGCCGAGGTCCACGCATTCACCGTCGCCCAGGCGATGCTGGACTACCCGTGGGCGGTCCACGGCCGCGGCGAGGCCAACACGGTGGTGATGGAGGAGCTGGGGCTGGTCGCCAAGCTCGGGGCCGAGGGCGTGCTGGTCATCGGTGCCCCGGACGGCACCACAGTGGCGGTGAAGACCCTCGACGGGAGCCAGCGGGCGAACAACCTGGTGGCGCTGAGCCTGCTGGCTGCTCACGGGGTGATCGACGTCGACTCCCTGGGTGCAGTGCTGAAGAAGATCATCCGTCCGATCACCGGTGGGGTCGACGACGCCCAGGTGGGCAGCATCCGCCTGTCGCACACGGTGCTCGAGCGGCTCTGAACGGGGGATGGCGATGGCACGACGGCGGATTCCGCCCGAGGCGGGCCGGGCAGCGGTGGAGCAGTGGATCCGTGAGCAGCACGCCGGACAGCACGCCGGACAGCAGGCCGAGCAGGACGAGGGCGTGAGGGCTCCTGCCGCTCCGGACCCTTCGACGCGGCGCACAGCGGCCACGGCCGTGCGGTTCCTGTTGGAGGAGCTGGCCGAGCGGGCACCCGGGAACTCGGTGGAGGTCAGGGTTCCGCCCTTCGGGGTGACCCAGTGTGTGGCGGGCCCCGCACACACCCGCGGCACGCCGTCGAACGTGGTGGAGCTCTCCCCTCAGACCTGGCTGATGCTGGCCACCGGCCGGCTCAGCTGGGCCGAGGCCGTGGCCGCAGGTGCGATCTCAGCCTCCGGCACCCGTGCTGACCTTCGCGAGGAGCTCCCGCTGATCTGAGTCCAGCGAGTACGGGGCCGGGAGAGAGCACACTGCCCCCGGATGCTGATATGCCGCTGGTCTCACGGGTCCCGACCCGTGTCGACAGCGTCACGCCCCCTGGCAGCTAGGGCTGTGAGCGGAGCAGGGCGGAGAGTCCGCTGATCTCGCCGCGCAGGGAGCTGACCTCCTCCTGAAGGGCCTCCAGCTGTGCGGATTCGGCACTGGGCCTGGCATCTCCGATGCTCACAGTGCTCGCCGCAGCACCGCCGTCCCCCTCCCGGCTCTGCTGTGCCGCCGCGGGCCGATCAGCGCGCCCAGCATCTCTGGGCTCGGAGCTGGGCATGTCATGCAGGGTGTTCATGGCGTCCACGATCACTGCGATGATCAGGTTCAGCGCGGTGAACGCCGCTAAGATGATGAACGGGATGAAGAACGCCCACGCCCAGGGATGCTCGTCCATGGCCGGCCGTACGATGGTCTCCCAGCTGGAGAGTGTGGCGATCTGGAACAGGCTGAACAGCGAGGCGCCGAAGCTTCCGAAGAACTCCGGCAGGGTCTCCCGGAAGAACGTGGTGGCCATCACTGTGGCCACATAGAAGATCAGTGCCAGCAGCGCTCCGGTGGAGAGGATTCCCGGCACGGCGTGCAGCAGGGCACTGACGACTTTGCGTAGCTGAGGCAGGGCGGAGATCAGCCGCAGCACCCGCAGCACCCGCAGTGTGCGCAGGACCTCAAACCCGGCACCGGCCGGGACCAGGGCGATACCCACCACCATGAAGTCGAAGACGTTCCACGGGTTGCGGAAGAACCTCCAGCCGAACGCGACCAGCTTCAGCCCGATCTCCACGACGAAGATCACCAGGCAGGCTGCGTCGATCCCGATCAGCAGCGAACCGAAAGCGTCCATCAGCGCCGGGGAGGTCTCCATACCGAGCACCACGGCGTTGATCAGGATCACGGCGATGACCAGCCGTTCAATGGTGGAGGACTCCACCCAGGCACCGAGTCGCTGGCGCCAGGGGGCCGTGTCTGTGGCTGTGCCAGGAGAAGGGTATGTCATCTGGGAGCTCATTGCCGACCATTATCCGCGATCACCTCTGACGCGGGGAAACTGCTCGTCGCCTAGGGGCCGGGCAGTGAGAGTTCGGGATTCCAGTGTGAGGGCTTGCACCTGGCGCTCCTGCGTGGCCCAGCAGCTGTGCCCAGACGTGGCGCAGCCTCAGGCGCCCGGTCCATCATGCTGGTCGGAGCTGTCGCTCTGTTGCCGGCCGCGGCTACGAGCCCATCGTGGCCTCCCACGCGGCGTGCAGCTTTGCGTAGTAGCCGCCGTCGGCGATGAGCTCGTCGGGGGACCCGTCTTCGACCACCCGGCCCTCGTCGACCACCAGCACCCGGTCGGCGATCGCGACGGTGGAGAGCCGGTGGGCGATTATCAGCGCGGTCCGGTTCCCCAGCAGCCGCTGCAGACCCTGTTGGACCAGCTGTTCGCTGGGCAGGTCCAGCGACGACGTCGCCTCGTCCAGGATCAGCACGGCCGGGTCGGCGAGGAAGGCGCGGGCGAAGGAGATCAGCTGCCGCTGACCGGCGGAGAGCCGGCCGCCGCGCTTGTTGACGTCGGTCTCGTACCCGTCGGGCAGGTCCATGATGAACTCATGAGCGCCGACCGTCCGGGCCGCGGCGACGACCTCCTCCTGGGGAGCGTCCGGACGGCCGAGTGCGATGTTCTCGGTGATCGTCCCGGAGAACAGGAAAGCCTCCTGGGTGACCATGGCCACGTGCCGGTGGTGGTCCGCCACGGCGAGCTTGCGCAGGTCGACGCCGTCGAGGGTCAGGGACCCGGACGTGACGTCGTAGAAGCGGGCCAGCAGCTTCACCAGCGTGGACTTGCCGGCCCCGGTGCGCCCGACGACGGCGACGGTCTGTCCGGCCGGGATGTGCAGGTCCATCTGGTGCAGCACTACGGGCCCGTCAGCGGTGTAGCGGAACTCCGTCTGGGTGAACTCGATCTCCCCACGGCACTCGTCCATCGGCTCCGGGTCGGGGTCCTCGGTGACGGTCGGCTTCTCCTCGAGCAGCCCGGAGACCTTTTCCAGTGCGGCGGTTGCCGACTGCAGGGAGTTGTAGAACATGGCGATCATGTCCAACGGCTGGAAGACCCGCTTGGTGGCCAGCAGCAGCGCCACCAGCACCCCGACGGCCAGCTCACCCTGCAGGACACGGAACCCGCCCCAGATGAGGACGGCGGCGACGGTCAGGTTGCCGAGCGCCAGCAGAGTCGGCTGCAGGATGCCGAAGAGCCCCAGGGAGCGGACCATGTCGTTCCGATAGCTGGTGGCCAGCTGGCTGTACTGGCGGGAGCGGGAGGACTCGCGGCGGAAGGCCTGGACGGCGCGGATGCCGGTCATGGTCTCCACGAAGTGGACGATCATCCTCGCCGAGGAGATGCGGGTCTGCCGGTAGGCGACCTCGGAGCGGCGCTGGTACCACCGGCCCAGCAGCGCGATCGGCACGGCCACGGCGACGAGGAGGAGCCCGGAGCGCCAGTCGAGGATCACGATCGACAGCGCAGTGAAGGACATGAACATGATGCCGGAGACCAACGAGCTGATCCCCTGGTCGAGCAGTTCGCGCAGCGATTCCACGTCGGAGGTCTGCCGGGAGATGACCTTTCCCGAGGTGTAGTCCTCGTGGAAGTCGAGGCTGAGCTGCTGGGTCTTGCGGAAGACCTCCCCGCGCAGGGTGAACAGCATCTGCTGGGAGACCTCGGCGGTCATCCGGGTGTAGGCCCAGGTGAGCACGCCGGCGGCGACGGCGGCAGCGATATAGGTGGCTCCGGGCAGGATCATGCCGGAGGTCTGACCCTCCACCATCCGGGGCAGGCCCCAGTCGATGGCCCAGGCGATGATCAGCGGGGTCGCCGCCTGGGCGGCCTGGGCGACCATCACGAACAGCGCGGTGATCAGCAGCTTCAGCCGCACGCCCTTCGAGAGGTGCACCAGCAGCTTCCAGGAGCGGCGCCGGATGAACTTCCGCTCCTCGGCGTCCATGTCCACCTGCTCCTCGCCGGCGGTGCCGCGCAGATGGTCGAAGCGCGGATCCCCCGGGGAGAAGCTGCCGTGCCGGATCGCCTCCGGCACTGTGGTGCGAGTGGTCGCGGCGACGGGGTCGACGTCGAAGTCCGGGACCTGGCTCTCCGGGTGGGGAACGTCGGTGCGGCGGTCTGCAGTGCGGGGGTCCTGGGGGCTGCGTCCGTTCTGCGGGCCCTCAGCCACGGGTGCTCACCTCCTCCACGGGGCCGGTGTCCGGGCAGGAGCACTGGGTGCCCTGTCCGGTGTGCTGGTCGGCGGGGATGGAGTCCATGATCTCCTCGGCCTCGGGGGTGGTGCTCATCACGTCCCGGTAGAGGGCGGATCGGGTCAGCAGCTCCTCGTGGGTGCCGACGTCGGCAATGCGGCCCTCGGTCAGCAGCGCGACCCGATCAGCCATGGCCACGGTGGAGGGGCGATGTGCGACGATCAGCGTGGTGGTTCCGGCGAGGACCTCGCGCAGCCGCGCGGTCACACGTTCTTCGGTGCGCACATCCAGCGCGGAGAGCGGGTCGTCGAGCAGCAGCACCGAGGGTGCGGCGGCGATGGCCCGGGCGAGGGCGAGGCGCTGACGCTGACCTCCGGAGAGGCTGAGCCCCTCCTCGCCGATGGCGGTGTCGACACCGTCGGGCAGGTCTTCGACGAACTCGGCGTCGGCGGTCCGCAGGGCTCGCGCCAGCACGGCGTCGAGCTCGTCCGGCGCGGGGGCGCCCTCACGGGCGGGGTGCTGCGGATCGTCCTGGTCGCGGTCGTGGGAGGTGCCCAGCAGCACGTTGGCCCGGACTGAGGAGGAGAACAGCGTGGGGTCCTCGAAGGCGACGGCGACCCGGGAGCGCAGATCGGCGAGATCGTAGTCGCGGACGTCGACGCCGTCGATCCGCACGGTGCCGGCGGTGGTGTCGTAGAGCCGGGGGACGAGGTTCAGCAGGGTGGAGGTCCCGCCGCCGGTGTGGGAGACCAGCGCCAGGGTCTCGCCTCGTTCGACGCGCAGGCTGACGCCGTCGAGCTGGTCACGCTCCTCCTCGGTGGCGTCCGGATAGCGGAAGTGGACCTCGTCGAATTCCAACGTGCCGTGCTCAGGCGTGCGGACCGGGTTCTGCGGGGAGGTGATGGTGTTCTCGGTGTCCATCACGTCCGCGTGACGGTCGATGGCCGTCTTGGCGGTGAAAGTCATGCCCAGCAGCATGCCGACTCCCTCGATGGGCCCCTTGAGTACGGCGGCGGTGGCGAAGAACGCGGCCAGCGCGCCGACGGTCACCCCGGTGGTCTCTTCGTGGGCGACCTGCCACAGGCCGATGAACAGGCAGATGCCCAGCACTGTCTCCGGCAGGGTGATCATGACCAGCAGGAAGCGCGCCAGGGTGTGGGCCTTGGCGACCTCGGTGCCGCGCAGGCGGTCGGCCTGGGTCACGAATCCCTTCAGCGCGTGCTCGCCGCGGCCGAAGGCCTTGAGCACGCGGATCCCGTGGACCGCTTCCTCCACAGAGGTGGCGACGTCGCCGGCCTGGTCCTGGGCGCGGCGGGAGTAGAGCACGAAGCTGTTCCGGAACTTCGGCCCGTAGATGATGATCGGGATCGCCGCGGCCAGGAAGATCACAGCGAGCAGCGGGGACAGGCGCATCATCAGCGTGAACCCGACGATGACGCTGATCACCGAGGAGATGAACATGATCGAGCCGAAGGCGAACCAGCGGCGCAGCAGGTTCAGGTCGGCGATGGCGCGGGACTGCAGCTGGCCGGCACCCCAGGCGGAGTGGAACGAGGCGGGGAGGTCCTGCAGTGTGTCGAAGAGCCGGGTGCGCATCGCCATCTCGGCGTCGGAGGCCGGAGGCAGCACGAAGAAACGGCGCATGAAGAACAGGAACGCCTCCAGCAGGCCGAGGGCCAGGATGATGCCTGTGGCGGTCCAGACCGCGGAAGCTTCGGCGCCTTCGGCGAGCACGGAGTTGACCAGGACCTGGAGCACCTGGGGGATGATCAGGGCGACGATGCCGGCCCCCACGGCGCAGATCAGGCCGAGGGCCCAGCGGAGTCGGATGCCCTGCAGATACGGGCCGAGGCGTCCCAGCGCCTGCCAGAGGGTGCGGCGGCGTGTGGAGCTCTCGGATTCCAGATGTCTCGCTTCTCGTTGCATCAGGCAACTAATCCTAGTCTACGAGGGTCGTCAGCGGAACCTCCCAACGGGGGATTCCTGAAACAGGGCCGCACGGATGCGCGGGCGGCCCAGGTGGCGCAGCGGTGCGCCGGGGCGGGCGGACCTGGGCGTCGTCGGCCGGTGGCGTGCCAGGCGTCAGTCGGGTGCGGCTCCGGCCGCGTCCCCTGCTGAACATGGCCGATCCAGAGGCGATCCCTGTGCGGCCGGTTGGTCGGCATCCCCGCCGGGATGGTCGGCACGCGGCCGCTCCCGAGGTTGGGCCCCAGCCCGTCGGCGGGACGCGGCCCCTCGTCGGCGGGCCGCTGAGCGTCGGCTGACGGTGGAATCCCGCCGCCTCAGGGCAAGAGCGCTTCAGGTCCTCCTGTGTGGAACATACTACTCCCACGTGGTGACATGCGCCTCCGGCGGGCTCGTCTGGACTGCCCGCAGATCCCGGGACATCGCCGTCGCAGAGGCGACGTCGGTGCGTCTCGCGTCGCCGAACCGCTCACCGGCGTGGAAACAGGTCCAGCACGGTGGCCTCCGGAGGACAGTTGAAGCGGATCGGCGCGGTGGCCGAGGTGCCGACGCCGGCAGAGACGTGCAGCGGCACCTCGCGTCCGGTGCTGGAGGTGACGGTCGAGAGGCCCTTCGCCTGGGAGGTCGGGAGGTCACAATTGGTGGTCAGCGCCCGGCCGCCCGGAAGGCACACCTGGCCTCCATGGGTGTGACCGGCCAGGATCAGGTCCGCTCCGGTGTCGGAGAACTCCCGCAGCACCCGCGAGAGCGGGGCGTGGGCGACGCCGAGGCGCAGCGCGGGCTTCCCGGCGACTCCGCGGGGCCATCCGGCGAAGCGGTCCCGGCCGATGTGGGGGTCATCCACTCCGGTCAGCAGGAGGGGCAGTGCTCCCGCTGTCATCGCTTGGTGACGATTGCGCAGACTCACCCAGCCGGAGGCGCCGAATCCGGCGAACAATCGGGTCCAGGGCAGCGGTGTGCGGTCCTCGGAGAGTTCCGAGGGGGCGACCAGATACCCCAGAGGGTTCTTCAGCCGGGGGCCGTGGTAGTCGTTCGAACCCGGCACGAACACTCCCGGAAACCGGCGCAGCGGTGCCAGCGCCTCGAGCACCTCATCCACCGCCTCCGGATGGGAGAGGTTGTCCCCGGTGTTCACCACCAGATCCGGCTGCAGCTCCGCCAACGACTGCAACCAGTCGAACTTGCGCCGCTGACCGGGCACATAGTGGATGTCCGAGAGGTGCAGGATCCGCAGGGGCCCGGGGCCGGCCGGCAGAATCTCCAGCTGCTCGAATCGGGTGGTGAATCGGTGCAGCCCCACCCGGTGGGCATAGGTCAGCAGTCCAGCCCCGACGACGGCGCCTGCCGCCCCGGCGCCGAGGCCGAGTCGGGCGAAGGCGCGCCAGCAGGACGGGGTGGGCGCCGCGGGCGCCGTCGAGCTCATCAGCGGGCCGATCCTCAGTCGTCGTCGGAGTCGTCGTCCGAGTCGTCGTCGCCGCCTCCGGTGCCGCTCGGATCGTCGATATCCGGCACCACGTCCTCGCTCGGGCTGCTGGGCTCGGTGCCGTCGTTGTCCCACGAGTACCGCTCGGAGGACTCCGGGTTCTCCCAGGGGGAGTCCTCGGGCTCGGGGAACTCGTCGGTGGAGTAGTCCGGGGCCACCTCGTTCATGTAATCCAGCCACATCGGGCCGGCGATGAGTGAACCCCAGACGTCCTCGAACAGCACGCCTCCGATGGTCTGGCCGTTCAGGGAGTGCTGCTCGGCGGACCCCTCCGGGTTGCCGACCCAGCTGGCGGTGGACAGGCCGCGGGAGAACCCGATGAACCAGGTCGAGGTCTCGGTGTTGTTCGTCCCGGTCTTGCCGGCCATGGGGAACTCCGGATCGCCGCTGGCGGTCCGGTCCTCGGCAATGCGGATCAGCGTCTCGTTGAGTTCGGCGACGACCTCCTCGTCGATGACCTGTTCACAGTCGGCCTCCGGGACCTCATAGGTGTTGCCGCTCGTGTCGGTGATCTCGGTGATCGCCCGCGGACGGCAGTACTCGCCGTCGTTGGCCAGCGTCGCGTAGGCGGCCGCCTGGGTCAGCGGCGAGATCTCATAGGCGCCCAGCACGAAGGCGGGGTTGGCCGGGTTCAGCTCCGAGCCGTCAAAGGCGTTGCGGTAGCCGACGCGGCTCATCAGGTCGGTGATGTCGCAGAGATCCAGCTCGTGGGCCGTGGCCACAGTGGCGGTGTTGATCGACCAGTACAGCCCGTAGTCCACGGTCATCTCTCGGTGCATGTCCCGGATGACGTTCCGCGGCTCCCAGTCGTTAGTGTTGCGGGCGATGCCGTTGTCCAGGCAGGAGGCCTCCCAGGAGGTGAGGGCCGGGTACTCGCCGTGTCCGGCATCTATCATGTCGGCCATGGAGTTGCCGTCCTCCAGCCAGGCGGCGGCCACGAAGGGCTTCAGCGTGGAACCTCCCTGAAAGCCCCGGCTGCCGCCGAAGTCGTAGTCGGCGCTGTAGTTGAGGGTGGTGCTCGCCTCGTCCTCCTCGTCGGGGCCGTACTCGGTGTTCTGCGCCATGGCCTTGATCTCACCGGTGCCCGGCTCCACCGACACCAGAGAGGAGGCCGCCCCCGAGGAATCGCCGGCAGGAACCGCGTTCCGGGTCTCCTCCTCGGCGATATCCTGGGCGTCGGGATCCAGGGTGGTGGTGATCCGCAGCCCGCCCCGCTCCAGGAGCTGCTGGCGCTCCTCGCGGGTCGGGGCGATGTCGCTGTTGCTCAGGAAGGCTCGCTCGACGAAGTCGCAGAAGTAATGGCCCAGTTCGGCGTTCACGCACCCCGCGAGCTCCGGGTTCTCCTCCAGCGACTCGGCGAGGTCGGTCTCCAGCGCCTCGTCGTACTCCTCCTGGGTGATGTATTCGTTGCGCAGCATCGTGGCCAGCACCGTGTTCCGCCGGGACTCTGCCGCGTCGGGGTTGATCGTGGGGTTGTATCCGTTGGGGTTCTGGACGAGGCCGGCGAGGGTGGCGGCCTGGGAGACGTTCAGCTCCGAGGCGGGGATGCTCCAGTAGGCCTGAGCGGCGGCCTCGACTCCGTAGTTCCGCCCGCCGAACAGCACGATGTTCAGGTACCCCTCAAGGATCTCGTCCTTGGTCATCTCCTGCTCCACGGAGACGGCGAGCTTCATCTCACGGAGCTTGTCCGCATAGGTCTTCGTGCCGGAGATGGTGGTGCGCTCACCGCGCAGGGACTGGGCATTGACCAGCACGTTGTTCACGTACTGCTGGGTGATCGTGGAGGCTCCCTGCTGGGAGTCCGAGGTGAGGTTGTGCACCATTGCCCGGCTCAGTCCCCGCGCGTCCACACCGCCGTGCTCGTAGAAGCGTTCGTCCTCGATCGCGATGATCGCGTCACGCATGGGCTGGGAGATGTCCTCCAGGTCCACGGGCTGGCGGTTCTCGGCGTAGAACTGTGCGATCTCCGTGCCGTCTTCGGCAAGGACCTTGGAGGGCACGCTCAGCGGCTCCTCGCGCAGTTCGGCGGGGAGCTCCTCGAGCATCTGGGAGCCGGCGGTGGCTGCGGCCCCGCCGGTCGCTGCCAGGGGGAAGATGAGTCCCGCGGCCAGGACACCGCACAACGCGCTCACGCCCAGGAAGGACATGATCTTGCCGAGCGTCGTGGCAGTGTCGAAGAGGGGGGACTTACGTGGAGCCATGGCATCCATGGTAGCCGGGATGAGCAATTCCGTCCCTGGGTGGACGCTGGAGGATAGGCTGGGTGCATGACTTCGACTCAGTGGGAATACGCGACCATTCCGCTCATCATCCACAACACCAAGGCGATCCTGGACCAGTGGGGCGAGGACGGCTGGGAGCTCGTCACCGTGCTGCCCGGCCCTGACGGCAACGCCCCGGTGGCCTATTTCAAGCGTCCGAAGAACGTCTGAGGGGAGCTGGACCATGGCTGAGACCACCAGCACTGTGGAGGCCCGCCTGGCGGATCTCGGGCTCATCGTCCCCGAGGTGGTCCCGCCGGTGGCCGCCTACCAGCCCGCCGTCGTCGCCGATGGTGTGGTCTACACCGCCGGTCAGCTGCCTCTGGTGGACGGCGAGCTGCCGTTCACCGGGAAGGTCGGCGCCGAGGTCACCGAGGAACAGGCCCGCGACCTGGCCCGGCAGTGCGCCCTGAACTGCCTCGCGGCGCTGAAGCACGCCGTCGGAGATCTGGACCGCATCACCAGGATCGCTAAGGTGGGCGGTTTCGTGGCCTCCGCGCCGAGCTTCACCGGACAGCCGAAGGTGCTCAACGGTGCCTCGGAGCTGTTCGGCCAGGCGTTCGGCGACATCGGGCAGCATGCCCGCAGCGCCGTCGGGGTCGCCGTCCTGCCGCTGGACACCCCGGTCGAAGTGGACGTCATCGCTCATTTCCGCTGAGCAGGCGTGTTCGCGTCCAGAGATCGTCTCTGCATCAGAGATCGCCCCTGAACCCAGGGGCGATCTCTGATGCAGAGACGATCTTCGGATGGGGGCTGACGCCGCGGACACCGCAGGCATGAGACACCACAGGCGCCGCCGACACGACGAAGGGGACCGGATGAACTCCGGTCCCCTTCGTCGTGTCTGCCGACGGGACGCCGACGGCGCCGTCAGCCGGCGTTCAGCGGGAGCGCTGGCGAATCCGCTGGATGTCCAGGATCACCACGGCGCGTGCCTCGAGGCGCAGCCAGCCGCGCTGGACGAATTCGGCCAGCGCCTTGTTCACGGTTTCGCGGGACGCTCCGACCAGCTGGGCGAGCTCCTCCTGGGTGAGCTCGTGGGCGACGAGCACGCCGTCGGGCGCGGGACGACCGAAACGGTCCGCCAGGTCCAGCAGCGCCTTGGCCACACGGCCGGGCACGTCGGAGAAGACGAGGTCCGCCAGAGACTCGTTCGTGCGCGTCAGGCGCTGGGCCAGCGCCTGCAGCAGCTGCACCGAGACCTCCGGGGTGGAGGTGATGACCTCGCGCAGGCTCTCATGCCGCAGGCCCGCCAGGCGGGTCTCGGAGACCGCGGTGGCCGTGGCGGTGCGCGGTGCAGGATTGAACAGCGCCATCTCACCGAAGATCTCACCCGGGCCGAGGACGGCCAGCAGGTTCTCGCGGCCGTCAGGGGTGGTGCGTCCGAGCTTGATCTTGCCGGAGACGATGAAGTAGAGCTGATCGCCCTGGTCGCCCTCGTGGAAGATCGAGCTTCCGCGGGCCAGGTCGACCTCGGAGAGTTCCGCGGTCAGTGCGGCGAAGACGTCGTCGTCGACAGTCGCGAACAGGGGCGCGCGACGCAGTACTTCAAGATCCATGGTCTTCCGTTCTTCCTCTCCGAGATGCATGCTTTCTCGCTGGTAAGAAAGTATCAGGTCAGCGGCGAACTGGGAAACGTCCAGGATAGCGGGGCTGTGGGCTCCAGCGCGCATCCAGGCTGTGTCAGGGCGGTGTGTCATCCTGGTGCCTGCCGCCCAGCCACCTGTGGAGAGGAGCCATGCGATGGGTGTCACCCTGCTCGACGTGATCCTGGTGCTCGTGCTCCTCGGATTCCTGATCTCCGGTCTGCGCAAGGGCCTGTGGATCACTGTCGGAGGCATCGCGGGCTTCCTGGTGGGTGCGGTGGCCGCGTTCTTCGCGATTCCGCTGGTCGCCGGCTGGGTCCCGGACCCCCTGTGGCGCGTCGTCGCCGTGATCGCCGCTGCGATCCTGCTGGTCGTGGCCGGCCATGTGCTGGGGACGACCGCCGGGACCGAGGTGCAGCGGATGTTCCGCTCGCCCACGGTGCGGACCCTCGGGTCGCTCGTCGGAGGCGCGGTGAACGTCGTGGTGGCCGTGTTCGTCATCGCCGCACTGTCCTTCTCCGTCAGCGCCATGGGATTCCCCCAGGTGAATCAGCACATGCGGCAGTCCTCGGTGCTGACCAGCATCACCTCCGTCGTGCCGGAGCGGGCGGAGGCCTGGATCGCCCAGATCCGCAGCACCGTCATGGAGTCCGACATCCCGGAGCTCGCCCAGACGCTCGTCCCGGAGAGCGACGAGACCCCGGAGGCCGAGGACCTCACCGACGGCGCGGAGCAGGCCTCCCAGTCCGTGGCGAGGATCACCGGGGTCGCCGACCAGTGCGGCCTGAGCCAGACCGGTTCCGGGTTCGTGGTCTCGCCCACCCGCGTGGTCACCAACGCCCATGTCGTGGCAGGTGTCGCCGAGCCCACGGTGGAGCTGCGTGACGGTCAGGTGGCCTCCGCGCGGGTGGTGCACTTCGACGCCGCGGAGGATCTCGCGCTGCTCGCCGTGGACCCGCTTGAGGCCGCGCCCCTGGAGCTGGGGGAGCCGCTGGACCCCGGGGAGTCCGGTTTCGTCATGGGCTATCCGGCGGGGGGCCCGTTCCACGCCGGCACTGCCGTGGTCCAGGCCCGAGACGTCTCCCATGTGAACAACATCTACGGCAGTTCGCCCAGCGCCCTGGAGATCTATCAGGTCAACGCGGACGTCCGGCAGGGGAACTCCGGCGGACCGCTGATCGATGTCGAGGGCGATGTGGTCGGGGTGGTCTTCGCCCGGGCGATGGAGGGCAGCGCCGTCGGCTTCGCCCTGACGGCCGAGGAGGCCGGTGACGTGCTGACCAGCCCGGACGCCTACACCGAGACCGTCTCCACCGGCCAGTGCGTCGAGCGCTGAGTCAGCGCCGCAGGGTCTCTGCCAGCAGTTCGATGGCGAACCGGTAGCCGCGCACCCCGGCCCCGGCGATCACCGCCTGCGCCAGCGGGGAGACGAATGAATGCCGGCGGAACTCCTCACGGGCGTGCACATTGGACAGGTGGACCTCCACCACCGGGGCGCCCACTGCCCGGAGCGCGTCCGCGATGGCCAGGGAGGTGTGGGTGTAGGCCGCCGGGTTGATCACGATCCCGGCCGCCGTGCCGCGCGCCGCCTGAATGGCCTCGACCAGCTCGCCCTCGTGGTTGGACTGCACCACGTCGACGGCGAACCCGTGCGTGGCGGCCACGCTGCGGCACAGGTCATGGACGTCCTCCAGGGTCTCCGAGCCGTAGATCTCCGGCTCCCGGGTGCCCAGCAGGTTCAGGTTCGGTCCGTTGACGATCAGCAGGCGGCCGGAGCCGGAGGCGGCGCCGGTCTGCTCGGGGGCGCTGGACTCTGCGCTCATCGGGGCTCCTCGGGGATGGGCTGGCCGGGCTGGTGCCGGCTGGTCCACAGCCTAGCGCCTGTGGCCGCTCCAGGTCAGGGTCGTGCCGGAGAGCCGCGATCCCAGCGGCGCTGAGCACTGTGGAGGCTCATCGGTCCGAACGAGTCTCGGCACGACTCACGCTGTGCCCATCCGGCATGACCTCTCCCACCCGGGTGCCCGGCACGGTAACTTGTCGAGGCGTCACAAGGTGTGACATGCGACACGTCAGCGCTGGAGGGCAGCGCCGCCGATGGTGAGCCGCCGCCGTCGTCTCCGGCGTCGTCCCCGTGGGGCACGCTTCCGTCTACGAGCAGGCCGTCCGCGCACCGGTTGGGGCCAGGCGATGCCGCTGCTCATGGGTTCCAGGGTGAGCACCTTTGACTGCGCCTGGTCAGGGGCCTCCTCGAAGAGCTTCCATGACACAGGAAAGCTCGACGTCGTCCTGGAGCTCATGCAGGCCGGTGACGTCCTGCTCATCTCCTTCGGCCACAACGACTCCAAGATCGAGGACCCGGACCGCGGCACCGACCCGGACACGAGCTTCAAGCAGTACCTGTCCCTCTACGTGGAGGGCGCCCGTGCTGGTGACTCCTGTGGAGCGGCGCCAGTTCCATGCCGACGGCACCGCCGGAGACTCTCACGGTGCGCACCCGCAGCACCCTGACGGCGCCGAAGACAACACGCATTTCCAGGTCGCCGGCGCCCTGACCGTGGCCCGGCTCGTGGCCCAGAGCCTCGTGGACCACGGTGTCGTGCGTGGCAGCTGGTTCACGCGCCTGGAGCGGGAGATCGATCCCCGGGCGGAGCTCTACTGGCCCTCCGAGCGCCCCATCGACGATGCCCGGATCCTCAGGGTCGGGCCAGGTCGAGATCACACCACCGTCCAAGACGCCGTCGACGCCGTCCCGCCCGGCTCCGGCCAGCGCACCATCATCGCCGTCGAACCTGGCGAGCACCGTGCCGTGGTCCACGTGCCCTGCGGCGTGGAGCGGCTGACCCTCGTCGGACTGGGGGAGCGGCCGGAGGACACTGTGCTGGTCTTGAACAACGCGAACGGGGGTCGGTCGGGGCGGCTGAGCGTCAGAACCTGGCGCCACATGCCGATGCATCACGCCGTGGCATGAATAGTCCTGCCCTCGAAGATCGTCCTGAGCACCCGTGTCGAACCGATGTCACTCACCGGGATCTGATAAAGGTCCCGGTCGAGGACGATGAAGTCCGCGGATTTGCCGGGGGACAGAGTTCCGATCCGGTCGTCTCGTCCGATGGCGCGGGCTCCCTCGAGGGTGACAGCATGCAGGGCTTCGTCGAGTGTGATCGATTCTGGGCCATGTTCAAGCATCCCTTGGAGGCCGGGGAACAGGTTGGGACTCTCCGTGATGATCCAGTCGGATCCGACCGTCATGGGAGCTCGATGGTCAAGCACCGACCTGAACCGGAACCCGTCCTGGAGGCCGTACTCTGGCACGTGCCACAGGGCGGGGGACATCTCGGCTGTCATGCACAGGCCGGCCAGGCGCTCCAGATCCTGGTCCGACACGAACCCGGCGTGGGCGATCTCGTGGGCTGGGCCGTCCGGGCCATTGCGGCGGCGCACCTCGTCGACGGCTTCGACGGCGGTCCGGGCGGCGCCGTCGCCAGCGCAGTGCATCTTGACAGTGAGTCCCTGCGCGTCGAACTCGCACAAGGCCTCGACGAGTTCGGCAGGAGGAACCAAGATCTTCGACTCGTCCACCGCGCCGTCCTCTGACAGGTCCGCCTGCGTCAAGTGCGGCGGTAGCGGTGCGCCGTCGAGCCAGATCTTGATGAAGTCGGGTGTCACATGCGGGGTGCGCCATGTTTCACGGTCGGCGATCACCTGGTCCAGTTCTTCGCGGCTCGCGCGGCCGAAGCCCTCCTCGCGCCACACCAGGTGGGCGGCCACGTGCAGATTCAGCGAGCCCTCCTCGTCGAGGGCCCGCAACGCCCGCAGGGTCGGCGGGTTCGCCGACGCCTCCTGCACGGAGGTGATGCCGAACTCGTGACATCGGGAGACCGCCCAGAGGACCGCGTCGACATCTGTCTGCTCGGCGTGCTGGGGCATCGACCGCATCACGGGCCACCGCCCCTGCTCCACGAGTTCGCCTGTGGGTTCGCCGCTCTCCGGGTCACAGACGATGCGCCCGCCCTCGACGGCGGGCGTCGACGCGCTGATCCCCGCAAGCTCCAGGGCCTTCGTGTTCGCCAGGCCGTGGTGGATCGAGTAGTCATAGAGGAATACGGGGCGGTCGGGGAACGCCTCGTCGAGAAGCGCCTTGTTCGGCCCGGAGTCGCCGAAGGCGCCCGGGAAGTACTCGCCGCCGATGATCCACTTGTTACCCTCGGAATCGACGGGCCCGTGGTGGCATCCCGCGAGGTCTTCGATGATTCTGTGAGCGTCGGAATCGGGTCGGAGCCGGGCCTCGTATCGGAACTTGAGCCCGCTGAAGAGTAGGTGCAGGTGTCCGTCGTGGAGGCCTGGCATGACCATCCGTCCCTCCAGGTCGACGACATCGGCTGCCGGTCCGGCCGATGCGCGGACGTCCTCATCGGTACCGACGGAGGCGATCTCGCCGTCCTCGACGAGGATCGCCTCAGCCCGGGGCCGGGCCGCATCCATCGTGTACACCCTTGCGTTGACGTAGAGCGTTCTCATCTCTGTCCCTTTCTCCCGTGGTCTCGCAGGCCGAGCTGGCGAGCAGCCCCCGCAAGATCCCAATTGCGGTGGGTGGTGACGATCAGGCCTTCGCGGACCTCGTGGAGGTCGCAGAATGCTAGGGAGATGAACCGCCCCGTGGGCTCCACGACCCCCTCCGGAGTCGTCAGGGGCCCTTCGTGGGTTCCCTCGCCGCGGAATTCGGCGACGGCGAAGTCGCGTCCCGCACGGATCGTCAAGGTGACACATCGTCCTCGGGGGAACGGTCCATTCCACGCGTCATAGTTCGCGCGCTGTCCGTCGACTCCGACGAACTCCTCGCCCGAAGGGATGTTTTTCCAACCTGCGTCGGCCGCAAAGCTGACCAGCCAGGCGTCGAGATCCCGGTCGTCGTAGGCGCGGTCGAGCCGTTCGGCGACGTCTCGCACGTCGATGCTCATGCCGTCTTCTTCTGCGACGTCGGTTCGGGTCCCACAGGGGTCGCCTGAAGGGCCTGATCGACGTCGCGTGCCACTGAGATTCCACTTTCGATCGCGCCGTCGATGAATCCGCCCCACCCGTCGGCGAGGTCCGAACCGGCCAGGCGGATCCGCCCTTCGGGGCGCTGGATTTCCGCGAGGTGCCGGCTGAGATACCCGGTGTAGTGCATGGACCACGTCGAGCGGGCGTACTCGTCGTCCACCCAGTTGTGCCCGGCGATCTCCAGGACCTCAAGGCCCGGAACGAGCGCATTGAGGGCGGTCTGTGCGGCGTCGACGTCTTCGACATCGACAGCGGACGCGTCCGGTCCGAAGGCCACGAGAATCGTCGAATCGTCATCGATGTACTCAGCCTGGACGAAGTTCAGCGGAGCGTCCTCGTCGGCGAAGGCGACGAATCGCTCCTGCTGCCCTCGCACCTTGAGCCACAGTTTCACGCCGCGGCCCGCGTGTCCGACGTCGGCGGCCTCGAGCTTGCCCTCGGAGAGCGCCGGCCGGACGTCGAGGGTGCCGAGGACGTGGAGCGGCACCGCCAGCACGAGTTCGCGGGCGGAGAGCGCCGCGCCGGTCGAGGTCAGGACGGTGACGCCCGCGTCGTCCTGGCGGATCGAGCTCACGGTCTGACCGAATCTGAAGTCTGCCTCGGAGTCGGCGGCGATCGCCTCCGCGAGTCGACGTGTGCCACCGTCGATCTTGAACGTCGCACACGTCTCGAACATCAGCCGCCACGATCCGCTTGCCGCAGCGCACCACCGGAGCGCCTGGGTGTAGGCCGCACTGTCGAGACGGCCGTTGAAGTTCAGTGCCCAGAATGAGCGGAGCAGCCTGCGTTCGCTCTCCGCCAGCTCGAGTCGATCGATCGCCTCGGAGAGGGTGATCCCATCGATGTCCGAGACCGCAGGATTGGCCAACGGCTGCCATGGCAGCGGGAAATAGTCCCGGGCCTCAGCGAGCAGCGCCCGGTTCGGCGCGTCGAGAAGCTCAAGGACCTCCTCGGCGCGCCCCTCCCGGCGCTCGCCGCCCAGCGTCCAGTAACTCTTGGTGAAATCGCCGCCCGCTACCGGGGTGATGCCGTAGCGACCCATCTCCGACCAGACGTACGGTTGGCTCCAGTGCACCCAGGTGCCGCCGAGTTCGAGGTGACGGCCCATGCGCTCATCCACGTGGGTGCGTCCAGCGATACGGTCGCGGGCTTCGAGGATGGTCACGCGGTGGTCACGCTGGGTGAGTTCGCGGGCGGCGGTGAGGCCGGCGAACCCGGCCCCGACGATGATGACGTCGGTGGTCTCCACGGGATGCTCCTCAGCTGTAGACGAAGAACTCGACGGTCGGCTCGAGGATGGTCCACCGTGTCATCGCGCCCTGGGAGAGCGATGCCATCGTGCCGGCGGTCATCTCGTGGGTGGGTCCTCCGGAGACCTCGATACGCAGGTGCCCGGAGATGATGTAGATCGTCTCGTCCTCGCCGATGGGCAGGTCGAACGGTTCCGGTGCCTCTTCGGGCGTGATGTGCCAGATGCCGGAGGAGAGGGCCTCGTTGCCGTCGTCGCCGGGGCGGCGGAGCCACTGGACGGTGCCGACCTCGAAGGGCTCGGTGGCGGAGGGGTCGTGCTGTGCGTAGAAGACCTGGGGCATGATCGTTCCTCTCGTGGGGGATTGGGAAGGGTCAGAGTGGGCAGAGTTCAGGGCCGCGGCGTGGGGTCGGCGGCGCTCGCCGTCCCCGGACGTCGCGGCTCATGGAGCAGAGGCAGATGCTCCTGCAGTCGACGGCGGACCACGAAGAGCACCAGAGAGAGCATCAGGATCCCGACGCCGATCGCCAGCTCCAGCGGACCGCCGTATCCGGACAGTTCGGAGGATCCGGCGCCGACGATCAGCACCGTCCCGCCGTAGATCGTCAGCACCCAGGCGACCGGCACTGCCCAAGAGCCCAGGCGGAGTCCCCGGTGGGCATTCGGCAGGTCTCGGCGCAGCAGGAGGAATCCGGAGACGGCCAGGAGGATCGCCACGAGGTAGCCGAGGTTCGCCGCGACGAGGATGCCGATCGGGTCTGAGACGAGCATGACGAGCAGGATGTTCATGATCACCGCGACGACCAGGGCGCGGCCCGGGACGCCGAAGCGGTTCGTCACCTCGAGCTGACGCGGCACCAGGCCGTCGAGGGCGGCGCCGAGGAGGGCTCGTGACCCGTCAGCCATACTGGCGTTGACGCCCATCAGCAGAGCGCAGATGGTGATGACGAGGGCGGCGTCGCCGGCGAGGCCGGGCGGCAGAGCCGCCGCGAACGCCGCCGTGAAGACGGCGTCCGGTGCGTCGACGGCCTGCTGGGGTGAGACGAGTCCTCCCACGCCGATGGGCACCAGAGCGAACATCATGAAGGTATAGGCTCCCGAGCTCTTCAGGGCGCGCCGGGCGTCACGGGAGGTCCGGTACTCCGGGGTGAAGGCTGCGCACATCTCGGTGCCGTAGGCCGTCCAGCCGACCAGGTAGAGCCAGACCAGGGCGTCACGGACTCCGCCCCAATGGTCAGCCCCGGGGCCGCCGAGCCCCCAGGTGAGGCCCGAGGGATCCCAAGAGCCGTTCAGCAGCGGGGCGGCGATGAACGTGATCAGCGGAACGAGCAGGAGGATGCCGAAGATCTTGTTGACCCAAGCCGCGGGCTGGGCACCCAGCAGGTTCGGGACCATCAGGCCCAGGATGAGAGCTATGGCGAGGAGATGCCCGGCCCCGATGTGGACCGGTCCGAGCTCCAGCTGGAACTCAGCGTCGGGCAGCCATCGCTGCTGGACGAGTGAACCGGCCGTGAGGCTCACGACGGACATGACTGCGGACCAGCCGAACCAGTAGCCGAACGTGGCCAGCGCACCGGCCGGGGCGAATCGCACCTTCCAGGCCTCGTGTGCGTAGACCGGGACGCCCCCGGGCTTGTCCGGGAACATCGAGGCCATCTCGGCGAACAGGTGGTTCTGGACCCAGCCGATGCCGGCGGCCAGGGCCCAGATGAACAGGGCCGAGAGGGCGCCGATGGCCGCCATCGTCTGTCCGAAGGAGACGAAGAGGCCTCCGGACACCGCCATGGCGAGGGCGAAGGCGTCCTGCCAGCGCAGGGTGCGGCGCACGGGCGGGGCAGCGACTGGGGTATGGGCAGTCATGGGGTCTCCTTACTGAGCGGAGCCCCGTCGCCTCGATTTGTGATCGGAGTCACGGGACTGCTCACAACTATGCATCCGCTTAGTTTTTACGTCAAGCCCTCAGAGGGCAGCGATTCGGTGTCGCCTCGTCAGGCTGCCGCCGGGCCAGCGGTGGTTCGGGCCTCGTGCGTCGTCGCACGAGACGGGGCGGCCGGTGAATAGACTCGACGCATGGCTGGGCAGACGAGGGCGCATACGTACGGCAAGGGGCGTGAGGCACTCCTTGAGGCCGTCGTGCACGTGGTGGCGGAGCGCGGGCTGAGAGGGCTGACCTACCGGGCCGTCGCTGATCGCGCGCAGGTCAACAACACGCTCATCGCGCATCACTTCGGCTCGCGGGATGCGCTGCTGGTCGCAGCGGTGGAATGGGCGGCCGAGCGATCCTTGCGGCTGAGTGACCTCTCCACGGTGACCCGCATCGACAGCGAATTTGCGCGGACGCTCGTGGACTTGGTGCGTACGGAGCCTGACCTGCAGGTATTCCAGTATGAGATGGTCCTGGAGTCACGCCGTCGACCAGAGCTGCGGCCGGCGGTCGCGGCCTTCTATCGCCAGTACATCGGGTCTCTGACGCAGGCTTTGGAGGCTCAGGGGTATCACGGTGCTCCGGTCCTGGCGCGTGTGATCTTCGCGGCCCTGGACGGGCTCGTGATCCAGGAACTGGCCTGGGCAGTCTCGGAGGGGTCCGTATTCGAGGAGGCCGTGGTGAAGGTCGGAGACATGCTGGCCTCTCAGCCCCGCACCCTCGTGTGAACGTTGCCGAGCCCGGAATGTTGGCAGGCACCCTGCCGGTATGACGACGGGCCCGACCCCTCCCGGAGGGGTCGGGCCCGTCGTCTGTGTGGGCCGCTGGAGGATCAGGCGTCGGCGCCGTGCGTGGCGCGCATGTCCTCGGCGATCCGCTGCATCACGGTCGGGTCCGCCAGGGTGGACGCGTCGCCGGCCTCGCGGCCCTCGGCGACGTCCTTGAGCAGCCGGCGCATGATCTTCCCGGAGCGGGTCTTCGGCAGCTCCGGGACCACCAGGACGTTGCGCGGCTTGGCGATGGGGCCGATCTCCCGGCCCACATGGGTACGCAGCTCCTGCTCCGTCTGTGCCGGATCGCCGCCCTCGGCGTCGCCGCGCAGGATCACGAAGGAGACCACCGCCTCACCGGTGGTGGCGTCCTTCGCTCCGACGACGGCGGCCTCGGCGACCGCCTCGTGGGAGACCAGGGCGGACTCGATCTCTGTGGTGGAGAGCCGGTGTCCAGAGACGTTCATGACGTCGTCGACGCGACCCATCAGCCAGATATCGCCGTCGTCGTCGGTGCGGGCGCCGTCGCCGGCGAAGTAGACGTCGCCGAACCGGGCCCAGTACGTCTCCTGGTAGCGCTCCGGGTTCTTCCAGATGCCGCGCAGCATGGCCGGCCAGGGCTCCTTGATGACCAGCAGGCCGGCCTCCCCCTTGCCCAGCGGGGTGCCCATCTCATCCACCACGCCGATCTCCACGCCGGGGACCGCAGTCTGGGCGGAGCCGGGCTTGGTGGCGGTCACCCCCGGCAGCGGGGCGATCATGTGCGCCCCGGTCTCGGTCTGCCACCAGGTGTCCACGATCGGGGCGGGGTGATCCTTGGGCGGGTGGCCCGGGCCGTTGTTCGCGCCGATGACCTCCCGGTACCACATCCAGGCCTCCGGGTTGATGGCCTCGCCGACGGTGCCGAGCACGCGCAGACTGGAGAGGTCGTACTGGTCGGGGATCTCGCGGCCCCACTTCATGCAGGTCCTGATCAGGGTGGGTGCGGTGTAGAACTGGGTGACCCGGTACTTCTGGACGATCTCCCACAGGCGGCCCTTGTGCGGGGAGTCCGGGGTGCCCTCGTAGACCACCTGGGTGGCCCCGTTCACCAGCGGTCCATAGACGATGTAGGAGTGTCCGGTGACCCAGCCGACGTCGGCGGTGCACCAGTAGACGTCGGACTCCGGCTTCAGGTCGAAGCTGTCCCGGTGGGTGACCGCACACTGGGTCAGGTAGCCGCCGGTGGTGTGCAGGATGCCCTTGGGCTTCCCGGTGGTGCCCGAGGTATAGAGGATGAACAGCGGGTGCTCGGAGTCGTGCGGCACATAGCTGTGCTCGGTGGACTGCTGCGGCACCAGGTCATGCCACCAGGTGTTGATGTCGTGGAAGTCGACGTCCTCGCCGTTGCGCTTCACCACCACTACGTGCTCGACGCTGTGGCCGGGGGCGGCCAGCGCGTCGTCGACGGCGGGTTTCAGGCTCGAGGGCTTGCCGCGGCGGTAGGAGCCGTCGGCGGTGACGACGAGTTTGGCCTCGGCGTCATCGATGCGGGAGCGCAGTGCGTCCGAGGAGAATCCCCCGAACACCACCGAGTGGATCGCGCCGATCCGGGCGCAGGCCAGCATCGTCACGATCGTCTCGGGGATCATCGGCATGTAGATGGCCACACGGTCGCCCGTGGTCAGGCCGAGGGACTCGAAGGCGTTGGCGGCCCGGGCGACGTCGTCCTTCAGGTCCGCATAGGTGACGGTGCGGGTGTCGCCGGGTTCGCCCTCGAAGTGGATCGCCACCCGATCCCCGTGGCCCGCCTCCACGTGCCTGTCCACGGCGTTGTAGGCGGCGTTGACCTCGCCGCCGACGAACCACTTCGCGAAGGGAGCCTCGGACCAGTCGAGGGTCTCGGTGAAGTCGGTGTCCCAGCTGAGCACGGAGCGGGCCTGGTCGGCCCAGTAGCCCAGCCGGTCAGCCCGGGCCTTCTCGTAGCGGTCGGCGGTGGCCACCGCGTTCGCGGCGAAGTCCTCACTCGGTGGGAACGAGCGGTTCTCCTTGAGCATGATGTCGAGCTGGTTGTCTGCCGGGGGAGTGGGGGTCATGCGCTGTCCTCCTTGAGTGCTCCAGGTGCGCCGCAGTGCAGGACCGCCCGGTGACCTCCGGGTCGGCCAGGTCTGCGACGCCGTCCGACACCTTCCTGTGTCGCCGCTCACAATACCGCGCTGGTCGGCTCCGGGGCGAGATGGCAGCCGCCGCATGCCAGGGCATGCGGCCTGCTGACTAGGGCTTTTCTGCGAACGGTTCCGGTGAGCGGTAGGTATTGACCGATGAGCGGTCCGCCCGACGGTGCCCCGGAGCCGTCCGGGGCGCCCGTAGAATGATCTCGATGATGCGTGAGGAGACCCCGCTGGCGACCACCCGCCGTGCGCGGAAGATCAACCGGGTGCTGGCCGAGACCTATCCCTATGCTGTGGCCGAACTGGACTTCGAGAACCCGTTCGAGCTGCTGGTCGCCACTGTGCTCTCCGCACAGACGACCGATGTGCGGGTCAATCAGGTCACTCCGTCGCTGTTCGCCCGTTTCCCTGACGCCCACGCCATGGCGGTCGCCGATGAGCGGGAGCTCTCCGAACTGATCCGCCCCACAGGCTTCTACAAGTCCAAGACTCGGGCTCTGCTGGGCCTGTCCCAGGCGTTGGTGGAGGAGCACGACGGCGAGGTGCCCGGACGTCTCGAGGATCTGGTGAAGCTGCCGGGAGTCGGCCGCAAGACCGCCTTCGTGGTCCTGGGCAACGCCTTCGGCACGCCCGGTCTGACCGTGGACACCCATTTCGGGCGGCTCGCCCGGCGTCTGGGGATGACCGACCAGGAGGATCCGGTCAAAGTGGAGCGTGACGTCGCCCAGCTCTTCGAGCCCAAGGACTGGACGATGCTCTCCCACCGGCTGATCTTCCACGGGCGACGCGTCTGCCATTCGCGGCGCCCGGCCTGCGGGGCCTGCCCGATCGCCCGGTGGTGCCCGTCCTACGGCATCGGCGAGGTGGAGCCTCAGGCGGCTCGTGCGTTGCTGAAGTATGAGCTGGCGCCCGGCCGTGAGGAGCTCCTGGAGAAGATGCGTGCCGGGTGGACACGTCGGCAGCTGCGCGAGGAAGGTCATTCGCTCAGTGCATGAGGTGCCCGGGGATGTGATGGTGGTCGAGGAGCTCAGGGCGCTCGTCGCCGCCGCCGACGTCTACGCCATCAGCCACCCCGAGGCCGCTGAGCTGGGCGGCTGGTGGTGGACGCCCGAGCCGGCGCGCAGACCTCCCGCCGAGCCGGCGATGCGTGTCGGCGAGGGCCGGGAGGCGGCGGTGCTGGTGCTGTTCTGCCTCAGGGCCGACGACGGCGGCGCTCCTTGTGTCGTGGTCACCGAGCGTTCCCTCGGCCTGGCCAAGCATCCGGGGCAGGTCGCCTTCCCGGGGGGTGCTCTGGAAGCCGGCGACGCCGGCCCGGCCGCCGCCGCGCTCCGCGAAGCCCACGAGGAGATCGGCTTGGATCCTTCACGGGTGGAGGTCATCGGGACGTTGCCGCCGGCACCGGTGCCGGTCAGTGGGTACATGGTCACGCCGGTGGTGGGGGTGGCGGAGGTTCTCGGTGAGCTGACCCCGCAGATCGGGGAGGTGGAGTCGGTCATCCAGGTGCCGGTGCGGCGCCTGGTGGATCCTGGGAATCGCAGCACTTCGGTGATCCACCGTCAGGGGATCACGCACCGGGCCCCGGCGTTCGTGGTGGACGGCACGCTGATCTGGGGTTTCACCGGCATTCTGCTGGATCGCATCCTCAGCAGGCTCGGTTGGGAGCAACCCTGGGACCAGGAGGCCAGCGTGGATCCGCGGGAGTATCAGCCGCTGTTCTAGTCTCCGTCGGTGCCTGAGGGGTGTGCGCGCCCCCGCGTGCTCGGCCGTTCCTCCACAGCACCGACGACACACCGCCGTCTCCACAGCGGCCCGTGAGGCTCTGGGCGGACTGGTCCCTTGCGACGAGGCTGGACCCATGCCGTCCAGCCGATCCGCCCGTCGCCGATCACCCTCTCGTGAGCCGGCGCTCCGCAGAGCAGATCCCGCCCCCTCCGCGCCGGTGCCCCGCGCCGAGGCGGAGGTGCCTCGGGTGCTGCTGGTCACCGCCGACGCCGCGCTGCGCGACGATGTCGCGCTGCTGGCCGCCGTCGTCGGGGCCCGCCTGGAGACATGCGCCGAGTGGACCCACGTGTCCTCGCAGGAATGGGTGGCCGTGCTCTGCGGACCCGATGCGCCGCCGTCGGAGACGATGCCGCGCGTGCGCTCCGAGGTGCTGCTGGTCACCCCGGAGCACATCGCGGTGGATGCCTGGGCGCTGGCGGCTCGCCATCCACGACTGCGCCCGGTTCCGCTTCCGGCGGGGGAGCAGTGGCTCGTGGACCACCTGGCCGCCCAGATCATGGACCGACTTCCCGGCCGGGTTCTGGTGGTGCTCGGCGCAGTGGGCGGCGTCGGCGCGTCCACTGTGGCCTATCTGGCCGCCGCGGAGGCGGCCGCCCGCCGGATGCGGGTCCTGCTGCTGGACGGCGAGCTCAGCGCAGGCAGCGGACTGCGCGCCCTGCGTGACCAGGCTCTCAGGGCTGGAGTGCTGGAAGGCCCACCATCCGCCCTGGACTGGACGGAGCTGGATCGGCACGACGGTCCGCTCTCCTCCGCCCAGCTGATCGGAGCCCTGCCGATGGTGGACGGCATCTCGCTGATCACCGGAGAGCCCCGTGCCGACGGCGGCGTCCCGGACGCGATGGCGGCGGTGGTCACCGCGGCCCGACGAGCGGCGGATCTGGTCGTCGTCGACGCGGGACGTCGCCCCGATGTGGTGGACTCGCTCGGCGGTCCGCCGGAGGCGGGGCTGCTGGTCACCGAGCCGTCACCGCGCGGCGGGTCCGCCGTCGCGGAGCTTCCGCTGCGGGGTCACGACGTGGACTGGTCCCTGGTCGTGACCGGACCGTCCCGGGGCGGGGCCACCCCGGCGGAGCTGGCTCGCCGCCTCGGAGTGCCGCTGGCCGCCGATCTGGCGGAGCAGCGGTGGCTGCGCCGAGCGGGGACGATCGGTGCGGCCTATGATCTGCTGCGCAGCCGCCGAGGTGCCCTCTTCGCCGGAGGCCTGCTGGCGGCGGCAGGGGTCGAGGCCGGGGGTGATCGAGGTGGTTGAGCCGCTGACCGTCCCGGCCATGGGCCGCCGGACGGACCAGGAGGACGGCCTGCGGGAGCTGCGTGCCCGGCTGCGGGACGAGCTGACCGCCAGCACTGAGCCGCTCACCGCGGCCCGCATCGCCGAGACGGTCCGGGCCTCCGGGGTCGCTCTCGGCGCCCAGACCACCCGACGGCTGGTGGGCTCCTTGCGCGATGAGCTGGTCGGCATGGGGCCGCTGCAGCGGTTCGTGGACCGCCCGGGGGTCACCGACGTGCTGGTGGACGGCGAGCGACGCATCTGGACCGACGGCGCCGACGGGCTCCTGGACTCGGGCGTCCGGCTCTCCTCCGAAGACCAGGTCCGCGGACTGGCGCGTCGGCTGATCGGTCTCTCCGGCGGTCGGCTCGACGAGGGCCATCCCTGTGCGGACGGTCGGCTCGGGCCCTGCCGCATCCATGCCGTCATCCCACCGGTGGCGGTGGAGGGCACCCTCATCTCGGTGCGCGTCGCCCGAAGGGCACATGCCGGGCTGGACGATCTGGCACGGCAATGGTGTGAGCCGCAGGTCTGGCTGGAGCTCATCCGCGGCATCGTCCACGCCCGCCTGAACGTGCTGATCTCCGGATCCACCGGCTCGGGGAAGACCAGCCTGCTGGCGGCCATGCTCGGCGCTGCACCGGCGCATGAGCGGCTCATCGTCGTCGAGGACACTACGGAGATGCTGCCGGGGCACCCGCATGTGGTCCACCTGCAGGGACGCACCGGCAACGTGGAGGGCGCCGGACGTATCGAGATGGGAGAGCTGGTCCGGCAGACCCTGCGGATGCGGCCGGACCGGCTCATCGTCGGAGAGTGTCGGGGAGCTGAGCTGCGAGACTTCCTGGCCGCCATGAACACCGGGCACCACGGGGCCGCCGGAACCGTTCACGCCAACTCACCCGATGTCGTGCCGGCTCGGCTCGCCGCCATGGGGGCGCTGGCCGACATGACTCCGGAGTCGGTGGCTCTTCAGGCGGCAGCCGCTCTCGACGTGGTCATCCATGTGGAGCGTCGCGCCGCAGGGCGCATGCCGGTGGCCGCCTCTGTGGTGCGGCATCAGGGCGGACGCCTGCAGATGGAACCTGCCCTGGTCGACGACTCGAGGGACCCTCGGGGAGCGGCCTGGGAGGAACTGGCGGAGCGGGCAGGCCAGATCAGCAACGACGGGGAGAGGTCGGATGCGCCATGACTGCCGCCCTGCTGCTGGTCTCTGCCGGGGCCCTGGCGCTGGCGATGCCGCTGCTGCTGATCCCGCGGCCTCCGGGGGCTGCTCGAGGGGGCGCCGCAGTGAGGGGACCCGTCCCGCGGCAGCTGGTGCGGCCACTGCGGGGAGGGCCTCGGGCGCCGGGCAGGGAGACAGGCCGCCGTGGACGCGCAGCCCGTCGCCGCCGCCGGGGTTCCGTCAGGGTCGACACGACTCGTGATGCCGCGATGCTGATCCGGCAGCTCTCCGCACTGCTGCAGTCCGGCCGGGGGCCAGGCCAAGCGTGGGAGGACCTCTCCCGCCAGTGGGCCGCGCGGCAGGGTGACGGTGCCGACCGATCGTCTGCGCGGACTCCAGGGGCTGCGCCGGCCTCCGGCCAGGACCACCCGTTGGCACAGCTGTGTGCCCGGGCGGCGGCGGCTGATCGTGCTGGTCGGGGTGCTGCCGACGGGTTGGAACGGTTCGCCGCAGAGCTGCGAGCCGGGCTCCGGCGCCGTCGTCGGATTGGGACGCCGGCAAGTCGGCTCACCGGGGCGACGTCGGCAGCGGCGGTCGGGATCTGGCCGCGGGCCGCCGCGCATGATGTGCCGGCAGGACCTCGGCCCGGCGCCAGCACCTGGGGCGCCGGAAGCCGGAGTGCGGATCAGCGGCTGCTGGCGGTGGTGATGCGTATGGCGGGGCTGCTGCGGCTATCCGAGGAGACCGGGGCGCCGCTCTCGCGGCTGGCCGAGGAGCTGGCCACCACGCTCGATGACGATGTCGAGGTCGCCGCAGCCGTCAGCGCCGCAGTGGCCGGTCCGCGCCTGACTCAGCGGGTGCTCGCGGGACTGCCGATCGGTGGACTTCTGGTGGGCCAGCTGATCGGTGCTGACGTGCTGGGCGTGCTGCTCGGCACCGCCGTCGGTCTCGGCTGCCTGACCGTCGGGGCGGGGCTGATGCTGGCCGGGGTGGCGTGGAGCCGACGCATGATCCAGGTGGTGGAGTCCCATGGGTGAGGTCCTGGTCACTGCGGGGATCCTCCTGGCCGCCGTCGCAGCGCTGCTGCTGATCCCTCCCGCACCGCTGATCCCTCCCGCACCGCAGGGGCCGACTCGCGGACTGCGGCGGAGCTCCTCGGTGGCCGCAGGGCCAGCAGCCCCAGAGTCAGCAGCCCCGGAGCCGGGAGCCGCGGAGCTGGGAGCCGCGCGGGCAGACGCGGCTCGCCGGAGGAGGAGCTTCCGTGCTGCCGAGGGGGTCGAGCATCGGGGTGAGAGTCCTCCCGCACCGCCGGACGCAGCGATGCTGCTGGACCTCACGGCCGCGCTGCTGAAGGCAGGGGTCGGCATCGAGGCCGCCTTGGACCGCCTGTCTCGGACCGTCCCGGGGGCGGAGCCGCTGGCCGCCGTCCACCAGGCGGTCACAGCCGGGGCACGCTGGGAGGACGCCTGGTCCGGGCAGTCGGGCGAGCTTGCGGAGCTCGGGACGCAGCTCGGCTTCGCCCACGCCACCGGGGCTCCCACTGCCGAACTGCTGCATGCCGGTGCCCGGCAGCTGCGGCGCCGCCGACGCCATGAAGCCCAGCGGAGGGCCGAGGAGCTGGGCGTGAAGATGGTCATGCCGTTGGGCGGATGCTTCCTGCCGGCCTTCATCCTCCTCGGGATCATTCCCGTGGTGCTCGGGCTCCTGCCGCAGGTGTTCAGCCTGTGAGCGGCAGGGCCGTGAGCACCTCATGCCGCGGACCGCCGCCGGCCCCGGCCCCGAGCTCGGAGACCATCAGCTGAGCCTCCTCCGCGGTCCACAACGGTCCTTCGTAGACGGCCAGAGCATCAGCGAGCAGGTGCAGCCGTTCGGCGGCGTCCCCGCCGGAACGCCGAGGTCGACCCCGCGCGCCGTGCCCCTGCGCGCCCTGTCCTCGGGTGGCACCCGCCCGTCCGCGCACACGAGCCAGGGTGAGATGCGCACGGCGACGTTCGGGTCGCTCCACAGTGGACCCTGCCGCGCGCCCCGCCTGCTCGCAGGCGGCCATCAGATCCGCCAATGGTCCGTTGCGACGGCTGTGAGTGGAGGGCGCCTGGTCTTGGACGCCGGCCCACAGCGTGCGCGAGGCGAACACTCCGGCACCGCGCAGCCGCACCTCCAGCGGAGCCTGAGGTTCCACCACCTCGCGCAGCGTCATCGTCAGGTCATCCACGGCTCCGGCCGGCAGCTCGCCGTAGAAGGCCAGGGTGATGTGCCGCAGGTCGGTCGGCACCCAACGCAGCGCCGGCGGCCCGTTGCCAGCCTCCGGCGGGAGCATCGCCTGCACAGATGCCAGGGCGTCGTCGAGATGCTCCAGGACCCCCTCCGGCGGGGCCAACGACACGAAGAGCCTCATCTGACCAGCATGCCCCTGTGCGGTGTCCTCGCAAAGCCCCGGTCGCGGCCGCGACCCAGGTCGGGGGCTGCACGTGCTGGGCGGTGGAGCAGGAGTCGGTGACGCAGCGGCGGCGACGCGACGTCGACGCCCCCCCCCTGTCACCCCGGCAGGATCCTGATCTGCTGGGCGCCGGGCCGGTCGCGGACCAGCACGCCGTGGGCCGCGAGCTGATCATGCAACGACTCGGCCCGCTCGTCGTCCCCGGTCTCCAGGGCCCGACGGCGGTCACGCAGCATCGCATGGAGCTCGGCATCGAGCTCCCGGCTGTGGTCCGCCCAGGGGTGGAACTCGGTGTCCCGCGGATCGGCACCGCCTGACCAGGGCAGGCCGTACATGGCGAGAGCCTCTTTCAGCTCGGAGGCCAGGCCGTCTTCGGCGGGCGCGCGGGTCAGCTCATGGCCACCGCGGCCCAGCAGCACCAGGTCGCCGTCGGCGAGGAACGCCTCGGTGATGTCCCGGTGGCGAAGCACGGAGGACTCTCCCCGGTGGTCCAGCGTCACGGTCTGCGAGTCGATCGTCAGCCGACCGGCCCCTCGGTCCCGGGACCGGGAGATCGCCAGCCCGATCACCGCCCCCAGCACCATGAGCGTCGGCACGGACCATGCCAGGCGCACCTGGTCCAGCTGCTCGACCAGGGTGGGCGGGGACTCGAGTCGGGTCATCATCCAGGCCGCCGTCGGGCCGATCACCATCGCCGCCAGGCCGCCCATCGCCGCTCCGGCCACGGTGAAGGCGAGCACCAGTCGGGAACGCAAGCGGATCGTCACCGGTTCCTCAGGCGTGGTCGAGGGCATCGTCGGCCTCCCGTCTGGGGTGGGGACAGCGTGTCGTTCCATTGTCCTCTTGGCTCTGCGAGGTCTCCAGGGCTCCTGGGCCGCAGCGTCAGTCCTGCCGAAGGTTTCGGGAGGGGCTGACCCGTCTCTCAGCCCATCGGGTGGACGGCCACGCCCAGGGCATGGGTGACGTCCTCGTCGTCGGTGGCGGCACCCAGGTCCGCCGTGAAGCTCTCCAGCATCCCGCGCACGTCGAACTCTCCGCCGAGCTCGGCCAGGTACTCCTCATGGGCCTCCAGTGAGGCGATGCCCCTCTCGAGCGGCTCCCCGGTGACGTCGACCAGATGGGTGGGCTCGTCTCCGGCGACGAGCAGCTCCTTGACGCCCCACGGTTCGAGCCGCTCCTGCTCCAGCAGCTCACGGAACACCCAGGGGTTGTCGGCGTCGCGGATCGCGTCCACTGCAGCGATTCCTGCGGCGCGGTGGTCGGCATGGTTCAGGCCCCAGCCGACACGCAGGTCCCAGGGCTGGGTGAGCACGATGTCGGGGCGGACCTGGCGGATCCGCCGGGCGATCTGGCGCCGCGTCTCCAGATCTGCCTGCAGTGTGCCGTCGGGCAGATCCAGGATCACCAGGTCCTCGACGCCGACGACGTCACAGGCCCGCCGCTGCTCGGCGGCGCGCAGCGCGCCCACCTCCTCAGGATCCCGGGTGCGCATGCCGGCCTCGCCGGCGGTGAGCAGCAGGTAGGAGACCTTCACTCCGCGGGAGGTCCAGCGGGCGACGGCGGCGGAGGCCCCGTATTCGAGGTCGTCGGGGTGGGCGACCACGCACAGCACGTGGCTCAGCGACGCGTCGTCGTAGAACGGCAGGGTCTGTTCCGCGGTGGTGTTCATGCGGGCCAGGGTAGTCAGCGACGTCGGCCGGGTCACCGGTGCCCGGCCGAGGCGCGTCTGCCCCTGTCGGGTCGGAGCCGTCCCGGGACGCGTGATCAGGCGATCAGCAGTCCGACGCCGAGAGTGGCCAGCCCGGCGATGAGGAAGGCCACGCCGATCCAGAGCAGCACGATCAGACGATTCGGCTCGGTGCGGCCAGCGCCCATGGCGGAGAGGAAGAATCCGGCGGGCATGAGGATCGCGGAGATGAGCACGCCGGTCCGGGCCAGCCACTGCCAGGCGCCGGTGAGGCCGGTGGCTTCGGTCAGCAGCAGACAGATCAGCCCCAGCATGATCAGGCTGGCGGCATGGGCGTGGCCGGCTCGGTAGAAGGAGACCTGCAGGTCGGTGGCGGGGACCTGCCCGCGGACCACTGTGGTGAGGAAGTGGCCGCCGGTGGTGACGGTGATCGCTGCGAGGATGACGATGCCGGCGGTGGTCTGTGCGGCCGGGGAGAGCTCGAACATGGTCGTCTCCGATCAGAGTGCTGCTGCGGGGTCGGGCGTGAGTTCCCGCCAGTTGTGTAACACTGTTATGTAACGCTGTGAGAAAAGTGGGTGTCAAGGGTAGGCTCCTGCCATGGCTCGGCCCCGCACCCACGATGAGACCGTCCGGACCCGCCTGCTGGAGGAAGCCTCCCAGGTCATCGCCGATTCAGGGGCCCAGGGGCTCTCCCTGCGCTCGGTGGCCCGCTCCTCCCAGACCACCACCGCCGCGGTCTACTCCCTCTTCGGCGGCCGAGAGGAGCTCATCCAGGCCGTGGTGGAGGAGGGCTTCCGCCGTTTCGGCGCAGCGCTCGCCGCCGTCGGGCGCACCGACGACCCTGGGGCGGACCTGCTGGCCCTGGGCGTGGCCTATCGCGAGTTCGCCCTCGCGGACCCGCACTTCTATCGGGTCATGTTCGAGTCCCTCGGGGAGGGCTGCTCCCGCCCGACGACGCCGGCCTCCCCGACCTTCGAAGTGCTGCGCGCCGCCGTCGCCCGCGCGATGCGCCGGCCGGAGGACGAACCCGCGGAGCCGGATCCGTCCGAGCGCGCGGCCCTGCGGCTCTGGGCGCTGGCCCACGGGCTGGTCAGCCTGGAGCTCAACGGATTCGTCCCCGGGGACGTGGACGCCCGTCGTCGTGACTATGTGGCCGCGCTGCGCGCCTCCCGCGGGCTGGTCACGGACTGAGCCGCCCGCACCCGCAGGAGCAGGGCCGTGAAGGCCGTCAGCGGGATCAGGTGCAGCAGCGCCAGCGCGGCCGCAGTGATCCCGTCATGGGCGACCGACGCGGGCACGGCGCTGGTGGGTCCGACGACGATCAGCGCGGCGATCAGCAGCGTCAGCAGCCCCCCGAGGGGAGCGACGCAGCAGGGCCACCAGGGCGATGCCGATCGCCAGGGGCAGTGCGGTCTTCCACAGGACGTCGACCCACCACAGCAGATGGTTCGGGTCCTGTCCCGGCGGGTCCAGTCGCAGGGAGGCGCCGAGTGCCTGGGCGGTGAGGAACACTCCCAGGTTCAGCGTCGTGGTGACCAGTACGACGACGGCGCCGGTGATGATCAGCGGACGTGTCGCTCCGGTGCGCTGGGCAGTGGTGATGCTCATGAGGGCCTCCTCGAGGAACGGCGGCGGGAGGGTCCTGCCGCGTCACTCTTCAGGACGAACGGGGTGCCGATGCTGTGACATGCCGCGTTCCGGTGACACGGCGGACTCCGGTGTCACTCCGAGCTCTGGTGTCACTCCGGGCTCGGGTGGCGCCTCCCGGTCATGGGGGCTCCTCGGTGCCTGTGCCCTACGGGCCCGCTGGAACTCCTCCTTCAGCCGCCAGATGTCGCTGACCGCGCCGAGATGTCGCAGCTTGTCGGGATTGCTGATGGACCGGATCGTCTCGATGCGTCCGTCGACGACGTCGAGGACCACCACGTTGACGATCGTCCCCTCTTCGGCACGGGTGATCAGGCCCGGTGCTCCGTTGACCTCGCGCCGCTGCAGCGTCACTCCGAGAGCGGCCATCGGCGGACCGACCGAGGCCAGCAGGCTGGCGACCTTCATCCGACCGATGACCGGGCGAGGCAGCGAGGGCGCCTTCCCTCCGCCGTCGCCGACCATGGTCACCCCGGCGGCGAGCAGCTTGCGCAGCCCCTCCACGTCGCCCTCCTGGAAGGCGGCGACGAACTTCTCGGCCAGCGCCTGGCGATCGTGCGGGTCGGCATCGAACCGGGGGTGCTGCTGGGCCATGTGGCGCCGGGCGCGGCTGGCGAGCTGACGGCAGGCCTGCTCGGATCGCTCGACGGCCTCGGCGATCTCGGCGTAGTCGACGTCGAAGACTTCACGCAGCACGAACACTGCGCGCTCCAGCGGGCTGAGTCGCTCCAGCAGCAGCAACGACGCCATGGAGAGGGACTCGGCGAGCTCGGCATGCTCTTCGGGTCCGTCGGGGTCATCGGTGAGGACCGGCTCGGGCAGCCACTGCCCCACGTAGACCTCTCGGCGGACCCGGGCTGAACGCAGCACATCCACACACAGCCGGGTGACCACTGTGGTGAGGAACGCTCGGGGAGACTCGACGACGACGTCTGTGGTCGCGCAGCGCAACCAGGCCTCCTGCACGACGTCCTCCGCCTCCGCGGCGCTGCCCAGCATCCGGTAGGCGATGGAGAACAGCAGAGGGCGCAGTTCGAGGAACTCCTCGGTCCGGAGCTCACGGTCGACCATCGCGCACCCCCTGTCGAGTACGGTAGCCCACCTCGTGTCGACGGTCACAGCTCCGCCGCCGGAGCCTCCCTGGAGCCTCCCTGGAGCATCACCGGAACATTCTCGGAGCGGGTGTCCTCCACGCTCGGAGACGACGCGCCTGGCATCAGGCGCGGCCCAACCGTCCCCACGGAGGAGGACTCCATGAATCCGCGCACCGAGACCCCGCGCACCGAGACCCCGCGCACCGAGACCCCGCGCACCGAGACCCCGCGCACCGAAACACCGCGCAGCGAGACCACGATCCGCCGGAGCCCGACTGAGGATGCCGCCGATGCGCTCGAGGACCGCCCGCGACTGGCGATCATCATCGGCAGCATCCGGCCGGACCGGTTCGGCCCCACTCCGGCCCGCTGGTTCGCCGAGGAGGCGCAGCGGCATGCCGGATTCGTCGTCGAGCTCATCGACCTGGCCGACTACGACCTGCCGATGGGACTCGGCGGCAACGACGCCGAGGAGCCGGTGCCGGCCGACGTCGCCCGGCTGGGAAGGCGCTTGGTGGGCGCAGACGCGTTCGTGGTGGTCACCCCCACCTACAACCGCAGCTATCCGGCGGGGCTGAAGACCGCCATCGACTGGTTCTACGTCGAATGGCGGCTCAAACCGGTCGGCTTCGTCGCCTACGGCGGAGGATTCGGCGCGTTCCCGCCGATCGACCACCTGCGGGGAGTGTTCCTCGAGTTCGATGCGGTCCCGCTGCGGGACGCCGTGGTGCTGCAGAACTTCTGGGAACGCTTCGACCATGACGGCCGCGCCGTCGACACCGCACAGATGGGTCGCTGGGCCCACCGGATGCTCGACCAGCTCCAGTGGTGGGCGATCTCCATGAAAGAGGCCCGCGCTCGCCGTGACTACCCCGAAGGGATCTCCGAATGAGCCGCACACCGCAGACCTCCACCACCTCCACCACCGACAGCACCGCAGACACCCCACCGCGGGCCACGGCCCGGCAGTGGGCGGGGCTCATCCTGCTGGTGATCCCGCTGTTCATGCTCTCCACCGACATGACCGCCCTGTACCTGGCCATGCCGGCGATCACTGCCGATCTGGCGCCGTCGGGATCACAGTCCCTGTGGATCCTCCACATCGGAGAGTTCCTCACCGCGGCGACGATGATCACCTTCGGCCTGCTGACTCGCAGAGTCGGCGCCCGGCGGCTCCTGCTGGGCACGGTGGCGGCCTATGGGACGGCCTCCCTGGCGGCGGCCTTCGCCTCGGAGACGGAGATCCTGATCGCCGCCCGCGCGCTGCTCGGGATCGCCGCGGCAGGTTTCACCCCGGCAGGGTTGGTGCTGATCCGCACTACGTTCCGGGATGAACGCCAGTATGGGATCGCCTTCGCGATCTTCATGGCCGCGTTCTCCGGAGGGATGGCGGCCGGGCCGCCGTTGGGCGGATTCATCCTGGACACCTTCTGGTGGGGAGCGGTGTTCCTGATCAACGTGCCCATCGCCGCCGTGCTGCTGATCGGCGGTCCGCTGCTGCTGCCCCGTCATGACGGCGACGCCGCAGTCCGCCTCGACCTTCCCAGTGTGCTCCTCTCCGTGACGGCGGTGCTCGCGCTGGTCTTCGGCATGCAGGAGACGGCTGAATCCGGTCCGGCCCTCTGGCCGATCCTCTCGGCGGTGCTCGGGATGCTGCTGGTCGGGCTGTTCGTCCGTCGTCAGTCTCGTGCGAAGCACCCGCTGCTGGACCTGGGGCTGTTCCGCAGCCGCGTGTTCTCCACCCTCACGGTGGCGATCTTCCTGCTGCTGCTGGGCACGATGTTCGTCGAGATGCTGATGGCCCAGCACCTGCAGATCGTCCGGGGGCTGAGCGCCTGGGAGGCTGGGCTGGTGCTGTTGGCGCCGGCGGTCGCCGCCACGGTGGGGGCCATGGCCACCCCGCTGATCAGTGCGGGTCCCCGGGCCCTGATCGCGGGGCTGCTGGCCGTCGGCGGGGTGGGCGCTGTGCTGCTGGCTCTGCGCCTGTCGGAGAGCGGAGTCGTCGAGCTGGCGGCCCTGCTGGGGGTGATCATGCTGATCCTGTCCCCGATGATGACGCTGATGTCTCAGCGGCTCATCGGAGCGGCCCCGGTGGAGAAGACCGGCTCCGCCACGGCGGTCCAGGACCTCGCCGGGAGCCTGGGCGGGGCCTCTTCGATCGCGATCATGGGGGCTGGGGCGCTCTGGGTGCATCGCACGGTGTTGGCCCGGGAGGCGCCCCAGGGTGTCGATGCCGCCGGCATCGACGCCGCCGGCGAGAGTCTCGGGGCGGCACCGGCGGTGGCCGCGGCTCTCGACGCCCCCGCCGGCGCGGCGCTGACCGAGGCGGCGGAGACCGCGCTGACCACGGCGACCATGAGCGGCTATCTGGTCTTCGGCGTGGTGGTCCTGCTCGCCTCAGCCGGTGTGCTGGCCTTCGGCCGGCTGGTCCGCGACCGCGCTGCCGGCTGATCCCCGGGCCTGCCGGTGGGGTTCGTTCCCTTCCAGCACCCGGTGGACCCAGCGCCGTGCGGTCCGCGAAGAGGCCCGGGTCCGCAGCTCTGCCGCCCGGTCGGCGTCGCCGGTGCGGGCCGCCAGCTCGGCCAGGCCCAGTTCGGCGAAGTGAGTCTCGATCCTGTGGCCGCACTGCGCGCCGAGCTGGCGGGCACGGTGCAGATGTGCTGAGGCGGAGTCGAGGTCACCGGCATCCAGGCTGTGCAGCCCATGGACGGTCTGCCAGTAGGACTCCTCGCCGGCAGCTTCCAGCTGTTGGGCCAAGGCCGTCGCCTCGCGGGCCGCCGCGAGCGCCGTGGTGCGGTCGCCGTCGCGTGCGGCCTGGATGTGTCGCATGCCGAGGATCTGGGTGAGCCCGTAGGCGTCGCCTGCGGTGCGGAGGATCTGCTCGGCGTCATGGCCGTCGGGCATGCCGATCGCCTCCTCGCCCGCGTCGAGGAGGAACCAGTCCCGCTGAGTGCTGGCGAACGCCGCCCGGGGGAGGTCGCCGGAGCTCAGCAGCAGCTCGACGGCCTCATCGGCGAGCCGACGTCCTACCTCCCGCGCGGCGGGGGAGATCAGCACCGGAGTGGCGGCGAACCACTGGACCTGGGCGCGGGCGAGGTCGCGCTCCTGGCCGTTCACGTCCTCGCCGTCCTCGCCGTCCTCTCCGCCGACGTCGTCGAAGGCCGCCAGGGCCCGCCGGATGCGTCCTGGACGGTCCGGGGTGCGGCCGTCGAGGACCTCTGCGAGGACTCCCACCTGAGCGTGCGGCAGATCTCGGGGGCCGGGGGCCTCGACCGCGAGTCTCAGCTCTGTGGCCAGACCCGCGGTGCTGCCGGTCATCCACCGATGCCAGAACCAGCTCCATGCCAGGGCGACGGCGTCGGCGCCCCGTCCGCGCTCCACCGCCTCGCCGAAGGCGCGGGTGAGATGCACCCGTTCCCGGTGCAGCCGCCGGATCCAGTCCTGGGCGTGGGCGGAGAAGAGCTGCTGCTCGGCACAGGCGAGCTCGATCCGCCAGTGCCGCAGGTGTCTCAACGCGAGCATGTCGCGTTCTCCCGAGTCGTGAAGCCGCTCGGCGGCATAGGCGCTGACGGACTCCAGCAGCCGGTAGCGCATGCCGTGGCTGCCGGGTTCCGCCACCACCAGGCTGCGCTCCACGAGTCCCACCACAGTGGGCATCACCTGGGAGCAGCGCAGGGGTCCCGAGGTGTCGTCGGCGCAGATCGCTTCGATGGTCTCAAGCGTCCAGGAAGCCGGGTGCAGCGCCAGGCGGCGCAGCAGCCGCTGAGACGGCGCGTCGAGCAGCGACCAGCTCCAGTCCAGCATGCCGCGCAGCGTCTGCTGACGACGCGGCGCCCCGCGGGCCGGGCGTCGCAGCAGATCGAGTCGGTCGGTCAGCCGGGTCAGCAGCGTCGGGAGGTCCAGCGCCCCGACCTGGGCCGCGGCGAGCTCCAGCGCCAGCGGCAGTCCGTCGAGTCGGCGGCACAGTTCGGCCACGGTCCGACGCGTGTCAGCATCGTCCGGGAGGTCAGGCCGGAGCGCGTGTGCCCGGTGGAGGAAGAAGGCGACGGCGTCGTCGGGATCCGCCTGCTCCCCGTCGGTCTCCCGCACGGGCAGGGGATCGAGTCGGAGGCGCTGCTCGCCGGGCAGGCCCAGGGGCTCCCGGCTGGTGGCCAGGATCGTCAGGGAGCTCCCGGAGGAGACCACCTGGTCGACGAAGGCGGCGACGTCGTCGACCAGATGTTCGCAGTTGTCCAGGATCAGCAGGCCGGGCAGCGACTGGAGTGCGGAGATGAGGTGGGGGAGCAGGGCAGAGCCGTCCCCGCGGGCCAGGGTGATGCCGACGCTCTCGGCCACGGCCCTGGCGATGCGCTCAGGGGAGGCCCCTGGCGCGGCGCCTGCGCCATCGGATCGGCCACCAGATGCGCCACCGGACGGATCATCAGATGCGGTGCCGGTGTCGGCCGGGCCGGGGTCCAGGCCGGTCAGGTCCACGAACCAGGCGGTGCTTCGCTGCTGTGCGGTGATCTCCTCGGCGGCGCGGATCGCCAGCCGGGTCTTGCCCACTCCGCCGATGCCCAGCACGGTGACCAGCGGTCCCTGCTGGAGCAGCTGTGTCAGCTCCTGCAGCGCGGCGGCCCGGCCCAGGAACGTGGAGGCATACCGGGGCAGTCCGGGGGAGGCGGGGCCGGTCGCCGACGGGTGGGCGGTGCCGGGGCTGTCGCTGGCGGGCCTGTGCAGGGCAGGATCCTGCTGGAGGATCCGGACATGCAGGGCTGTGGTCTGCTGGTCCGGATCGGCCCCGAGCTCCTCCGCCAGGTGCCGACGGTGGCGTTCGAACACGGCGAGCGCATCGGGGTGTCGGCTCGCGCGGTGCAGCGCCAGCATCAGGGTGCGGGTGAGTTCGGCGCGCATCGGTTCCGTGGCGAAGAGCGGATCCAGGACTGCGACCGCGTCCTGGGGGCGATCGAGCCCGAGCAGTGCCGCGCCGAGGAGCTCGACGGCCTGGCGGCGCTGTTCGTGCAGCTGCTGCACGGTGGGGGCCAGCCAGGCGGCGTCGCGCAGTTCGGCGAACGGCTCTCCGCGCCAGAGGGCGAGTCCGTCGCGGAGCAGGGCCGCCCGCTCGGCGGGGTCCTCGGTGCGGCGGGCCTGTGCGACGGCGGCGGTGAACAGGTCCGCATCGACGCTGATCCTGGCCTCCGGGGTCTGCGCGGCGAGCCGGTGTCCGCCCGGACCGCTGCTGAGCAGTGCGCGGGCACCGGGGCAGGCCTGATCGAGGACCGCACGCAGCTGGGAGAGTTTGGCCTGCAGCACACGGACCGGGTGGGCGGGCAGGTCCGTGCCCCAGACACGATCGATGAGAGTGTCGGCGGCGACGGCGGCGTCGTGATCCATGACGAGTGCCGCCAGCAGGGCACGGACCTTGCGCTCGGGCACCTCCACCAGGTCGTCGGTGGTGGACCGTAGCCGGAGGGGGCCCAGGACCTCGATCCTCATGCGGCCATTCTAGGTGCGTCGGTCACCGGATCAGCGCCGCTGCGCACAGATGAGACGGTGCGGGACCGGACGGTCACGGACAACGGCTGCTCACAGGGAGAGGACCGGTGGTCTCCGGTGCCCCAGGGCGACTCCGGGACGAAGGCAGCCAGGCCGCTCGTCACCGGCGCCATCGTGGTGTTGTCGAGCCTTCTGCTCACGGGTGTGATCCTCGGTGGCGCTCCGGCATTCTCGGACCTGGCGGCACTGACGCTGGAGGCGCAGCATCGCCACAGCGGGGAGGGGGCCATGGGCCTCCCGCTGAGTCACCTCTCCGACGGCGGCCCGGCTCGAGCAGTGCCTGTGGCCTCCCAGCTGGGGGTCTCCCCGGGACCCAGGGTCTGCCCGTCCGGCATGGCGGGGAGCACCGGCACGCTGACGCTGACGAGCACCTCGGTGCCGTGGTCACCGGTGACCTGGCAGCTCTCCAGGCGGGTCGCGTTCCGATCGGCCACCTCCTCGGCCACTGTGCACGGGTCACCGGTGCTCAGCCCACGTGCCGCGTCAGCGGCCGCCAGAGCGGCCAGATCGGCGCCGCGGGAGGCCTGCGCGGAGGACACGGCCGCGACGCCGACCAGGTGCACCACCCCGATGAGCATCACCAGGGCCGCGAGGCCCGCGAGGACCAGCACAGCACCGGAGCCGCGTTCCTCCAGGAGCCGGTGGCCAGTCATGGTGATCCTCCCGACGTTGTCCCCGCCGAGGGTGTCCCGTCCGAGGACCTCTCTGGACCAGGGGCCCGCGAGGCCGACTGCTCCAGACGGGCCACGGCAGTGGCCGTCTGGTCCGCGGAGAGCTCCACGAATCCGAGGAGTCGGACGGGCCGGGTGAGGGTCACCTGCGTGTATTCGCCCTTACGGGAGGTGGTGACCTGTGCGGAGTCTCCGGCGATCCGTTGGGCGGCTCCTACCGCCGAGGACGTCGGTTCCCCGCGGGCCAGCTCGCGTGCGGCCGCGCGGGCTCCCTCCTCGAGGGAGACCTGCGCGGCCGCATGCATGCCCAGGCTGAGCAGCAGGGCCAGCATGACCACGGCGGCTGGCAGCGCAGCCGCGAACTCTCCGCTCACCGCACCGTCGTCGTCCGGCCGCGCGAGGTGCTGCTCATCCTGTGTCGCCACGGGCTGTTCCTCCGTCGCTCGGCTCAGAGGGTCAGTGCGCGCTGGACGATCCCGGCGAGCATCTCGCGGACCTCGCCTGAGGAGAGGACGGCGACCAGCAGTCCGGCGAATCCGACGGCGGCCAGCATGACGATCCCGTACTCGGCGGTGGCCAGGCCCTCCTCCTCCCGGTGGAGCTCGTGGGTCAGCTCCTCCACGCGGGGTGGGCGGCCGTCGTCGGATGCCCGAGGGGCCACCGTGGTCTGGGCGGCTGGGGCGGTGTGTGGGGCGGTGTGTGGGGCGGTCGGGGTCGTCATGTCGATCAGTCCTTCCACTGTCCTGACTGTCCTGGGGCCACTGTGCCGCCCGTGTTCTCGGGCGGTAGGACGATCCTGATCCGTGGCGAGGGTCGGAGCCAGGGTCGAGAGCCGGTCTGTGGAGGCCGCCGCGTGTCCTGTCCTGGCCGTCCTGCCTGTGGAGGAGCAGCCGATCCGCGGTGATCTGGCCGTCCTGTGTGACGTTCCACGACAGTGTCGCGGGGCCGGTATGACGAATCTCGGGCCGCTCCGCTACGCTGAAAGGTGCTTCACGAGCAGTGACCCGGAGGCCTCGTGCCTCTGACGGATCCAGCATTGGTCACTCACCAACCCCATGTTCACGGGTGGTCCGGATCGCCAGAAGCGGCCCGTTCTCGCTGGTCTCCAGCACTGGATGGAACGGGCAAGAGCAGCGACGAAAGGATTGACTGCGGTCGGCACAGCCCCAAGTGCCACGCCCCGCTCCCACCTTCACTTCACACCGCCTCTCCAGCGCCGCCATGGGCCCAGGCCCTGGGACCGGAGGGGCGGCCATGCCCAGAGAACGAGACCGGCGGCAGCGCCGGAGCTCCGGGCGGGGCCCCGCCTCCGGTGCGGGGGCTTCCGCTCATGCCCAGACCCATGGAGTCCGCATGATCGAACTGACAGAGGTCAGCAAGGTCTACCCCGGTGGGGTGACCGCGCTCGACCAGGTGAACCTGACCATCCCCGACGGGGAGATCCACGGCATCGTCGGCCGCTCCGGCGCCGGGAAGTCCACGCTGATCCGGTGTCTGACGGGTCTGGACCCCGCCACCTCAGGCACCATCAGCGTCGACGGCGTCGACCTCGGTCAGGCACGGGGCAACCAGCTGATGAAGGCGCGCCGCAGCATCGGGATGGTCTTCCAGCACCACAACCTGCTGGATTCCCGCACGGCGGAGAAGAACATCGCCCACCCCCTGGAGATCGCCGGAGTGCCGGCCAAAGAGCGGAAGCGACGCGTGGAGGAGCTGCTGGACCTGGTCGGACTGACCGACCGGCGTCGCAACCATCCCGCCCAGCTCTCCGGCGGGCAGAAGCAGCGGGTCGGCATCGCCCGGGCGCTGGCCGCCGAGCCGAGGGTGCTGCTCTGCGATGAGCCCACCTCCGCCCTGGACTCCGGCACCACCCGACAGATCCTGGACCTGATTCGCCGACTGCGTGACCGGCTCGGCATCACCGTGATCATCATCACCCATGAGATGGCAGTGGTCCGCGAGATCTGCGACTCCGTCTCGCTGCTCTCCGAAGGGCGCATCGAGCGCACCGGCGCCCTGCTCGACGTCATCCAGGACACCGGTTCGCCGCTGTCCAAGGAGCTGATCTCGCTGCCGCCCACGGCAGCGCTGCAGCCGGGGGACACCCTGGTGGAGGTCCTGATGGCCGAGGGCAGCCATGTGGCCGATGTCGGCCAGCTCTTCGCCCTGCTGTCCTCCCACGGACTGGACGCCCGAGTCGAGGCGGGCACCATCGAGACCATCCAGGGCCGGCAGGTCGGGCGTCTGCACATCACGCCGACCACCCGAGGCGAGGCGGAGCAGATCGCCGCGGTGCTCCGGGACAACGGCATCCACGCCGAGATCACCACCGGCGCTGAGGTCGAGGCTGAGCGGGCCGCCCACGAAGAGGACGACGCCCGCGCCGAGCAGGCCGAACAGCAGGAGGAGAATCAGTGAGCACCACCGCAGCCACCCTGACCGGCGCGACGCCGCTGGCCTCCGGCCGGTTCCTCGACAACCCGGTCTTCCACAACCAGCTGCCCGAGGCCATCCTGGAGACGCTGTTCATGACGGGCGCCACCGCGTTCATCGTGGCGCTGTTCGGACTGCCGCTGGGCGTGCTGCTGCACAACCTGGGCCCGAAGGGCCTCACCCCGAACGCTCCGGTCTACCGCGTGGTGAGCCTCGTGGTGGACATCGGGCGTTCGATCCCCTTCATCGTGCTGATGATCTCCCTGATTCCGTTCACCCGCTTCATCGTGGGCACGGCACTGGGCTGGCAGGCCGCCGTCGTGCCGCTGTCCATCGGGGCGATCCCGTTCTTCGCCCGGCTGGTGGAGAACGCCCTCCGGGACGTCTCCGCCGGAAAGGTCGAGGCGGTGAAGATGATGGGAGCATCCTCCGGGCACATCACCCGCCAGGTGCAGGTCCGTGAGGGTCTGCCCGGCATCGTCGGCGGGTTCACCGTCACCGTGGTCGCCCTGATCAGCTACACGGCCATGGCCGGGGCGATCGGCGGCGGCGGTCTCGGTGCGCTCGCCTACAACTACGGCTATCAGCGGTACCAGGGCGACACCATGCTCGCCTGTGTGGTGCTGCTGGTGATCATCGTCGCGGTGATCCAGTGGACCGGTGACCGCCTCGCCCGCGGCATCGACCACCGCTGAGCCTGACACTCGTCCACATCATTCGCACTCAGAAAGGCACTTCCATGGCATCTGCACACAACGGACGCACTCTGCGTCACTCCGCCGCGGCGGCCGTCGTCGGCGTCTCCGCCCTGGCGCTGACCGGCTGCGGCCTCTTCGCCGATGACGACGTCGCCGTCGGCACCGAGAACGAGGACGGCACTGTCACCCTCACCGTGGGGGCGACCCCCGTCCCGCAGGGCGACATCCTGCGCTTCATCGACGAGGAGCTCGCCGCCGACGCCGGCCTGGACCTCGAGGTCGTCGAGTACCAGGACTACACCGAGCCCAACCCCGCGCTGGTCGCCGGCGAGCTCGACGCCAACTACTTCCAGCACCAGCCGTGGCTGGAGTCCGAGGTGGAGGGTCAGGGCTACGAGTTGGCGCACTACGACGGTGTCCACGTGGAGCCCTTCGCGCTGTTCTCGGAGCGGCACGACTCCCTCGAGGACCTGCCCGAGGGCGGCCAGATCGGCGTCAACAACGACCCGTCCAACCAGGGCCGCGCCCTGGCGATGCTGGCCGACGCCGGCCTGATCGAGCTCGCCGACGGCGTCGACCCGGCGGAGTCGACCATCAACGACATCGCGGAGAACCCCCGCGACTTCGAGTTCATCGAGGCTGACGCCGCCTCGCTGGCCCGCACCCTCGACGACGTCGACGCCTCCGTCATCAACGGCAACAACGCCCTGGAGATCGGACTCTCCCCGACCCAGGACAGCCTGCTGGTGGAGGACCCGGAGGGCAGCCCGTACGCCAACTTCCTGGCCGTGCGTGAGGGCACCGAGGACGATGAGAACCTCCAGGCGCTCAACGACCTGCTGCACTCCGAGGAGGTCCGCGACTTCATCGAGGAGAACTGGCCCGACGGCGAGGTCGCCCCGGCGTTCTGATCCTCAGCCGTTGCGCGACAGGGCCCCTGCACCACAGCTGTGGTGCAGGGGCCCTGTCGCGTGTGTGCCGGGGGTGGTCAGCGGCGCATGACCTTCCGTGCCGCCCAGTTGCCCACCATCTGCAGCGACTGCACGAAGAGGATCACCACGATCACGGCCAGCCAGGTGACCTCCGGGCGGAACCGGTTGTAGCCCTCCACGATGGCGAAGTTTCCGATCCCGCCACCTCCGATGATGCCTGCCAGCGCAGACATGTCGGTCAGGGCGATGATCACGAACGTGTAGCCGAGGATCAACGGCCCCAGCGCCTCCGGGAGCATCACGGTGAGGATGATGCGCAGTCGTGAGGCGCCCATGGCGCGGGCGGCTTCGATGACCCCGGGGTCGATGGAGACGAGGTTCTGCTCCACGATGCGCGCGATGGCGAAGGTGGAGGCCCAGATCATCACGAAGACGACCGCGTCGTTGCCGATGCCTTGGCCGACGACGCTGATCGTCACCGGTTGCAGGGCCGCGATGAGGATGACGAAGGGGATCGGCCGGATCAGATTGACGATGAAGTTCGTCAGCAGCCATACCGGTCGGCTGGCGAGCAGCCCGCCGTCCCGGGTCGTGTAGAGCGTCAGGCCGATGATCAGCCCGATGAGCCCGCCGAAGAGGAAGCTCCAGGCCACCATGTAGATCGTCTCGCCCACGGCTTCGAGCAGAGTGGGGCCGTAGTAGGACCAGTCCAGCTCGCGATAGGTCTCGATCATGCCGCCACCTCCTGCACTGGGCCCGTCTCGGAGAGCACGGCGATGAACTGTTCCACCGCGGCAGGCTCACCCCGCAGTGAGAGGGTCAGCAGGCCGTAGGCCACGTTCTTGGTGGTGTTCATCCCGCCGTGGACGATCTCGAAGGTGACTCCGTGCTGGCCGGCCTGGCCGAGCACGGTGCCGACGGCCGCCGAGTCCTTCAGCGAGACAGTCACGAGCCGGCCGGGGGTGTGGGCCCGGATGCGCTCCAGATCCTCCGCGGAGGGCCGGTCCTTCAGTGCGGCGCCCACGAAGCTGGTGCCGGCGACGTCCCGCGGATTGGAGAAGATGTCGTAGACGTGGCCGGACTCGATGATCCGGCCGCGGTCCATGACGGCCACGCGGTCGGCGATGGCACGGATGACCTCCATCTCATGGGTGATGGCGACGATGGTGATCCCCAGCTCCTCATTGGCCCGCCGCAGCAGAGACAGCACCTCGGCCGTGGTGGAGGGGTCCAGTGCTGAGGTGGACTCGTCGGCCAGCAGGATGTCGGGCTTCGCCGCCAGCGCGCGGGCGATGCCCACCCGCTGCTTCTGGCCCCCGGAGAGCTCTTCGGGGTACTGGTCCGCCTTGTCCGCCAGACCGACGAACTCCAGCAACTCCGTCACCCGCGCCTGACGGCCGGCCTTCTTCCAGCCTGCGACCTTCAAGGCATAGGCCACATTTCCCGCCACTGTGCGCGAATGGAAGAGGTTGAACTGCTGGAAGACCATGCCGATCCGCAGCCGGATTCGGCTCAGTCGCCCCTCGGAGAGGGAGGAGATCTCCTGGCCGAGCACGTGCACCGAGCCCGAGGTCGGCTTCTCCAGCCCGTTGATCAGTCGGATGAGTGTGGACTTGCCGGCACCGGAGAATCCGATGACGCCGTAGATCTCCCCGCGGCGCACCTGCAGGGAGACGTCGTCGACGGCGTTGACCGCCTTCTCCCCGGAGCCGAAGCGTCGTGTGACGTGGCGAAACTCGATCAGCGGATCGGCATCGGGATCTGAACTGTGCAGGCTCACTCGTCGTCCTCGTCCGTGTCTCCGTCCGTGGTCTCGTCGGTGTCCTCGTGGCTACCGGTGGTCTCGCCGCGCAGGAAGTCCTCATAGTCCTCGAGCCCGGCCTCGAGTTCCTCGATGCTCGGGTTCGCGGGCACTGAGGTGCCTTCGGAGATCTCCGCCGCGGAGTCCAGGACGCGCTGATCGTGGTACAGCGCCGCGATGTCTCGGAGCGCCTCATCGTTTCGATCCTCGTCTCGGATGACGAAGCCGTTGATGTAGGGGAACGCCTCCGGGTCCTCGGGGTCGTCGGCGAAGAGCGCCGTGTTCGGGTCGATGCCGGCGTCATTGATGAAGCTGTTGTTGATCACCGAGCCCTCCACCGACTGCAGGGCGTTGACGGTCTGGGCGGCGTCGACCGGGTGGACCGACACCGTGGAGGCGTCCTCATCGATGTCGCTGGGACGAGGTTCCGGGACGTCGTCGTCGAGGACCACGAGTCCGGCGGCGACCAGCACATTGATGCCGCGGGCCCGGTTGATCTCGTCGTTGGCGATCGCCACGGTGTCGCCGTCCTGGAAGTCGTCGATCGACGCATAGGGTTCCGAGTACAGGGACAGGGGCACGATCTCGGTGCCGCCGATCATGGTGAGGTCGTCGTCGTTGTTGACGTTGTAGTTGGCCAGGTAGGCGATGTGCTGGAACCAGTTCGCGTCCAGGTCTCCGTTGCTCAGCGCCGTGTTGGGGACGTTGTAGTCATCGAAGTTGATGATCTCGACCTCATGACCGAGCTCCTCTTCGGCGATCTCCGCCAGCAGCTGGTTCGTCTCATCCTGGGCGGTGACGCCGATGCGGAAGACGTCGTCGTCGGCGTCGTCGCCGCCGAAGACAGTGCATCCGGTCGCGGCCAGACTGAGGACGCCGCCGAGTGCGGCCAGTCGGACCCAGGGGAGTCGGGGGCTGGTGGGATGCTTCGGTGAGATGCGCATGGGCAGATGCTCCTTCGGTGTCATGGTGCGGTGGTGCCCGGTGGTGCCCGGAGGTGCCCGGTGGTGCGGTGGCGCAGCGTCTGCGGCGTGGCGGCGACACGGCGGCACCGCATCTGGCACCGGGTGTTCTCTGGTGCGAGGGGTGTTCGGTCAGGAGGGTGCGCGGGAACGAGACCGCGAGGGTCGGCGCGCTGCGGACGTACGGGGGAGAGATCCTTTCGTGCTGCTCTTGCCCCCTCCAGCCTGCTCGGCGGCGGCACAGCGGCCGCGGCCGTTGAGAGGGGCCGCTTCGTGATCCGAGACCACCCGTGAACATGGGGTTGGTGAGCGACCGCTGGCGGATCGTGGAGGACGTGGGCCCTCAGGTCGCTGCTCGTGAAGCGCCTCCAGTCTATCGGACAGGGGCCGGTCACCAGAGGGGCATGTCCGCCGGCGTCATGTCTGAAGGGCGTGATGCCCCGTGGTCAGCCCGCTGTCCGGGGCGCGCACCTGCGGGGTGCCCACACTCTTCAGCCATGACTCTGACGGGCGGAGATGCCGCCGGTGATGCTCATAGCGCATGGCCCTTGTGGTGGGCGAGCGCTTTCCGTAGGTTGTATTGCAACGTTTCAATACGTGATCTGAATCACTGGCAGGAATCACTCACCGAGGGAGATGAGCATGTCGATGACCCCAGTCCGCAGCCCGAGAGTCCGAGGGGCACGTTCGCGGAACAGGCGCCGCACCACACTCGCGACGGCGGCCGCACTGGCCCTGCTCGCCCCGCTGGGTGTGACCTCCAGCACGGCGACCGCCGCCGGTGCGGCCGAGGCCGCTCAGGGAACCTACTCGCCGGAGGTCGGCATCACCCCGGGCGAGGTGCTGGCCTTCGACTTCGGCTGCGTCGGCGATCCTGTCGCCGAGGGGCACCTCGAGGTCACCGAGACCACGCTCTATGACGAAGGGACCGGATTCGGGCTCAGCGCCCCGGTGGCCTGTCGCGACCGCGGGGCTCCGGACGACGTCCGCCGCGACTTCGTCCTCGCCGGCGGCCAGCAGTTCCAGGTGGACCTGCCCGACGGCGAGTACCACGTCACGGTGATCTCGGGAGACCAGATCGCCTCCAACAACACGCAGCTCACGGTCCAGGGAGAGGACCAGGGCAGCCTGCATCCCCGCGGATCCGGCGAGTTCGCCGAGCACAGCGTCTATACGGAGGTCGAGGACGGCGCGCTGATCCTCGAGGTCTTCAGCGACGGACGCCTCAACGGGGTGGAGATCTCCCAGGTGGCCCCGCCCACCGGGCTGCACGAGGCCGCGGTGAGCACCGAACCGCCGTCGGCGACCCTGGCCTGGGACGAGGCCGAAGGCGCCGCCGACTACACTCTCTACCGCTCCTCGGCCGGCGCCGGAGAGTATGAGCCGGTCGGCACGACCGAGGGCACCAGCCTCACCGACGAGGCCGTGGAGCTCGGCTACTCCTACGACTATGTGGTCACGCAGGCCAGCTCCTCCGGGGTGGAGTCGGGACACAGCGAAGCGCACACTGTCGCGATCGTGGACCCGACGGTCGACGCCCCTCGCGCTCCGCGGGACCTCGCGCTGGAGAAGGCCAACCGGCAGGGCACCACCATCAGCTGGACCGGTGACGAGGCCGCAGCCCAGTACCACGTCTACCGCTCGCTGAACGCGGACCACGGATTCGAACGGATCGCAGAGACTCCCGAGACCACCTATACCTCGCCAGGAGCGACCGAGCACAACTGGTACTACACGGTGCTCGCCGTCAACCCCGGAGGACTCTCCGAGCAGCCGGCGGCGCTGCTGACCCCGGTCACCGCGCGCGGCAGCAACGGCAACCCCTTCGAGGACTGCGCGGTCGACGGCGCGGATGCGAAGGTCCTGCGCAACGGCGACACCTGGCGCGCCGTCAACGGCGGGGAGACTGTCCACCAGAGCTACGCGATGGTCGAAGCCATGCAGGCCGCCGTGGACAGCCTCACCGAGGGCCGCACCGAGCAGGAGTCCGTGGTGGTCCGCGGCTCCGGCACCATGCCCGCCGACGCCGCCGTCGACCTGCCCAGCCACACCTCCTTCTCGGTGTGCGGCACCATCCATGTCGCAGGCAACGAGTCGAACTTCAGCTACGAGGACCACACCGGGGTGGTGCGGATCCGGCATGCCGAGGACGTCTCCGTGCCGTTCCTCTCCGTCACCGGGAACCCGAACTTCGGCGTCTACCTGCGCACCTCCTCGGACGTGCACTTCGGTCAGATGGATCTGCGTCTCTCCGGTGGCCACGGCATGCGCCTCGACAGCCGCGACGACGACTCGGTCCGCGAGGCCCGGGACATCACCATCGATGACGTCTACGTCTCCGGCACCGACAGCCACGGGGTGGAGACCTATGGTGTGGACGGGCTGACCATCGGCACCGTCACCGCAGTGGACACCGGGTACTCCGGCCTGCTGCTCAATGACACCGTCAACGCCGACATCGAACGGGTCATCGGCGACGGGGCCGCAGCCGGTACCGGCTACGCGACCTTCCGCACGGCGAACCGCAACGGACAGATCGACGGCGAGTACCCCACCAACATCCGGGTCGGGGAGCTGACCGCCGACGGCGGCGGCCGCGGATTCTTCTGCGTCTCCCAGTCCGGCGGTGTGGAGATCGAGACGGTCGACATCCGGGGCACCGGGTCGAACGCGATGCTGATCGAGAACTGCCACAACATCACAGTGGCCAGTGAGGAGGGCTACGTCGCCGGGCCGGGGGACCTGCGCATCTCGGCGCGCAGCGAGTTCGCCAACACCTCGGACATCCGGTTCGCGAACCTCACGCTGGAGAACACGGCGATCAACGAGAGTCCCTGCGGTGAGGACATCACCGCGGAGAACATCACGCTGATCGATTCGGAGCTCAACCTCTGCGACTGAGCTGAGTCCCCGCCGATCGCGACTCCCACCCCACGCGCGATCCGTCCCCGTCGTCTTCGTCCTTCTCGCTGGGTCTCACGAGGAAAGACGAAGGCGACGGGGACAGGCGTGTCTGCCGGAGCCGACCCGGGTCGCGCCGCGTCTACGGAGCCGCCTCCAGCAGCGCCTCCAGGAGGTGCAGCGCGGCGATCTTCTCCAGCGGCGAGTTGCGGTTCCCGCATTTCGGGGACTGCACGCAGGAGGGGCATCCCGTCTCGCAGCCGCATCCGCGGATGGTCTGCGCGGTCGCGGCGACCCACTCCCGCACTGCCGCGTGCCCGCGCTCGGCGAACCCGGCCCCGCCGGGGTGCCCGTCGTAGACGAAGATCGTGGGCTGCTCGGTGTCGGCGTGCAGCGCGGTGGAGACCCCGCCGATGTCCCAGCGGTCGGAGGAGGCGATGAGCGGCAGCAGCCCGATCATCGCGTGCTCGGCGGCGTGCAGCGCCCCGGGCACCTGCTCGGGCACCACCCCGGCGGCGGCCAGCGCGGTCTCCGGGGCGGTGATCCACACCGCCTGGGTCTGCAGGCGCGACGGCGGCAGGTCCAGCGGCTCGTCGGAGAGCACCTCAGAGGTGCCCAGCGCCTTCCGCTGGAATCCGACGACGGCGGAAGTCACCTCCACCTGCCCGAAGTGCAGCCCGAACCGGTCCCACGCCTGGGAGGCGGAGGTCTCGAGCACCTCGATTGAGGTCGTCTCCCGAGCCTGGGTGTAGTACGGCGGGTTTGCCCGGGAGACCAGCACCACACCGTCGTCTGCGGCGAGGTCCTCCACGACGAACGTCCTGCCCTGGTGGACGTACACCGCCCCCGGGTGCGCCTGCGGCTGGGCCTGGGAAGCACCCATGTCGCCGATCACCGAGCCGTCCTCGGCGTCGACGATCGTGTACGGCCCGCCGCCGTCGGAGCGCAGCCGCACCCAGTCGGCGGCGGAGGCGTCGTCGTGGGCGAAGAACCAGCCCCGCGGGCGCCGGCGCAGATGTCCTTGGTCGGTGAGCGCGTCGATCAACCATCGGCCGGGTTCGAAGAGGTCGACGTCGGCCGGGGTCAGCGGCAGCTCCTGGGCGGCGGCCAGCAGATGCGGGGCGGCCACATGCGGGTTGGAGGGGTCGATGACGGCGTCCTCCACCGTCGCGGAGAAGATCGCCTCGGGGTGCTCCAGCAGGTAGGAGTCCAGCGGGTCGTCCCCGGCGAGGAAGAACGCCGCCCCGCGCTGCCCGGAGCGCCCGGCCCGTCCCAGCTGCTGGAAGAAGGAGGCCCGGGTGCCGGGCCAGCCGGCGATGATGACTGTGTCCAGCCCGGAGATGTCGATGCCCAGCTCCAGCGCAGGGGTGGAGGCGACGCCGAGCAGCCGGCCCTCGCGCAGCGCGTCCTCCAGGGCGCGCCGTTCCTCCTTCAGATACCCGGAGCGGTAGGCGGCCACCCGGCCCAGCAGGTCGGCGTCGATCTCGGCCAGGTTGTCGGCGGCGATCCGGGCGATGGTCTCGGCGCCGCGCCGTGACTTGATGAAAGCCAGGGTGCGGTGTCCGGCGACCATGAGGTCGGTGAGCACGTCAGCGGCCTCCACGGTGAGGCTGCGTTTCAGCGGGGCGCCGCCGTCGCCGGTGTGTTCGGAGAGCGTGGACTCCCACAGGTAGACGTCCACGGCTCCGTGCGGCGAGCCGTCCTCCGTGACAGCGGTGACCTCGTCGGCGGGCACCCCGATGAGTCGGGAGAACGACGACGCCGGGTCACCGCTGGTCGCCGACGCTGCGGCGAAGACGGGTTCCGCGCCCCTCCGGTAGTGGGCCACCACGCGGCGCAGTCGGCGCAGCAGCAGGGCCACGTGGGAGCCGAAGATGCCGCGGCAGCTGTGCGCCTCATCGATGATGACCAGCCGCAGGCGGGCCAGGAACCGGGCCCAGGCCCGGTGGTTGGGCAGGATGCCCACGTTGAGCATGTCCGGGTTGGTGAGCACCACGTTGGCGTGCTGACGCACCCACCGGCGCTCCTCGGGGTCGGTGTCGCCGTCATAGGAGGCGGCCCGGATTCCGCCGTCCGCCGGGCGCTCAGCGTCCGGAGCAGCGTCCAGGGCGTGGTCCACTTCGCGGGCGAGCTCGGTGAGTGCGTCGAGCTGGTCGGCGGCCAGGGCCTTGGTGGGGGAGAGGTAGAGGACCGTGCTTCCTGTGGCGAGCACGGCCGCCAGCCCGGGCAGCTGGGTGCCCAGGGATTTGCCGGAGGCGGTGCCGGTGGCCAGGATCGTGTGCCGCCCGGTGTGGAGCGCCTCGGCGGCCACCGCCTGGTGGGTGTAGAGCTGGTCGACTCCGAGGCCCGCATACCCCTGGCGCAGCGCCGGGGGGACCCAGTCGGGCCACGGTGCGGTCCGTGCCCTGCGGGCCGGCAGCGTGCGCACATGCCGCAACGGGCCCTCTTCGCTGACCGCGGCCGGCAGCCCGGCGTGGCGCAGCAGCGTGAGCGCGTCGGCGGGGTCGTCAGCGGGGTCGGCGGCGGGGTCGGCGGCGGGGCGGGTCATCCCGTTCAGGGTACTCGCCCCGCCGCCGCAGCCGCCGTCTGCGGCGGCGGGGATCAGGCCCGCCGCTCAGGCCCGGGAGCCCAGATCCGCGATGTGTTCCGGCAGTCGGTCATGGGAGCCGTACATGAAGTGGTTCTCCATGCGCTCCGAGTAGCGGCTGGCCTCGGTGGTGCGGCCCACCGCCTCGGCCATCTGGCGGATGTGCATCGGGGCGGCGCCGCAGCACACACCCAGGTAGTTGACCCCGAGGGCGTGGGCCTCCTCCGCGAAGGCGCCGATCTCGTAGCGGTTGGTGAACAGCGGGTCCAGTGCGGTGGGGAAGGTCCGGCCGTGCGGGGAGGGCACGGCCGCGCCGTCGTCGGAGAGGTTGAAGAAGGTGGGCTCCGTCTCCGTGGTCCGGTAGGGGATCGGCAGCGCGCCGACGTGGCAGGAGACCGCCTCACGGATCTGCCGGAGCCAGGGCATCATGGTGGCCGGCCCGCGGAAGCAGTTGAGTCCGACGACGTCGGCGCCGGCCTGCTCGAGGCGCTGGCAGGTCTCCACTACGCCGAGGCCGTCGGCCATCTCCTCGAAGGCCATGGGCGCCAGGGTGAGCACCACCGGAAGTTCGGCGGAGCGGGCGATCTCCAGGGCGGCGAGGGCCTCACCCGCGTAGTAGAAGGTCTCGCCGACGATCAGGTCTGCGCCCTCCTCGACGGCCCAGCCCACCATCTCCTCGAACATGGTCCGGACCTCGGCCTGCTTGGCGGTGTCGGCAGGGTCCCAGATGTTGGAGTTGGAGATGTTGCCGGCCATGAGGTCGCCGGGGCGGCCGTCGGCCACCTCGCGGGCGATCTGCAGGGCGGCGCGGTTGAGCGGCTCGAGCAGCTCCTCCTTGCCGATGACCCGCATCTTCTCGCGGTGTCCGTTGTAGGTGAAGGCTTCGACGACGTCGGAGCCGGCGCGCTGGAAGTCCACGTGCAGGGCGCGGAGAGCCTCCGGATGCTCCAGGGCGACCTCGGGGACGAACTCCCCGGCGGTCAGGTATCCGCGGCGTTCGAGCTCGAAGAGGAATCCTTCGGCGCAGATCATCGGGCCGGCGTCGAGTCGGTCTGTGAACGAGGGCTGGGCGGTCATCACCGCTCCTCTCAGTCATGGGATGTGACGGTGCCACGGGTGGGAGCGGCCGATGCGAGGCCTCGCGTCTCCGGCCGGGTGGGTCGATCTGTCGTGGCGGTGAGGACGACTCTACAAGAATGATCAGGCGGAAGGGAATTATGTTCATGCCTCGACATCTCTGTCGCGTCAGATGTCGCGGCGGACGACGAAGGGCCGCCTCCCGCTGTGGTCCGTCCGGTCTGGGCGGAGCTGCAGGAGACGGCCCTGTGGTCGAGGCCGGGTCCGGAGGCGCCCAGGTGTCCGGCGGGCGTGTCTCGCGGGGGTATGGCCGGGGACTGGTCGGGGTCTCAGGCCTCGTTCTTGAGGTCGTCGAACTGGGAGTGCGAGGGTCGGGTGCGGTCGCTGTCCGGGGAGCCGTACACGTAGACGTCACCCAGCAGAGTCCATCCGAGGTACTCGTAGAGCTCCAGTCCTTCGGCGTTGGCGACCAGCAGGCCGATCTCGACGTCCTCCTCCAGGGCGATGGCCACCAGGGCGCGGGTCACGAAGGTCCCCAGGCCCTGTCGACGGTAGTCGGAGTTGGTGTAGATCCGGTCCAGCACCGCGTGTTCGTCGACGACGGCCACACGGCCCCGGGCGGCGACGGTCTCGCCGTCGTACACCGTGAACAGGGTCCATCCGTCGAAGTCCTCGCGGGAGGTGGTGTACCCCTCGGGGGTGATGGGGTCCTCGACGTCCTGTGTGCCCATGTCCACGGCCATCAGCTTCTCCTCGTCGCTGATCCGTTCCAGGCCGTTCAGGGAGTCCTTCAGGCGGACGTCGCCGGGCTCTGCGATGAGCGTGAGCAGACGCCGCGGGCGCTTCGTGACTTCGGTGATGACCTTCTGCAGGTCCTCCTCGTCCGGGGCGTACAGGACGTACTCCCAGTCGTCCGAGTCGCCGGAGCGCAGGGCCGAGTGGACCGCTCCTGCGTGGTCCACCTCGTAATCGTGGGTCCTGGCCCAGCCGGTCACCCAGGTGCGGACGAGTGCGTCGTTCAGCTCGGAAGTCATGTCACGACTATATGAATAAATCGGGCATCCGTGGGAGGGGGTGAGGCAACGAGTTCATAAAGTTGCGCTGATCCGCATGGACCGGGGCCGGTATTCTGGGTGTCCGTGAGCATCTCCCGGATCGTCCTCTACTACACCTTCACCCCGCTGTCCGACCCGGAGGCGGTGCGGCTGTGGCAGCACGCGCTGTGCCGGGAGCTGGGGCTCAAGGGTCGCATCATCGTCTCCCCGCACGGCATCAACGGCACCGTCGGCGGAGAGCTGTCCGCAGTGAAGCAGTACGTGAAGCAGACCCGCTCCTACGGCCCGTTCCGCGGCATGGAGTTCAAGTGGTCCGACGGCGGCGCCGAGGACTTCCCGCGACTCTCGGTCAAGGTCCGCCCCGAGCTGGTGGCCTTCGGCGTCCCGGAGGAGATCGAGGTCGACGAGCAGGGAGTGGTCGGCGGCGGCGAGCATCTGACGCCGCAGCAGGTCCACGAGCTGGTGGACGCCACGCGCGCAGAAGGCGCGGAGGTGACCTTCTTCGACGGCCGCAACGCCATGGAGGCCCAGATCGGCCGGTTCAGGGATGCGGTCGTGCCGGACACCGAGACCACCCGGGACTTCATCGCGGAGCTGGACTCCGGGAAGTATGACCACCTGAAGGACCAGCCGGTGGTCACCTACTGCACCGGCGGCATCCGCTGCGAGGTCCTCTCCGCGCTGATGAGGAAGCGCGGGTTCACCGATGTCTACCAGATCGACGGCGGCATCGTCCGCTATGGCGAGACCTACGGCGACGCCGGCTACTGGGAGGGCGAGCTCTACGTCTTCGACGGCCGGATGAACACCCGGTTCAGCCAGGGGGCCGTCACGCTGGGAGAGTGCACCGCCTGCGGGGCCTCCACCAGCACCTTCCGCAACTGCCTGGACCGCGGCTGCTCCACGCTGCGGCTCTACTGCGAGGACTGCCGCCACATCCCTGAGACGACGCGCTGCGCGGCGTGCGAGGATCGGCTCGCCCGCTCCTCGGCCGCCGACGGCCCCGCACCCCTCGAGAGGTCCTGACGCCATGACTCGCCTGTCCCGTGAGGCCGCCGCTGCGCTGCCCGCCCCGTCGTGCGCCCAGCCGGAGCTGATCTCCGCGCTGTACACCGATCTGCTCGCCGCCCGCTTCACCTCCCTGCGCGTCGCCGAGCTGCTGGGGGACGACGCCGTCTCCGCCCTGGCCCGTGAACAGATCGCCCCGGGGCAGCTGCAGGTGGGCCGGCTGCTCGCCGGCGCGCGGCCGGACGCCTGTGCGGTGCTGACGGCGCTGTGGCTGCTGGATGTGGACGTCACCGCTGACGTCGTCGACGCGGCGCTGCCCACCGTGGGCTCCGAGGGGCTGTGCCGGCTGGGGCTGGCCCATCGTGACGGGCCGCAGTGCCGCCCGTCGGTGGACCTCCGCCCGTTCTGGGTGGAGGGCCAGGCAGGGACTCGTGACCTGTGGGTCACCTCTGACCTGTCTGCCCACCAGGTGGAGGGACCGCTGCCTGCCGAGCATGTCCTCGGCGTCGGGCAGGCCAGCCTGACGCTGGGGTCGATCACTCATCGGCGGTCGGTGCGGCGCGCCGCGGACATCGGCACCGGCTGTGGGATCCAGCTGTTCCATCTGCTCGACCATGCCGAGCACGTCGTCGCCACGGACGTCTCGGAGCGCGCCCTGGACTTCACCCGGTTCAACCTGCTCCTCAACGCGGAGGCCCTGCGGCTGGATCCGGCCCGGCTGGAGTCCCGGGTGGAGCTCCGCCAGGGCAGCCTGCTGGATCCGGTGGCCGGGGAGAGCCTCGACCTGATCGTCTCCAATCCGCCGTTCGTCATCACTCCGCGTGCCACCGAGGACCGGGTGGGGGAGCGGTACACGTATCGCGACGGCGGCCGCACCGGTGATGAGCTGCTGGCTGAGCTGATCGCCGGGCTGCCGGCGGTGCTGGCCCCCGGAGGGACGGCGCAGATGCTCGGCAATTGGGAGGTCCACGGTGAGCAGGACTGGCAGGAGCGTCCGCGTCGCTGGGCGGAGAGCGCCGGTCTGGACGCCTGGTTCATCCAGCGCGACCGGCAGGACGGTCCCGGCTATGCGGAGACATGGCTGCGTGACGCCTCCGAGGACCGCGATCTGGACGATTATCGCAGCCGCTACGCCGAGTATCTGGAGGACTTCGCCGCGCGCGGCGTCTCGGAGGTGGGCTTCGGGCTGATCTGGCTGCATCGGCCGCAGGAGGGCTCCGCGGAGCGCCGCAGTGACGGCGCCGACGGCGCTGATGGGGCTGACGGCACTGATGGGGCTGCCGGCACTGATGGGGCTGACGGCACTGATGGGGCTCTGCCCCGGCGATGGTGGCGGGCGGAGGAGATCATGCATCCGGTGGACGAGCCCCTGGGTCCTGCCCTGGGGCGCACCACGGAGCGGGCGCTCGCCGTGCTACGGACCCCGGAGTCGGTGCTGTCCCGGGGGCTGGTGGTCGCCGAGGATGTGACCGAGGAGCGGCATCAGCGTTTCGGCGCTGCGGACCCGGAGGTCATCCTCGCCCGGCAGGGTGGCGGGCTGCGGCGGGCTCGGCCGGTCTCCTCGGGAGCGGCGGGGGTGCTCGGGGCGGCTGACGGGGAGTTCGCCGTGGGGCAGCTGATCACAGCAGTGGGGGCCCTGCTCGACGATGGCACCGTCGACGTCGACGAGCTCACCGCCGGGCTGCGGCGGGAGATCCTGGAGCTCTATGTGGACGGCTTCCTCACGGAGGGTCCGGCCGTCGATCCGGTGGAGGAGCCCGGCGCGGGAGGCTGAGGCTCATCCAGGGTGGGCGCATCCACGTGACGCCGTGTGATGTGTACGTCACACCTGCTCGTCTAGACTTTCCCCATGTCACCTCGCGCCGCACTCGCAGATCAGGACGACGACTCCTCGGGGCCTTCTGTGCCGGGCGCAGGGCACGATCATGAGGACCTGCCGCCGTCGGTGGTCATCGAGGACGTGCAGGCGATCCGTGCGCTGGCCCACGAGGCCCGGCTGACTGCCCTGGACGAGCTCTTCGGGACGCATCGGGTCTACACCGCCACCGAGCTGGCCGAGCAGTGTGCCGTCACCCCCTCGGCGATGAGCTATCACCTGCGGGCGCTGGAGAAGTACGGGTACATCCGTCGGGTGGAGCGTGAGGGTGATGGGCGCAACCGGTACTGGCAGGCGGCAGCGCGGCGTCTGCGGATCTCGGGCTTCGACTCGTCGGCCCATGCGAAGAACGCCTACGCGAACGCCCAGATCACCTCGCTGCAGCGGCGCATCAGTGATGAGATCCTGCGGCGTGAGCAGCGTGGACCCTCCTCGGAGGAGCTGCATCCCATCCTCTCCTCGGGCATCCTGTCCTTGGACGAGAGTCGGGCCCAGGAGTTCAAGGAGCGGCTCTATGAGCTGGTGGCCGAGTATGAGCAGGCGTGCACGGAGCATCCGCAGGAGGACCCGGACATGCGCATGCACTACTTCGTCTCCGCCATCGAGGAGCCGGTCCGCGCGGTCGGTGCGGCGTCGGCCCCCGAACAGTCAGAGGCCTCCGACGACGTGGACCCGGCCGGTGGCGCCGACTGACGGCACTGATATATTGAGCACCGCCGCCCACCCACCCCGACGTCGAGGAGCGCAGTGCCCCCCAAGGCCGCAGCAGGCAAGAAGCTGGTGATCGTCGAGTCACCGGCCAAGAGCAGGTCGATCGCCAAGTACCTGGGCGACGATTTCATCGTGGACGCCTCCGCCGGTCACATCCGTGATCTTCCACAGCCCTCGGACCTCCCCGCGGAGATGAAGAAGGGCCCGTTCGGCAAGTTCGCGGTCAATCCTGAGGGCGGCTTCGAGCCGTACTACGTGATCTCCGAGTCGAAGAAGAAGAAGGTCACCGAGCTCAAGCGCGCGCTCAAAGAGGCCAGCGAGCTCTATCTCGCCACTGACGCCGACCGCGAAGGGGAGGCCATCGCCTGGCATCTGCTCGAGGTCCTCAAGCCGAAGGTCCCGGTGTATCGGATGACGTTCACCGAGATCACGCGCGAAGGGATCACTCGAGCGCTGGACAACGTCCGCCAGATCGATGAGGATCTGGTCGATGCGCAGGAGACCCGGCGCATCCTGGACCGCCTCTACGGCTACGAGATCTCTCCGGTGCTGTGGCGCAAAGTCGGCCGCGGACTCTCCGCGGGCCGCGTGCAGTCGGTGGCCACCCGCCTGGTGGTCGAGCGGGAGCGGGAGCGCATGGCATTCATCCCGGCCTCGTACTGGGATCTGTCCGGCACCTTCACCACTGAGGCCGAGGAATCCTTCTCCGCGAAGCTGCATGCCGTCGACGGTGCCCGTGTCGCCTCCGGATCTGACTTCGACGACCGCGGTCAGCTGAAGTCCACGCGCTCGAAGTCCGAGGTCACGGTGCTGGATCGGCAGGCCGCGGAGTCGCTGGCTGAGGGTCTGACGAACGCCCGGTTCGAGGTCGACTCCCTGGAGGAGAAGCCCTACAGCCGCCGCCCATCGCCGGCGTTCACCACCTCCACGCTGCAGCAGGAGGCCTCTCGGCGCCTGCGGTTCTCCTCCCGCGTGACCATGCAGGTCGCCCAGCGGCTGTATGAGAACGGCTACATCACCTATATGCGTACTGACTCGGTGACGCTGTCGTCCGAGGCGATCACTGCGGCGCGCCGACAGGCCGCCGAGCTCTACGGTCCGGAGTCTGTCCCGGAGAAGCCGCGCCACTACGCGAAGAAGAACGACTCCGCCCAGGAGGCCCACGAGGCCATCCGCCCGGCCGGGGACCACTTCCGCACTCCCGGGCAGGTCGCCGGGGAGCTGTCGAAGGAGGAGTTCCGGCTCTATGAGCTCATCTGGAAACGCACCATCGCCTCCCAGATGGCCGATGCGAAGGGCTTCACCGCCTCGGTCCGGCTCACCGGCCAGGCCTCCGACGGTCGGCGCGCCACGTTCGGTGCCTCCGGAACCGTCATCACCTTCCCCGGCTTCCTGGCCGCCTATGAGGAGGTCAAGGAGAAGACCGCCGCCGAGGGCGATGAGACAGGGGAGAAGGACGACGCCGGCTCCTCCGGTTCCGCGGACAAGCGCCTGCCCAAGCTGGAGCAGGGCGAGACCATCACCGGTGAGGACGTCCGGGCCAAGGGGCATGAGACGACGCCTCCGGCCCGCTACACCGAGGCCAGCATCGTCGCGGAGCTGGAGAAGCGGGAGATCGGCCGGCCCTCCACCTACGCGCCGACGATCTCGACGATCATGGACCGTGGCTATGTGACCAAGCGCGGGTCCGCTCTGGTGCCCTCCTGGACGGCGTTCTCGGTGATCCGCCTGCTGGAGGAGCACTTCGGCCGGTACGTGGACTATGACTTCACCGCCCGCATGGAGGACGACCTCGACCAGATCGCCCGCGGGGAGATCGAGCGTGAGGCGTGGCTGCAGGGCTTCTACTTCGGTGCGGACAGCGGAGCCGAGGGGCTGCGCGACGTGGTCGACAATCTGGGGGAGATCGACGCCCGGGCGATCAACTCCATGGCGATCGCCGAGGGCGTCACTCTGCGGGTGGGCCGCTATGGGCCTTACCTGGAGCGCCCGGATCCCGAGGGGGGCGAGGACGCTGCTCCGTTGCGGGCGAACATCCCGGAGGAGCTGGCTCCGGACGAGTTGACCGCCGAGCGTGCTGAGGAGCTCTTCGAACAGGCTCAGCACTCCGGGCGTGTGCTCGGACGTGATCCTGAGACGGGCCGGGAGATCGTCGCCAAGGACGGGCGCTACGGCCCCTATGTCACCGAGGTCATCGAGGAGATGACCGAGGAGCAGATCCAGGCGTACATGGACGCCCAGCCGACCGAGTACTACAAGAACGGCAAGCCGAAGCCGAAGAAGAAGCCGAAGAAGGAGAAACCGCGCACCGGCTCGCTGCTGAAGAGCATGTCGCTGGAGACGGTGACCCTCGAGGAGGCGCTGCAGCTGCTGTCGCTGCCGCGGGCGGTCGGCGTCGACACTGACGGTGAAGAGATCACGGCCCAGAACGGCCGCTTCGGTCCCTATCTGAAGAAGGGCACGGACTCGCGGTCCCTGGAGTCGGAGGAGCAGCTGTTCACCATCACGCTTCAGGAGGCTCAGGCGATCTATGCCCAGCCCAAGCAGCGTGGACGTCGGCAGGCGGCCAAGCCGCTGGCCGAGTTCGGTCAGGACCCGACCTCGGAGAAGCCGGTGGTGGTCAAGGACGGGCGATTCGGCCCCTATGTCACCGACGGCGAGACGAACGTCACGGTGCCGCGCGGCACCTCGGTGGAGTCGCTGACCAAAGACCGGGCCTTCGAACTTCTGGCGGAGAAGCGCGCCAAGGCCCCGGCGACGAAGAGCTCGACGAAGAAGAGCTCGACGAAGAAGAGCACGACGAAGAAGAGCACGGCCAAGAAGGCTCCCGCGAAGAAGGCGACCGCCGCCGGGTCGGGGAAGTAGGGGAGCCATGCGACTGGGCGTGCTCGACATCGGTTCCAACACCGTCCACCTGCTCCTGGTGGACGCCCACATCGGTGCCAAGCCGGAAGCCTTCGCCTCGCATAAGCGCCCGCTCTCGCTGGTCCAGCACCTGGACCCCGCAGGCGCGATCACGCGCCGGGGCCAGGATGAGCTGATCGGGTTCATCGACGAGGCTGCTCGTTTCGCGGCCCGGCACCGGGCGGCGGACCTGCTCTCCTTCTGCACCTCGGCGATCCGCGAGGCCAGCAACGGGGACGAGGTCCTGGCGCGCGTGGCGGCGGAGACCGACGTCGAGCTCATGGAGCTCTCGGGTGCCCAGGAGTCGGCGATGACCTTCCTGGCGGCCCGCCGGTGGCGCGGATGGAGCGCCGGGCATATCTTGAACTTCGACATCGGTGGCGGGTCCTTCGAGATCGCCTATGGACAGGACGAGCTGCCCACCTCGGCGATGTCCGTCCCGCTGGGGGCGGGGCGGCTGACGCGGGACTGGCTGCCCTCGGATCCACCTTCCAAGGACCAGATCAAGGCCCTGAAGACCTATGTGCGCGAAGAGGTCGAGGCGGCTCGTCTGGAGTTCCCCACCCTGGACGCCCACACCGAGGTCCTGGCGACGTCCAAGACCTTCCGGTCACTGGCTCGGATGACCGGTGCCGCTCCGTCGGCGGCGGGCCCCTATGTGCGGCGGACGCTGGTGCACAAGGATCTCAAGGCTGTGGTGAAGCGCCTGGGTCAGATGAGCACGGCTGAACGTGCCGAGCTCCCCGGAGTCTCCACGGTCCGGGCGCGTCAGGTCTTCGCCGGCGCCATGGTGGCGGAGACGGCGATGCGGGCCTTCGGCATCGAGCAGCTGCAGATCTGTCCGTGGGCGCTGCGTGAGGGGCTCATCCTGCGCCGCCTGGACGCCTTGGTGCGGGAGAACGCCGTGGAGGTCTCCCATGCCCCCGGCGTCGGACACGTGGACCTGGCCCGAGAGCTGAACCGCCCGACGCGTGATGACGTGGCGGCCTCGAGAGCGGCGGTGGAGCATGCCCGGCGCTGAGATTCCGGTCCCCGTCGCCCTGTCGACCTCCTCGATCTACCCGCTGGGGGTGGCCGAGGGGTTCTCCATGGCGGATGATCTCGGCTACGACGCGATGGAGGTGATGGTCACCCACCGCACCGAGACCCAGCAGGCGGCAGTCCTGAACGACCTCACCCAGCGGTTCGGGCTTCCGGTGACCGCGATCCACGCACCGACGTTGCTGCTGACCCAGCAGGTCTGGGGCTCGGCCTGGGAGAAGCTGCGGCGCAGCGCCCGGCTCGCGGCGGCCGTCGGATGTGACACGGTAGTGGCCCACCCGCCCTTCCGTTGGCAGGTCGGCTATGCAGAGGGCTTCGCGGAGGGCATCTCGAAGCTCGAGCAGGACACCGGTGTCCGTATCGCCGTGGAGAACATGTACCCCTGGCGGGCCGGTGGACGGACCGCAGCCATGTACCTGCCGCACTGGGACCCGGTGGATCAGCCGTATCCTCACGTGACCTGGGACTTCTCCCATGCGGCCACGGCGGAGGCCGATTCGCTGGAGTCATGCCGGAGGCTGGGCGGCCGGTTGAAGCACGTCCACCTCACCGACGGCTGGTCCAACGGATTCAAGGATGACCACCTCATCCCCGGCCACGGGGAGCAGCCCGTGGCCGAGACGTTGGAGCTCATCGCCTCCCCGCGTTTCGCCGACGGCGACGGTTTCCGGGGCGTGGTCGCCGTCGAGGTGGCCACTCGCGGCGCCAAGCAGGTGGGCGAGAAGGAGCGGTGGCTGGCAGAATCTCTGGAGTTCGCCCGACGCCACCTGGCGCGCGGCGCGGCCTCGGCCGAGGACGCCGGGGCCGATGACACGGCTGACGCAGCTGACACGGAAGAGGAGACACACTGATGCGCATCGCGATGCTCGGACTGGGGTCCATGAACGGCGCCATCCTGTCCGGCTTCCTCGCCTCCGGGGTCGCGGCCGACGACGTCGTCGCCACCTCCCGCACAGCCGCCTCGGGGCAGGCTCGTGCGGCACAGCACGGGATCACCGTGCTCTCCGAGGAGGAGGACGCGGAGGCGAACCGCCGGGCGGCGGCCGAGGCCGACGTCGTCTTCCTGGGGGTCAAGCCGCATGGGATCGTGGCCCTCTGTGAGGAGATTCGGGAGGTGCTGAAGCCCGAGGCCGTGGTGGTCTCGGTGGCCGCCGCGGTGGACCTGCAGATGATGCAGAGTGCGCTGCGGGACGGACAGCCGGTCATCCGTTCCATGCCCAACACCCCGCTGTCGGTGGGGCTGGGTGTCGTGGGGCTGGTGCCGGGCGCCCATGTGAGTCAGGAACAGACCGACCGTGTCGCCGGTCTGCTGGAGTCCTGCGGAGCCGTCCACGTCATCGAGGAGGGCCAGATCGATGCGCTGACGGGGATCTCCGGGTCGGGGCCCGCCTACGCCTTCTACCTGGCCGAGCACATGGCCGCCGCCGGTGTGGAGCTCGGTCTGGATCCGGACCTGGCCGCGGACCTGGCCGCCCACACGGTCCATGGCGCCGGCAGAATGCTGGTGGAGAACCACGCCACCGGGGAGGCCGATGCGGCGGCGCTGCGTCGGGCCGTCTGCTCACCGAACGGCACCACCGAACGGGCCATCCGCCAGCTGGACGAGCACGGGGTCTCCCGGGCCGTGGTCGCGGCGGTCGCCGCGAGTGCGCATCGTTCTGCCGAGATGACGGCGGCGCTGCGCGAACAGGTCTAAGCTTTCATCCATGGTGAGGGACGTACCGCCGCAGGTCGGAAGGCGCCTGCGGCCCAGTCTGCTGGGCTGGATCAAGAGCATCGCGGGGGCATCGCCGGCACGTGCGGCGCTGCTCATCTTCGCCTTCGCGATCGCGGTCTTCTCCTCGCTGCTGATGATGCCGTGGGCCACGGCGAGCGGCCGTCCGGCCTCTTTGCCGGATGCAGTGTTCGTGGCCACCTCGGCGGTCTCGGTGACCGGCCTGACCCCTGTCAACACGGCGGATCACTGGTCCCTGGCCGGGCAGATCATCATCATCGTGGCCATCCAGCTCGGTGGGCTGGGCATCCTCACAGTGGCCTCCGTGCTCGCCGCCAGCGTCTCCCGGAGTCTGGGCGTGCGCACCAAGCGGCTGGCTCAGGAGGGGTGGAAGACGGAGCAGCTCGGCGAGGTGGCCAGCCTGATCCGCATCGTCATCATCCTCTCTCTGGCGATCGAGGCGGCTCTGGCGGCCGTGCTGGTGCCTCGGTTGATCGCCATCGAGGGGGATGTCATCACCGGTTTCTGGCACGGGATCTTCTATGCGATCTCGGCGTTCAACAACGCGGGGTTCGTCATCCATTCCGAGGGGCTCGCCGCCGTCGACTATGACCCCATCGTGGTGTGGGCGATCATGATCGGGGTGATTCTGGGCAGTCTGGGCTTCCCGGTGCTGTACGTGCTGTGGCGGTTCCGCTGGCACTATCGCAGCTGGAACCTGCACGCCAAGCTCACCGTGGAGGTGACCACCCTGTTGATGGTCGCCGGTGCGGCGATCTACGCCTTCATGGAGTGGAACAACAGCGCTACCATCGGGGAGATGCCGATCTGGGAGAAGCTCCAGAGCGCCCTGTTCGCCTCGGTGAACATGCGCTCGGGAGGGTTCTCCGTGGTCGAGTCCAATCAGGAGAACTCGACGACCATGCTCATCTCGGACGCGCTGATGTTCGCCGGAGGCGGCTCGGTCTCCACGGCCGGGGGGATCAAGGTCACCACCATTGCGGTGATCTGGCTGGCGTTCCTGGCCGAGGCCCGGGGGCACAAGGAGTCGGTCGCCCATGGGCGGACCATCCCGTCGTCCGCGGTCCGCGTGGCGGTCTCCGTCGTGGCGATGGGTGCGACACTGGTGCTCATCTCCACTCTGGCACTGATGCACATCGCCGGCCAGGACATGGAACGGCCGTTGTACGAGTCGATCTCCGCCTTCGCCACGGTGGGGCTGACCTCGGGGCTGACGGCGGAGCTTCCTCCGTCGGGGCTGTATGTGCTGGCCGCTTTGATGTTCGCTGGACGTGTGGGCATCATTACGTTCGCAGCTGCGCTGGCGCTTCGCCATCGCAGCACTCGCTACCGCTATCCGGAGGGGAGGCCGATCCTTGGGTGATCGCCGCCAACAACGCAACAGGCCGGTCCTGGTCGTCGGACTGGGACGGTTCGGGATCGCGCTGGCCGAGCAGCTGATGGCCCAGGGTAAGGAGGTGCTCGCCGTCGAGCGGCACCGAGGCCTGGTCCAGAAGTACTCGGACACGCTCACCCATGTGCTCGAGGCTGACGCCACGGACATTGAGGCGCTGCGCCAGATCGGCGCCGATGAGTTCGACTCGGCGGTGGTCGGGGTCGGGACCTCCATCGAGTCCTCCGTGCTGATCGCCGTGAACCTGGTGGACCTGGGCGTCAAGCATGTCTGGGCGAAGGCCATCAACCCCACCCACGGCAAGATCCTGAAGCGGATCGGCTGCCATCACGTGATCTATCCCGAGCACGACGCCGGTGTGCGTGCCGCGCACCTGGTCTCCGGCCAGATGATGGACTTCATCAAGTTCGACGACGATTTCGCCATCGTCAAGATGCGGCCTCCGAAGGACCTGCAGGGCAAGACGATCGACCAGTGCCAGCCGCGGCGTCGGCACGGGGTCAACGTGGTCGGGGTGAAGTCCCCCGGCAAGGAGTTCGTCTACGCCCAGCCGGACACCCTGGTCTCGCCGGGGGACACCATCATCGTCTCCGGGGATGTGACGAAGCTGGAGCACTTCGCCGAGAGCGCCTGAGGGCGACACAACGTCGTTCCGGATCGCCGGGCGGGGTGGGCCTGGCGTAGGCTCGCCGTGTGACGTCGACCTCGTTCCGTGCCTCTGTGCCCACCGTCGTGGTCTGGTCTCCGTCGCTGACGGAGTACCGGTTCGGCGACGACCACCCGATGGACCCGGTCCGGCTGGAGCTGACGCATCGGCTCTGTCAGGAGTTCGGGATCTTCGAGGACCCGCTGGTGCAGACGATTGCACCGGGCATCGCCGCGGACGACGCTCTGCTGAGCGTGCACGACCCCGACTACCTGGCCGCGGTCCGGCGTGCCGCCTCCGAGGGGGCGGGTTCGGCCGCGCACGGCCTGGGCACCGAGGACACCCCGGTGTTCCCCGCGCTCCATGAGAGTGCCGCGCGGATCGCCCAGGGGAGCCTGGAGTGTGCGGAGGCGATCCTGGCGGGGGAGGTGGCCCATGCGGTGAACTTCGCCGGAGGGCTGCACCATGCCGCTCGGGCCGGGGCCGGAGGCTTCTGCGTCTACAACGATGCCGCCGTCGCGATCCAGCGGCTGCTCGACGGCGGGCTGTCTCGGGTGGTGTATGTGGACGTCGACGCCCACCACGGGGACGGCACGCAGGAGATCTTCTACGACGATCCCCGGGTGATGACGATCTCGCTGCACCAGACCGGCGTCTCGCTGTACCCGGGCACCGGGTTCCCCGATGAGACCGGCGGCCGGTCATCCGGCGGAGCCAGCGCGGAGGGCACGGTGGTCAATGTGGCGCTGCCTCCGGGTGTGGGCGACGCGGGCTGGCTGCGCGCGTTCCACGCAGTGGTGCCGCCCCTGGTGCGGGCCTTCGCGCCGGAGGCGATGGTCTCCCAGCATGGCTGTGACACCCACTGGGAGGATCCCCTGACGGATCTGCGGCTCAGCATCGACGGTCAGCGACAGCTGGCCCTGGACGTCGCGCAGCTGGCCGAAGAGCACTGCGAGGACCGGTGGATCGCCACCGGAGGGGGCGGGTACGCGGTGCATCGGGTGGTGCCGCGCAGCTGGGCGCACCTGACGGCTGTCGCGGCGGGTGATCCGCTGCCGCTGCGCACCCGGGTCCCGGAGGCGTGGCGGGAGCACCTCCGGCGCACCTGCGGGGTGGAGGCGCCGGAGCGGATGAACGACGACGCCGAGCTGTGGTGGCGGTCCTGGGAGCTGGGTTTCGACCCCTCTGATGCGGTGGACCGGGCGGTCATGCAGACGCGCCGGGAGCTCTTCCCGCTCCACGGCCTGGACCCCTGGTTCGACTGATGGCCCGGGGTGCGCGGCGGCAGGTGGTCTGAGCCGCTCGGCTGTGGATATACTCGTCTGTGGAGCTCGATGACTGGATCGGGCCCGTGACGGCGAGGAGGTGGAACCCCATGGATGACAGTTGCTCTTCTCGCGACGTCGTCGCTGTCGGTGCCCGCCTCGCTGACGTCTGCGCTCTCTGACAGCGCCGACGAGGCGTCCTTCGACGTCCTGACACTCCGTCTGCCCGCCGCGGACTCTGGCACCCGCGTCCTGAGGAATCATCGGGCGGCCCCTCGCAGGGGTCGCCTGGCCGACGTGCGCCCCCGGGCAGCACCGTCGTCTCCGCCGGTCGCCTGCATCCCGTGTGACTCCGGCCCTGTCCCTGTGCCGCGCCGTCGCAGCCACATGATGGCCGAAAGCCCGTCAGAAGGAACCCTCCCATGCATGTGAACACTGACCTGAAGACCATGATCGACGCCGGCGACATGATCGCGCTGCGCTCCTGGTTGCAGAGCGCCTCCTCCGTCGAGGTGGCTGATGAGCTGGCCCGCCTCGACCCCGGCGACCGCGCTGTCGCCTTCCGCCTGCTGGGCAAGGACGAGGCCGCCGTCGTCTTCGAGATCCTGCCCGCGGAGCATCAGCGCACGTTGCTGGAGAGCCTGCGCGAGGATCGTGTCCGCGAGCTGGTCGAGGAGATGTCGGCCGACGACCGGGCGCGGCTGCTCGACGAGATGCCGGCCAAAGTCGCCGCCCGACTCCAGCAGGGCCTTTCGCGTCAGGAGCGTGAGGCGACCTCGGTGCTGCTGGGGTACCCGGCCGACTCCGCCGGGCGCGCCATGGTCCCGGTCTCGAAGACCTTCACCGCCGATGCCACGCGGGAGGAGGTCCTGGCGAGCCTCTCCGGTCAGGCTGACCGGACGGGACGCCTCTCCGTGCTGCCGGTGACGGACCCTTCGCGGCACCTGCTCGGGGTCACCGGGCTGACCGAGGTGGTCACCAGCCCTGAGGGGACGACGCTCGGCGAACTGCTGGCGCCGGACACCTATTCGGTGACGGCCGACGTCGCGCAGGAGGAGGCCGCGCGGCTGATCCAGGAGGCGGACCTGTTGGCGCTTCCGGTCCTGGACAGCGAGGGGCGGGTCCTGGGCGTCATCACCGTCGACGACGCCATGGAGATCATGGAGTCCGAGGTCACTGAGGATGTCTACCGCTCCGGTGGTGCCGAGCCGATCAAGGTCCCCTACCTGGCGGCCACGGTGTTCCGGTTGGCCAGAACGCGGGCGATCTGGCTGCTGTCGCTGATCGTCGCGGCGATCCTGACGGTCAACGTCCTGGAGTTCTTCGAGGACACGCTGGAGTCGATGGTGGTGCTGGCCCTGTTCATCCCGCTGTTGATCGACACCGGGGGGAACGCGGGTTCACAGGCGGCCAGTGCCGTGATCCGCGCGCTGGCGCTCGATGAGGTCCGGCTGCGCGATCTGCCGCGGGTGGTCTGGCGCGAAGCGCGGGTCGGGCTGCTGCTGGGTCTGCTCCTGGCGGCCGTCGGACTTCCGGTGGCCGCCGTGTTCTATGGCCTCGACATCGGACTCATCATTTCCCTGACGCTGCTGGTGATCTGCACCTGGGCCTGCTTCGTCGGTGGGGCGCTGCCGCTGATCGCCCAGCGGCTGCGGATCGATCCCGCGGTGTTCTCTGCCCCGGTGGTCACCACTCTGGTGGACGCGACCGGTCTGGTCATCTACTTCCTCATCGCCTCGGTGGTGCTCTCCGGTGAGCTGAACGCTCTCGGCGTGGTGATGGGCGGGTGAGTCGGATCAGCCGGGAGTGACCCGTGTGAAGCGGGGGTGACCGCCGTGTGGTGGCTGGTGATCCCGCATGAGCACGTCGAGTGGCAGCGCCGAGGGCCGCCGCGGAGGGCTCCGGAGGGGGACCGCCTTCCGATTCCAGCCCTGGGCCTCGGAACCGCTACACTGTTCCGAGACCTTTCGACTATTCACCGACAGACAAGGATCTGCACCCAATGGGCTCAGTGATCAAGAAGCGCCGCAAGCGTATGGCGAAGAAGAAACACCGCAAGCGTCTGCGCAAGACTCGCCACCAGCGGCGCAACAAGAAGTGAGCTCCGCTGAGCTGACAGGGACCCCGGGAGCGGCTTCGCTCCCGGGGTCCGGTCGTCTCTGGGGCCGGGCGAGAGACCGGCCCTTCCCGTACCCGTCCGGCCGCGGATGTTCGCGGCGCCCTCGTCCGTCGCAGCAGGAGGTCCACCATGGGTCACAGCAGTTCCCCGAGCTCTCCGATTTCTCCGACGCCGCACCCTGAGCGAGACGTGCTCGTCGAGGTGCTCACCAAGCAGGGGTGTCACCTCTGCGGGGAGGCGCTGCGTGTCACCGCTGCGGTCTGTGCGGAGTTCGGGATCTCCGCGGTCGAGGTGGATCTCACGGATGATCCTGAGACGCTGGCACAGTTCGCCGAGGAGATTCCGGTGTTGCGGATCGACGGACAGGTGCGGGACTTCTGGCGCGTCGACCCGATGCGCCTGCGGCGCCTGCTGCGTGAGGCCGGGAGCGCCTGAGCTTCCCGAAGCGAGGAGAGCAGAGACGAGGAGGGCCCAGCCGGTCGCCGGCTGGGCCCTCCTCGTCTCTGCCGCCTCCCGGGGCGGGATCTCCCCCGGGGTCTCTCCCGGTGAGGATCAGTGGCCATCGTCGGCGTCGTGGTGCGCCGCGCCGCTGCCCCAGGTGTCGGGGCCGTGCTCGAGATGGTCCACCATGGACTCGTCGTAGCCGTTGGGGAGCAGGGCGCGGTACTCGGGCAGCACACCGTCGAGCACCGAGGCGGCGATCTCCAGGCTCTCACCATCGGCACTGATGGTGATCTCGTGCATGTCGCCCGGGGCGCCGCCGAAGCCTTCGACGATGAACTCCTCGTCATGCTCCAGCGAGACGGCCTCACCGGCGGGGACCGTGAAGGAATGGCTCTGACCGTCGACGTCGAGCGCGATCTCGACGTCCGCGGTGCCGCCGTTGTTCACCGTGCCGATGGCACGGGCCGGGGCGCCCTCTTCGGCGCCCACGAAGGCGATGTGGCGGAACTTCACGTCGTCGATGTCGGCGCGCACGCCGTCGGAGCCGGAGTACTGGTGCGTGGTCGCCTGATAGTTGATGGCGCTGCAGCCGGTGATGCCGATGACGGCCAGGGCCGCCATGGAGGTCGCGGCCGCACGGCGGACCTGGGAGGGGGCGAGCTTCACGTCGAGAGTCTCCTCACGATGTCGGTGCGACGATGATCGACTCCAGACTACGTCATCTCGGGCCGTGGTCAGGAGTCGTCACGCCACAGGGGTGACCGCGCGGGAAAGGGCGGCCGACCCCGGGGCGGGGTTGACCTGGCCCGACGTCGACGGCGACCTCGGGCCCGCGCGGAGGCGGGGTCAGCGGCGATTCTACATGGCGTCGAAGAACTGCGGCCGCACACCTTATGCCGTGTGACGACGGGGGTGCGATGCGACACGCTGTCCCGGGTGTGATCCGTGATAAACTTGTCCGCGGGAAAGGGGAACAATTACATGATTTTTGAGGTCGGCGAGACAGTTGTATACCCGCACCACGGCGCGGCGACCATCGAGGAAGTCAAGATGCGCACGGTCCGGGGCGAGGAGAAGATGTATCTCAAGCTTCGCGTCTCCCAGGGTGACCTGACCATCGAGGTTCCGGCGGAGAACGTCGACCTGGTGGGTGTGCGCGATGTGGTCGGCAAGGAAGGCCTGGAGCACGTCTTCGACGTCCTGCGTGCCGAGTACACCGAGGAGCCGACGAACTGGTCGCGTCGGTACAAGGCCAACCTGGAGAAGCTGGCCTCCGGCGACGTGAACAAGGTGGCCGAGGTCGTCCGCGACCTCTGGCGTCGAGAGAACGATCGGGGCCTCTCCGCCGGGGAGAAGCGGATGCTGGCCAAGGCTCGGCAGATTCTGGTCTCGGAGCTCGCGCTGGCCAAGAAGCTTGAGGAGGATGCGGCGGAGAAGCTGCTGGACTCGGTGCTGGACGAAGCCCCGAAGTCGCAGACCGCGGGCGACGCCCAGAAGAACTGACACTGAAGCCCCGGACATACAGCGAGGCACATAACAGGTGGATCATCAGGTGAGGCCCCAGGCCGCACCGGCTGAGACGAAGCGCCCGGATGCTGCACAGCACCGGGCGCTCGTCATTGTCGCGGCCGGCAGCGGCGAACGGCTGGGTCGAGGCATCCCGAAGGCGCTGGTGGATCTCGGCGGCCGTCCGCTGCTGGCCCACGCGTTGGAGTCCTTGGGTCCTCAGGGAGCTCCGCCCCTGGGGCTGGACCTCGTGGTGCTGGTGCTCCCGCATCAGCCGGAAGCCCGACGTCGGCTCGCCGCGTGCGGGTCCGCCCATGCCCAGCAGTCGGGGGTGGAGGTCGTGGTCTGTGACGGGGGAAGCTCCCGTTCGGCGTCGGTGGGACGGGGAGTGGAGACTGTCACCGCGCAGGCCCGTCGGTACGGCTGGGACCCGCAGGCGGTCACCGTGCTGGTCCACGATGCCGCCCGTCCGCTGACCCCCGGTGGAGTCGCCCACCGCGTGGCCGAGCAGGTCGAGGCCGGCGCCGAGGCTGTCGTGCCGGCTGTCCCGGTCACCGACACGATCAAGCGTGTCCGTCCGGGGAAGGAGTCGGGCTGGGAGTTCGAGAACGGAGCCTCGGCGCCGGAGCTGGTGCGGCAGACCCTCCCGCGTACGGAGCTGCGCGCGGTCCAGACCCCGCAGGGATTCACCCTGGACTTCCTGCAACGTGCCGTGGCGCATCTGCACGGCATCGCCGTTGAGGAGGCGGAGGCGCTGACCGATGAGGCGATGATCGCTGAAGCCCTGGGGGTCGACGTCGCCGTGGTGGCCGGGGATCCCCGGGCGTTGAAGATCACCACCCCGGCCGACCTGCTGACCGCAGAGGCCATGCTGGCAGAGACTGTGGAGGGAGCGCCGCCGAGGTCCGGTGCGGCCCCCGCCCCGGCCTCCGCCCCGACGCTCCCTGTGGTGGTGGCGCCGCGTGTGGGCATCGGGCATGACATCCATGCGGTGGCCCCGGCCTCCGAGCCCCGAGCGCTGTGGCTGGCGGGCCTCCACTGGCCGGGGGAGCAGGGACTCACCGGACATTCCGACGGCGACGCAGTGGCGCATGCGGCCTGTGATGCGCTGTTCAGCGCGGCCGGGATCGGGGACCTCGGAGCGCATTTCGGGGCGGACACCTTGGGCACGGACCGTGCGGAGATGCAGGGGGCCTCCGGGGCGCGGCTGGTGAGCGAGGCGGCGCACATCGTCCGACAGGCCGGGTTCGAGATCGGCAGCATCTCGGTGCAGTTCGTGGCGAAGAGGCCCAAGTTCGGGCCGCGACGTGAGGAGGCCGAACGTATCCTGACCCAGGCGGCGGGGGCCCCGGTGGCGCTGAGCGCGACCACCTCGGACGGACTGGGCTTCACCGGCCGTGGGGAGGGAGTGCTGGCCACGGCCACAGCAGTGCTGATCCCCCGGGCAGAGGGGGCGCAGCCGTCGTCCGGGCCGGTCAGATAGGCTTTCCCCGTGGCACTGCGACTCTACGACACCAAGACGGCGACCGTCCGCGACTTCGAGTCCCTGGAACCGGGGCGCGTCTCGCTGTACTACTGCGGCGCCACGGTGCAGGGGCGTCCGCATGTGGGGCATGTTCGCTCCGCGGTGGCGTTCGACATCCTGGTCCGTTGGCTCGAGCACAGCGGCTACGACGTCCTGTCGGTCCGCAACGTCACCGACATCGACGACAAGATCCTGGAGAAGTCGGCCGCCTCCTACGCCGCGGATTTCGCCCCGGATCAGGACTACCCGGCCGAGGAGCCGTGGTTCGCCCTGGCCTATCGCTTCGAGCAGGCCTTCCATGAGGCCTATGACGCCCTGGGCGTGCGACGACCGCGGTACGAGCCGCGCGCCACGGGACACATGACGGAGATGTTCACGCTCATCCAGCGGCTGATCGACGCCGACCACGCCTACCCGGCCAACGACGGGTCGGGGGACGTCTATTTCGATGTCCGCTCCTGGCCCGCCTACGGGGAGCTGACCCGCCAGCGGGTCGACGACATGCAGGACGCCCCCGACGCCGATCCGCGGGGGAAGAGGGATCCCCGGGACTTCGCCCTGTGGAAGGGCCACAAGGACGGCGAGCCTGAGTCCGCCTCATGGGACTCGCCCTGGGGCCGGGGTCGACCGGGGTGGCATCTGGAGTGCTCCGCGATGTCCACCAAGTACCTGGGCACCACCTTCGACATCCACGGCGGCGGCCTGGATCTGCGCTTCCCGCACCATGAGAACGAGCTGGCCCAGTCGGCCGCGGCCGGCGACGGCTTCGCCCGCTACTGGCTGCACAACGGCATGGTCACCTACGAGGGCGAGAAGATGTCCAAGTCGGTGGGCAATACGATCTCTCCGGAGGAGATGCTGGCGTCGGCCCGTCCGGTGGCGGTGCGGTATTTTCTGGGGCAGGCGCAGTACCGCTCCCAGCTGGACTACCGGCCGAGTTCCCTGGCTGAGGCCGAGGCCGCCGTCGACCGCATCGAGACGTTCCTCGCCCGAGCAGGCGAGGATGAGGAGATCGCCCCCGGCGGTGCCGTGCCCGAGGGGTTTGCCGCGGCGATGGACGACGACCTCAACGTGCCTGCGGCTCTGGCTGTGCTGCATGACACGGTCAGGGCCGGGAACACCGCCCGGGATGCAGGAGACCGTGGCACAGCCGTCGCCCGTGCCCGGGAGGTGGCGACGATGGCCTCGGTGCTCGGTCTGCTGGACGTGCCCGAACCGCAGGCCGCTGCTGGAGGGGTCTCGCATGCGGCGCTGAGCTCTCTGGTGGAGGGACTGCTCACCGAGCGGGCTGCGGCGAAGCAGCAGAAGGACTATGCGCGCGCGGACGCTATCCGTGATCAGCTGACCGCCGTCGGCGTGCAGATCGAGGACTCCCGCGACGGCGCCCGGTGGTCGCTCGCCCGCGGAACCGACAAGGAGGCCGCTCATGGCTAAGGACTCTCGACCGAAGTCCGCCGCTGTGCGGAAGAAGCAGAAGAAGGGCGCCACCGCCGGTTCCGGTGGTCAGGGGCGCCGCAAGCTGGAGGGCAAGGGGCCCACGCCCAAGGCGGAGGACCGGGTCTACCACAAGGCTCATCGGCAGAAGCTGCTGGCGGAGCGTGCCCAGGCCAAGCAGCAGGGGAGGCCTTCGCCGGGCCGCCGGGGTTCAGGGCGTGGGGCGGACGACGTCGTGGCCGGGCGCAATGCTGTGCTCGAGGCGCTCACGGAACGGGTCCCGGCCCGGGAGATGCAGGTGGCCACGGACATCGACTCCGACGGCCGGGTGCGGGAGGCTCTGGGGCATGCTGCCGAGCAGGGCGTGCGGGTCAAGGAGGTCTCTCGCCGACAGTTGGACACCACCACCGGTGATGCGGTCCATCAGGGTGTCGCGCTGGTGTTGGAGCCTTATGACTATGCCGAGCCGGTCGAGCTGACCGAGTCTCTCCTCGAGAGCGCGACGAAGGGACACATTCCCCATCAGCCGTTGCTGGTGGCCTGTGATTCGATCACCGATCCGCGCAATCTGGGTGCCATCCTGCGTGCGTCGGCGGCCTTCGACGCCGACGCCGTGCTCATCCCGGAGCGTCGCAGCGCCGGCGTCACCGCCACGGCATGGAAGACCTCGGCCGGTGCGGCGGCACGGATCCCCGTCGCCCGTGCCAAGAACCTCACCCAGGCGCTGAAGGAGGCCAAGGCGCAGGGCTACTTCGTCCTGGGGCTCGACGGCGGCGGCGAGGTCGAGCTGCCCGGCCTGGAGCTGGCTCTGGAACCGATCATCCTGGTGGTGGGCTCGGAGGGGCGCGGGCTCTCTCGTCTCGTGCGCGAGACCTGCGACCAGATCGTCTCGGTGCCGATCGCCTCCGCGACGGAGTCCCTGAACGCCTCCATGGCGGTCGGCATCTCGCTCTATGAGGTGGCGATGCGGCGCCGTCGTCAGGGCTGACTCTCCTCCGACGGCGCTCTCATCGTCCGCGGTCGCGGACGGGGCCTTGCCGATTCTCCGGGACGACTCACGACTGAGATGACGGATCAGCGGCGGAACCCGAAGGTGCTGCGGTACCGTCGAAGGTGACGCAGAGCGGCGACCGGATCAGAGGTGAAGGAGGCGCGGATGGCGCGGGTGCGCGGTGAAGAGCAGCCTGGCTTCCTGGAGGTCATGGAGAGCTGGTTGGTCCATCAGCCCTGGTTCCCGTCTCACCGCGGCCGGCGCAGTCTGACGCGCGTCGGGGGACTGCGGCTTCCCACCCCTGCCGGAGATGCCGATCCCGAGCTCTTCCTCGAACTGCACATCTTCGACGTCGACCATGTGGCCAGCCGCCAGGAGCGGCATCGGGACCGGGTTGCTGTCCCGGTGGCCGTGCGCAGCCGACCGTCGGCGCTTGCGGGAAAGAACGCCTTCATCGGTCGACTGTCCGCAGCCCACGGTGGCGAGATCTGGCTCTATGACGGGGCCCGTGACCGTGCCTTCCTCGCCGCGTGGTTGGAGATGGCACGACGCCGTCAGGGGAGTCGCAACGGGCGTTCGCGGGGGGAGGCCTTGGCCGGGTTCGATCAGTGGGGTCCCTTCACCGTGCAGCTGCGCCGGACAGCGAGTGAGTCCAAGCTGCGCCCGGTCACCCGCACTCTGGTGACCCCCGAGGGCGTGGCGGAGGGGGCCGGTCCTGATCAGCGGGTGGTGGTCGAGTTTCTGCGTCGCCCCCGTGTCGGGCGTGATGCGGAGTTGGAGACGGCCTTGGCTCTGACGAACCCTCAGGGGACCACGATCTCTCGGGTGCTGGGAGTGATCTCCTGCGCATGGGAGGACCGGTCCGAGGAAGTCCCCGATTCGACGGTCGGCGCCTGGATGACCGGTGATGTGGCGATCATCCGCGATGCCGCGGGCCAGGCCCCGGACGGCAGGGGGCTGGCGAGGAAGGCCCTGCTCGCCGGCCGCCCTTTCAAGAAGAGGGCCCGTGGTCTGGGCCGGGCCCTGGGCACCTTGCACGCCGATCTGGCCGCATCCTTCGGCGCTCATCCCCAGACCCGCGATCAGCTCCGGGAAGCGTCGGAGGCGGCACGCCGCACGCTGCAGTCGCAATGGGATCGGTCCCGTGGAGAGTTCGACGACGATGAGCTCAGCGACATGAGCGAGGTCGTCGAGCAGATGCTCGTCGAACTGCGTGAGGCCGAGGAGCCGATGAACCTGCAGCGCATCCACGGCGAGTTGGGGCTGGCCCATGCCCATCTGGCCGAGGCCGGTCAGCAGCGGTGGATATTCAACGAAGACGGGGGCATGGTCGATCACGCCCTGCCGCTCCGCGATGTGGTCTCCGTGCTGATGTCATTCGCCACCCTGGTGATGGAGACTGCCAGTGAGGCACCACAGCAGGGGAAGGCTGATGAGGCTGAGCCGACCAACTTCGGTCGGTGGTACGAAGAGGTCAGTGCCGCGTTCCTGCAGGGATATCAGCAGAGTGAGGCCGACGACGCGGTCGTCGACTCGGTGTTCTTCCGGGCCGCGATGCTCGAGGAGGCTCTCGAGCTGTTCGCCCGCTGGCAGGGACGATGGGTGTTCGCCCCCTCGATGCTCCTGCAGGCGGAGTCCTGAGGCAGCGGGTCGTCCAGGTGATGTGGCGCGCGGCGAGTGTGACCACGGATACATTCTGCAGCGGCCTCTGAGCAGGGGCTCCGATGGGCTCGGATCCCTGTCATGACAGGGATCCAGGCAGGAATTCATGCGGAGTTTACATGCGCTCGACGATGGTGCTAGAGTTTCATTCCGCGCCGGGATGAACGGCAAGGCCGAGGGGCCTGGCGCAGGCTTCGAACTCTTCGAAGACGTTCTGCCGGACCGGTCAGCTCGCACCGAGCGATTGGACAAGGGAGATCGGGTCGGGTAAGATGGAGAAGTTGCTGTCCAGAGGGCAGATCGGGACCGGGTTTGACAGCCGGAAACGAGATGTTCTAGGATAGAAAAGTTGCTTCGGAGCGATCCGGAAAACGAAAAT